>JBKPNH010000089.1:0-32290 GCA_046732535.1 Acidobacteriota bacterium
GTTCCGGAACCCAGCCATTCGCGTTCTTGCCGTCGAGTGTGCGGCGCGTGACGGCCGCGTAGATCGTCAACATCGGATTGAGTGGAGCGACGGTCCAGTCGGTGCCGAAGGCGAGCGTCGCGCCTGAGTCGATCAAAGAACGGAACGGATACGTTGTCTTCGCGCGTTCTTTTCCGATCCGTTTTTCGGCCCAACGTCCGTCGTCGATCGCGTGGTACGGCTGCATCGAGGCGATCACCTTATCGCGTCCGAAGCGCGCGATGTCCTGTGCGCGAAGATGTTGCGCGTGCTCGATGCGAAAGCGGCGGTCGCGTGGGCCGTTCTCGCGTGCGACCTTTTCGTAGATGCTAAGAATCAGATCGTTCGCGCGGTCGCCGATGGCGTGAATCAGGATCTGCAAGCCTGCGCGATCGGCTTCGACGACTCGTTGAAGCATCGCGCCATCGGGATACATCTCGTCGCCGGCGATTCCGCTTGTTCCGGGCTCGTCTTTGTATGGCTCATAGAAGAGCGCGGTCGTCGATCCCAGGCTGCCGTCGGCAAAACCTTTCAGTCCGCCAACACGCAACATCTCGCTGCCAAAGTGCGCGCGCACTCCGGTCCGCGCCAGGCGTTCCCACGCGGGCAGCGGGGCAACGGCGTAGACTCGCGTCTTCAACTCACCGCGATCCAACAGCGCTTGATACGCGCCGACGTCTGTTCCGGCAGACATGTCCTGAATGCTGGTGACGCCGAGTTTCGCGGCATGGTCCGTTGCGGCGCGCGCGGCAGCGATTTTCTCGTCGAAACTCTTAGGCGGCACCACTTTGAAGACGAAACCCATCGCGGCGTCTTTCAGAATCCCGGTCGGTTCGCCGTTCTTGTCGCGGACGATCACGCCGCCCGGCGGATCAGTTGTTTGACGTGTGACGCCGGCGAATCGCAGTGCGGCGCTGTTTGCGAGCGCCATGTGACTGTCGAGTCGATTGACGAACACGGGCGTGTCCGGAGTGAAACTGTCGATCAGTTCTTTGGTCGGCAACTTAGCGTCGGGCCAACGTTCGTGGTCCCAATCACCGCCCGTGACCCAGCGGCCTTTCGGCAGCTTGGCGGCAAACTCGCGGATGCGCGACGCGAACTCCTGCTGGTTCGCAGCGGTGCGAAGATCGACACTCGCGAGTTGGAAACCGCCAGTCAAAAAATGCGTGTGCGCATCGTTGAATCCGGGAAGGACGAGCTGCTGCTTCGCGTCGATCGTGCGGGTGCCAGATCCGGCAAGCTTCTTGATTTCATTAGTCGATCCGACGGCGACGATGCGATTGCCGAAGATGGCCACGGCCTCGGCGGTCGGACGCGCGGGATCCATCGTGTGCACGATTGCGTTCACGATGATCGTGTCGGCGACGAGTGCGGGCGTCTCAGCTCCAACGGGAAGATTCATGAGCGTCACAGTCAGAACACAGAAGAGGGTGAATATTCGAGTCATGACTATAGTCTATCACTGCCCGTGCGGTACACTGTGAGTAATTGTCTAGTGGATGACCTAATCAAAAATCTGAGTGCGATCGTAGGGCGCGAGCACGTTCTCTCCAAACCTGACGAGCTATTGGTCTACGAATGCGACGGCCTGACGCATCACAAGCATCGTCCTCGTGCAGTTGTCTTTCCGTCGTCGACTGAAGAGGTGGCGGAAGTCATGCGTGAACTCGCGCGAGCGAAGGTTCCGTTCACGCCGCGCGGCGCCGGCACTGGCCTGTCAGGCGGCGCTCTCGCGCTGGATTCAGGCGTCGTGATCGAGCTCGCGCGAATGCGCAAGATTCTGCGCATCGATCCGGAGAACCGTCTAGCTGTTGTGCAGCCGGGCGTGGTCAATCTCGACGTGTCGCGAGCGGTCGCGGCGCACGGGTTGTATTACGTTCCCGATCCGTCGAGCCAGCCCTCGTGCACGATCGGGGGAAACATCGCGGAGAGTGCAGGCGGCATTCACTGTTTGAAGTATGGGACGACGACGGACCACGTGCTTGGATGTAAGGTCGTGCTGGCGGGCGGAGAGATAGTTGATTTAGGCGGCGCGGGGATTGAAGCGCAGGGTTACGACCTTCTCGGAACTTTCATCGGATCTGAAGGGACGTTCGGTATCGCCACCGAAGCGACGCTGCGGTTGTCGCAGGTTCCTCCGGCAGTGCGCACCCTGTTGGCGGAGTTTGGCGAAGTGAACGATGCGAGTCATGCCGTGTCGGCAATCATCGCCGCCGGCATGATGCCGGCGGCACTCGAGATGATGGACCGCGAGATCATTCGGGCGGTCGAGGCGAGCATCTTTGCGGCGGGATTGCCGCCGGACGCGGGCGCCGCATTGCTAATCGAGTTGGACGGGATTGAGGCGGGCATCGACGTCGAAGCCGAACGCGTAAGATCGATCTGCATGGAGTATGGCGCGCGTAGTTGCCGCAACGCGCGTGACGAAGCTGAACGGAAGCAATTGTGGGCGGCGCGCAAGGGCGCGTTTGGCGCGATGGGACGCATCACGCCGGATTCGATGATCCAGGACGCGGTTGTTCCTCGTTCGCGTCTGCCGGAAGTGCTCGGGGCGGCTTACGAGATCGCTGCACGTTATGAACTGCGGATCGCAAACGTGTTTCATGCCGGCGACGGAAATCTGCATCCGTTGATCTGTTACGATTCTCGATTCGCAGACCAGGTGTTGAGAGTGCGCGAGGCCGGGCGGGAGTTGATGGAAGTCTGCGTCGGAGTCGGAGGGACGATAACGGGCGAGCATGGCGTTGGATTGGATAAGCGCGACTATTTGCCGCTGGTGTTTTCCGACGCTGATATGAATGCGATGTTGAGCGTGAGGGCGGCGTTCGATCCGTCGGGTCTGTGCAATCCGGGGAAGATTGTTCCGATGCTGCGCGGCTGTGGTGAAGCGAAAGCGATTGCACAACCGCTCGAACCGATACCTGTCAAACCATCGCACTCTTCTTCTTCTGGACCACCGCGCTCTTCACTGGCCGAGATCGTTGGGGACGAGAATGTTTCTTCATTCGATAAATCCGTGTTGGTCTCGCCGGGTTCGGTTGACGAAGTCTCAGAAGTAATAAAACTCGCCGCGCTTCAAGGTTTGAGTGTGATGCCGACAGGCGGGTCTCAAGGAAACGCGGATCTCATTGTCAGTACGGCCCGTCTAAATCAGATCATCGAACATGAACCGGCGGACTTGATCGCTGTTGCACAAGCCGGCGTGAAGTTAACGGAGTTCAATTCCAAACTGAACGAAAATGGTCAATGGCTGCCACTCGATCCGCCGAACGACGGAAGCGCGACGCTCGGAGGCGTTGTCGCCACCGGTATTGGCGGCCCGCAACAGTTTGGTTACGGCCGTCCGCGTGGAATGGTGATCGGAATGAAAGTCGTGCTCGCGGATGGCAGCTTGATCCGGACCGGCGGGCGCGTGGTGAAGAACGTCGCGGGTTACGATCTGACGAAGTTGTTCACCGGCAGTTACGGCAGTTTGGGCATCATCACCGAACTGAATTTCAAGCTGAGGCCACGACCGGAACGTGAGGCGACCGTTGTTATAAAGGGCGCCATCCTCGATCTTTTGAACAAGGCGCATGAGATTGTCGCCGCACGATTGTTTCCAGTCGCGGTGGAGATCGTGTCGCCAGCTTTCGCGAAGGTAATTGGGCTTGACGCCGTTGAGCCCGTCTTATTGGTGAGATTTGCGGGCAATGAAGTGGGTGTTAGATATCAAATCGAACAGATCCGTGGTGAAGTTATTGCCGATGATGAGTGGATCTGGCGATCGATCGCGTCCGCTTCATTCGGACACAATGCCGCTGTGCTTCCCACCCAGCTCCCCGCCTTCATTAAAGATATCGACGTCGCCGGTGCGCTCTGGCAGATCGGAGCAGCGGACGGGCGGATAAGAATGGTGGATAATGAGACTCAGAAAACGAATCCGTGTCCACTGGACCCGTTGATGCAACGAGTCAAACAGCAATTGGATCCATCAAACCTATTCAGGGTGCAAACATGAACGCACTTCACAGAGTCATAAGACTTTTTCTGATAACTGCGCTGCTGCTGAGCCAGACGCTCGTCACTATGGCGCGCGAACCGGTCCGCGCCAGGCATGGCATGGTCGCGTCAACCAACGAAGTCGCGTCGCGCGTCGGCGTCGAGATCATGAAGCGCGGTGGTAACGCTGTCGACGCCGCGATCGCCGTCGCCTTCGCGCTGGCTGTCACGCATCCTGCCGCGGGCAATCTTGGGGGCGGCGGGTTCATGATGATTCGTCTGAAGGACGGCCGCACGACTGCCATCGACTACCGCGAAATGGCGCCCGCCGCTGCGCACCGCGACGTCTATCTCGACAAAAACGGGAAACTGATCGAGGGCGAAGGCGGATCGCTCGTCGGATATCGCGCCGCGGGTGTGCCGGGAACGGTGCGAGGGATGCAGTTGGCGTTGAAAAAATACGGCTCGGGCAAGCTCACCTGGCGTCAACTCGTCGAACCCGCGCGCCGGCTTGCGGCAAACGGTTTTGTCGTCACGCACTCGCTCGCGCGTTCGCTCCGCTTCAGTAAAGACTACCTTTCGAAATACCCTGAAACGAAGCGCATCTATCTCAAGGGCGGCAAGTTTTACGACGAAGGCGAACTGTTTCGACAGCCGGAACTTGCCGCGACGTTTGCGCGTTTGCAACGCTTCGGACCGGACGAGTTTTACGAAGGTGAAACGGCGCGGATGATCGTCGCCGACATGAAACGTAACAACGGGCTGATGACGCTCGACGACCTGCGCGGATACGTCGCCAAGGAGCGCACGCCGTTACGCGGAAACTATCGCGGTCACGAGATCATCTCGATGCCGCCGCCCTCGTCAGGCGGCGCGGTGCTGATCGAGATGCTCAACATCCTCGAAGGCTACGATCTTCAGAAGTTTGAAGCGAGCTCTTCGGAGCGCTATCACCTGATGGCTGAAGCGATGCGCCGAGCGTTCGCGGACCGCGCGGAGTACATGGGCGACACGGATTTCGTCAAAGTCCCCATCGCCGGTCTAATCGATAAGTCGTATGCAAAGACGTTGCGCTCGACGATCAAAACGGATCGCGCATCGACGAGCGCCGAAGTGCGCGCCGGCCGTCCGGCCGGTTACGAATCAGACGACACGACGCACTTCACGGTCGTTGACGCTGAAGGTAACGCCGTCGCCAACACCTACACGTTGAACGACTCGTATGGATCGTCGGCAACGGTAAAAGGCGCGGGCATCATTCTCAACAATGAGATGGACGACTTCGCCGCTAAACCCGGGACGGCGAACATGTACGGTTTAATCCAGGGCGAACGCAACGCAGTCGCGCCGCGCAAGCGCCCGCTTTCGGCGATGACGCCGACGATCGTGCTGCGCAAAGACGGCAGCCTCTGGTTCACTGTCGGCAGCCCCGGCGGCCCGACGATCATCAACACCGTCCTCTGCGTCATCACCAACGTGATCGACTACGAGATGAACATCCAACAAGCGATCGACGCGCCGCGCATTCATCATCAGTGGCTGCCGGACGAGCTCGTCGGCGAGCCGTATGGTCTATCGGGCGACACTCAACGCGCCCTGACCTCGCGCGGCCATGCCCTCGCCAAGCAACGTACCCTGGGCGACGCCGAGGGCATCATGATCGAGGAAAAGACCGGCGTCCGCCTCGGCGCCACCGACCCCCGACGCAGCGACGGATTAGCTGCCGGCTACTAGTACTCAGGGCAGCATCAGGTGAGACTTTGAGTCGTCGAGATAGAACGTGTGTATGGCAGCGGAGTAGGTTCTCAGTAGGCTTTCAGTTTGCGCGACCGAACAGTTACCGACTCTCAACCAGATGAACTTCGGAGGTGCGCCAACCAATAAGCTTCGTTGTTGAAAATCGGAATCCTTCGAGACAATCGAGTAGCCATGAACTTCAGCATAGTCCCAGATCATCAAGTCATCGGCATCGCGCAACCCTACATCACGTACATGCACGCTATCAGGGTATAGATATCAGCTAACAGACGAGGAAGACGCGGCGAGAGATTCTGATCAAACAGCAGTTTCATGCTCAGGCAGCATAGCGAGCTTACGTTCGCGATCCGCAGCAAACGCCAAGCATGCTTTTATGTCCTCAGAGGTAAGGTCTGGGAATTCTGCAAGGATCTCTTCTTCAGTCATACCGCCGGCAAGGTATTCCAACACGTCAGTGACGGTCATTCGTGTGCCGCGAATATTTGGTTTCCCGCTTCGCTTGCCCGGTTCGATTCGAATGATCTTGCTATAATCCATGCGTCGAATGATAACAGAACCATCTTTGCTTGAACATCTGGAGTTTGTCGACCTTTCAACTATCGTGTCCCAGCTTTGGCCCTAACTTCCATTACAACCGCGCTGGCTGCTGAAGAGCAGAAGCTGCTCGCGTGTATTCATTGCGGGCTGTGTCTGGAGGCGTGTCCGACGTATGTCGTGACGGGGAATGAGAACGATTCGCCGCGCGGGAGGATTTATCTCATGCGCGCGGTGGCTGAGGGGCGGCTGGAGAATACGTCGGAGGCGTTCGCCAGGCACATCGATCGGTGTCTCGGTTGCCGCGCGTGTGAGCAGGCGTGCCCTGCGGGCGTTCACTACGGGCAACTGCTCGAGGCGAGCCGCGAGGAGTTGTTGCACGCGCAGCCGAAACAGGATTGGACCAGTAAGTCGTTGCGGTTTGCGTTGCGGCATATCTGGTTATCGCCGGCTCGGTTGCGGTTGATGTTTGGTGCGGCCCGCATATTTCGCGATCTCGGACTGGCGAGATTGATGTTGAAATTGGGTTTAATGAAGTTCCCGATGGCGCTACTCGAGAGTTCGCGGCCGATCTTCAAAGAGCAAACCACGGATCAAATCCCAACCGCCGGGGCGCCCGTATTGTTATTTAAGGGCTGTGTAGGAGAAGGACTCTTTGCGCGAGTGAACAGGGCGACGAGGCGCGTATTGCAAGCTAACGGTTTTAAAGTAGAGACACCGGAGTCGCAGGTCTGTTGCGGCGCGCTGCACGCACACGCGGGTGATCTCGAAGGCGCACGCGAACTCGCGCGCAAGAACCTCGCCGCGTTCGACAAATCCGACGCGCCAATCGTAACCAACGCCGGCGGCTGCGGCGCGATGCTCGCAACCTACGGCCACTTGCTGTCAGACGACAAGGCCGTCGCCGAACAAGCGCGACAGTTCAGCGCGCGCGTCCGCGACGTTAGCCAACAACTCGCAACCGTTGAGATGCGCGCCGCAAACGATCCCGTCGAGACTAAGGTGACTTGCGATCTGTCATGCCATCTTCTCTACGGACAACGCGCGGGCGAGGCATCGCTACGGTCATTGCAGAGCATTCGGGGACTCAACCTCGTCCCGCTCACAGGCGCCGAAAGATGTTGCGGAGCGGCTGGCATTTACAACATGTTGCAGCCGGAATTGTCGAGCCAGGTATTGAACGAGAAATTGGCCCACGTGGACGACACCGATGCGGCTATACTAGCTACAGGCAACGCCGGCTGCCAGATGCAGATCGGCGCCGGTGCGACGCTGGCCGGAATGGACCTTCAGGTCTGCCATCCGATCGAACTTGTCGACCAATCCTACGCTCGCGCCGGCTTCTACGACGATGGAAAACAAAACGCTTAATCAGAAGACCTTGATGATCATCGCACCGCTGCTGGTGCTGACGGGCATCGCCGGGTTCGTCATACCCGAACAGTACAGCCTGATGAGCAGCGCCGCGCCGTACAACATCTTCCACCTCATCTTCGGCACGCTAGGTCTACTCTTGATGTCGCTTAAAAGCGACCTGCCCGCGAGCGCGTTCAATCTCGGCTTCGGTTTGATCGATTTGTACCAGGTGCTGGCGAGCGTGGTTGGTCTGACACCGATCCAGTACTTTCACTGGACCTACGTCGACGACGTGGTCCACGTACTACTCGGGTTCGCGCTGGTGCTTATCGGCGGCTATGGTATCTCACGCGCGAAAAGCCACGTCGCCGCCGATCAACGTTAGCTTCACGTTTCCTGCATCATCCAACGCCACGAGATCCGCGCGCTTCCCTATCTCAATAGAGCCGCACTCGCGATCGATACCCAGCAACGTTGCGGGATTTGAAGCAGCAATGGCAGCCAATTCGACGTACGACACGCCAAGCGAGCGCATCATCCGTACAGCGTCGAGCAGGCTGATGACTGATCCGGCAATGCTGCCGGCGGCATTGCTCGTACGACCATCTTTAACCGTGATCGTCTCGCCCCAGATTTGATAATCACCATCTCCCCTGCCCGCAGCGGCAATTGCGTCGCTAATCAAGCTGATCCGGTGCTCGCCTTTTATTTTCATCAACAAACGCAGCGTAAACGGATCAAGATGAATACCATCGGCAATCACATCGAAAGTGACGTCGTCGCGCAACAAGCCCCACGCAATTGGGCCAGGCGTGCGGTGATGTAACGGCGCCATCGCATTCATGAAGTGCGTCATGTGACATGCCCCAGCGTCACACGCATCGTCAAGCACTTTCAAATCCGCTCGCGTGTGGCCGATCGAAATCACCCAACCGCGTCGCTTCAACTCCCGCACCAGCTCGATGCCGCCATCAACCTCCGGCGCAAGCGTGATCATCCGCATGGCATTCTCGGGAGTAATTAAAAAATCGAGGTCTTCAGGACGCGAATAGGTCTTGAAGTATTCGGTATGCAGAGCGCCACATTGCTTCGAGTTAACAAACGGTCCCTCGTAGTGAACACCGACAATACGCGCTCCCGACGAGTCTTTTGCCGCCTCAGCAATGACCGCAGTAGCACTCGCGTAATTCTGATCGGATGCAGGAACAAACGTCGGCATCCAGGCGGTCACACCCTGTGAAGCAAGGTACTCAGAAATCGACGTCAGCCCGTCTTTCGCCGCATCCATCACATCGATCCCCACCGCGCCATGAATGTGGACATCGATAATACCCGGCATCAAAACGGATCCTGACAGATCCAATCCTTCACCAGCCCCTTCAGCAATCGAGGCAATGCGCCCGTCTTCGATCGTCACTGAGCCGCGAGCGATCTCGCGATCCGGCAAAACGATACGCGCATTGTTGAGAACCAGAGTCATAAAAACAAAATCCGTGTTTCCCGAAACAGCGGCTCAGGAAACACGGATTGAAGATTAATCGAACTAACTCACCTTAGAAGTACAGCTTGCCGGCGAACTGCCACTCACGCGCAGGCCGCGTGCCCGTCGGACGCGCAAAGCCAAGCGTGTCAGCCGGATTTCCAGTCACCGGGAAGGTTGTCGCCGTGCCCGCCGCCATCACGAACTGCGTGTGATTGAACACATTGAACGCCTCGGCGCGAAGCTGCAGATAGAACGTCTTCTCGCTGTTGAAGTAGATATTCTTCACCAGCGACAAGTTCGTCTGGTTTCTTCCGGGCAGACGCGAGAACGAACGTCCCGCGTTGCCGTAGGTGCCGATCGCGTTCACTGAGAACGCGGTCGGATCGAAGATGAACGGCAGCGTGGTCCGCGGGTCGATGGTGCCTGCGAGACCGGCGCCGGGATCCGAGATCCGGTTTGGATAAGTGCCGCGCTGACCGCTCAGCGAATCGCTTACGGCAACGCGCGGAACCGGCGCGCCCGATTCGAAGTTGGTGATGCCGGAGATCTGATAACCACCCAGCAACAAACGCTTCGCCGAGCTCGCACTCTTGCTGAACCACGGAAACTCGTACACGTAACTCGCGCTGAAGATGTGCGGCCTTGAAGTGCGGGCCTCGGCATATTCAGTCGTCGTGTCGAACGGGTTCTGCGGATCGTCGATCGCGTCGCGGTCGTTCGTGGAGTCGGTCATGTTCTTGCTCCACGTGTACGCCGCCGTAAACGTCAGCCGGTTGCTGAACCGGTAGTTGAACGACGAGAGCAGACCGTGATAGCGAGAACGCGCACTGGTCTCGATGTAGGTGATCGCGCCATAACCGAGGAACGGCCGCAACGTTCCCGCGTTGGCGAGACCGACGCGGACGATGTCGTCAGGTTCCTGGAAGTTGATGTTGCGACGGCGAATCAGGAAGTCGCCCTTCGTTCCAACATAGGCAACGTCGAGCACCGCATTGCGGAAGATCTCGCGCTGCATGCCGAGCGACCACTGCTGTGTTTCCGGCGCCTTGAAGTCGTTGGCGACGGCGATCAGTGCTCTCGCCGCGAGCGTTCCCGGCGGTGTGCCGGCGTTCGGATTCGAGAACGTGACCACGTTTGTCGGCGTGCTGGTGAAAGTCGGCAGCTGGCTGAACGGCGGCGACGTGAACGCTGCCTGTTCGAAAATGCCAATCAGCGCCTGGTCGTAGTAGAAACCGTAACCGGCGCGAACGACGCTCTTGTTTGGCTCGCCAAACAGGAACCGTCCGAGACCGCTCTCGTAGGTCGGCGACCAGGCCAACCCGAGGCGCGGACTGAAATTGTTCTTGTCTGAAGGATGGATCCGGCGCCCGAAGCGCGACGTCTGGCCCGCGATGCCGATGCCGTTGAGCGGATCGGTCTGTGCCAGTGAAAACGCCGTGCAAGCGGGAGTCGTGCAGACCACCTTCGACGGGTTGAACAACGCCGGATCGAACGAGGCGTAGATGTCGTTTTCGTCGACGGCGGGAACGTAGTACTGGTATCTCACGCCCAAGTCGAGCGTCAGGTTCGGTCTGGCTTTCCAGGTGTCCTGGACGAAGAACTCACGCCGTCCGAACTTCAGGTTGAGAATTACATCACGCTCAGCTTCGGTATACGCATTCGCGCGGCCGAGCAGGAACGAAGCGAACGAATCACCGGTGCCGGTGATTGCGGACGTGCCGACGAGTCCCTGAGTCTGGACGGCACTAAAATCAAATGTTCCCTGGGTGTTGTTGCTTCCGTTTTCGTTCTTCTCTTCCCACGAAATCTCACCGCCAAACTTCCAGGTGTGGCTGCCGCGATTCCAGGTGACGACGTCGCGGACCAGATAGTTCTTGTATGCGATGTTGAAGCCCTGCGTGGCGCCTAACAGAGTGAAGCGCGTGTTGATACGCGGAATGATGTTCTGGTTGTTCTCCGGAAAGACCTCTACGATTGACTCTGCGTCGGGATAGTCACTACGACGAACCTTGCCGACGTTAACCGATGCGATCAGGTTCGACGAGAAGTTGAAAGTCGCTTCGTTAACCAGCGTTGGCGAGAGCAGGCTCGTCAGCGAAGTAGCGAAAACCTGACCGGGAACGCGCGTTTCGCTCGTAGGGATGCCGGGGAAGCCGGCGGTGAAGAACAGACCTTGCGGTTCGACCGTTTCGCTCAGGTCATGCGTATAACGTGCGACCAGCGAATGGTTCTGGTTGAAGTTGTGATCGACGCGGAAGGTTTCCTGTCTCGTGTCCAGCACACCGATCAAGCTGAAGAGGAAACCGTTCGGGTTCGTCGGACTATTCGCCAGCGGATAGGCATTC
This sequence comes from Acidobacteriota bacterium, assembly GCA_046732535.1. Lineage (GTDB taxonomy): Bacteria > Acidobacteriota > Blastocatellia > Pyrinomonadales > Pyrinomonadaceae > PSRF01. Next base: position 11,476 of record JBKPNH010000089.1, read on the forward strand.
AACAGTCCAATAGCGCGGAAGTCGACGTCGGCGCGCGGAATGATGTTGTTGGCGTAAGCGCGATTGTCGGACGGCCGGAAGATCTGGTTTTGACGGGCTTGAATCAGGTTGCCGTTCGTGTCCGTAACCATGACCGGCGTGTTTCCGGCAGCGGTGGTGACGAACGCGCCCGCGGGCGTGCGGAAGATCGGCAACGCGAGCGTGCTCGAGTAATCGAAGTTGCCGCCGTTGAAACCGCGTTGGGCCAAACTCGGGACCGTGCCGCTGGCGTCTGGTTGTCCGCGAGTGATGCGACGCACCTCTTCGGAGAAGAAGAAGAAGGTCTTTCCTTTTCCGCTCCAATACGTCGGGCCGCCTTCGCCGAAGTGCGGCAGCATCACCGGACCGCTGAACGCTCCGCCGAAGTTGTTGTAACGAAGCTTGGGCACCGGCGCGGCGAGTGAACCGTCCGCGCGGCGTCCCTGGCGATTATTGAAAAAGGCATTAGCATTGAATTTGTCGTTACGCACAAACTCGTAAAGCGTGCCGTGAAAATCGTTGCCGCCGCCGCGCGTCACGATGGTGACAGCGCCGCCGCCGGAGCGTCCGATCTCGGCCGTGTAGTTCGAGCTCAGGACTTTGAATTCCTTGATCGCGTCGATCGTAGGTGTAGACAAGAGCGTGATGTTGGAACCGACGTCGGTGTTCTGGACGCCGTCGACGAAATAGTTGACCGCGTTGCGGCGCATGCCGTTGATGGAAACACTGGCGACGCTCGTCAAACCGAATCCGGTCTCGTCTGAAAGATCGGAACTGACGCCGGGAATTCCTGCTTCGAGTAATCGAATGAAGTTTCTATTGTTGAGTGGGAGCTCGACAATCTGGGCGTTAGAAACGAGAGCTTGAGTCGTCGGACTATCCAGCACACCAGCTTCCTGGCTGGTGACCGTCACCATTTCTCCGATCGTGCCGGCCTCCAACGTAACGTTGATGGCGCGCCGGTCACGCGCATTCAAAATCAGGGCCGTCTGGACATATCGCTTGAAGTTCGCTACCTCGATGGTAAGCGTGTAAGTGCCCGGGGCCAGATTGGTGAGCGTGTAAGAGCCGTCTTCGCTGGTAGTCGTTTTGCGCTCGAGTTTGGTCTCGTCGTTAACGACCGTGACGCTTGCGTTTTGCACCAGCGCGCCGGTCGAGTCAGTGACCTGCCCATTAATGGCGGCCGTGATCTCTTCCTGGCTGAACGCCGCGCCACTGAACGCGAGTATCAGAGCCAGCGACAACAAGATCGCTCTCAATTCGAGATTACGTTTCATGGGGATGATCCTCTTCATGCTAAATAGTTGGAGTGGAAGGGTGTTTATTCTACACGAAAGTTCATTCGGCCGCACCAGCATCAGTTCCATCCATATACCACGGAGATTACTGAATTCAGGCCGCCGGCGCCGCGCAGCGCCATGCCCGGACGAGCTTCCGTCATTTGATTCTCAGCGAGCACGACCGTGCCGTTTACTAATACATAACTGATACCCACTGGGTACTGGTGCGGCTTGTCGAAAGTCGCCTGATCGATGATGGTGTTCTCGTCGAAGATAACGAGGTCCGCCGCGAAACCTTCGCGAATCATGCCTCGATCGCGAAAGCCGAACGTTTGCGCCGGCAGCGACGTCATTTTGCGTATCGCGTCTTCGAGCGAGATCAGTTTCAGGTTGCGGACGTACTGACCGAGCACACGTGCGTTGTTGCCATAGCCGCGCGGATGCGGGACGCTCTCGTCCACCTGCCGGACGCCGCTGTCGGATGCGATCATCGTGAACGGTTCCTGCATGATCCGCTTCACGTCGTCTTCACTCATGCCGTGATAGATCATGCTCGCGCCGCCGGCTGCGTACATCTCGAGCATCTGCTCGATCTGGCTGGTGACGTCGCTCTTCTTGCGCACCTCTTTCGTGATCTCGGCGATCGATTTGCCGTTGAACGACTTGTCCGGACCATAAGACGCGACGATCGCGAATGAGTAGTCTTTGAAGCCGCTGCGCTTCAACGCTTCTTTTGTGTCTTTGATGACGCGCTCGCGCGTGTCCTTATCGGCCAGCCGCTTCTTCCCTTCTTCAAGGCCGCCGGCGCGCAGCCAGCTCGGCAGACGAGAGTCGAGCGAAGTCGAGCTTGCCGTGTAGACATATTGATCGACAGTGACCGTTAGTCCCCGCGCGCGGGCCTCGCGCACGAGGCCGAGCGTCATCGGCGACTGGCCCCACAGCCTCTTGTTGCTGATCTTGAAGTGGGAGATCTCGACCGGCAGTCCCGCCTGTTCGCCGATCGAAATACTCTCGCGAATCGCGTCGGCGACTTTGTCGCCTTCGTTTCGCATGTGCGTCGCATAGACGCCGCCGTACTGTCCGGCGACGCGCGCGAGCGCAACGATCTCATCGGTCTTCGCATAAGTTCCCGGAACGTAGATCAGTCCCGTCGACAAACCGACGGCGCCGTCTTTCATTCCCTGTTCGACGACGGCTTCCATCTGCTTCAGCTCGTCAGCAGTCGGCGGACGATCGTTGAGCCCCATCACCTTGCTGCGTACTGAACCGTGCCCGACGAGCGTGCCGAGATTTACCGCAAGTGGTTTCTCTTTGAGTCGGCCGAGAAATTGGCCCACGTCAGTAGTGGACGATCCGCAGTTGCCGGTGACGAGCGAAGTCACACCCATCCGGATGAAGTTTTCAGCGGCGGGAGAGCTGTAGATCGATTCGACGTGCGTGTGAACGTCGATGAATCCGGGCGCGAGTATCTGCCCTTTGGCGTCGATGGTTTTTGCGGCGGAGTTCGAAGCGAAGCTACTGGGGCGGCCGATGCGCGCGATTCGTCCGTCTTTGATTGCGACGTCGGCGCGAAACCAGGGATTGCCGCTGCCATCGACTATGCGGGCATTGGTGATTAAGAGCTCGTAAGCAGGTGCCGACGCGCGAGCGGGGTCAGTGGCAAGGCCGCAAAGCACACTGAGGAGCGCCAGCGCGCCCAGGGTCAACACGGCAGACTTGAAGAGATTCGTCTTCACTCTTTGAAGAAAAAGAAATCGCGAAACCCGGCGCTCGTAATGATTAATAAAGCGGAAGACCCCGGATTATAATGCTTCCACTGGAATAATAATAGCTAAAGATTTTTATTCAATTGATAAGAATGCCTGATAACGAAAGTGGACGACTCGGCTGAATGAAAACCCGCAAAAACCTTGACGCCGGATAGCATAGGAATATACTGCGCGCATCGCAACTAGTTACTCTTTCCGGCGTTCGCGGTTATCCCTGACCGCCCTTCCAGCGCCGCCATTCAAAGCGGTTCGCGTTCGGCATCGTGCCGTCCGCGTTAACAAAACAGGAGGTCCCAATGTCACGAATCCAGCCACTATTGGTCCTCGTTATTGCGCTGCTTGCGATGTCGACTATGGCAATCGCGCAAACCAGCACCTCGAGAGTCACAGGCCGCGTCATCGATTCCAAGCAGGCATCGATCGCCGGCGCCAGTGTCACCATCACTAACGAAGCCACCGGAGTTTCGCAAACACAGACGACCACTGAAGCGGGCATCTATGCCTTCGAAGCGTTACCGGTCGGCACCTACACCGTCACCGTTGAACAGACCGGCTTCAAGAAGTTTCTCAAGACGGGAAACCATGTGGAAGTCAACAACCCGCTGACAGTCGACATCGTATTGGAGGTCGGTCAGCTCTCCGAAGTCGTCACCGTTCAGGGTGGTCCCGACCAGTTGCAAACAGCCAACGCCACGATCAGCAACGTGGTCGAACAGAAAGCGATCGAGACGTTGCCGCTCAACGGCCGCAACCCGCTGACGCTGTTGTTGCTCGAACCAGGTGTCGTGCAACGCTCTTTCGGCGGCGCCGGCTCAGGCGTACATGTGAACGGCTCGCGTGATCGCGCCTACAACGTAACGATCGATGGCATCGAGGCCAACGAATCGAGCGTTCCGAACCCGGTCTCGAATCTTTATCGCATCAATCCTGACAACGTGCAGGAATTCAAAGTAACGACTAACAACGCCACCGCCGAAGAAGGCCGGAACAGTGGCGCTTCTATTTCGATCGCCACGCGCAGCGGCACCAGCGACTTTCACGGCACCGGCTTCTATTTCCTGCGCAACGAGGCATTAAACGCAAACGAGTGGTATGCCAACGCGCAGAACGCGCCCAAGCCTCTGATCCGCATGGGCCAATTCGGTTTTGAAGGTAGTGGGCCGGCCTGGAAGAACAAGAAGACCTTCTTCTTCGGCAGCTATCAATACAATCGCGTCGACTTCACTCAACCGATAGACCAGACGTTTGGCTTCCCCGTTGTCTACACGAACGAAGCACGCAACGGCATCTTTCGTTACTTCGTGCCGGATCCAGCCAACCCGCTCGTCATCGGCGGAACGACTATCACGCGAAACTCCACGCTGCTGGTCAATCCCAGCACCGGCGCGCTAGTAGTACCGCTCTGCGCGACCCCGACTTCACTTCGCTGCATTCGCACCTACGACGTGAAGTCCGGAAGCAACAACACAGTAGGCAGGCCGCTCGATTCAGTAGTCGCCGGTCTGCTCACAGACTATCCATCGCCGAACAACTTCGCCGCGGCAGGCGATGGCCTCAACACGGCCACGTTCCTCTGGAACCCGCCGACGCAGATACGTGGTCCGGCAATCAACGTTCGCATCGATCACAACTTCAACGAAAACAACAGCATCTTCGTCCGGTATTTGTGGTCTGACTACAACACGCTGAAAGGCGACCCGCTAAACGGCAGACCGCAGGTCTATCCCGACAACCCGCCGTTGGGTGAAGTCTTTCGCCGCACTTCCAACCTGGCGATCGGATGGAGAAAAGTGATCTCGCCGCGCATCGTGAATGAGTTCACCGCCGGCTACGGCCGTTTCGGTTTTCTATTCACGCAGGGCGAGGCCAACCCGATCTGGCCTGACGTGCCACCTTACGATTTCAACAGTGTGAGCGAACCTTACATCAACACCCCACGCACGGCCCGCTGGGTCTCGACTCCGCAGGTCCTCGACAACTTGAGTGTCGTGCACGGCGCTCACGTGTTCCGCATGGGCATGAACCTCCGCTTCTACCGCCACGTGGACCAGCGCGGTCAACCCGGAGGCATCAACGTAACGCCGTCAATCACTTTCTCCGCGACCACACGTCCGGCATTTCTCGGCACCACCGGCAACTCCGGTTTTGCGCTGGCCCCAAACATCAACTCGACCGACCAGGGCCTCCTCGGAAGTCTGATAAACAATCTTTACGGTTTACCGGCTTCGATGAACCAGGTCTTCATCTCAAATCTTAAAGACAACGCTTTTCTGCCGTTCAAGATTGGCGACGAGGTTACGTTGTATGCCGAGAAGCACAACCTCGATCAGTACAACTTCTTCTTCCAGGACGAATGGAAAATACGGCCCAACCTGACGTTGAATTACGGTGCGCGCTGGGAGATCAATCCACCGGCGAACACCTCGCCACAGGACAACGTCTTCGTCGCGGCCACTCCGATTGCAGGCACGCCGTTGCCGGTAACGCCCGTCATCAACCAGCCCGGCGCAGTCAGTTTCGTTCCCGCGAGTCACTGGTACGAAGGCGACTTCAAGTGGGCCATCGGACCACGCTTCGGCCTGGCATACAGTCCTGATTTCAAGTCAGGGATGGGGCGCTTTTTCTTCGGAGACAGCAGCAAGAGCGTGATTCGCCTCGGCTACGGCATCGCGTTCGACACGATCTCGTCATTCCAGGTGACCGCGGCCGCGGGCAGAATTCCCGGACTGGTCCAGAGCTGCACGACGTCGTACTCGACGACGACTTCATCATTCAGCTCGATCACCGCCGGTTGCGTGAACTCACCCGACATCAACAAGACTGTCGCCGGTGGGTTCCCGACACAACTGCCGGCGCCTTTCGTGCAACCGTCGTCGCTATTGACGCCGCCGCAACAACTGCGGGCCAACTCGCCGCCGATCACGGTGTTCGCACCGGAGATGCAATTGCCGACGGTCCATGAGTGGAACTTTAGTTTGCAGCGTGAGTTGCCATGGGGTTTGGTGGCGCAGGCGTCGTACATCGGACGTCGCGGCCAGTATCTGTTCATGGCCTACGACATCAACCAGGTCAATCCCGACAAGATCCTGCCGTCGTTTTTGATCATGCAACAGAACAGGGCCAACGGCTGCACGCCTTCGGGCACGGGTTGCCCGGCGGGCGTGACGGGCGTGGCGCCGCCGTTACTGTCGCAGTTGCAAACTCAGGGCGGTCTCAGCGCTACAGCGGCCGCGAGTTTCCTCAACTCGACGACGACGACGAGCGAGCTGGACATCAACGGCGCGGGCAGTTTTGCTCGTCGCATTGAAGACAACACGCTCGGTCTGAAGCTGCGTCCGAACCAGCAGTTTGCGTTGATCACTTACCTCGACAACAGCGGCGACTCGAACTACCACGCGGCGCAATTCACACTGCGTCGCAGGTTCAGCACCGGTCTCGGCGTGAGTCTCGCGTACACGTTCGGCAAGTCGATTGATAATCAGTCGGTCGATCCGGTCGGCGCATCGTCAGGCGGCGGTCTTTCGACCACCAACTCACGCACACCGACTGATATTCGCGACTTCCGCGAGGAGCGGGCGCGATCGGACTTCGATCGCACTCACGTCTTCACAGGCGCGTCGGTTTGGGAAGTTCCAGTCGGCAGGGGCCGCAGGTTCATGAGCAACGCTCCAGGCTTCGTCAACCAACTGCTCGGAGGGTGGTCCATCAACACGATCTACACGCACATGACCGGTGAGCCGTTCGCCGTTCGCAGTGGAGCGTTCACGTCCAATGGCAGTCACGAAGGACGCGCCGGCGTGCAAGCTCCGGTCACAGCTCAGCTTCAGGAGCTGCCTGGGTCACCGCTCGCTGGGCCGGTGTTGTTCAAACCGGTGAACGCGTTGACGTGCGGTGTGGATCTGACGCAGCCGTTCTGCATTCCCGCTCCGGGACAGAATGGCGCCGGCCGTAATATCTTCGTTGCTCCGAGTTACTGGAACGTCGACTTTGGTTTTGTGAAGATATTTCAGGTCAACGAACGAGTGAAGATTCAGTTCCGGACTGAGATGTTCAATGCTTTCAATCACACGAACTTCGACAACCCGCGAGATGCATCGACCGGATCGCCGAGCATCAGGTCGAGTGTATTCGCTTCGTCCTGTTGCGCCGGCGTAGCGCCGCCGTCGACTCAGACGATCGTGCAAACGGGTGAAGCCGCTCGTGTGATCCAGTTTGCGTTGAAGTTCCAGTTTTAGCCACAAAAAGGCACAAAAAACACAAAAGCAGGCTCGGCAATTAACCGGGCCTGCTTTTGTATTTGTCCCTGTTTCTTTGTCTTTCTTACTCTGTGCCTTTTTGTGTCTGGTTTGTGCCTTTTTGTGGCTAAAAATTGAACTTTGCGACGAACTGGATCTTGCGCGAAGTGCTGGCCGTATTGCCAAGGATCTGACCAAACGAACCGGTGTTCGTCAGGACCAGGTTTGCATCGGGCACTGCGAATGATGGAGTGTTGGTTACGTTCTGAGCTTCCACGCGAACCTCGAGGTCCTTACTCTCCGAGAACCGGAAGCGCTTGCCGACAGTCATATCGAGATTGAAGAACGTCGGACCGTTGAAGAAGTTTCTTCCGACGTTGCTTGCTTCACCCGCCGCGGGAACGAAGAACTTCGCCTTTTGCTCAGCCGTGAAGAAAACGTTGCGGCCGTTCACGAGCTGGACGCTTCCCAGATCCGGCGAGCAATCGTTGCAGCTCGCCGGCGTTAACACGACCTGCGAAAGCGTGTTGCTGCCCGAGAAGACGGTGAACGGTCGTCCGGAGTAATAACGCATCACGCCCGCGACATTAAAGCCGCCCAATAAGAAGTCAGCAGTGCGGCCCCAGTCGGTACCGAAACGCCTTCCCCTTCCGATCGGCAATTCGTAAAGCGCATAGCCCTGGAGAGCGTGGCGCCGGTCGAAATCAGACCGCGCGTAGTTCAAATCGCGATCGTTGATGTCGAATGGCGTGTTCGCCGCGGACTGTCCGGTGGCCCCACCTCTCGTGATCAAGGTGAAGGCGGGATCGAAGGAACGAGTATCTTCCGACTTCGCCAACGTGTAACTCGCCTGGAACGCGAATCCCTTCGCAGAGCGACGGCTGACCTGGATCTCGAGCGCGTTGTAACGTGAACGATCGTGGTTATCAACTACGTTCACGGCGCCGGTGAACTGCGGATAGGGTTGGAAGAAGAAGGGGCTGAATCCGTTGGCGATCAAGGTCGGGCCCGACTTGCCCGAGAATGTTCCCTGAGTGCTCTGGGCGATGATGAATGCCGCCTGGGCCACACTACCGGCAGCGACAAGGTTGGTGGTCTTCGTTCCGTTTGCCAACGTAACTTCGCCGGCTATCGTTTGACGCAACAGGAACTGCGAACCATTTTCACGCTGGCCATCCGGCCGAATCGTTAGGCCGGAATGTCCGGCAAGCAACAAGTTGATTTGGTTGCTGTTCCCAGTGGTCCTTAGCTCTTCGAAAGCCGCGAGAAATCCGTTCTTGTGAATGTCCACCTGGTTGACGTCGTAGCCGCCGTAAAGATCGCGTCCCTGACGTCCGATGTAGTTGATCTCGAGCACGTTCTTCCAACCAATCTCGCGCTGGAAGCTTACCGAGTACTGGTGTGTCTTCGGATTACTGAGTTCCGGATCGACAACGTTCAGCGAGTTTACCGAGAACGAAGGCGGTTGTCTGAACTGGAGCGGCGTGACGTCGTTTGAATTGAGGGTTGGAACCCCCTGCCGCAACAGACCGCCGTTCTGTCCGAACGAGTTGTTGGTCACGGCGCGCGTCAGACCGGGAGCACTCTGGAAAATGAAGGATGAAAAGAGGAACGTGTTGGTCCGGTCGTAAGCCAGCCGATAGTTGGCGCGAATGGAGCTCTTGCCGTCACCCTTCGGATCCCAGGCGACACCGACGGTCGGGGCAAACAGGTAAAGCGAATCGTCGTACAACTTCCCTTCGCCAAACTTAAAACTGTTTGTCGCCTGTTCACCCAACGCCAGGCGCTGTTCTGGGCGCAGCACCACGTTATTGGGGGAACGCGGCGACAATCTCATCTCCCAGCGCAATCCAAAGTCGATGGTGAGATTGCGACGCGCTTTCCAGGTGTCCTGGGCGAAGAAGTCGTATTCAGGATATTGAGCGGCGTAGTTGAAACGAGTACGCGGCGGACCGAACTGGTTGTCGTTAATTGCGACGAACGCCTGATTGATCGTTCCGACTCTTCCGAGCACATCATTAATCCAACTGTCGAGCCGCGACCGATCTGCCGCGGCGATACCAGGAACCAGTTGGTTACTGTTGTTTTGTGTTCTGAACGATGCCGGCACTGGATTGATGCCCGTGCTCAGGAAGATGCGCTCGCGCGTCAACACGCCCGCGACCGCGCTGCGATCGTCGACGTGCTTTTGGAAGCGCAGGTTGGTACCAAACTTGAACGCGTGCGTGCCGCGAATCCAGGAAAGGTTATCGACGAACTGCCACGTCGTGATCGTGCGCAGGTTGTTGATCGGCTCTTCCAGGTTCAGCGGATCGTTCGGGACGTTGAGAATGACCGGCGGGTTTTCGCGTGGGTCGGGATTGTTGAAGCTGAACGTGAATCGATTGAAGCCCGCGACGAATTCGTTCACGACCGTCGGCGACATGGTCCAGCGGTAGTTGATTGCCAGGTTACGCGGCAGACGATACGTGTCGACGAAGTTCGGAATTCCCGGAAACTTTTGCAGTCCGCCGTTGACGTTGTCGCCGAGCGTGTTCTGCGCGCCATGCGCCCAACGGACGTAGATCGAGTGGCGGTCGTTGAAGTAATGATCGATCTTGGTCGTGAAGTCGTACTGCCGTTCGGTTTGCGGCGCAACGAAACCGAAGCCGGCGACGTTCAGACCGTCGCCCACGTTGAAGTTGTTCGGCAACGGAGTGAAACCGATGATGAACTGCGTAGTCGGGTCTAATCCAAGGCCGCCGGAGTTCGCGAGCACATTGTAAGAACCGATAGTCAGGTTCGGCAGCGGATTGCCGTTCGCATCGACTGATGGGTTCTCCTGCGTCCTGTTGCGATTGGTTCCGCCGACCACGTAGCGATAGATACCGTTGCGAGCTTGTTGCGTGTAAACCGTGCGGTTCACGAAGAAGCTCTGGCTCGTGCGCAGAAACTGAATGTTGGTAAAGAAGAATGTCTTGTTCTTGCCGTTGTAGTGTGTTGGGCCACCTTCGCCGAAGCGCGGCAGATAAACCGGGCCGCCAAGTGAGCCGCCGAAGATGTGCTGCACAAACTGCGGGCGTTGCGCGTTGTTGATGATGTTGTTGTACTCGTTCGCGTGAAAGCGCGGCGTCTGATAGAACTCGAACAGCGATCCGTGAAAGTCGTTCGAGCCTGATTTCGTTACCAGCGTGACTTGCGCGCCGCTGCTGCGTCCGAGATCCGCAGTAAAGTTGCCCGTGACGACCTGGAACTCCTGAAGCGAATCCGGGTTGGTGCGAATCGGAGTGAAGTTTGAACCGCCCGCGCTCGTTTCGTTGATGTCGATGCCGTCGAGCGTGAAGTTGAAGGCGCGATCGCGTGAACCGTGGACGTGAATGCCGCCACCCGTATTCGCGCCGGTCACAACGCCGGGCTGAAAGTTGATGAACTCGAGAGGATTGCGCCCGCGGTTGCCGACGATGGGCAACGTCACGAGCGTGCGCTGCTCGACGGTGTTGCCGAAGTTACCGGAACTGCTCGTTTGGACCTGCTCGGAGGAACTTACGATTTGCACCGTCTCGGACAGGCCACCCACTTCGAGCGTGAAGTCTACAGTTAACGGTTGGTTGATGTTCGCGGTGTTACCGACTGATACCGCTTTCTTGAACCCTTGCTTCTCGACGGAGACCGTATACTTCCCTACCTGAATGGAGTCAAAGACATAAGTTCCGCCACTCGAGGTCTCGGTGGTAAGCGTGCTTTGAGTGGCCTCGTTAGTGAGCGTCACGACAGCGCCGGGAACGATGGAGCCTTTTTCGTCGACAACCGTGCCCGTTACGCGCGAGGTCGTGCCTTGACCATGGGCCACGGCAATGAGACAGAACGATAGGAGCAAAAACGCAAGAAGTGGTTTTCTCATTTAAATCCTCTTGGCTATCTTTGAAGTAAGGGTTGAAACTGCAAAATTTCGGTCGGATTATATCTTTCTTCCGGAATAATGGTAGCTAAAGTTTGTTATCATTTTGATAAGAATTACTGATGATGGCTGTCATTGATACTCTGGCGTTCGAAGCGCCGCTCGAGACGATTACGGCGGACCATTTAGGTGAAGTAATTAACGTCCTGGACTTCGCCGAGAGGCATTCACGCGCCGGGTCTTACGTTTTAGTAATGATCAGCTACGAGGCGGCGCCGGCGTTTGATTCGGCGTTGTCCGTACACGAATCAAATGGTTTTCCGCTGGCGTATGCGGCAGTCTATGCGGGACCATCGGAAGCTGCTGAAACCTTTTCGAAAGTTTCTTCAAATCCGTGGACACCTGCTGTTAGTAAACACGAATACCACGGATCTGTAGCACGGATCCGTGAGCTGATCACGGCCGGTGATACTTACCAGGTCAATTACTCTTTCCCATTAACGTCAACGTTCAGCGGAAACTCCCTTGCCTGGTATCGTCAACTGCGGCCCGGCAAGCATTCGGCTTACGTCGATCTCGGTCGATACAAAGTGCTCTCGCTATCGCCGGAGCTGTTCTTTGAGCGCCGCGGCGATCACGTCACGACGAGGCCGATGAAAGGGACGGTGCAACGTGGTCGCACTGAAGTCGAAGACGAAGAGCTGGCGCGCTGGCTACAGACCTCGGCGAAGAATCGTGCAGAGAACGTCATGATCGTCGATCTGCTGCGTAACGATCTCGGGAAGGTGTCAGTGCCGGGCAGCGTTCACGTCTCCTCACTCTTCGATCTCGAGCGCTTCGAGACTGTTTGGCAGATGACCTCGACCGTCGAAGCGGCACTTCGATCCGGAACCGGTTTGGCTGAACTGATGGGCGCGTTGTTTCCCTGCGGCTCGGTCACTGGAGCGCCGAAGATCCGCACGATGCAGATCATTCGCGAGCTCGAACGCTTTTCACGTGGTGCTTATACGGGAACCATCGGACTATTGCGTCCGGGCGGCGACTGCACCTTCAACGTCGCAATTCGGACTGTCGTGCTTGATAGTGAAACCGGCGTGGCGACGTGCAGTGTAGGCGGCGGCATCACGATCGACTCGACCGCCGCGGACGAATATCAAGAGTGTTTAGTGAAGAGCCGGTTCCTAGTTGTATAACAAGACTTCCGCCCGTGCGCGCCGAAACTCCTGCAACGATGTATTCCATGACCCGACGATGTCTCTAGCCGGCTCGCCGCGTTTAACTCGCTCCAGCGTGTCTGAATTGACGAGCAGCCGAAGATAACTATCCACCTTCCAGTCGTTCGGATAGAGCTTTCGTAACGCGAGCGCGATTTCAATGCCAGTGGGAAGCGGCCGAAACGCGGCGCGATCTGTGATGATGATGTTGACGCCGCCGCACTGTTGGTCCTTGAAGACTGAGGCCTTCGGCGTGAAGCGGACCGGCACAAACCGCACGCCGGGAAGCGATCGTTGGTTCAAGGAGTCTGCCAGTTTGTCGCCCTGGATCCACGGCGCACCGACGATCTCGAACGGCGTGTCTGTTCCGCGTCCGACTGAGACATTGGTGACCTCGAGTAGACCAACGCCCGGATAGAGCGTGGCTTCAGTGAGGCTGCGCATGTTCGGCGACGGATTGATCCAGGTAAGGTTCGTCTCGTCAAACCACATCGAGCGCCGCCAACCTTCCATCTTGATCACGCGCAGGTCAGCGCCGATCTTGCGCTGTCGATTGAAGAGCTCGCCCAGTTCGCCAATGGTCAGTCCGTGCCGAGTCGGGATCCTGTGATAAGAGGTGAACGACAGCTTGTCGTTGTCGGCGATTGGTCCTTCGACTTCGACGCCTCCGATCGGATTCGGACGATCCAGGACGACAACCGGCAGCTTAATCTTCGCCGCTTCTTCAAGCAGATAGCCGAGAGTTGAAATGTAAGTGTAGAAACGAACGCCGACGTCCTGGATGTCGAATACAAGCGCGTCGAGATCTTTAAGCTGCTCGGCTTTCGGCCGGCGAGTCTCGCCGTAAAGCGAGTAGATCGGCAGACCGGTCACTTCATCTTTCGAGTCGGAGATGTTTTCGTCGGCGACACCGCGAATGCCGTGTTCGGGAGCAAAGAGCGCGACCAGCTTCACGTGCGGCGCTTTGCTGAGCACGTCGATCGTCTGACGGCCTTCTCGATTGCGTCCCGTGTGGTTCGTGACGAGGCCGATCTTCATGCCCGCGAGTTGTTTGAAACCGTCGCGCTCGAGCACGTCGATGCCCGTCAGGACCTTTGTCGAGGTTGGAGAATCGAGGAGTGACGGAAACTGTCGCTGGTACTCGACCATCTCGTAGTAGTGGTTCGTGTGAAAGCGCGCATTTTTTGTGACGGACGGATCAGTTACGGAACCCGCAACGATCGACGCGACTCGTCCACGCAATGGCCCCACGTCTCCCTTCCCATCCGGATGCACTCGGTTACTCAGAAACACCACAAACATCTCGCTCAGGTCGTCGATCCAAATCGAGGTGCCGGTGAAACCCGTGTGACCATACGAGCCAAGCGGGAACAGGTCGCCGCGGTTGGACGAGAAGCTCGTGTTGATGTCCCAACCAAGTCCGCGCGTCGCGCCCATGCGGTTGACCAGTCGTGGGCGAGTCATTTCGTTGACTGACAACGGCGACAGAATCCGCACCCCTCCATACTGGCCGAAGTTCATAAACATCTGACAATAGATGGCCAGATCACTCGCCGTGGAAAACAGTCCCGCGTGTCCCGCAACTCCGTTCATACGATACGAAGTTGGATCGTGCACCTGACCGCGCAACCAGGCGTCTCCTTCGGAACCCACGTTCGCGGCAGTGTCGCCGAGATAGTTGAGCTGCGCACGACGTTTTTCGGTCGGTGCGATCCGCGTCTGCAAACTTGCGTCAGGACGAAAGCCGGTGTCGTGCATCTTCAACGGCTCGAAGATGTTTTTCCTGGCGAACTGATCGAGCGGCATTCCGCTCACGCGAGCGACAACCTCACCCAACGCTATAAAACCGATGTCACTGTAAGTAAAACGTGTGCCGGGCGGGTTGCGCAGCGGCTCGGCGATCAATCTCTTTACTGCTTCGTCGTGACCGGTCCAACGATCGCGCAGATCGAAATCAGGAGCGTAGCCGGAAAGGTGCGTCAGCAGTTGTTCGATCGTGACTCGTTCGCGGCCTTCGCCTTTCAGTTCGGGGATGTATTGTGAAACGGGATCGGTCAAGCGCAGCTTGCCGCGCTCGATGAGAATCATGATGCTCGTGGCTGTCGCGACGACTTTCGTCAGACTCGCGACGTCGAAGATCGTGTCCGGCGTCATCGCCTCGCGCGTTGGTTCGACGGCGCGCGAACCATACGCTTTCTGCCAGACGATGCGCCCCTTGCGCCCGACAAGAACAACGGCGCCAGGTAATTTGCCTTTAGCGATATCGTTTGCGATGACTGAATCCATCTCAGCCAAACGCGACGCCGAAACCGCAACCGTCTCGGGCTTAGCGGTTGGAAGCTGCGCAAAGACGGGCTGCGCAACCAACAGCAGCGTTAATAAGATCCGTGTCATCATCTCTTCACCTGAATCCCAGTTCCACGCGGATACAACCCTGGCAATGAGATCGGCAGCTTGCCCACGATGTCGATCTCGCCCATCAACGCGCGCGCGACCGCGTTCTGCAAACTCGGCATGTCGCCGTAAGCAACTACGTAAGTGCGCAAGCCGGGAAAGTTTTGCAACAGGTACGGGTTCCCAAAACTGATCCCCACGACCGGCGCTTTCGCAGTGATCAGTGCCGACAACGCGCGCGCTCCCGGTTCGGGTATGCCGACACTCGACACCTGGCCCGACCGCACGCGGCCGTACAAGGAGGCGAACACAAGGTCGGCGCTCCTGGCGCGCTCGATCGCTTTCTGCACCTCCTGCTCGCCCGAACGCTCGTCTAAAACAATCGACTCGACTTTAACGCCCGAGCGGCTCAGTTTTGCCACGAACGTATTTGTGATCCAGTTGCGGTCGTCGCCGTTGGTGATCGCCAGATTGAAGATCCGTGTTTCGGGTTTGACGTTCTTGAGCGGCAGCAGCTTGTCTTCGTCACGCACCAACGTCACCGCACGCTCAGCAATCTCGCCCGCGAGCTTGACCGCATCTCGACTGCCGACCAGCCGATCGATCGCATCGACCGGAGTCATTCGCTGCTCGACCAGACCGAGATCGTACTTCGCTGCCATGATCTTTCGCGCCGACTCCTCGACTCGCTGTTCCGTCATGCGTCCGCTCTTCACCGCCTCTCGCACGCCGCGAAAAGTAGCGTCGACGTCAACCGGCTTGAGCAACATGTCGGCGCCGGCTTCGAGCGCACGCACCGCCGACTCTTCGGGAGTGAAGTAGATCGTCAGACCGCTCATGCTCAAGGCGTCCGTCACGATGAGGCCCGGAAACTTCAGATCGTTTCGCAGGATGCGGCCCATCACCGGCGACATGGTCGCCGGCATAGTCGCTTTGTCGTCGATGATCTCACCCGCTTCGTCCGTGTCGGTCGGCTTGCCTTTGATATTGCGCGGTAGCGGCTTGATCGAGGTCGAGTCGATCTGCGGCAGCGCGATGTGGCCCACCATGACTGAGCCGACGCCGGCATTCACGGACGCTTGAAACGGAACGAACTCGATCGTGTTCAAGCGATCGCGTCCGACGTTGATCTCCGGCAGACCGCGATGCGAATCAACCGCCGTATCGCCATGACCGGGAAAGTGTTTCGCCGTCGCGATCACTCCCGCTGCCTGCGCGCCTTCGGTAAACGCCGCCGCGAAGCGCGCCACGTCGGCGGGATCTTCGCCGTAGGAACGGACGTTGATCACGGGGTTGGCCGCGTTGTTATTCACGTCGACGACGGGCGCGAAGATGTGCTGAACGCCAAGCGCTCGCGCTTCTCTCGCCGTTATCTCACCTTGCTTGCGAGCGAAGTCTGGATTGCCGGTGGCGGCGACCGCCATGTTCCAGGGAAAGTTGATCGTGTCGTCGAACCGCATGCCCGCGCCCGCCTCGAGATCGGCGGAGATGAGCAAAGGATAGCGGGCCAGTTGCTGCATACGGTTCATCAGGATCACGGACTCGTAAACCGGCCCGCGAAAAAGAATGATGCCGCCGACTTTGTTCTCTTCGACGTGCCGTTTCAGCGTGCGAAATGCTTCCGAGTCCTGGTTGAGAAAAGTCGCGTTGACGCCGACCGAGATCAGTTGGCCTATCTTCTCTTCCAACGACATCCGCCGCAGCTCTTCATTGGCCCACTTCAACGCCGCGGAACTCGGGTCGCGCTTATAGGGCTTGTTAACCGGAAACGCGGAAGAGGCCAGCAAAGCCAGCAACAGGACCACGCTCACACACCGATTTAACCTGACAATCATGCAGCTATTCTTCCTCAACTTGAGTCAATCCGGGCAATTCTGCTTGTAATACGAAACTCGCGAGCCACGCCACCACCACTGTGATCAGGCTTCCGATAAAGACGTACCACGTCCACGCGATGCTGGTGGCGAGAAAGATGTAAAGCATCGCACCCATGCTGACGACCATGCCGATCAACGCGGGCGGCTGGCTGACGCGTCGCAACAGGGTTCCGACGAGGAACACGCCGAGTATCGGACCGTTGATGAGTGAGGCGACTGACAGCGCCTGGCTCAACGCCGAGCCCGGTTGATTGCGGACCGCCAGTGCGACGCCGATCTGCACCACGCCCCAGATCAGCGTCAGTAGATGCGAGACTTTCAGGTAGTGCTGGTCGGTTCGTCCAGGCTGGAACGG
Source organism: Acidobacteriota bacterium (assembly GCA_046732535.1). GTDB lineage: Bacteria > Acidobacteriota > Blastocatellia > Pyrinomonadales > Pyrinomonadaceae > PSRF01. Next base: position 28,495 of record JBKPNH010000089.1, read on the forward strand.
TTTGTAAAGATCGTTGACCGCCGTGGCGGCGATGGAGTTGAGCGACGACGACATCGCGGCCGCGAAGATTGCCGCAACCACGAGACCCGACAACCCACTCGGCATATGTTTCGTTATGAAATCCGGGAACACCTGGTCCGTGCTGCCAAAGCTGACAGACGGCCCGCCAACCGGATTATAGAAAGCAAACAACAGGACGCCGATGAAAAGAAAACCGATGAACTGGGCCAACACGATTCCACCACTGGTGAGCAGCGCGATTACCGCGCGGCGTGGACGATCCGTGCAAAGATAACGCTGTACCAGATACTGATCCGTTCCGTGAGTGCTCATGGTCAGAAAGCAACCTCCGACGAGCCCGGACCAGAACGTGAACGTCTTCGTATAGTCGAAACCAAAATCAAAGACTGAATACTTCCCAAACTGTTTTGCTAATGCGTTAGCTGTAGTTAAGCCGCCGTCAATGGAGGTTACGAGAACCACAGCCGCCGCAATTGCGCCTGTGATATAGATGCCGAGCTGGACGACCTCGACCCAGATCACCGCTTCCATGCCGCCGAAGTAAGTGAAGATGATCATAGCGGCGCCGATCAGCACGATCGAAGCGATCGTCACTATGGCCAGGGTCTCGGGCTTTGAGTCTGGCTGGAAAGCAGCGTAGACAGCCGCGAGTACGATCGCTGTGAGCAGCAGTCGAATGCCGTCTGCGATGTTTCGCATCACGACGAACAGCGACGCCGCAAGCATCTTGATCTTGCCGCCGAAGCGTCGATCGAGAAGCTGGTAGACGGTCAGCAAGTCACCACGGAAGTAAGACGGGATGAAAAGCAGTGAAATGACGATGCGGCCGAGGAGGTAACCGAAGACGAGTTGTAGAAACTGGAAGTTTCCGCCGCGCGCGAAGGCGATTCCCGGCACTGAAATGAACGTGATCGTCGAGGTCTCGGTCGCGACGATTGAAAAAGCAACTGCCCACCACGGTACTGAGCGGTTACCGAGGAAATAGGCGCTCGTGGTCTTCTGCTTCCGCCCGAACCACGTGCCAAACAGAACGATCCCGATCAAGTAGCCGAAGATAATGAAGAGATCGAGTGGTTTCATTCTGCTCTAATCGAGGGCCTTTATCGCATCGGTAACGACCCAGCCGTGATCCTCGAGCGCCTTTGCCGCCCGTTGCTGGTCCACGCCGGTTTCCGCCATCACGATCCGCACCGCACGCTCGCGCAATTTCGTATTGCCCGCCTTCAGGTGCGACATCCGGTTACCCGTCACGTATCCCAATCGGACCATCGTCGCCGTCGAGAGCATATTCAGGACCATCTTCTGCGCGGTGCCCGCCTTGAGCCTGCTCGATCCAGTCACGACTTCCGGTCCCACAACGGGAACGATACTCAACTCAGCCGCTTTCGTAATCGGCGATTCGGGCACGCACGTCAATCCAACGGTGAACGCTCCCAGCGAGCGCGCATACGAAACGGCGCCGACAGTGTACGGCGTCCGTCCCGAAGCAGCGATGCCCACCAAAACATCGCGACTGCTGAAACCTCGCTGCTCTAAATCCACCCAACTGGCGTTGGTATCGTCTTCCGACGCCTCGACTGCGCGATGACACGCGTCGTAGCCTCCGGCGATCACGCCCTGGACCAACTCCGGCGAAACGCCAAACGTCGGCGGACACTCCGACGCGTCCAGCACACCGAGACGTCCGGAAGTACCCGTGCCGATGTAAAAAAGCCTGCCGCCGTTCTGCAACCGCTCGACGATCTCGTCGACGGCTTTGGTAACGTCGCCGAGAACGGTCTTTACCGCGATCGCGACCGTCGCGTCTTCCTCGTTCATCAGCGCAACGATCTCAGCAGCAGAAAGCGAGCTGAGGTTCTCTGAACGTGGATTCTCCTGTTCGGTGATAGGAAGCGAGACGCCGGTTTCAGTAGTCATCTTTGCCGCGTAGGTCAGACTGCGAGAGCAATGTGGTTGATGCGCTCGCGAGCCATTCTAGCGGCAGCCACGGCCGGAGCGAAGTGCGGCGGTTCGAAATAAGCGCGCGGCGCGACCTTGCGCACTTCGGCGCGCAACGTGTTCAGCATCAGGTCGCCCGCCGACCTGAAGACGCCGCCAACGTAAGCAATCTGAAAGCGATCATGCTCCATCTGCAAATGACGAATCACCGCCACCGCCGCCAGTCCCAACTCCGTTCCGCCGTCGGCAACGATCTGGAGGGCCACCGGATCCTTTTCTTTCGCGGCGTTAACTACGTCGCGTCCAAAACCCGCCAGGCGCTCGTTCGTAATCGTGGGTGCATAGATCGCGGTGTTCAGATCATCGGCACTCGTGCAATGAAAATAGGCGCACGCCAATTCGGTCAACGCCGTTTCCGGACCACGCTCGTCGGACGCGTACGCGATGGCCCGCAAGGCGCGGCGCGACAACCACGCGCCACTGCCTTCATCGCCGGCAATCGGGCCCCAACCGCCCGCGCAAAATCTCTTACCGCGAGCATTGATGCCGCAACAGACTGATCCAGTCCCGGCTATGACCACGAGTCCCGGCGCGCCGTCAGTCGCTCCATACAACGCGATATGAGCATCGGTAACGACTTCGATTTCGCCCATGTCGAGCCGCGTCAGCGTTTCGCGCATGCGTTCGCGCAACTCCCGCCGCCGCGTGCCGGCCAGTCCGATCTGGGCCGCAACGAGATCCGTGCGCCGCAGTTTCGCCATCGCGCAAGCGCTGTCGACCGCCTCGCGAACGGCCGTGGCCGCGCCGGCGATGCCAATCCGCAGCGGGTTCGATGGTCCAGACCGTCCTTCGCCAATCACACGGAAGTCGGAGTCCATGATCACGGCTTCGGTCTTGCTGCCGCCGCCGTCGACACCCACCACCGAATTCTGCGTGTGCAAACGTTTGGCTGGAGAGAGATCTGCTGTTCGTTCGGTGCTCACAGTTATAGCTAAGGGGGCCGTGTAGAATCGGCTCGATTTAGCGTGTTGATTATTCTAGGGGCCGTGCATTTATAATGGAAACTAAAAGATTTTATTATTACGATAATGCATCTTGATATCTGGAGCCTGCCGTGGAAATTCGACAATTGAGGGCTTTTGTGGCGATTGCGGAGTCGGGGACCTTCACCGCCGGAGCGTTGCGCGTGCACGTGACGCAGGCGGCGATCAGTATGCAGATCCGCCAACTGGAGACGGAAATCGGGGCGAAAGTGTTCGTCCGCGCACCGCGTCACGTGATTCTGACCGAGGCCGGCGAACAGCTTTTGCGACGCGCGCGGCACATCCTCCGCGAACACGACGCGGCATTGGATGAGATCGCGGAGCTGGCGGGCGCCGAGCGCGGGCGTCTGCGCATCGGCAGCGCCTCGGCGATGGTCCTGACCGATCAGTTGCCGGGAATTCTGAAGGAACTGCGCGACCAGCATCCGGGAGCGGAGATCGCCGTCACCTCGGGAACGAGTGAGGTTTTGGTGGACCAGATCCTCGCCGGCGAAGTCGACATCGCTTTCGTTTCCCTGCCAGTTGACGTGCGCGGTATCAAAACCGAGAGACTGAGCGACGACCAGCTCGTCGCGATCGCTTCGCCGCGTCATAAGCTGGCAAAGCAACGCACGATCAGCGCGTACACGCTCGCCGGCGAACGCTTGATTCTCGGCGAACGCGGCGGCAACACGCGGCGGTTGATCGATCAATTCTTCGCGCAGGCCGGCGTGACACTGCACGTCGCGATGGAACTCAGCCGGCAACAGGCGATTCGGCGAATGGTTGAAGCAGACATGGGTGTTGGCATCGTG
>JBKPNH010000090.1:0-3018 GCA_046732535.1 Acidobacteriota bacterium
GTCTTTACCAACTTGCAGCAGCCGGCTATCTTCGGCACTAAAGCTCAGGTGCTGCCCGGACGCGAAGGGCAGATCGGATTCAGGTTCGAGTTCTAGGTGAACGTGAACTTTCCCGCAAAGGCGCAAAGGCGCAAAGGAAAACCTAACCGACAGTTTGGCAAAACCGCTTTGCGCCTTTGCGCCTTTGCGGGAAAATCCTACCTACTAATCTGCCTGCTCGCATTGACTCTGTTGCCTGCGCCGGTGGCGGCGCAGCAACCCGATCCGATCTACGACGTCGTGATCCGCAACGGACGTGTGCTCGACGGCGCCGGTAATCCATGGATCCTCGCGGACGTCGCGATCAAAGACGGCCGGTTTGCGCGCATCGGTAAGATCATCGAGCGCGGCCGGCAGGAGATCGACGCGCGCGGACGTTACGTCTCTCCCGGCTGGATCGACGTCATGGACCAGTCCGGCCGGGCGCTGATGCAAAACGGTCTCGCCGAAAACAAACTGATGATGGGCGTGACCACGGGCATCGGCGGCGAAGGCGGAACACCGGTCCCCGCCGACAAGATCGCCGAGTACTTCGCGGGTCTCGAGAAGAGCGGCATCAGCATGAACTTCGGGACCTACTTTTCCGAAACCCAGGCACGAATCGCCGTGTTGGGCCAGGACTCGCGCGCGCCCACTGCCGACGAACTCCAGCGCATGAAAGCGATCATGGAGACGGCGATGAAGGCCGGCGCCATGGGTATGACGACGGCGCTCATCTATCCTCCCTCCAGTTATGCCTCGACAGATGAGCTGATCGAGGTGGCGAAGGTCGCCGGACAGTATGGCGGCATCTATGCCAGTCATATTCGCGGCGAGGGCAAGGAGCTGGTCCAATCGATCGAAGAGGCGATCACGATCGGCGAGAAGGGTGGCTTGCCGGTCGAAGTCTTTCACTTAAAAGCGGCGTTTCAGCCGGGCTGGGGCAAGCTGATGCGCCAGGCCGGCCGCAAGATCGACGCAGCGCGAGCGCGCGGTGTCGACGTCGCCGCCGACATGTATCTCTACACAGCGGGCGGCACCGGGCTCGAAGCCGTGATTCCCTCGTGGGCCTTCGAAGGCGGACGCGAAAAGCTGCTGACGCGACTGAAAGATCCTGCTACCCGCGCACGTCTCAAGCGAGAAATGATAACGGGCTCGCCGGGCTGGTGGAACATCATCGAAGCCGCCGGTGGCTGGGACGGCATCGTCCTCGCCGGCGCACAGAACGAAGATTACAGGCACTTCGAAGGCAAAAACATGGCGCAGATCGCGCGCGAGTGGCGAAAAACGCCGGCCGATGCCGCATTTGATCTCGTCGCCGCCGGACGCGGACGAGTGACTGCGATCTATCACATGATGAGCGAGCAGGACATCGTCACGGCGCTGAAGTTTCCCTGGACCAGCATCGGCAGCGATGCCGCGGCATCGTTGAATCCCAGCGCCGTAGACACGCTCGGTCTCGGCCATCCGCGCAGCTACGGTAACTTTCCCCGTCTCATCGCCCGCTACGTTCGCGAGAAACGAGTGATGTCGCTCGAACAGGCGATCCGCAAGATGACGTCCTGGCCCGCGACGCGGATGCGTCTGCATTCGCGCGGACTGATCAAAGAAGGCTGCTGGGCCGACGTCGTCATCTTCGACTACGACACGATTCAGGATCGAGCTACTTACGAAAAACCGTTTGTCTATCCGGTCGGCATCGATTACGTGTTGGTTAACGGACAGGTCGTCATCGATCACGGAAAACACACGGGCGCACGGCCAGGCCGCGTGATCTATGGTCCAGGGCGAGTGGAATAGCAATGAAACAAACATGAATCGTAGAGAACTGCTCAAGCGGAGCGCTCTGGCGGGAGCGGGCCTGCTGGCGGCGCCGATGTTCAATCGCGGCCGCTACCGGCTCTTTGCGAATTCGGCGGTCGAGTACTCGTCGCGTTCGATCGATCTGGTCCAGCAGTCGCTGGTGATCGACATGCTCGGCCCTATCACGCTCGACTTCCCGAAACAGAACAAATGGTTCGCCAACCCCGAAACGTTCACGACCGCCGACCTGCAACCTTACAAAGATTCGGGTATCAACGTATTTCACACCGCCGTTGGAATGGGCGGCCCGGACGCCTACGATAGCGTGCTGCGTCTCTTCGCCTCCTGGAACGGTTTCATCGCGAATCACGATCAGCATTTCATGCGCATCGACAGTCCCGGCGATCTCAATCGCGTCAAGACGTCAGGCAAGATCGGCATCATGATCGGCCTGCAAAACTCGGAACAGTTTCGCCGGCCGGCCGACGTCGATTTCTTTCACGGAATCGGCCAACGCGTATCGCAACTGACTTACAACTCCCGCAATCTTATCGGCAACGGCTCCACTGAACGACGCGACGACGGTATTTCAGACTTCGGCGTCAGCATCATCGAACGAATGAACAAGATCGGCATGGCGATTGACGTTTCCCATTGCGGCGACCGCACCACACTCGACGCTTTCGAGATCTCCAAAAAACCCGTGTTGATTACACATTCAAACTGCCGCGCGCTCGTCCCTGGCCATCCACGATTGAAGACTGACGAAGCGATCAAAAAGGTCGGCGAGGCCGGAAGCGTGATGGGAATCACCGGCGTCCGCATGTTCGTCAAAGGCGACGAACCCACAACCGTCGAGCACGTCATCGACCATTTCGATCACGTCGTGAAGCTGATCGGGCCCGAGCACCTCGGCGTCGGCAGCGACATGGATCTTTACGGCTACGACGCGATGCCGCCGGAGCTCAACAGGCAACTGCGCGCCGGTTACAAGGGCAGCTATGCCTTCCGCGAGAAGATCGACATCGAAGGACTTAACCATCCGAAACGAATGTATGACCTGACCGAAGGTCTGATTCGCCGCAAGTACAGCGACGCGGCCATTCAGGGAATACTCGGCGGCAACTTCAGACGAGTGCTGAGCGCGATTTGGACCACATAGGAATTAAAGTAGCGACTAAAAATGAGGATCCGTAT
>JBKPNH010000091.1:0-47348 GCA_046732535.1 Acidobacteriota bacterium
AACCAGGGCGAAGGAGTCTTTAAATGGAGGCGCTCTGTTTTTCCTCTCCACGCGCTCGGCGGCCCTCCTCATTCAACGACTCAAGTTCGAGAGGAGTAGGTGACTCAGTTTGCGAGCCGTGGCGGACATATACCCGTCCCTTTTCCAATCCCTTCTTCCCTTTTGCATCAATGACAACATCTTGCGATGCTCGATATGGTAGCTTTTCCGGTTCTCTAATCGGTTCAAGCTTACCGACTTTTCCGAGTTTGTAGTCAACAACCTCGTATCGAATGATTACGACCGGTTCGGTTAGATTAGCGAGCAACTGCTCCATTCGATCTTTTGTAATCCTGCTATCAGGAGGTCCATAGTAGGCTCTTGTCTTCGGATCAAATCCAATGATCATGTACCGTCGTCCGCTTGACTTCGTAGTCACTAAGCCTAAAACATCCTTTGCAAATTCGGCCTTCTGTTCCTGGTTGTCGAGATGCACCTCCCGCTTAAACTCTACGTTAGTCGTCTCCCAATCTTTCACAAGGTCATCAATGAACGCAGATTCAATGGTGAAAGCTCCTCTTGTTTCCCATACAAGTCCTTCGTATGTAGGCGTGATGGAATTGTGCCAGCCAGGTCGGCCTTTGGTTTTCAGAAATCCCCGGTCTTTTAGTAAATTCGGCAGGTCATAGAGGTACTTACTTAACTCGGCCATGTGCTCGTTGGTTTTATGAGGCGGCGGGTCGATTGAAAATGCTTCCAAGATCTGATCAGATTCAACAGCCTTCAACCAAACACACTCCGGAGTCGCGTTGTACTGGGGACTGAGCTGGTTTACGAGCCGCAGAATCGTCGCTTCTGCTTCGTCTATTTCTTGTTGACAAATCCCCATCCAATACCCAGTCGGATCTGACAGAACTTGTCTTCCGAAGGGTGTGATTTTCCACTTTTTATGGTTTCCCTCTTCTGCCAAGCCAGCATCACGAAGCGCCCACAGCGCATGAAACATTCCGTGTCTTACGTTCGAGAAATGAAAATTGGAGTCATTTGCAGCGTCACCAAAAATAATGCGTTGGAGTTCATAATCGCTTAAAAAGGAATGAAATCTCTGCTCCTCTAACGTCCTCAAAACGTGATGACACCAGTCGATAAAATCCATAGCGTACCTCCCGCTAAGTTTGATTTTATCCCATAGAAGAAATCTTGCCTAATCTATAAAACACCTATGAGGCGTAAACTTCTGTAAGTGGCGGAAGGTGGCGGATAGTGGCGGAAGAAGTAGATGTGGAAATGAAACGCCGGCTGAAAATCTCTGGAAAATGCGCCAAAATATCAGATTATGCTCGCGTTTGGCGGTGTGAAGTATCATCTTCGTTGTCGATTCGCCACTAAAAAAGGAGAGTGACGAAAAGGAGGTTATCGAAGTGCAGATTTGCTACGGGGAACTCGATTGGCGCGATGAGTATTCAAAGCGTCGATTCCTTCGCGACGAGTTCCTGAAAGCCGTCGCAGAATGTGAACCTGACGTTTGCGACGCGTTGTACGGCGAGCCGTTGGTCCTGTTCGGTAAACTGGAAGGCTATGACCAGACTATCGATTGGGAACACTTTGAGATGGCCGCCGATCCAACCAGAGGAGGCGCGTTGATTGATAGCTTACTCAAATGGTCACGAGATTGGTGGCTTGACGCGGATTGGTGTCGAGAAGCCGCGTATGAGTCACTTGCTCGCTATTACCGCGCAGAACCCTCCGGCTCGCTCCCAAGTAATCAATTTCATCATCGTTTCGATCTTCCGGTGCGAGGCGATTTGCACTATGACGCTCGATCCGCCAGAGGGTCTGGAAGAATACTGGCCACTTTTTCTAAGCCGTAACGATTACCTTGATCAGGTAAACGATCAAGCGTTGGCGGAGATTCACGCGGTCCCTCTTTTGAGACTTGGCGAACCTTCACACAGGCAAGCGTTCGTCAGAACAATACTGGCGGCTGCGGAGAACTACTGCGCCGAGGTTGAAAAATATCTTGAGACGGCAGGTTATGTGAGGCCAAAGGCTGGCGAGAAACGAAATCTTGCCCTGCACTTGGAGTGGGCCGTCTTCTATCAAATAGAGGGATTGGGATGGAGCCGAATTGCAGATTTGGCAAGCGTAAATCCTCCTGCCGTTCAGAAAGCCGTCACCGAGTTGTTGCGACTGATTGACCTTCCACAACGACCTAGCGCTAAGGGCCGACCTCCCGGCAGCAAAGACTCCCCGTCAATCTCAATTCTACGGAAACTTGGGCGCTAATTCAGCAGCGTCGTTATTTAAACTTACACGCCGACAAATTTCATAGCGCACGGAAAAATTAATTTCTTCTTGTGGGTTTACTCTGCGCTCGGTAGTTACGAATACGTTTCACGGAGGAAGTTGGTTTTTATGAAGTTGCTTACGGCAAGTGAGGTTGCAGATATTCTGCGGGTATCGATAGCGAGGGTGTATGAGTTGGCGCGTATAAAGAGCATACCGTCGATCACATTGGGGCAGCGCCAAGTCAGATTTGATGAGACAGCTTTGCGGGACTGGATGAGTCGGTCTAACTCCGTGCGATTTGCTACGCAGGAGGGCGCAAACTAATGTCCAATCAGTCACAGACAAGCACGGTCAATTTTGAGAAGCCAAGTAATTTTCTGAATGCGTTCTTTCCCGATCCCGATGAACCAATTCAGTTCCGTGCTTTCGCACCAAAGGGCCACGACGCCGAAGTCTCTCCCCGTCGCTTTCCCGGGACGCGGAATCAGTTAATGACATCGCCTGCTTTGCAGCAGAAGCTAATCCAAGCGAACGAAGAGAGAGGATTATATTTTGTCGTCAATTCAGGCGGAGATAGTGACGCCGAGATTGATCGTTACAATGCGTTCTTTGCCGAGAACGATCATCTATCGATGAGCGAACAACACGTACGATTAGATAACTGTCCGCTGGTTCCCTCCATTCGAGTTGAGACGTTAAAGAGCGTCCACGCCTATTGGTTAATCGAAGGCGATTGCAATGAGGAACGGTGGCGAGATGTGCAGGAAAGGCTGATTGAGTATTTCCATAGCGACAACAGCATCAAGAATCCGTCTCGCGTGATGCGGCTACCGTTTTTTAATCATGTCAGTCATGACACTGAAAAGGGTACATACTCTTTCAAACCCGTCTCAGTCGTTAAGTTTGATAAAGACTTGCGTTATACCGTGGGCCAGATGCGAGAAGCGTTTCCGGCAGCTTCCGACTGTGCTGCCGGCGATGATATCGACTCCACATCTACACCCGATCTCACAACCTGGGACGCGCTAAACGCTGAAGCCCGGCGACGCATCAGAAGATTGAAGCCCACGCCAAAACTCACCGGCAACGGTGATTGGCTCCACACAAGGGGCATTTGCCACAACGGAAATGGTAAAAAGGCCCTCTACGTTAACTTAGAGACCGGCGCATACGGTTGTCAGAACAAATGCGATGCTGCTGTTATCCGCCGTGCACTTGGATTGCCGGAGAAACCTCAGTCGGGAAAAGAAGAGAAGCCGCTTGCCAGTTCGTGGCGCGAGTTCTCCACAACACATTTTGATGTGCGTGAAAAGATCATTTCAGAACTTGAAGTTGGCGAGGTCGGCGTGATGTTCGCCAGCACTGATGTTGGCAAGACTACGTTATCACTGAACCTTTCTTTGATGTTGGCAGCCGGAGGAGCATTTGAACCGCTAGTAGAACGAAAAGAGTGCAGTAGGCGAGTCTTATACATTGACGGCGAAAGCCGAGAGGGGCGATTGCAAGCAGACATATGGCAAATGTTGCATGGTTGGGGCGATGATGAAAAGACCTTAGTTGAACAGAACCTGCATCTCGCATGTGACGCGACGCTTGATGGGGATCAGCTTGACCTCACGAAACGCAACCATTTGAAGTGGCTTCAAGATGAAGCTGCGCGAGTCAAACCCGATCTAATTATCTTAGATACGATGGTTAGTTTGTTCTCCCTTAATAACGAGAACGACAATTCCGAAGTAGCTCGAAAGGTCATGAAGCCATTGGCTAAACTTGCATCCGATACTGGCGCTGCCGTTCTGCTTCTGCATCACATCGGAAAGCTATCTGAGGACTCTCAAGCCAGTACAAAAGCGTATCGTGGCCGCGGTGCCTCGGCTATAGGAGCCGCCGCAAGAATGGTTCTTCTTTTGAAGCAGGATGCGAATAATCCGGACTTAGTTAGTCTTAGCTGTGCGAAGGTTAAGGGGAAGAAGTTTTCGGACACTTTACTCAAGCTCGACAGAGATGCCCGTTGGTTCGTCAACACTTATAAAACACCGCCCAAAGAACTCACTAGTTATCAGCGCGTTGTTGAAGGCGTCAGAGGATTGGCCGTCCAGTTAAGCGGAATGAAATCGACGAGGCTTTGAAGGGAGTTATTTCCCCCCAACAGGTTGGAAAGCATCTGACGGCGGCTGTTGTACGTAATGATTTGATCCGAACAAAGTTCGGGCACTATTCGATGCCTGAAGATGCTCAGTCACTCGACGCCATAGATGATGAGCAAGTGAGTAACTTCAAGAATGGCGTTCCACCCTACCAGAATTTGCATGTTGAAGATGCTCATTCAGTCATTGCTTAGGATGCGAGCAAGTGAGCAACTTATAACCGGAACACTCTCGAAGGGTTCTACCGTTTGCTACGAGCCGGAACATATTGCAAGAGTTGACCAGGCTGACACTTCAACTCACGGCACAGTCGATCAAGCGTAACTATTCCTATTTGAGAAAAATCACCACGCCATAACCGAGCCGCGAGCGTGGGCGAGATATTGAGCGCGTCCTTTAGTTGATTCGCATTCTCAATGCCTCGCCCTTCGGCAGTCTTGCGGATATTTGAAATGATCATTCTGTGAAACTATCACTGAAATAGTTATGTACACAACCGTGTAAGAATCTTGTGGATTGTATGTACACATCCGTGTATATTGAGGCGGACGAGAAATCGGAGGCTTGAATGGCAGGACAAATAATCAAGCGCGGAGAAAAGACCTGGCTGGTGCGTGTCTTTACCGGCAGGGATGGTAACGGCAAGCGGTGCTATCGAAACAAAACAATCAAGGGCAACAAGAAAGACGCTGAAACGTACCTAAACGCAACGCTGACACAAATCAGCACAGGGACTTTTGTAGAACCTATCAAGCTGACTGTCGGTGAATATTTGGACAAATGGCTTACAACAGCAGCCAAGCCCCGCCTGCGAGAGCGGACGTTCGATGACTATTCAGCAAAGTTGGAGAGTTACGTGCGCCCTCGGATAGGCGCTCAAAGGCTCTCGGATTTGCGACCTCTTGACGTACAAGCTTTATACTCGGAGATGGTCGGACGTGACCTGTCTCCGAGAACGATACGCTATACCCACGCCATCCTCAGCTCTGCGCTCAAGCAAGCGGTACTCTGGAATATGCTGCCACGAAATCCCTGCGATGCCGTCGAGCTTCCGAGAATGGAACGTAAAGAAATGCAGGCACTATCTCCAAATGAAGTCACAAAGTTTCTTAGTGCCGCACAGGATGATGAATACGGAACCCTATTTGCATTTGCAATTGCGACGGGTATGCGTCCCGAAGAGTATTTGGCACTCAAGTGGTCCGACGTTAATCTCGACGCGAGAACTGCCACTGTCACGCGGACTATTGTTTGGCGCAAGGGCGGTGGATGGTACTTTGGCGAACCCAAGACGACGCGCAGCCGCCGAACGGTGCCGCTTCCTGAATCCATAAGCAGGGCACTAAAGACGCATCGAGCAAAGCAATCGGAAATAAAACTTAAAGCAGGAGCGGACTATGCCAGTCACAACCTGATGTTTGCAACGCGTGAAGGGAAGCCTTTAAACCTCAGAAATCTAACGCTCCGCCATTTCAGACCCACACTCAAACGCGCCGGACTTTCCGAGACTTTCCGCCTTTACGATCTGCGTCATACTTGCGCCTCATTACTACTTGGGGCGAATGAGCACCCGAAGATCGTCAGTGAACGCTTGGGCCACGCAAGCATCACGCTTACGCTCGACACGTACTCTCACGTTCTGCCTACTATGCAGAAGGGCGCATCCGAGAAGTTGGAGCGACTTCTTTACGGCTAAAACTCCGCCGATTTCTACGGTTGGCACACTCTTGGCACACAAAACGGCAAATAGGGCGTGTGCGATAGATCAGCTAACTTGACTCGGTTATGGGCGCTGGCTATTCTGTGTCAACGATTTACGACCACTCAGTCTCCGCAAATGGGGCCGTAGCTCAGCTGGGAGAGCGCATGACTGGCAGTCATGAGGTCAGGGGTTCGATCCCCCTCGGCTCCACCAATATTGCATTAGAGTTTCGTGCGGCACTTATGTTAAGTAGGCCAACACGTGCTGCTCTTACTGACACCTTGAGCACTATCAAGTTAGTTTGAGTTGCACTGAGCGACGAAGCCCGCGGTCACAGTGAAATCACTTCACGACATCACTGTTACTAACGAACGCAACTCTCTTTCCATCGGGCGACCACGAAGGAACGTTGATAGTCCCCTGTCCGCCATAGAGATACGCCACAATTTTAGCTGACCCACCAGTGATTGGCATTAGTCGAATGTAGACATGTTTGTAGAATGGATGATCCTCAGGCCGAACATCCTGAAGGAACGAAAGGAAGATGATCCATTTTCCATCCGGTGAAATGTGCGGAAACCAGTTATTGAATTCATCATTCGTGACTTGTTCCTGCTCACTACCATCCGGCTTCATTCGCCACAACTGCATCAATCCACTGCGTGTCGAATTGAAGTAGATGTACTTGCCGTCCGGCGTATATTCGGGTCCGTCATCAAGTCCGGGCGACTTGGTTAAGTTCGTCTCTTCACCACCGGCTGCAGGTACACGATAGATGTCAAACTCATTGTTTCGTCCGCCAGTAAAGATCAACCACTTCGCATCGGGTGACCAACTGTGCAAATAAGATGGACCAGCCTCGGTTACTCGTTTTGGCGTACCACCATTTACCGGCATCGTGAAAACGTTTGACTGGTTTTGCTCTTCACTCACGTGGTGACTGATCGCCAGCATCTTCCCATCAAACGAAAGAACGTGATCATTGTTGTTTCGAATTGCGAAGTCGGTATTGATCTCTGCCGGTTTGCCACTCTTTAGATCGAAGCGATAAAGACGTCCATTGCGGTTGTAGATGAGCGCTTTTCCATCGCGCGTCCAGTTTGGTGCTTGTAGTGAATCGTCGACGTGGTAGATGGTTCGGCGCAGTCCAGTCGCTACATCAAGAATCTCTAAATCACTTCCGATGTATTCACGATACGGAACAAAGTTATCTCTTGCGGGAACAGTGATCCGGACGTTGCTGAAGATCGCTTTCTCGACGACGTCTTTGTTGTGTGAACAAACGAATAAGCCCACGTAAACATCGTCACCGAGTTCTAATCCGTCGATCTCTTCGCTGGTGAAGGGATCACCAAAGCGCGCCATCGAAGCGGTAAAAGTGTTTCCCTTTCGTTCAAGCTGTAGAACGTCGGCGTCTTTGATCGAAAAGATCTTCTCTTCGGTTATCGCACCATCAGTTCTCCTAAACTGAAGCGACGTTCTGCCATCGCCATGAATTACCGCCACGGCATGTGACGAGTTTTGTTCAAGACTCTTCCTTACTATCCAGCCAATCTTTCGATGAGGATCAACCCCTTTCCCGATAAACTGTGCGCGAGTTGTCAGTAGGAAGTTTCCTTTCATCTGTTTCCAAACGACATGAAACTCGTCGCTTCCCAACCACATGTTCGTCCCCGACCCAGTAATCGTGTACTGTTGGCTTCTCGGGTCAAAGACGACTTCACCCCTGGTTTTCACAGGACCGACGTCAGAATGATCGTCGAAAACTCCAATAGCTGTTTTCTGTGCACCAGTAGTTGGAGAGAGGAGCACAACACCAAGAGCCCCTAAGAGGAGGAGTCCAAAAAACGAGAAGACTTTTATCATTGTTCTTCAGTTGTATGTGACGGCGGCGGAAGCATCTCCCGCCGTATTCAAAACAAGTTTCGTTGGAGTTAGGCCGCGGGATGATGCGGTGATTGTAATCGCGCCAGCTTGTTTGCTCGACTTTATTATCAACAGACACCTGCCCTGCCACGCTTTGCGTTGCGGCTGCTGAAAGCTTTCCGTGCTGATGGGATTAGCGTTCCCTACCCCAACAATCGATCCGGGTCCGGCGATTGAAAACTTGACCAGGTCCTCGCTCAGTGGATTTCTGACTCCTCGCTCATCAACTAACTCCACCGTGATATAACTCAAGTCCCGCCCATCTGCTGCAATCAACTTGCGATCAGGCGTTAACTTGATTTGGGTCGGACGACTCGCCGACTTCAGCTCCGATGAGTTCACTACCTTTCCAAGATTGTATCCAACCGCTTTGAGAACTCCGGAATGATAAGGCACTTGCCATGTAGCCAAGTAAGCTGTCGAACGATTCGTCGGTTTCTTTCCCAGGGGCTTGTTGTTAAGAAATAATTCAACTTCCTCGCACGAGGAGTACACCGTTACTTCGAGTGGTTCATTTTCATGTCCTTGCCAATTCCAGCTGGCCACGACATCGTTCCAGTGCCACTTGGACCATGATTGTCGTTTCGCGTTCAGATCAAAAGAAGGTCGTGGCGGCTTCACGAAAACAGAGACTTGGTTCGCTTTCCAAAGCGCATCGCGATAATACGACTGGGGTCGCTTCCAGCCACAGATATCAATATCGCCGCAATAGGCCAGCGTCCACGGATAGAAACTCTGCTCTTGCCAGTAGCCCCGCCAACCGATACTCGCCTCACCTAAATAATCAAAGGCTGTCCACACAAAGTCGCCAATGACATAATCGTGATCGATGACGTTCATCCAACTGTCGAACGCTACCAGCGGGTAGGATTCCGCACCGTACATGATCCGCTTAGGCACACGAACGTGGTCAAACTCATAAAGACTCTTCTTGAGGTGATCTCCACCGGCAGCGTAGTTGTAACCGGCAACGTCAAGCGTGGCGAAGTAAGGGTCCTTATCTTCTCGTAGATCATTAACCGCCGAAGTTACGGGCCGAGTGGGCTCCAGGCCGCGTACGTAGTCGCCAATATCTTTCGCCAGTTTCGCAACCTCGGGCCGGTGTCGATTGGGTATTTCATTGCCGATACTCCACATAATGATGGACGCGTGATTACGATCGCGCTTGACCATGCTCTCAATATCCTTCTGCCACCAGTCATCGAAATATAAATGGTAATCGTGCGGATTCTTTGCTTCACGCCACATGTCGAAGGCTTCATCAATCACCATCATTCCGAGCCGGTCACACGCTTCCAGAAACGCGGGCGACGGAGGATTATGAGCCATTCTGAGAGCGTTAAAGCCGCTTGCCTTTAATAACTCGACGCGACGCTCCTCTGCCCGATCGAATGCACGCGCACCGAGTGGCCCGTTGTCATGATGAAGACAGCCCCCCTTGAGTTTTAAAGTCTTCCCATTCAACTGAAATCCGTTAATCACGTCGAACGATAGCGAACGAATGCCAAACTTCGTCTCCACGCGATCTACAAGCTGGCCCAGCCGGTACACCTCAGAGACTGCTGTATAAAGCGCCGGCGTATCGGGCGACCACAATGTGGGCGATTCTACGTTGGCCTTCTGTGCAAACTCTCGACTTGCCTTTGCCTCAATAATCTCTACGGATTCGAGTTTCGCAACTTCTCGCTGCTGCAGATCGTGTATGCGAGTTACCAATCTAACTTGTGCGGATTGCTGGCTTTCATTGTCAACATTAGTTCTTACATTGACCTGCGCAGACGTAGGGCTAACGACTGGCGTAGTGATGTATGTACCCCACTGTGCGACGTGCGTGGGATCCAATGTTCTCAGCCACACGTGCCGATAGATTCCGGAGCCCGAATACCAGCGACTGTTCTCGCCTTCGTTCTTTACCTTGACCGCCAACACGTTGCGTGCGCCAAATTTTAGTTTGTCAGTGAGGTCGAACCAGAAACTTGTGTACCCATAAGGATGAGTTCCAATCAGCTGGCCGTTCAACCAAACTTCCGCGTTCATATAGACGCCGTCAAACTGAATGAGAACTCTTTTGGCTTGCTGTCCAGTCGGCACTGAGAAACTCTTGCGATACCAGCCAGTGCCTCCTGTTGTGAAGCCGCCATTCACCTGGCTAAGTGCATCACGGTTGAAGGGTGAATTGGTATTCGGAAGATCTTCAATACTCCAGTCGTGTGGAAGGTCTAGCTTGCGCCATTTAGAGTCGTCGAAGTCAGGTTGCTCTGCTCCCTGCGCGCCACCTCGATGAAACCGCCAGTCGTCATCGAACAACGCAGTGGTGTTCTTGAACGATTGAAGCGTTTTGCCTGTGACGCTTGGCAGGGTGACGAGAGCAACCACGATACAGAGTAAGAGTTGTTTGCGCATGTTAGAGAGTTCTGTTCAGTGATGGGGCACGGAATGTTCGAACGACTCAATGGTATGTTCGGGCCGCTGAAAGAAACAAGCGTGAACCAGTCATCGCGAAGCACTCTTAATCGCTCGAACTTCGGCGAGCCGCTTGACTGCGTGCTCGTCGTCCCAACAGACGGCGGCTTCCCACGCGGCCGACGCTCGCGCGGCGATGTCGGGCGCGCCGTAGTGCCGATCCAAAACAGAAGGTCAACCCGCGATTCAAAGATGGCCCAACACTTGAGCGAGCCAGGCAGCTTTATCTTCAGAATGCGTGGCCCAACGCCTTGCGTGCTCTATTCTCACACGCACCGTCGTTGGCTTTTCAGAGCGCAACGGATACCTGCAACTCACTCTTCACTGGTACGAATACGACCAGCTGCGGACCCACCGGCAGCGGTTGCACCCTGACAACAAACCTCTTTAACGACAGCATTGACGTGTTTGGATTGCGAAACGCGAAAAAGATACTCGGCACCACGCGCTGCTACAAACCGGACAGTACTTTTTGCACCACCACTCTGATCAGTAACTTCGATGCCTGGCCGTGCGGCCAAAAGAAAGCCGGAACATGCGGCGCTCCGCCTGACTACACCACCTATCCGACGAGCGGGTGTGTCACAGGATTGACCGTTATCAATGGTGTTTGTACGCGAAGTCTGCAATTTCAAAGTCGATGCGCCGGCGGCGGTTACGATCCCGAGACCTGCACTTGTCCCGACGGTATCGACACCTCGCCAATCGTGATTGATATCGATGGCTCAGGATTCTCGCTTACCCCTTCTTGGGATGGCGTGAGTTTTGACGTCCTTGCCGACAGTGTTCAGCTACCCCTGGCGTGGACAGCCGCCGCTTCAACTAACTCTTTCCTGACTCTCGATCGAAACGGAAACGGCACGATCGATAACGGACATGAGCTATTCGGAAATCTCACTCCGCAACCAGCATCAGCTTCTCCTAACGGATTTGTCGCGCTGGCCGAATATGACAGATCAGCCAACGGCGGCAACGGCGATGGAAGGATCGATCAACGCGATGCGATTTTTTCGTCGTTGAGGTTGTGGCGTGATTCGAACCACAACGGACAATCGGAGCCGAGCGAATTGCGATCTCTCGCCGGAGTGATTCGCGCAATCGATCTCAATTACAAGGAATCAAAACGAACGGATGAATGGGGCAACGTGTTCAGGTATCGAGCCAAAGTGTATGACGCGCAAGGCGTGCACGGCGGCCGGTGGGCGTGGGACGTGTTCTTGACAGCCCAATAGCCCACCATGCTCACGAGGGCGGCGACTCGAGCAACGCGCTCAGTCGCCGCACCCTCAAACACACCTCTTTTTATCGAAAATGGGACTGCCCCCGTCTCATTTGTGAAATCCCTCAAGTCGAAAAGTGTTCAGAACGTCGCGTGAATCACGGGAATCACGTTGGCACAGCCTTTGTTTTACTACATCACGGAAAATCGTAAGCAGCATTTGAAAAATCCGTGATTCCCCTATATCCGACATCCATATCCGTCCCGCCGCACCCGCGCACGCTGATCGCGGACGACGAGCCCGACATCCTGACGGCGCTCCGCCTGTTGCTGAAGAGCGACGGCTATGAGCCGGAGACGGTGTCGTCACCCGCGGCCGTGCTCGAGGCAATCAAGCGGGCGCAGTTTGACGTGGCCCTGATCGATCTCAACTACGCGCGCGACACTACCAGCGGGCGCGAAGGAATCGACCTCATTTCGCGAATCCACGCCATCGATCCATTGCTGCCCATCGTCGTGATGACCGCCTGGGCGACAGTCGATCTCGCGGTTGAAGCAATGCGCCATGGCGTTCAGGACTTCGTGCAAAAGCCTTGGGAAAACTTTCGGCTACTCGAAACGCTGCGCAAACAGGTGAAGCACGCACGCGCGCGGAGAAACGTTCAGCACCGCCTCGCGTTCAGCCGTCAAACAGAGGCGCGACTCAAGCGCGAGTTGATCGAAGCCCGCGAACTTCAAGAGAACTTACTGGCAAACTCTGAAACCACGCTGCCCGGCCTTCAAGTCGCGGTCACGTGGGAACCGGCGACAACAGTCGGCGGCGACTACGTGGCCGCTTTCAACATCGACCACGAACACGCCGCGTTGTGCGTGGCTGACGTCGTTGGCAAGGGACTACCGGCGGCGCTGCTGATGTCAAACTTTCAGGCGGCGTTGAAATCGCTGGCCGCCCAGCATGTTTCACCCGCGATCGTGTGTGAGCGCCTCAACAACGTGCTCTTCGCGAACATTCCGCTGAACAAGTTCGTCACCGCGTTCTATGGCGTCGTAAACACGCGCACCCGCACGCTGATGTTTACAAACGCAGGCCACAACCCGCCGCTGCTAATCAAAAGCGACGGCGAGTGCGTTTCACTTGAAGCAGGCGGCGGCATCCTCGGCGCTTTTCCAGACGGAGCTTACACGCAGGGACAAATAGAACTGCGCCACGGCGATCGATTGCTGCTCTTCACCGATGGTCTGACAGAAGCGGTCGATGCAAACGGCGAACAGTTTGGCGAACAACGATTGATTCAGTTACTGCACGAGCATCGACGACAAAGCCCGGCGGAACTGAAACAGACAATCTTCAACGCCGCCGGCGAGTTTTGCGGCAACACGTTTTGCGACGACGCAGCGTTGATGGTTGTTGCGCTTGGGTAAGCACAGGGAACAACTCCGATGGACACCTTTTGGAAGAACCTCGTTTACTCCTTTCGCGTGCTGGTGAAGCGACCGAGCCTGACGGCGGTCGCGATCCTGGCGATCGGATTGGGCATCGGCGCCAACACCGCGATCTTCTCCGTCGTCAACACCGTCCTTTTGCAGCCGCTTCCGTACGAACATCCGGAACAACTCGTGACGCTCTCGTCCGAGCAGCGCAATCAGGCGCTCGACGGCCGCGGCACTTTCTCGATACCTGACGTCCTCGACGTGCAACGGTTGTCGACGACGCTGGAGCACGTCGCCGTGTATCAGGGCGCCGGCACGATTGTCACCGAAGGAGGCGATCCCGAACGAGTGTTAGGCGCGGCGGTCAGCGCGGACTACTTTCCGCTGCTTCGCGTGAAGCCCGTGCTCGGACGCGTTTTCACGCGCGACGAAGACAAGCCCGGCGCGCCGTCCGTCATCGTAATGAGCTACGGACTGTGGCAGCGCCGTTTCGGCGGCGACCCCGGAATCGTCGGCCGCGAGGTCAATCTCGGCGGGAAGACAACTGTCGTCGGCGTTCTTCCGGCAGGGTTCCAGTTTCCCATCAGCGATCAGACACAGGATTTTTGGGAACCGATCTACTCCGCCGATTTCATGACGAAGGACCGATACGAACGAGCAAACCGCTTTCTAAGCGTGATCGGACGGCTCAAACCCGGCACGACAGTTCAGCAAGCCAAAGCGGATCTCGATCTCCTCTCGCGACACCTCGAACAGCAATCGCCGGAATCAAACACAAACGTGATCTTCAACGCCGTCTCATTGCACGAAGACCTCACGCGCGAGTATCGCCCGGCGTTACTGATCATGCTCGGCGCAGTCGGTTTGGTGCTTTTGATTGCGTGCGCGAATGTTGCGAACCTTCTGCTCGCCCGCGCTAACGCGCGACAGAAAGAGATCGCGATTCGAATGGCGCTCGGCGCGAGTCGCCGCAGCATTGCCGCGCAACTGTTAACTGAGAGTCTGCTGTTATCGCTAGCGGGCGGAGCATTCGGCTTGTTGCTTGCCAGTTGGGGCACTGACCTGCTCGTCGCGTATGGACCAGCAAACGTGCCGCGATTGCGCGACGTCGGTCTCGATCGCTATGTGCTCTTCTTCACGTTCGCTGTTTCGACGTTGACCGGCATCGTGTTTGGTCTTGCTCCGGCGCTGCATGCGTCGAGGCCGGATCCGGGCAACATGCTGAAAGACGCCGGCCGCGGTTTGTCGCAAGGTGGCCGCAACTGGACACGCAGCGCGCTGATCGTGTCGGAGGTTGCACTGTCGTTAATGTTGCTCGTCGGCGCGGGACTCCTGATCAATAGCTTCTGGCGTTTGCTGCAAACGGATGCGGGGTTTGACGGCAAAGGCGTACTCGCACTCGACATTCCATTGAGCAGAACGAAGTACACAACGCCCGAGCAGCGTTCCGCAGCGTTCGAACAACTCATCGCGCGCATGAAAACCATTCCCGGCGTGCGCGACGCTTCGGTGGTCAGCAACGTTCCGCTGACCGACTTCGACGTCGAATTGACTTTCCAGATCGAAGGCCGCGAGCCGTACAAGCCTGGCGAAGAGGCCGGCGCCGATTACACGGTCGTCGGCAATGACTACTTCCGCACGATGAATATCAACCTGCGGCGCGGCCGGGTCTTTACAACGCAGGACACGGCAACCTCGCTTCCCGTCATCGTCGTCAGCGACGCACTCGTCAAACGCTACTTTGCTAACGAAGACCCAATTGGCAAACGAATCATCTTCGACGGTCCAACCAAAGTCCCGCGTGAGATCGTGGGCGTCGTCGGGGACGTTCGACGAAACGGTCTCGACGTCGACGTTCAGCCGGAAATGTACGTTCCACACGTCCAAAAGCCTGAGCGGCGAATGAACCTCGTCATACGAACCGATGCCGAAGACGTGTCGCAATTCACGCCGCCGGCACGTGCGGAAGTGAAAGCTTTCGATCCGGACCAGGTAATCTGGCGCGCACAAACGCTGCAGGAACTATTCGGCGCGTCGGTCGCTTCGCGTCGTTTCAACATGGTGTTGCTGGGAATCTTCGCGTCAGTCGCGCTCGTGCTCGCCGCGGTCGGACTGTACGGCGTGATGAGTTACTCGGTTAGCCGTCGAACGCAAGAGATCGGCATTCGTATGGCGCTGGGCGCCAACCGCGCCGACGTTCTGCGGCTGGTCGTGCGTCAGGGAATGACGATGACGTTGATCGGCGTCGTGCTCGGACTGGCAGGCGCTTTTTCACTCTCGCGCGTCATGATCGGGTTGCTTCACGGAGTATCGCCGACTGATCCACTCACGTTCACGGGCGTGTCGATCGTGCTCCTGGCGGTGGCGTTGCTCGCGTGCTTCATACCCGCACGCCGCGCAACGCGTGTCGATCCGATTGTTGCCTTAAGGACAGAATAAACATTCCTGCGTGGGTGGCGGCTTTGATACCATGAATTGGCTTTACGCCTGTCTCGTATCAAATACCCCCAGGAGGCTTAGCACGTTTTGAAAACCGCACCCGCCCTTCTCGCGGCGATCGCCGCTGTTATTCTGTTGTTGGCCCATACCACTACGCCGGCGCAGCGTCCGCAGCCGGCTCCGGCACAGCCGGGAACCTTCGAAGCGAAAGTAGAAAGCTATCTGCAACAGTCGGGTTACGAGTTTCACAAGGTGAAGACCAACTCGTGGTACCTGCTCGTTCCCGGCAAGGAAATGAGCCAGATCCGAATCATCCTCGGCGCCGGCCCAAGCTCGATCGCGATGGGCGCTGTCGTCGTTCCGAAGCGCAACCTGAGCATTACGGCCGACTCGATGCAAAAGCTGATGAAGCTCTCTTACGATCTGAATTACGTGCGCGTGTGCATCGACGACGACGACGACCTGCTCGTCATGGCGCAACTGAAGGACCAGTGGCTGAGCGCGGCGGAGTTTAAGAACACGATCAATATAGTGGCCGGCGCCGCCGATCGCGCGTACGGCGTCATGCGGCCGTTTCTCGCTACCCAATAGCCACAAAAGGCACAAAAGTCACAAAAGGCACAAGAAGGAAGTCAGGGAAAGACAGACATTACTGTCGCTGCCTTGAAAGAAAACTCTATGTGCCTTTTGTGACTTTTGTGCCTTTTGTGGTTAAGTCTTGGTTAGATGATCCCGAGCAAAAAGCGTCTGTTAGAGTTCGTCAGTCTCTCGCTTCTGCTTGGTCTCGCTGCGGCCGTTGGGACGGTCATATTTTTCGGCTGGCTCTCCAGCGAAGTCCTCGACGGCGAGACGCGTCACTTCGACGAGGTCACGCGCGAAGCGGTCCATCAACTCGCCTCGCCCGCGATGACGACCGCGATGCGTGGCATCTCGTTTCTCGGCTCGATGTTGTTTCTCACTATCGCGACAGTCGCAGTCATCATCTGGTTTGCCGTACGAGAGTGGGGACGCGAAGCAAAACTTTTCGCCATCACGATGGCGGGCGCATCGGCGCTGAACGTCAGTTTGAAACTCGCATTCAAGCGATCGCGGCCGATTCCATTTTTCGATCTGTTCCCGCCTGAGTCGTACAGCTTTCCGAGCGGACACGCACTCACAAGCTGCTGTTTCTATGGCGCGTTCGCGGCGATTCTGACCGCGCGTATCAAGAGCAGACGAGTCAGGCTTATCGTTTGGATCCTGGCGACGACGATGTTCCTGGTGATCGGCTTCTCGCGGATCTATCTCGGCGTGCATTACACCACCGACGTGATCGCCGGATTCGCCGCCGCGTTGATCTGGATACTCGTGGTGAGATTTGTGGAGATGCAGTTGCGGCGCCGGCGGAAGCGCCGCGAAGAATCATTGTGACGGAAGATGGAAACGCATCTCGACCGATAGTCCACCTTCGGGCGCATTCGCCGCGTGGATCGATCCCCCGTGCATTCGCACCGCGCGTTCAGTGATAGCCAGACCGAGACCGGTGCCGCCGCCACTCTGGCGATCGCGCGCGTCTTCTGTTCGATAGAATGGACGAAAGATCTTGTCGAGTGATTCAGCGGGCACGCCGTGACCGCGGTCTCTCACGCTGATGACGGCGAAATGGTCGCCGGCGCCGTTCTGTTTGCGCAGGGCCACTTCCACCGCCGTCCCTTCCGGCGTGAATCTCACTGCATTGCGCACGACGTTCTCCACCGCGCTGCGAAGCAGATCCTCGACGCCGTTGATCGAACACTTGTCAGTCGCCACTACCTGAACGGACCGATTGAGACTGCGGGCTTCGAAGTCTGCATCGTCTGAAACCTCACGCACGAGCGCCGCCAGATCGACGTCGCTGCGCCTGCGGCCGTCGGTTCCGCTTTCGAGTCGCGTCAAGGTGAGCAACTGGCTGATCATCTCGTTGAGATTTTCCGATTCGCGTTCGATGCGATCGAGTGCGCCGTTCGCTTCCGGTCCGGAACGCTGCCGGGCCAGGCCAAGGGCGACGCCCAGACGAGCCAACGGAGAACGGAGCTCGTGTGAAATATCGCCCAGCAGTCGTTGTTGTGCTTTGACCATCGACTCGAGCCGTTCAGCCATCAGGTTGAAATCGCGTCCGAGTTGGCCCACTTCGTCGCGGCGCTTCGCGAGATCGGAAGTGACGCGCGCGCTGAGATCACCTTCGGCGAGTTGATTGGTCGTAGTGCGAAGCTTGAAAAAGGGACCAGTCAGGTAACGAGCGAGCCAGTAACAAAAAATCCCGCCGATAACCAGGATGATGAGCAAGCGGATCGCCTGGGTCTGCCAGAGACTTTGAAACGGAGGACGCGGAATGTGCGCGACGTAGATATATCGTTGGCCTTTTACACTGGTAACAGGACGTGCGACCAGCGTGCCCGGTCCGGCGAAGTTGAATTCCAGATCACGGCTCTCGACCGTTCGCGCAACCAACTCTTCCGCGCCAGCGGGAGCGGCACGCCCCGACAGCTCGCGCCCGCTCTCGTCAAACAACGCGGCACTAACACCCGAGTTTTTCTCTGTAGCTTGTAGCGCCGTACCCAGCGCGGGCGAGCCGGACTGTTCAAAAACCTCGGCAGCCTTTTGGGCGTTTGGGCCAGTCTGGGCCAGGTCGCGCCACGATCGTCGAGTCGGTGTCGGACGCGTCAGCGCCACGGCCGCAAAGAACGCGACGTTGATAACGATCATGGCGAGCCAGAACCAGATAAAAATCTTCAGGTACAGGCTGCGAAAGGGGATCTTCATTCAGGTCTTTCTGTGGGGACGCCGTAAATATAACCTACGCCGCGAATCGTCTTGATTCGTTCGAGGCCGTTCAACTGGTGGCCCAACTTCTTGCGCAGGTTACTGACGTGCATGTCGATGCTGCGATCGAAGGGCGACAACTCGCGCCCCAAAACTTCCTTCACCAGATCTTCTCTTTTCACTATTTGCCCGGCGTTGCGCAGCAGTATCTCGAGCAAATCGTATTCAACGCCCGTGAGCTCAATCACCTCTCCGGCGCGGCGAACGTTACGCGTGTTGCTGTCCATTTCGACGTCGCCGATCTTGATTGTCTCGCGCGATGTAGTCGTTGCTTCTACCGGTTGGGCGCGTCTCAGCACCGCGCGGATTCGAGCGACGAGCTCGCGCGGGTTGAACGGTTTCGGCAGGTAATCGTCGGCGCCGATTTCGAGTCCGACGATGCGATCGACGTCGTCGCCGCGCGCAGTCAGCATCAACACGGGAATACGTGAACGAGCGCGAATGCGACGCAGCACGTCGAAGCCGTTGGTTCCCGGAAGCATCACGTCGAGCACGACGAGATCGTGCTCTTCCGACAGAGCGCGATCCACGCCTCGCTCGCCGTTGTGAATGGCCTCGACCGTGTAACCCTCGGGCTCCAGATACTCTCCGACCAGCTCGCAAAGACCGACGTCATCGTCAATTACAAGAACACGTTCCATTGGTTGCTCTGCGAGATTACAAGACATATGAACTACCCCTGGCAAGTCGCTCCGAATCCTACAACAAAGCCCCCGTTTTCGTGCGTAAAGAAGTGTCAATCGCAGACTCCAGATAACTGACAAAACTTTACAATCCGTTGACAGACTCTTTACGCCCGTTTTGAGTACAATCCGGCCTCAAGTTGGGGCGAAACGCTCTATCTCCGCGCCATTAGGAAAAGCCGTTCGAAGGAGCTTCGGGATGAAGAGAATATTGTTGGCTATCGCCCTCTGCGCATTTGGGCTTACGGGTCTGGCAGGCGCGCAGCAGCGCCCTGGCTCGGTGAAAGGCCAGGTGCTGGACGAGTTGGGCGGCGCCATCGTGGGCGCAACCGTGACGGCCATCGATTCCCGCGGCGTGGAAAAGAGCACGGTCACCAACGACGGCGGCAATTACACGATCAACGGCCTCGCACCCGGCAAGTGCACTCTTCGCGCCATCAATGCCGGCTTCGCAATGTATGAAAACGCGGAAGTCGAAATCGTCGCCGGCAAAGCGCAGCAGCTCGACGTCACTCTGAAAGTGGCCATCGAGGAACAGAAAGTCACTATCGCAGCCGATAGCCGCGAATTAAGCGTTGAGCCTGAGAACAACGCCGGTGCGGTGGTGTTGAAAGGCGAAGACATCGACGCGCTTCCGGACGATCCAGACGATCTCGCAGCCGCGCTCCAGGCGTTGGCTGGTCCATCCGCCGGTCCAAACGGCGGACAGATCTTCGTCGACGGTTTCACCGGTGGCCGTCTGCCGCCTCGCGCGTCGATTCGCGAAGTCCGCATCAACTCGAATCCGTTTTCAGCCGAGTATGATCGGCTGGGCTTTGGCCGTATCGAGATCCTGACCCGCCCAGGCACGGATCGCTATCGCGGCCAGGTTTCATTCAACTTCAACGACGATGCCTTGAACGCGCGCAATCCGTTCGCCGCCACGCGGCCTCCGATTCAGACGCGGGGATATGGCGGTAACTTCGGAGGTCCAATCGTCAAACGCAAAGCGTCGTTCTTCGTCGACTTCGACAAGCGCGATATTGACGACGAAACAATCATCGTCGCCAAAGTGCTCGACGCGAACAACAACATCGTCGATTTCATAGATACGTTCGCCGTACCAAGCCGCCGTACGTCATTCAGTCCCAGAGTTGATTTCCAAATCAACCAGAACCACACGTTGATCGCGCGTTACAACTACACGAAGAACACTCGCATCCAGGGCGTCGGCGGCTTCCAACTGCCTTCACGCGCCTACGATTCAGCGAATACCGAGCAGAGCATTCAGTTAACCGAAACCGCCATCATCAATAAGACCATCATCAACGAAACGCGGTTCGAGTTTGAGCACAACACCAACGGCCAGAATGCCGACAACTCCATTCCGACCCTCGAAGTGCAGGAAGCATTCACCGGAGGCGGAGCACAGGTGGGCCAGTCGCACAACAGTACGAACGATTGGGAATTGACGAACAACACGACGTTCGTGAAAGGCCCGCACTCGTTCAAGTTTGGCGCACGGTTTCGTTCGGTCGACATCAACCAGTTCTCGCCGGCGAACTTCGGCGGCACTTACACGTTCTTCGGCGGCAGCTTCGGTCCCATCCTGAATGCGAATGGCGACGCGATCGGCGGTCTGGACGTCATCTCCAGTATTGAACGGTACAGGCGCACACTTGTCCTTCTGGAACACGGACGCACTCCGGAGCAAATCAGACTGCTCGGCGGCGGCGCGACCCAGTTTCGACTCTCTGACGGCAATCCCGAAACAGAAGTCACGCAGTGGGACTTCGGCGGTTATGTCCAGGACGACTGGAAGCTGCGGCCAAACTTCACGTTGAGCCTCGGTTTGCGTTACGAGAACCAGAAGAACATCGACAGCAACTTCAACTTCGGCCCGCGGCTTGGATTTGCGTGGTCGCTTGGCGGTCAGCAGCCGAAGACAGTCATTCGCGGCGGGTATGGAGTCTTTTATGAGCGCGTCAGCGAGAGCTTGACGATGAACGCGACGCGGTTGAACGGCATCAATCAGCAGCAGTTTACGGTTCAGAATCCCGAGTTCTTTCCGCTGATTCCGACACCCGAGCAGCTTCTCGCTTTTGCTGTTCCGGGTACGGTATATCGTCTGGCAGATAATCTTCAGGCGCCGTATACGTTGCAGGGAGTCTTCAGCGTCGAGCGCCAGTTGCCGCGCAACATCACGCTCGCCGCCAGCTACATCAACATTCGCACACTGCACGTGTTGCGCACGCGGCCGCTCAATGCGCCGCTGCCGGGCACGTTCATTCCGGGTGTTCCTGAGAGTGGTGTGCGTCCGTTGAACTGCGCCGATTTCATTCCGCCGGACATCAACCCGGCGACGCGTTGCAATATCTTCGAGTACGAGTCGAGCGGTCGTTACAACCAGAACCAGTTCATCCTGAACTTCACCAGCCGGTTCACGCGCGACATTTCGATGACTGCCTACTACGTGCTTGCGAAAGGCAACAGCGACGCTGACGGCGTGAACACCCTGCCGGCTAATCCTTACGATTTCAGCACCGAGTATGGACGCGCGTCCGGCGACATTCGCCATCGCTTTGTGATGACGGGAAACATTCGCGCTCCGTGGGGTATCAGTCTAAATCCTTTCGTGATCGTGCAGTCAGGACGGCCGTTCAATATCACGCTCGGACGCGACATCAACGGCGACACGTTCAATACCGAACGTCCGGCGTTCGCGCCCGAGGGTATCGATTGCGGTGACCGCGCGAATTTCAAATGCACGCCGTTTGGCAACTTCAAACTGACGTTTGCGCCCGGCGACGTCATGATTCCGCGGAACTTCGGACATGGTCCGGGATCGACAACGGTGAACCTGCGTGTCAGCAAGACGTGGTCTTTTGGATCTGAAGGCGGCGGCGCGAATGCGGGCCAGAACCGTCAAGGTCAGCAAGGTCAGGGTCAGGGTCAGCAGGGTCAGGGTCAGCGGGGCAATGAAGGCCAACGCGGGACCGAGGGTGGCCAACGCGCGATCATGGGCGGCGGCGGTGGAATGCGTGGCGCCGGTGGACCGGGTGGACCGGGCGGCGGTGGTCCGGGTGGCGGAGGCGGTGGCCGTGGTGGGTTTGGTGGTGGAGGTTTCGGTGGCGGCGGTTTCGGTGGCGGCAACGCCGGTGGCCGTTACAGTCTGACGTTCTCAGTCAACTTCAACAACCTGCTGAACCACGTTAACTTCGGCAATCCGGTCGGCAACATCGGATCGAGCTTGTTCGGACAATCGACGTCGACGGGCGGTGGATTCGGCGGCTTTGGCGGCGCCGGCGGAGCATACAATCGCCGCATCGACGCGTCGCTGCGGTTTAGTTTCTGAGTTTCTAACAGTTTTGTTGGCAGGATGGCTCAGCGCCAGTTTTTGACCCTGGGCCATCCTTTTTGTAAATCCCACTTTAGACCTCTACACAGCAGTATTGGACGATTTTCGTAACGGTAGGCGTACGGGTTGTTGAGCGTCGCGGCGACTGTTACCGATTCAAAGTCGTCGCGCGCGTCTTCCTCAGGCTCGCCCATCAGGATCATGATCTCGCCCGTGTAGTCCCGCGGTCCCCATAGAAAATAGTTCTGATGTCCGCTGATGGCTTTCGGCAAGCCGTATTGTGGTCCAAAGAAGTCGACTGCCGCGGCCTGGCCGTAGTTGGAGCCGTAAATCGCAGTGCGTTTTTGTTCGTCGGGCGTGAGTGAGTGGTAGACGCGCGCTACTTCGGCGACGAGTCCCGGCCAGGGAAACTCGTCGGCGTAGTACTGCGGCAATGTTTCACCAACAAAGCTTCTCTCTGTTTTGGGGACGTCGAAGGGAAGATGCGATTGGTAACGGAGAAACGTGTCGATCGGTAGCACCGGCAACACGAGCGGCAGCAGCGGCAACACTCCGAGCGCCAACCACACGAAACACACCATCCTCAATGGTCTCGACAATCGCTCAGCCGCTACGGCGCCTGCCGCAAGCACGAGCACGTACGTCGCCGCCGAGTAGTAGTCCTTGCCGTGCGTGATCAGGAAGAAGGCGATCGTGATCACAAACGCCCAGCCAAGTGCGCGATAAATCCTGCCGTCGCGAGCGACGAAAAAGAACAACAGGCCGGCCAGCCATAACGGAAAGCTCGCCGGGTTCATCATCAGAATCTGTTGCAGCATATACTTGTGTGGCGGCAGGACCACGTCTTTTCCCGTTTGGCGAATGTTCCGCATCAACTCGAGGAACGGCCAGTCATGTTGGATGTTCCAGATCAGGTTTGGCAGGAATATCAGAAAGGCAATCGCGCCTCCGGCGAGAATCCACGGTGTGAACAGGAGCTTGCGTTGTGGCGTCAAAAGAAGACTGAAGATTAGGGCCGAGGCGAAGATGACGATCGAGTATTTCGTTTGCAGACCGACCCCGGCGATGATTCCGAATGCCAGCCACAGCTTTGGATTTCCGGTCTTGATCAGCCGCAGGACTACGAACGCGAGCCCGCCCCAGATCAGCGGCTCAAAACTGTTCATCGCGAACTGGTGATCGATGACCCACCAGACAGCGGGCGTCATTGCAAGCGCAGCGGCGAGTACGACGCCGAACCGTCTCGCGCCGAGTTCACGCGCGATAGCGGCTGTCAGGACGATCCGGCCCGCGCCCGCCAACGCAGGCCAGAACAGCAGTGCCGGCAGCGACGTCCCGATCGTGTGGCGATTGAACCAGCCAAGCACCGCAATCATTGGAGGCTGATCGACGTACCCAAACGCGAGATGTTCAGAACACGCGAGGTAATAAAGCGCATCGCGGAAATAGCCGTAACGCGTCGAGGTGATGAGGTGCAGTGCGAAATATCCCAGCGCAAGAATGAAAATGATTGACTTAGTCATGCGGTGGTCCGGATTATAGCACCGCTAATTTTATGAATTATTTTGTTCAGCGTTGCATTAATGGTGAGTGCCGGACTGAGTTCGGGATCGACGAGCGGGTGTATGTGTGCTCGCGGTGTGGAGAGTTGCTCGAGATTGAGAGGACCGGGAAAGCGGATTTTCATGGGTTGAGAGAAGTGTGGCGGCAGCGGCGAATGTCGATGGATGTTCGCGATCGCAGCGGAGTGTGGCGGTTTCGGGAGTTTTTGCCATTTGAGCAGAATGTTGAGGTTGTCTCACTTCAAGAGGGGAACACGCAGCTTTATGATGCGCCGAGGTGCGCTGAATATTGCGGGCTCGAGTCGCTGTCATTGAAGCACCAGGGGAACAATCCGACCGGATCGTTCAAAGACACAGGCATGACGGTCGCCGTTACGCAGGCGAAGAAACTCGGCGTCAGCGAAGTCGTGTGCGCGAGCACCGGAAACACGGCCGCGAGTTTGGCCGCCTATGCGGCGCGTGCTGGTTTGGCGTGCGCGATCATGGTGCCTGGCGGCCAGGTGAGTAACGCAAAGTTGGCCCAGGCGTTAGACTACGGCGCGGAGGTGCGGAAGATCGAAGGCAATTTCGACGACTGCATGAGGGCCATTCGCGAACTGTCAGACAGCGGCGACGCTTACCTGGTTAATTCGATCAACCCGTTTCGTATTGAAGGTCAGAAGACGGTAGCGTTCGAGCTCGCCGAACAGCTCGACTGGCGCATGCCGGATCATCTCGTCGTGCCCGGTGGAAATCTCGGAAATAGCTCGGCGTTCGGAAAGGGACTCCGCGAATTGATGGCGGCGGGATTGATCGATCGCCAACCACGGGTAACTGTTGTGCAGGCCGAAGGCGCGGCGCCGTTCGCCCGTTTTTATCGTGAACACGGAGCGAATCTCATCAACGAAGAAGATCCGCAAACATTGGCGACGGCGGTAAAGATCGGCGCGCCTGTTTCGTGGAAGAAGGCGTGGAATGCGGTTCGAGACAGCGACGGCCGGGTGATCACGGCCAGCGAACAGGAGATTGCGGACGCGAAGGCGATGATCGGCCGCGAGGGAATCGGCTGCGAACCGGCGTCGGCAACGACAGTTGCGGGAATCCGCAAGCTCGTTAAGGAAAATGTAATTAAGAAGCACGAATCTGTAGTCGCTGTTTTGACTGGACACCTATTGAAAGACACTGATTACGTAATCAAGTATTACGAGCAAACCCTGGTTGCGCCTGATGGCACGCGGATCAAGAGCATCGACAACCTTTGAAGTTTGTCTGCCGGCGTCGACGTCGAACCTTGGCCCAGGGTTCGACTGCTTCGGACTGGCGTTGAAACTGTATCTCACGGTGCAATGTGCCGTTGTTCCCGGCGCGAAAGAACCATGTCGAGTGCGCACGACGGGCGCAAAAGAAAACCACGCGCTGCCGCGGAACGCAACGAACCTGATCTACCGCGCAATGGCTTTCGCGGCGAAGCGTGAGTCGGTCGCGCTGCCTCCGGTCGAGCTGGTCGTTCACAACGAGATCCCGCTCGCGAGCGGACTGGGCAGTAGCGCCGCCGCCATCGTCGCCGGCATCAAATTGTGCGCATTGGTCAGCGGCAAGGAACTACCGGAGCCGGTGATTGAGAAGTATGCGACCGAGTTTGAAGGCCATCCGGACAACGTGTCGGCGACGTTGCGCGGCGGCTTCGTTGCCAGTTGTGTGAAGAATGATGGAACGGTCGTTTCGTCACAGTTCGACTGGCCTGCGCGCATTCGCGCCGTCGTCGTTTCTCCACGCACGCAGTTGGCGACACACGTCACGCGCGCCGCGCTGCCGAAAAGCGTGAGCCGCGGCGACGCCGTATACAACCTTCAACGGACAGCGCTTTTCCTCTCCGCGCTTACTCAGCAACGCTACTCGTGGTTATGGGAAGCGATGCGGGATCGATTGCACCAGCCGCGCCGCGAATCACTCGTTCCCGGTCTGGCTGAAGCGTTGGCATTGCCGCAATCGCCCGGGTTGTTGGGCGTGGCCTTGAGCGGCGCTGGCCCAAGCATCGTCGCTTTGGTTGACGGCAATGAAAAGCAGATCGGCAACAAGATCGCGCGTTGTTTCCGCGCCCACAAAATCGAATCGACTGTGAGAGTTTTAGATGCGGACAACGAGGGTTGTCGCGTTATTAACTCAGCCGCTTAATCAACCGAAACACCGGATAGCTTACCGCCAACAGCCCTAACGCGTACATGCTGTTTTCCGTGTCGCTCGCGATCGCGCCCGCGAGAAACAGCAGCGATCCAGCGAGGGCCAACGCCGGCGTTACCGGATAACCCCACGCTCGATATGGCCGCGGCTTGTCAGGCTCGCGCCGGCGCAGCACAAACAGCGAAACAAAAGACAGGATGTAATTCGCGACAAAGAAGAACGCGAGGATAGTGATGACCTTGTCGAACCGCTTGCCGAACACTATAAACAACAGCGCCACCAGCGCGCTCAACCACAGCGATACGCTTGGCGTTCCGCCTTCGTTAACTACCGCCGCTCTCTTCGTAAACAGTCCATCGCGACTCATCGCGAATATGACGCGTGTCGCCATCAGGTGCAGCGCGTTGATGCCGCTGAGCATCGATACAATCGTGAGAGAACGAAAAATCGTGTCGCCGTACCGACCGAATATGACATTGGCCGCCTCGCCTGCCGCAAACTCTTTCCCGGCGATTGCCGAGATCGGCAAAACGTACAGCAAGGCGATGTTGACGAGCAGATAGATCGCGGTCACGGTCAATACACCACCAAATAGCGAACGCGGAATGTCGCGTCCCGGATCGCGCACTTCTTCGGAAAAGTAGATCACGCCGCTCCAACCGTCGTAGGTGTAAATCGCTGATTGAAGTGAGATCACGATGGCGCCGATCAATAGCGCACCGGCAGGAGTTGAATGAGTCTCGCTTGCGGTTAGCGAACCGCCGCCGCCGAAAATGAACGCTGCCGCAATCAAAGCGATGAAAGCGAGCGCTTTCAGCAGACTGGTAAAGTTTTGAATGTTGCTGCCCCAAACAATCCCGCGCCACTGAAATACTGCAAATACAATCGCTACCACGGCCGCGACCGCCGCATCTGTACCAGCCAACGCCGGCACGAGCGCGCCTGAGAACGTACCGATCACAAGCGCGACGGCCGCTGTCGAACCACACGACGAGATCCAGTCGCTCCAACCGACGATGAACCCTGCATATTCGCCCAGCGCGTAACGTGAGTAAACATACTGCCCGCCCGAACGAGGAATCATCGTGCCGAGCTCGGCCAACGAAATCGCGCCGAGAAACGCGTAAAGCCCGCCGACTATCCACACGCCGAGGAAGAGCCACGGATCCGGCAACAATCCGGCAATCGTTCCCGGCGCGCGAAAAATTCCCGCGCCGATCGTGTTGCCGATGATCACTGCCAGGCCAAACCCGACGCCGAGCACACGCCATAGCTGTCCGTGTTGTTTTCTTTGCAAGTGAATCAGCGTCTACTGAGATCGGCGTGCAACAGTCGATGGAAAAGATGCTCGCCCGCTTCGCGCCGAACGGAGAGCCGGCCGGCGTTATAAGCGCGAGAGTTGAGCCCGCGCTGGACCGACTTGCAGATGGCGACGTCTTCGTCCTGGATGCGTTGGCCCACTGCAACACTGGCGTGATTGCGTTGCCGCGCTTCTTCGCTGACGACGTCAGGAAAGTAAAAATCGAAGATGACTTTCGTCTTGTCGACGCCGCGCGGGATGACGAAGTTTGTGTCCAGCACGCCGTCGTACCAGTTGATCATGAAGTTTGGATAGATCCAGTAGTAGAGCGCGCGATCGCCCTGCCGCACAGCGCCAGTCTGCGCTTCGGCGCCGTCGCTGACCATCGGGCTCCACTGCAAACAGTGGCGCGCGCCGTTTTCGATCATGTAGTTGCTGTAATCAAGTACGCTGTCGAGACCTTTGTGGAGGTACGGAACGTGATAACCACCGTCGAGATAGTTGTCGACAAACACTTTCCAGTTGCAGTCGAAGTCGTAATGACGGCGCTCGAACCAGTGCAGGTCAGATAATCCCAATTGCGCAATTTCATTCGTCAAATCCGTGGTAAAAGAAAAGGGACTCTGACTAAGTTTGACGAAAACCCAATTCTCCCACTCGAGCAGTTCCACGGTTACGAGACCGTTGCGCGCGCGATCGAAATCGCAGACGCCCGTGAAATCAGGCGTACCTTTCAACTCGCCTTCGAGCGAGTAGGTCCAACCGTGATACGGACAGCGAAGCTGCGCCGCGTTTCCCTGCGGCTCGGTCATCACCGCCGCGGCGTGATGGCGGCAGACGTTGAAGAACCCGCGCAACACTCTGTCATTTCCGCGCACGACGACGATGGGCTCGCCGGCGATATCCGTGGTGACGTACTGCCCCGGCTGCTCAACTTGATCACGGCGCGCGGCGAGTTGCCACGTGTTGGAAAACACGGATTTCAGTTCGAGGTCGTAGAGATCCTTGTCCGTGTACCAGGAGGCAGGGATTGTCGACGCGTGGTCAAGCGGAAGATCGGGATCGTAATCGTTAACGATACTCATTAAACGATCGGCGTTGCCGTCTTACGTTTCGGATTGAAGAACGGAGTCTTCACTACAGTCGCGCGCACGTGATGCCTGACGGCTTCAACCGTGATCTCGAATTGCAGCCTGGTGCCGGGACGCGTGTAGCCGCGGTTGATGGTCGCGAGCGCGATCATCTTTTTCAACGTCGGCGACCACGTGCTCGTCGTCGCTTTACCGACCTGAATCCCTTCCTTGTAAACCGGCACTGCGACGCGCGACGCCATCGGCGAGATCGACGGCGGCAATCCGGCTGCTTCGTAAATACTTTCCACTTGCGGCCAGTCGATCTCCAACCCGACGATCTCGCGCGCCGGACCGCGCTCGTGTTCGGCAATCAACGCCGCCTGGCCCACGAACCGGTTCTTGTCAAGATTGACGAGCCGTCCGAGTCCCATCTCGTATGGCGTGTAGCGCTGCTCGTCGACGAGCGCTTTCTTGCTGCTGTTGAAGTCGACGTCGATCAGCAACAAACCCGCTTCGACTCGAGCGACGTCAAGCGCCAGCATTCCCGCGGCGTGAATATCAAACGCCTTTCCGCCTTCCATCAGCGCATCCCAAACCTTGAGCGCCTGCTCGGAAGCAATCCAGATCTCGTAACCGAGATCGCCCGTGTAGCCAGTGCGTGAAATCTCCACCGGCACGCCGGCGATCATGGCCTTAGTCACGCGAAAATATTTCAGGCTTGCGATGTCGGCGCCGGAGACAAGGCTTTTCAACAGCCGGCCGGAAGTCGGACCTTGCAAGGCCAATGCGGAAACGGTTTCGGAAATGTCTTCGATGTGGACGTCCATGCCCGCGGCGTTTTGCGTAAACCAGCGGAGGCTCGGATCTGCGGCGGTCCAGCGATACACGTTCTCTTCGAGACGCGAGACAGTGCCGTCGTCGATCACTTTTCCGCGCTCGTCGCACCACGGAGTGTAGACCACCTGGCCCACCGAAACCTTGCGCACGTCGCGCGTGATCACGCGATCGACGAGGCGCGTCGCATCCTTGCCCGTGAGCCGGTATTTGAAGAGCGGCGAGATGTCGATCAGCGCCGCGGCGTTGCGGATGGCGTTGTACTCGTGTTCGTGATGTGGTTCGTATGAGCTGACGGCGTAGTAACCGGACCATTCGCGATAACTAAGGCTTTCGCACAGTTGAAACGTTCGTTCGTGAAATGCAGTTCCGATCGGCATGGTGGTGGTTTGTGTCCGCGTTTGGCGACGTTTGTCAGGGCGAGCGATTATAAGTATGCTTACGATTCTTCAGCAAGCAGCATTACCCACTAAGCATGACGCAAAAATACGACGTCGTCGTTATCGGCGGCGGGCATAACGGTCTGGTAAACGCCGCGTATCTCGCGCGCGCAGGCAAAAAGGTACTGGTTCTCGAGCGCCGCCACGTGCTCGGCGGCGCGGCGGTTACGGAAGAGGTCTTTCCGGGCTTCAAGTTTTCTGTTTGTTCCTACGTCGTCTCACTGCTCAGACCGGAAATCATTCGCGAGCTCGATCTGCCGCGCCACGGTTTGGAGATACTTCCGCTCGACGGCACGTTCACACCGATGCCGAACGGCGATTATCTCTGGCGCGTGAACGATCACGCCCGCACGCGCCGCGAGATCGCGCGCCACTCGCGTCTCGACGCCGAAGCGTATGATGAGTATGGCAAAGCCATGATCGAGATGGCCCACTTCGTCAAACCGATCATGAGCATGACGCCCCCCGACCCTACTACGCTCGATCCTAAGGGTTGGAAGAACCTCGCGTTCCTGGGCCGGCGTTTTCAGCGTCTTTCCGACGATGACAAATACAACCAGGTGCAGTTGATGACGATGAGCGCGGTCGACTTTCTCGATCAGTGGTTCGAGACGGACGTGCTCAAGGCGACGATGTCGGCATCGGGCATCATCGGCACCTTCCTCGGCGTGCGTTCGCCGGGCACGGCTTATGTGCTGCTGCATCATTACATGGGCGAGATCGACGGCGCGTTTCGTTCCTGGGGATTTGCGCGCGGCGGCACGGGCGCGATCTCGAATGCGATCGGCGACGCGGCGCGCGAAGCGGGCGTCGAGAGCCGGATGGAAGCTCCGATCACGAAGATCCTGCTGAAGAATGGCCGTGCTACCGGTGTGGTTTTGGAGAACGGCGATGAGATTCGAGCGGATGTGGTTTCTTCAAGCGTCGATCCGCGGTTGACGTTCATGAAGATGATTGGCGAGGAGCACCTGCCGGATGACTTCTGCACAGATCTGAAGCGCTACAAGTATCGCGGATCGTCCGGCAAGGTGAACCTCGCGCTTGACGGACTGCCGGACTTCAAGGCGTTGCCTGGACCAGGCGCGCACCTGCGCGGCGCGATCTCCATCTCGCCGAGTGTTGAATACATGGAACGCGCGTACGACGAAGCGAAGTACGGGCGCTTCTCGCGACGGCCGTACATTGACATGGTAATTCCGAGTTTGACCGATCCGTCAGTCGCACCACCGGGCAAACACGTGATGTCGTGCTTCGTTCAATACGCTCCCTACAACTTGAAAGAAGGAAACTGGGACGAGAAGCGCGAAGCATTTGGCGACACCGTGGTCGACACGATCGCCGAGCACGCGCCGAACATCAGGGAGTTGATTCGCGATCGGCAGGTGCTGACACCGCTGGATCTCGAACGCGAGTTTGGTCTATCGGAAGGCAACATCTTCCAGGGCGAGCTGACCCTGGAACAGCTTTTCTTCCTGCGGCCCGCGCCGGGCTGGGCTCAGTATCGAACGCCCATCAAAGGTCTTTACATGTGCGGCTCCGCGACGCATCCGGGCGGCGGCATCATGGGCGCGCCCGGACGAAATGGCGCTTTGCAATTATTGAAGGATTGGAAGAAAGCGGTTTGAAGTACGACGTCGTCATCATCGGTGGTGGTCACAACGGCCTCGTCGCTGCGTGTTATCTCGCGAAGGGCGGGTTGAAGACGCTTGTGTTGGAGCGGCGTGGCGTAGTTGGCGGCGGCGCGGATCTCGATCATTCGACGGGGCCGTTTTCGACGCAAATCATCGCGGACCTTAATCTGCGTGTTGATTTGATTAGGCCCAAAGTGCGCGTGCTCGCGTTGTCTGATGATGGGCGATCGTTGTGCATCTACAACGACGACGTCGGAGCGACGGTTAAGGAGATCGAAAAGTTTTCAGCGAAAGACGCGAAGAGTTATCCGGAATTTGTCGAGAGTTTTTCGCGCATCGGACGCGTGCTCGCGCCGCTGGTTTCGATGACTCCGCCGTCGATCGACCAACCAACGAAGGGCGACTTGTGGGAGTTGGGTAAAGTCGGACTCGCATTTCGCAAGCTGGGGAAGAAGGACGAGTACCGGCTGTTGCGTTGGGGACCGATGGCGGTGGCGGATTTGGTGGCGGAGTGGTTCGAGACGGAGTTGTTGCGGGCAACCGTCGCTGCAAGGGGGATTCATGGCGCGTTTGCGGGACCGTGGTCCGCCGGGACGAGTCTCGGATTATTGTGGCAGTCGGCGATGGACGGCAGTGCGATCGCGCCGTCGACGTTCGCGAAGGGGCTTGCACAGTCACTTGCAGAAAAAGCCAGAGCAGTAGGAGTTGAAATCCGCACGTCAGCCGAAGTCACACGGATTGAAAGCGGAAAAGTGATTTTGCGTAATGGTGAGGAAGTTGAAGCGCGAGCCGTTGTTTCCAACGCCGATCCACGCACTACGTTCTTGAAACTCGTCGATCCGATCGATCTGGATCCGAATTTCCTCCTGAAGATGCGCAACTATCGCGCGCCGGGAGTCGTGGCGAAGATTAATCTCACGCTGTCGGGAATGCCAACTTTTAAAGGCGTCGATAGTGAAGAGAAGCTCACGGGCCGCATTCACATCGGACCGGAGATCGATTACCTCGAGCGTGCGTTCGATGCGTCGAAGTACGGTGAATTCTCTCGCGAGCCTTATCTCGACATCACAATTAAAGAACATCTGATGTCGATCCATGTCCAATTCGCGCCGTACAAGCTGAAGGAAGGCGATTGGATAACGCGCCGCGAGGAGTTTGCTGACGTCGTGATTGATCGATTGTCGACATACGCTCCAAACATCAAACAGATGATCGTGGAACGGCAGATCATCACGCCATTTGATCTCGAACAAACGTACGGTTTGAGCGGCGGCCACATTCATCACGGTGAACAGACGCTCGATCAGTTTTTTACCTTCCGTCCGCTAATTGGCTGGGCGCAATATCGCACGCCGGTCCAGCGTCTCTATCTTTGCGGCGCGGGAACCCATCCCGGCGGCGGAGTCACCGGAATTCCCGGAGCGAACGCAGCTCGTGAAATCGCCCGTGATTTCAAGGCGGGAAAACTATGAGTAAACAGCGCCCACGCCGAAGCTTCGCCAGCGACAACAACGCCGGCGTTCACCCGGAGATGATCGAAGCGATCCGGGCCGTGAACGAAGGCCACGTCGTCGCGTACGGTGATGACGACGTCACCGCTCGCGCCGTCAAGTTATTTAAAAAACATTTCGGCAAGGACGTTGCGGTCTATTTCGTGTTCGGCGGCACTGGCGCGAACGTGCTCGGTCTCAAATCGATCACGAAACCGTATCAAGCCGTCATCTGCGCGGAGACGGCGCACATCAACGTCGACGAATGCGGCGCGCCGGAAAAGTTTACCGGCTGCAAACTCATTTCGCTTGTCACGCCCGACGGCAAGCTGCGGGTAGAACAGATCGAGCCGCTGGTACACGTCTTCGGCAACGAGCATCACGTGCAGCCGCGCGTCATTTCCATCTCGCAAGCGACGGAGATGGGCACCGTTTATACAAAGCAGGAGCTGAAGGCGCTCGCGCAGTTCGCGCACGCTAACAACATGTTGCTGCACGTCGACGGCGCGCGCATCGCAAACGCCGCCGCCGGTCTTAACGTCGCGCTCAGGGAGATCACGACGGACGTTGGCGTGGACGTGCTTTCGTTCGGCGGCACGAAGAATGGAATGATGTACGGCGAAGCGGTCGTGTTTTTCGACGAGCGCATGGCGCACGACTTCAAGTACATCCGCAAGCAGGGCATGCACCTGCCGTCGAAGATGCGTTACGTCTCGGCGCAGTTCGAGGCTTTGTTATCGGGCGATCTGTGGCGACGCAGCGCTTCGCATGCAAACCGGATGGCGCACTTGCTGGGAAGTGAACTGGAGAAAGTGCCGGGCGGCAAGATAAAACTGACGCAGCCCGTCGACGCGAACGGAGTTTTTGCGGTCGTGCCGAAGCAGTTCATTCCACAGCTACAGAAGAAGTACTTCTTTTACACGTGGAACGAAGCGATTTCGGAAGTGAGACTGATGACGTCGTTCGATACGACCGAAGAAGACATTCAGGACTTCGTCGCACTAGTGCG
Organism: Acidobacteriota bacterium; assembly: GCA_046732535.1. Classification (GTDB taxonomy): domain Bacteria; phylum Acidobacteriota; class Blastocatellia; order Pyrinomonadales; family Pyrinomonadaceae; genus PSRF01. The sequence continues at coordinate 33,956 of JBKPNH010000091.1, forward strand.
TCGCACCGTTAAATGAACGATTTCCTGCGCGGCGATCACTATCAGCATGATCCAGAACACGTAGCGGATGCGATAGAGCGCGCCCGCGTTCACCACCACCAGTCCGAGTGCGATCAAACCCGCCGTCGCAGTCAGGAAAGTCAACCACATCGCCAACCGGCGCCTTTCTCGCCACAAACAAACGCCCACAGCCGCGTAGAGAACGTACATCGCCAGTGTTTCAGCCCCGGTGAGTAACCTCCCGGCCATCCCATAACTTCCCGCTTCAAACCACATGCGTGGAAACGGCGCAAAGAATCCGATAAGTGCCGCGTTCGGAATAAACCGGATCATGTCCTGGAGACTTTGGAATTGAACGTCGGCGTTGATGTTCGACTTCTGCGCTGTGTAGAAACGAAACCCGGCGCGGCGATCCCGGATCTGGTTGATTGCTTGAGTCCAAACTCCTTCGCGCGAGGCTGGTTGCGACGCTGATGCAATCGCAAGTGGCGTGACCGGCGGACGCACGCCCCCAAGCGTGGTGCTTTCAAATCGTGAAGGAGCGAACAACATCGCAACCACGATGAACAGCATCGCCGTCGCGTTTCGGGCCATGAACTTCCGCTCCCGCACCATGCGAAACGCCAGCATGATAAACGCGAGTGCGACTGCGACGAGCACGGCATTCCACATGTTGCCGCGCGCCAACCAAAACACTGTCACGAGCACGGCGCCGCCGATGCCAAACCCGAACGCCGGCTTCCATGCAAAGTCGCGGCTCAACAACAAGGTCAGCACCAACAGCAACGCCAGAAGGCAGAGGATCGCGAGCGGATCGCGGATCAGTTGTGTTGAGTGAAGCAGGAGCGACGGCCAGAGGCCCCCGATCGCCGCCGCCAGCAGTCCCGCCCGCTCGTTGAAGATCTCGCGGCCCAACAGATATACGACAGTAAGCGTGCCGAGGTAGTAAAACAGGTTCAGCGGTTCAGCAGCGAGAACGTTATGGCCCACAAGCGGGCCGATGATGGCGAACGGGATCGAGTAAAGCCGGCAGTGCAACGGCGCTTTAATGTCGAGCCATGGACCAAGGCCGTAGTTTTGCCACTGCGTCGCCATCTGACTCGCAAGGCGTTGATACGTCGCGCCGTCGATTGCGAAGGTGATCCCTATTCCGTTCGGGTCGAATGAACCGGGAAGCAGTTGAAAATGTCCGAGCAGGAAAACGGTGATTGTTGCCGCCAGATGAACGGCGGCGGCAACGATTAACAAACGCAGCAGAGTGACTCGCAAACCACGGATTAAAGCATACATTGCGCGGGTTGCGACGCTTGTGCGATTCTTTTTTCATGCTGAGCATCGACGTCGGAACGTCAGGTGTGCGCGCCGCCTTGTTCGACGATCGCGGTATGGAGATCCGTTCGACGAGGGCGAGGCGATCACGTGAGGTCGCGCTTACGGATCTCGGCGAGTTTGATCCGGACGCGCTGGTTGATGAGGTCGTCGCGGCGATCGACGAGGTCTGCGCCGATTCCACGCCTATCGAATTCATCACGATCTCGACGTTCTGGCACAGTCTCGTCGGCGTTGATGCAGATGGAACTCCGACGACGCCGTTGCTGAGTTGGGCCGACACGCGCGCCGCAGAGGTCGCGAAGACGTTGCGCGCTTCGTTTAACGAAGCTGAGATTCACACGCGCACGGGTTGCCGCTTTCACGCGAGTTACTGGCCCGCGAAGCTGCGCTGGTTGCGAACCGAGTGGCCCGACAGATTTGCCGCAACTGCGAAGTGGTTGGGCTTCGGTGAGTATCTTTGCCTGCGCTTGTTTGGCGAAACGGCGGCAAGTGTTTCGCTCGCATCGGCAACCGGACTGTTCAATCAACGCACGTGCGATTGGGATTGGGATTTTATTCGTGAACTAAAACTCTCGCCCGACACGTTGCCGGAACTAAAAGACAGCAACCCTCGGCTGACTGATCGGTTTGCGCAGCGTTGGCCGGCACTCGCCGAAGCGCGTCTCGTCTGCATCACGGGTGACGGAGCGACGAACAATATCGGCGCGGGTTGCAGCACGAAAGACAACGTAGCGCTGATGATCGGAACGTCGGGCGCGATGCGAGTTGTGTTCGCTGGCGATCCGCCGGAGACGCTTTCGCCGGCGTTGTGGAGTTATCGTGCGAGCCGGACGCGCGTTGCAGTTGGTGGTGCGCTGTCGGACGGCGGCGGATTGATTCAGTGGTTGCGCTCGTCGTTCAACCTGGAAAACACGAATCTCGGGCCTGAACCGGATGCTCATGGATTGACGATCCTGCCTTTCTGGTCTGGTGAACGAAGCACTGGATGGTCGCCTGACGCTCGCGGCGTCATCTTTGGTTTGCGACAAGAGACACAACCCGTCGAGATCGTCCGGGCGACGCTCGAGGCGATTGCCTATCGTTTCGCGTCAATCGCGAGTGCGTTGGAGTCAATCGCGCCCGGTGCGAGGATAATCGCCACCGGCAACGCGTTGCGTTCTTCACCCACGTGGATGCAGATAATCGCGGACGTTTTAGGCCGCCCGATAGCCCTCGGAAGCGCGGCGGAAGCGTCAATGCGCGGTGCTGCCTTGCTTGCGCTGGAGGCGGTGGGCAAAATAGCTGCTATCGAAGACGTTTCAGTTCACACGGCGGAGGTCTTTCAACCGGACGTTTTTCAGCCGAATATCGCGCGGCATGCCCGGTATCGCGAAGGCCTCGCACGACAAGAAGATTTGTACAACCGGCTGTTTGGTTGAAGCCCCAAAGAGGACACATGAGCGCGCCTGTGCAAAGACAAAACTCAAACACCACTCCCGAACTCGATCAGCTTTGCATCAACACGATTCGAACGCTATCCATCGACGCCGTCCAGAAGGCAAACTCGGGCCATCCTGGCCTGCCCCTCGGCGCCGCTCCGATGGCTTATGTGCTCTGGACGCGCTTTCTGCGGCACAACCCGAAAAACCCGAAGTGGGAAAATCGAGATCGTTTCCTCTTGTCGGCCGGTCACGGATCGATGCTGCTCTACTCGCTGCTTCATCTCACCGGTTACGATCTCTCGCTCGACGAGTTGAAGAACTTTCGCCAGTGGGGATCGAAGACGCCGGGCCATCCTGAATACGGACTCGCTCCGGGCGTGGAGATCACGACCGGTCCATTGGGCCAGGGCTTTGCAAACGGCGTTGGCATGGCGATGGGCGCGGCGCACTTGGGCGCGAAGTTCAACAAGGAAGACCAGGCCGTCATCGATCACTACGTCTATGCGATCGTCTCAGACGGCGATCTGATGGAAGGCGTCGCTGCCGAGGCGGCATCACTTGCCGGACATCTCAAGCTCGGCAAACTGATTTATCTCTACGACGACAACAACGTCACGATCGAAGGATTCACGAGTCTCGCGTTCAGCGAAGACGTGCCGAAGCGTTTCGAGGCGTACGGCTGGCACACGTTGACAGTCCTCGACGGCAACAACCTCGACGACGTCGAGGCCGCGATTCGCGAGGCGCAAACAGTGACTGACAAACCGAGCCTGATCTCGGTCAAGACCGTTATCGGCTTCGGCATGCCGACGCAGGGCACGCGCAAAGCGCATAGCGACGCACCCGGCGAAGACGCGGTCCGCGAAACGAAGCGGCACCTCGGCTGGCCCGAAGACAAGCAGTTTTACATTCCGGAAGAAGCGCTGGCCCATTTTCGTAAAGCTATTGAAAACGGCGAGGAGCTGGAGAACGAGTGGCACGAGCAGGTGAAGCGCTACCAGGAGAAATATCCTGAAGACGGGAAACAGTTGCACGAGATGTTGAGCGGTGAACTGCCGGCGGGTTGGGAAGAACACCTGCCTAAGTTTGAAGACGCGAAACCGGTAGCGACGCGCGTCGCGAGCGGCGAAGTCATCAACGCGCTTGCGCCTGTGATGCCGATGCTCATCGGCGGCTCGGCGGACCTCGGCGTTTCAAACAACACGGACATCAAGAGCAGTCACAGTTTTGCGGCCGGCGCTTACGATGGACGCATACTTCATTTCGGCGTCCGCGAACACGCGATGGGCTCAGCGCTGACCGGCATTTCGTTGAACGGCGGACTGATCCCGTTTGGCGGCACATTCCTGACTTTTTCCGACTACATGCGCCCGGCGATTCGTTTAGCGGCGTTGTCGGAAGTGCAGGTCATTTACGTTTTCACGCACGACTCGATCGGTCTCGGCGAAGATGGGCCAACGCACCAGCCTGTCGAACACCTGGCGGCGCTGCGCGCGATCCCGCACCTGTTTGTCATTCGTCCTGCGGATCCCGCGGAAGTGAGTGAAGCATGGCGCATCGCGATCCTCCGGCGGAAGGCGCCGACCGCGCTCGCCCTGACGCGGCAGAAAGTCGCGATAATCGATCGCAAACGGTTTGCGGCTGCCGAAGGACTGCGTCGAGGCGCGTACATTCTCGCCGAAGCGGAAACGAAAGAAGGCGCGCCTGCAACGCCGCAACTGATCCTGATCGCTACCGGCTCCGAAGTGTCGCTCGTGCTCGAGGCGCGCGAGAAACTACAAGCGGAGGGCGTTCCGACGCGCGTGGTCTCGCTGCCGTGCTGGGAGTTATTCGAGGAACAGCCGGACGAATATCGCGACGAAGTCTTGCCGCCGGCGATCACGAAGCGACTGGCAGTTGAAGCAGGCGTGCGCGAAGGATGGGACCGCTACGTTGGCGACGCCGGCGACGTCGTTTGTTTGAATCGCTTTGGCGGTTCCGCGCCGGGAGAAGTCGCGTTGCGCGAGTTGGGGTTCAATGTCGATAACGTACTGAAGCACGCCCGAGCGTTGTTGTAGGCTGTATCACTCATGCAAATCGCGGTCGCCGCAGATCACGCCGGTTATCCGCTCAACGAGCGCGTGATCGAGGAACTGCGCAGCGCCGGACATGAATTGATCGACTTCGGCACGCACGACGGTTCGGTTCCAGACGATTATCCAGACTACGCGAAGCTCGTCGGTGAAGCGGTGCAAACCAGCGACGCCGAGATCGGCATTCTGATCTGCGGCAGCGGAGTTGGCGCGGCAGTCGCGGCGAACAAACTGCGCGGCATTCGCGCGGCGCTTTGCGGCGACACGTATTCCGCGCACCAGTCGCGGGAGCACGACGACTGTAACGTCCTCTGTCTGGGCGCGCGCGTCGTGGGAGTTGATCTCGCGTTGGATATCGTGCGGGCGTTCGTCGCAGCTCGATTCACCGGTGAAGAACGTCACCGCCGCCGTCTTGAAAAGATAAAATCAATGGAAGGCTAATATGGCTCACCCCGCGCTTAAGTTGTTCGCAAAAGCCCTCCTCATCGTGGCGGTTAGCGGTGAAATTCTCCTTGCGCAAAGCAGCCAGTTAACAGAAGCCGAGGCTTTGTTGGCGATCACGCTCGCCACGAACCCAAGCACCAAACTCGCCGCCGCGGAAGAGTTTGTGGCGCGGTTTCCGAAGAGCGCGTCGCGTCTCAAAGCCGCCGAGCTCGTCGCTGCGGAGATTCTGAAAGTTCGAAACGGAACGGTGGCGATCACGCTCGTCGAACGGGCGCAGACGATCTTTACCGCCGACGAGGAGCGCGAAATCTTCAAACCCGTGGCCTTGGAGGCTTATGCGACCGGCAACCGTCCGAACGACGCGTTCAAGTTGGCAGCGGAGCTTCTGGCGAAGAACCCTGACGACGTCGAGATCCTCGTGCAGATGACTAACGCCGGCGCGACGGAGATCAAAAAGCGAAACCGCGAACACCTTGATGTGTCGTTGCAGTATGCGCTGAAAGCGATCGCGTTGATCGAAGGCGGCGCGAAGCCTGCGAAGCTCGGCGACGAAGCCTGGGCAATTCACAAGTCAAACCTGGGACAGATCTATCAGGACACGGCAATCCTGTATCTCGGGAAAGACGACGTCGGTGAAGCGAGGGTGCGGCTGGCGAAGGCGACGAGGCTGCGGCCGCTCGATCCTACAAACTTCGCCCTGCTTGGCCGCGTGCTCAACGTCGAGTACGGCAGGCAGATGGACGAATACGATAAGTTACCGGAAGGCAAAGCCAAACAGGAGCGGCTGAAGGAGCTCGATCTGCTGCTGGATCCAATCATCGACGCGTACGCGCACGCCGTTGGACTGGCGTTGGGCCGTCCGGAGTATCAGACGTTGATGCAGCAAGTGATTCCGGACCTCACGAACTACTACAAATATCGCAACAAGAAATCGACCAAGGGCCTGCAAGAGCTAATCAACAAATATAGAGTCGGACAATAACCACAAAGGTGTGGTTATACCAGCTCTAATTCTGCTTCGATATCGCCCGTCTCCGCCTGAAGAAGACTCTTGAAATCGAATAACTGATGATCGAGAAGGTGCGATGGCACGGTGTTGCCTAGCGCGTTCAGCATCGAGGCACGAATGTGCGGTATCTCTTTTTCCAGGTCGGCGATCAGGTTCTTGATCTTCAGGCGTTTGAGATTGGTTTGCGAGCCGCAGAGGTCACACGGAATGATCGGAAACTCGCGTAACGCCGCGTACTCCGCAATGTCTCGTTCGGAGCAGTAGGCCATTGGACGAATCACGGTATTGCGGCCGTCAATCGAGCGTAGCTTCGGCGGCATTGCCTTCAGCGACCCGACGTAGAAGAGATTCAAGAGCAAGGTCGTGATGATGTCGTCGGCATGATGGCCGAGGACGATCTTGTTGCACCCCTCTTCGACGGCGACGTTGTAGAGGATGCCGCGGCGCAGACGAGAGCAGACGGAACAATACGTCTTGCCTTCAGGCACGAGTCGTTTGACGATCGAATACGTGTCCTGTTCGACGATGCGAAACGGTACGCCGATGCTCGTCAAGTAGGCCGGCAGAACGTCGGCCGGGAAGCCAGGCTGCTTTTGATCGAGGTTCACGGCGAGTATTTCGAAGCGAACCGGCGCGCGTCGTTGAACGTCGAGCAGCAGGTCGAGCATAGTGTGGCTGTCTTTGCCGCCGGAAAGACACACCATCAGGCGGTCGCCGTCGTCAATCATGCCGAAGTCGGCCATGGCCTCGCCCATGCGGCGCAGTAATCGAGTCTGAGTTTTGTTTTCAGTGCCCATGTTTACTTCTGGAAGAGTATAGCGTTTGTAACGGAATTATAACGGCAGGCTGATAAATTCGGGAATTAGGACTAGACAGTGACCAAAGAGTTTGTCTATCATTGCTAGCCCGCTTTTGTGCGGTCAGTCATTCGTCGCTAGCATCCAGGCTCGCGAAAAATCCACGACAAAAGGCAAGCGCGTCCGTTTCGTTGCTTCTAGGTTCCGACAGCCGGTGACTAAACATCCGCGCCCCCATATTTACGGAGGTTACTAATGCTCAGGATAGGAAAGAATCCCAAGGATCAGGAAGATAACGACCACTCCAACCACAAATCGGAGGCTCCTGACTACTCCACTGCGAAGACGTACCCGTCCTATCAGGGAACAGGTGTTGAAGCAAAACCGGCTACGGAAACGGCGCCCGCGCCCCGCGGCGCCATGACCGAGAGCGAAACCCTCGCTCGCGACATTAAAGAAGGCACGCTCAGTGGTTTCGTGGGCGGCGGTACGGTAGTTACCGGAGAAGCGAACTTTAAGGCGATGATGAGAGTTGACGGTCATCTGTCGGGCCGCGTCAGCTCCTCCAGCGGTACGCTCATCGTCGGCGCGAACGGTAAAGTCGACGCGAATATCGAAGTTGCGGTCGCCGTGATTCACGGCACGATTAACGGCGACATCATCGCCACGCAGCGGCTCGAGCTCGGCCGCGCGGCGAAAGTGAACGGCAATATCCAGACGCCGTCGTTGATCATCGAGCAGGGCGCGATTTTTGAAGGCACTTGCAAGATGATGCAAATGAATGCAGCCGCCGACAAGAAGAATAAAGATAAGAAGGTCGACGAACCTCTCGACACGTCGAGGATGCAGCCGCTCCGCGCCGCTGAAGCTCCTAAGCCAACAGAGATTCCAAACGTATCCAGCGTCGTGAGCTAAGGCTTAACGGCTGACACGTCTATGAGGGGTGGCCCGACGCGGCCCACCCCTCTTTTCCTTCCCCAACAACCTCACATTCGTTTCGCTCATTCCCATACCATGTACTTCCCGCAAGGGCGCTATTCGCTGGTTCATGGAGGTAAGAACAACCAACTACTTACTTCCCGCAAGGGCGCTATTCGCTGGTTCATGGAGGTAAGAACAACCAACTACTTACTTCCCGCAAGGGCGCTATTCGCTGGTTCATCGAGGTAAGAACAACCACTACTTACTTCCGTAAATAACGCTCTTCGACGACTCATGGATGTAAGAACAACAACAAAACAGATATGAAAAACCTTGTGCGCTTTACGGTGATTCTTTCGTTGCTTGTCACATCACTTTGCGTTACTGCGTCCGCTGCGCCGGCGGCGAGGGTGCCTGATGGTTGGCTAAATGGAGCGGCGAGTTTTGACCGAGCGATGCAATTGCAGAAAGACTTGAAGGTCCCACTCGTCGTCTATTTTTATGTGGACTGGTGTCCGTACTGCCACTCGCTCGAGCAGGAGTATTTCCCCTCAGCGCCGGTTCGCGAATATCTGAGCAGCGTCGTCAAGATCAAGATCAACCCGGAGTTGACGCGCGCCGATGAGGAGCTTGGGCGTGCGTTTGGGATTCGCGGATATCCGTCGTTCTTTGTTATCGGTCCGGGTTCATTTCCCGTACCCGTTAGTCCTTTTCGCAGGGACGGCCGAAATCTGACGCCCGCTGAGTTTGCGCAGCGCTGTCGTGACGTGACAACGCCGAGGGCAGCGCAGAATTTCGCACAGCCGCCGGCTCCCGCAGTTGCACCACCGAAAGCTACGGAAGTTGCAACTCCGCCAGCAGCCGCCGCAGTTGCGCCGCCGCCGCAAGCGGCTTCAGCAATTGCATCACCGAAGTTCGTTTCAAACGCGCCGCTACCGACGGTCGACGAAGTCTTCAAACGCTTCTCGCGAGTTACGGGCGAGGCGCTTGCAGCAGGGCGGGTTACAAGCCGCGTGATAAAAGGCCGCGTGTCGGTGCCGGGCGTGAGTTTTGGCGGACGATTTGAGTTTTACTCCACCGCAAGCGGGAAATCGTTGACAGTCACCACCGTCGACTGGGTCGGTACTCTGCGCCAGGGTTTCGACGGCACGACCGCCTGGACGGCGACTGATAGCAAATCTCCAGGCGTAGAAGTTCCGCAATTCCCGTTGCTCACCGAGGCCGATCTCTTTCGCGAAATCAGACTGAACAACCTCTATTCGCGCACCAAGCTGGTGGGGAGAGTGCAGGAAGGAGACCGCGAGGTCTACCTGGTCGAAGCGTCGCCACGCACCGGGCCATCTGAACGATTATATTTTGACGTGGACAACGGACTGCTGCTCCATCGCGATTTAACGCGTCCGACCAAACGAGGCTCGATTGAATCCGAGATCTACTTCAGCAACTGGCGCAACATCGACGGCTTTCTGCTTCCATGCAGCCTCACCCACGTGATCGACAACCTGACGCTCGTCATCACGGTCGAGGAGATCAAGCATAACGTGGCGATCGACGACGCGATGTTTCAGCGGCCCAGCCGTTAAATCCGTGTTTTCAAGACTTGATTAGGCACATCAGTCCCTGATACATAAGGGCCGATGCCTATTCAAAAACTAGTTACTGCCTGGATCGTGATTGTCGTCGTGTCTGTAACGGCACTGGCCCAGGGTAGCACGTTACTGCGGATCGTAAAGGCCGAGGACGAAAGACGTTGGGACGCTGATTTAAAAGGATTATTAGCAAATCCTGACGCGGCGATTCGCAAGAGAGCGGCGCTCGCTGCCGGACGCATCGGCAATGAAGACTCGGTAAGCGCGCTCAGCGGTCTGTTGCAGGATAGAGACGCGGATGTTCGCGCGATGGCGGCGTTTGCGCTTGGTGAAGTCGAGGCTGCAAGTGGGGCCGATCCACTGTTGGCGGTGTTGAAGAACGCGAATGAATCCGTGATCGTTCGCGCACGCGCGATTGAGGGATTAGGCAAGATGGCGGCTGCGTTACCGCGAGAACAGGAAGCCCGCCGGCTTGAACTCGGCGCCGCGATCCTCGAGGCCCTCAAAACAAAATCGTCCGATCAACTGACCGCCATTTTGGGCTTAACAGCCGTACTTCGATCCCGTCCGGCAAACGCCGGCCCAACTGTCGCTCAATTTTTGTCACACTCCGACGCACGCGTTCGCGCCGACGCGGGTAATACGTTGGCCCGACTCCGTCTGAAAGACGGCAATGAACAGTTACGAAAACTGCTGGACACGGACGCTGACGCGGTTGTCCGCGCGAACGCCGCCCGCGTACTCGGCGCTACTGAAGACAAAGCGTCGTTCGACTCGCTGCTGAAGCACGCGACGAGTGATCCAGACTCGCGCGTCCGCGTGAGCGCGATTCGATCGCTCGCGTTGCTCAAAGACGCGCGCGCCGCGGAGCCGTTGCTGAATCACGGCGGCATGCTGTTCCGGCCCAAAGTCGCGGCTTATGAGCCGGCCACCAATGAAGTGCTCGAAATCGCCACCACGTTGGGCCGACTGCTTGCGCTGAAGGAAGATCAGGCAGCACTCAGTTGGCTCAATCTGACAAATGACACGATCGATCACACGGCGCCTGAAGTGGAGCTCGCGCTCGTTCGGATCTCGCCTGACGCTTATCTGCGCAGCTTCGGAACGGACGCAAAAACAAGCGTGCAGCGCAGCATACTGCTGAATTGGCGCTCGGCCTCCGCCATCGCCGGCGGGCTCGGCGAGATCGCTGCTATGCCGGCGTCGGTAAAGAACAAAGCCGAACTCGCCGCGTCAGCAGAATCGCTGGTTCGCGCAATGCTCGACTATCGAAACTCGAGCGTCAAAGTAAAAACACTCGTCGCCGTACATTCCGAATACGCCGTTCCGGACGTTCTCCGCGCCCTCGCCGCTTTCAAACCGAAAGACCTGGTAGATGTTCTGTTGAAACACCTGAACGAATCGGACGTGATCGTCCGCGGCACCGCTGCCAATCTGCTGGGCGATCTGCCGCCGTCGGAACAGCACACGCGCGCGCTCGCCGCAGCCCTGGCTCGCACAGAGAACGATCCGCTGAACGACGCCGCTCTATCGATAATCGACGCTCTTGGCAAACAGAAAACTGAAGCGGCGAACAACGCGATTGCGTCGGTGCTGGGCTGGCGCGACCATCTGGTGCGACGCCGCGCAGTCAACCTGTTGAAAGCGAACGGTGTGGGCGATTTGTCTTTGCACATCGGCATAGTCCAGACGCGCAACACCATGGCTGACTACCGCCGCGCCCTGTCTCGCGCCGGAAGAAAAGTGCGCGCCATAGTGACTACCACGAAGGGTTCGTTTACTATGGAGTTGCTCCCCGAGGCCGCCCCCCTGACCGTAGACAATTTCGTGCAGCTTGCCCAGCGCTCTTTTTTCAACGGCATCACCATTCACCGCGTAGTGCCGAACTTTGTGATTCAGGACGGCGATCCGCGCGGTGACGGCAATGGCGGACCCGCGCAGCACCAGATCCGTTGCGAGATTAACGAAGTGCCCTACGACCGGGCGACGGTGGGAATGGCGCTTTCCGGCAAAGACACCGGCAGTTCGCAGTGGTTTGTGACCCATTCACCGCAGCCGCATCTCGACGGCGGCTACACGGTTTTCGGGCGCGTGGTTTCAGGAATGTACGTCGTCGACAACATCATTCGCGGCGACGTGATCAAGTCGATCGTAATCAGGTGAAACTCAATCCCAAACTGCTTTTGTTCGTTTTGGTCATCCTGGCGGCGCATAACGTCGCTGCCCAAACAAGACACGGATACAAGATCGAATTCAAGATCGACTTCGAGAAGCTGTCGTTTACCGGCGTCGAGCGCGTTCGCTGGATAAACCGCGGGGAAAAGGGAAGCTCGGTCCTCTACTTTCATCTTTACCCGAATCTTCGCACCGGCGAACAGATCACGGAATCCGATGAACCTCGGCTGGACATCCTAGAAGTACGTTCCGGCCTCGACAACACTCCGCTCTTTACGTCGCTCGACGATCAGGGCACGACGCTGCGCGTCAATCTTCGTGAACAGGTCGCGCCGGGCAGCACCACCGAAGTCGTGATCAAGTTCAAAGGAACGGTGCCGGAGATCGATCGCGACGAAACCAGCCTGACGACTCACGTCGTCAAACAGGTCAGCGCGGCGTTGAGCAGCGAACGGGAAATGCGGCGCGCCCGCGACATCAACTTTTATTCGCGCGGCGTGATGCTGCTTGGCGCTGCTTATCCCGTGCTTGCCGTCCACGACGGCGACGACTGGCGACGAAAGCTCGAACCCTCCGTCGGCGACTTCATTTTTAACGAAGCAGCGGACTACGAAGTGACCGTCACGACACCGGCGGGCGTGGAAGTCTTTACTTCCGGAACTGAGACCGCTAGATCCGAAAAAAGCGTGGGCCAAACGTTCGCTGCGCCCGCACTCCGCGATTTTGCGATTCTCGCCGGACGCGGCTTGCGCAGCGAACACACCGAAGTCCAGGGCATCAATGTCAGATCCATCTACCTCGCCGAGCATGAACGCGTCGGCAAACGCGCATTGACAGTTGCCGCGAACGCCGTCCGAGTCTTCACGTCAACGTTCGGACAGTTGCCATTCAAGACGATCAGCGTCGCCGAGGCGCCGCTCGTCGCAGGATTAGGTAGTTGCGAGTTTTCCGGACTGAACGTCATTGCCAGCGCTTTTTACGTCGACTTCGACGCTCCCGCCGTCCGCAATCTTCCCGAGATCATTCGCGAGCAACGGCCGTCAGTCGAGGAGAGTTTGGAGTGGACTGTGGGCCATCTCGTGGCGCACCAGTGGTGGGGCGCAGCCGTCGGAAACGATCCAGCACGTGAGCCGGTGCTCGACGAGGCGTTGTCATGCTGGTCGTCGCTGCTCTACTACCGGAGCACCTACGGCGAGGAACGAGCAGCGGCGGTATTGGAAGATCAAGTGAAAGGCGTCTACCGTCTGTACCGCACATTCGGCGGCGACGACATGGACGCCAACCGTCCTTCACGCGATTACCGCAACACGTTCCAGTACGCGGCGATCGTCACCGCGAAGGGCGCGATGATGTTTGTTGATCTGCAACGTTCCCTCGGCGACGAGAAGATCTTCGCCGCGCTCCGCAACTACTACCAGGCAAACCTCTATGAGATCGCGCAGATGGAAGACCTCCGCATCGCCCTCGTCGCGGAGGCGCCGGTCGAACAAAGACGGATGATCGGTCGTACATTCACCCGCTGGCTAACCGCGAAACGAGGCGACGAGGACATCGCGCCGCCCGATGCGGAGTTGGCGGCCACGTTGGGCATCCCCTCCAAACAGCCTCCACAAAGGTCAGGTGACAAAAACGC
>JBKPNH010000092.1:0-25542 GCA_046732535.1 Acidobacteriota bacterium
CAACGATTCAACTCCCTGCCGATACAGATCTCTTCACCTTGATTCTCAACCTCAGCGGCGACGATTCGAGCAACGGTTATTCACTGGAAGTCAGGGATCGAAACAACAGGGCCATCTGGACCAGCCGCGATTTACGAAAGAGCCCGTACAACAACTTCACCGTCGCACTGCGCCGCCACTCGCTTCCTGCCGGCGAGTATCGTCTGAAAATCTATGGTTTGCGTGAGGGCCGGCGAGAAGTGATCGAGGAATACGCGATTCGTCTGCTGTATTAAAAAAATGCCGGCCCGCTGTATTACACGGACCGGCAAGCGCTAAATCTCTTCTTAAAGTGCGTTCAAGAAAGCGACGAGGTCGGCCCGTTCCTGATCGGTGAAAACGAAACCAAGATGCCGTTCGTAATGAAGGACCACGTCCGTGAGCGTAGGCGCAATCCCGTTGTGAAAGTACGGCGCACGCGCGGCAAGAGCTCGAATCGTCGGCGTTTTGAACCTGCCGAGATCGTTCCAGAGCCCCGTGATGTTGCCGCGGCCCGCATCAGTCAACTGGCGAGTCTCGCCGGTGGTCCTGTTGCGGAACGTGTACAACGGAAGGTCCGGAGTGCGTGCCTCCGCGGACGCGGTGCGAATGTCGAACAACGTGTTGTTCATGTTCGTCCCATTGTTCGCTGAATTGTGACAGCCGTTGCAGCTTCGACCGTTCGCGTTCGTCGCATTGAATATCGTCTGACCGCGCGCGATCTGAGCTCGCCTTGGATTTGAGTGATTGACCCAGGCATCGAAGAGATTGAACGGGCCCTGGGTCTTGTCCATGTTCGACAACTCTTCTGGACCACCCCTGGCGCCGTCAGAGTCGAGCCTGCCAACGCCCGGCACGATCAACTGCGCAGTCGATAACGACATTTCAAAATTAACGATGTCCGCGATGACCTCAGGCGGCGCCGGCGGGCCTTGCTGAGCGCCAGTTATGTTACGCGCAGCCTGGTTCGCGAGGCCGTCCTGTATCACAACTCCCACGGTGTTGCCTCCGTCCCAGTTCACCGTCGAGCTGCCTTGTTTGAAGTTGATCGTCGGCATCACCCGACGCCAGTGTACGAGTCGATTGAGACTGGCGAACCCGTGCGGATCTTCGGCCCCGATCAACTCCCATTCGGAATTTGGACGCGGAGCGCCGCCTCTGCGGAAAACGCCGCGGCTCAACAGCATGCTGTACGCGGCGAGTCTCGCCTCAGGCGTGGAGACGTCCATGTTCGGATTGTTAGCGTCAAGTAGATTGAAGACCGGATGCGTTCCGCCCGTCTCGTCGAAGAGATCTTGTAACGTGCCGGGGTTGATGCTCCAGGCGTCTTCAGCAATGTGACATGTGGCGCAGCTTCGTCCGTTTGTGCCTTGAGGCTGAAAGAACTCACCCGTGAGATCGACCGACCCTTCAGTGCTGAACGTTGCTGCTTTCCCACCCGGATTTGAATGGGGAAGGTTATTCGGAAGCGAGTCCGGGTTCATCGAGTTTACCTGGGCGACGAACCTGGAACCGGAATCGAGAACGAGTGCTGAGGCCAGACCGAGTAAGGCGATCATTGCGAGCGCAAGACGTATTGCGATTTTGTTTGGTTTCATTCCTATCTCCTTCTAAACGAATCATCGCTAAGAGGAATGACGCAGTAGAGCCGTCTTTCCTCTCAGCGATGATGTTTGTCAGGAGTTAGGGGTTACTTAACTTGAAGGTTCGCTTCCGCTTTCAAAGCAATCTCGATCGCGGACTTCATGCTTTCATACGAGTTGTCCGAAACGCGTCTGCCGTTGATGTAGATTGATGGCGTGCCGTTGACGCCAAGCTTGCGTCCGTCCATCAGGTCGCGTTGGACCTTCTCCGCGAGCTTGCCGCTATCGAGCGAAGCGTCGAACTTCGCGCGGTCCAGGCCCAGCTCAGTCGCATACTGCCGCAGCTTATCGACGCCGAGCGCTGACTGATTACGGAAAAGCACAGCGGCATATTCCCAGTACTTGCCCTGCTCGCGAGCGGCCTCGGCGGCTTCCGCGGCCTTGTGCGCATTAGGGTGCTGAGAAAGCGGGAAGTCGCGCACGACCAGCCGCACTCGATTGCCATACTCGTTCACGATTCGCTCGAGGACCGGATGCTGCCGCGCGCAACCCGGGCATTCGAAATCAGTGAATTCGACGATCGTGACGACCGCGTTGGGATTACCCTTCACGGGCTGATCGTCCGTTGCGATTGACAGCGCGGGCGCGACAGGCGGAGTCAGATTGATCTGAACCGTCGAGGCGCGCCGCAACTGATCGGCGAAGGCAACGGTTGCTTCTCGCTCTTTGCGTTCCTGCAGGTACTGAATGATCTGCGCTTTGGTCTGCGCGAAGTCACCGCTGATGCGATCTTTGTTTTCATCGTAGAACTTCTGCGCATCGGCATCAGTGACTTTTGCAACCTTCGCCGTGACTTCCGTATCGAGCAGCGCTCGCGTGGTGACGCTTTTCTTCTGTGCTTCAGCCGAGAGCAGCGTGTCGTTTATTTTTAGTTCGAGGTCCTGTTTGCGCAGCGCGTAGACCTGTTCCTGAACGTTGAAGATCAACGGGCGCAAGCTGTCTTCGATGTTGCCCATCGTGATCTGCTTGTCGTTGACCGTCGCCAACACCTTTTCGCGATCTGCATTGTTCGCAGGTGGCGCAGTCGGTTTGGCAACTACTTTCACCTGTGCCGCCGCCCGCAACCTCTGGGCGAGCTTGCCGGCCTGTTCCTGCTGACGCTGATAGCGAAGATATTCGATGATGTTCTCCTTCTCAGCCTTGAACTCGCCTTGAATCTTATCCTTGTTCTGGTCGTAGAAGGTCTGGGCTTCGGCGTCCGTCGGCTGCGCGACCTTGGCTATGACTTCGTCTTTGATGACTTGCGAAGGTGAAACCCCGCGCTTCTTCGCTTCGGCTTCAAGGAGAATCGAATCGATCTGGAGGTCGAGTTCGCGCGCACGCGCGTCGACGACTTGCTGTTGCAACTCTTTCACACGTGCCTGGGTTTCAGGGCTCAGATCCTGTTTCGTGATCTTCACTCCATTGACCGTGCCGAGTACTTCCGGCAGCGGCTTGTCCTCGCACCCGCAGTCGACACTCTGTGCCGATAGCGGCGCGGCAACGAAAACCATCAGTAGTAGGGCAAATAATGTATTCTTCATAAGTTCCATTTCATCTGTAGAAATTAGTTGTTATTGACCCAGCCGCTGGAGACGAACTCCTTTTTTGCAGGATCAATCGAGAGGACGTAAGCGCCCATTGCGCCTACGCGCCGGTTTGGTCCAAAGGTAATGCTCGGGGTCACTCCGGTGTCATATTCGTAGAGTCCCTCGAGCGCCATCACTAACTTTTCACGGCTCAGATCTCGCCCGGCGCGTTTCAGCGCTTCCGTAAAGATCTTCGCGGCGGCGAAAGCGTTTAACTGGGATGCGATGTGTCCCGGCGGAAACTTGTACTTCTCTTGCAGCGCGCGCAGTTCCGCCAACCCTGCCGGCGTTACGTCGTTTGGAACGGTCGGGAAGGCGAGGAAAACATGGTCCTTGAAACTCAACGGTACCGTGTTGACCAGGCTTCTGCTCGTCAATGCGCCGAGAAGAAAAACATGCGGCGTCCAATTCGCAGCCGCTGCTGCATTGATGAACGCTGCTTCCTCACCGCTCGCGCCAAGAAAGAACACGGCTTGAGCGCCTTCAGTTTTTAGTTCTGCGGCAACAGCGGCCGCATCGAAGCGTTCGCTCGAAAAAGATTTCCTGGTGATCGAGCTCCATCCACTCTTTTGCGCCTGGTCCTCGATTGCCGCGACAGTCGCGAGGGCCAGACCCTTGTCCGAGTGAACGATTGCGAGGCGCGACTTTTTCAACTCCGGCCTGTTAGCGGCGAAGTTGATCAATGCGCGCGCCTGTTGATTCGTGCCGGGCAGCAAGTAAAAAAGATTGCGATGCCCCTGGGCGTCCGGTTGCGGCAGCAAAGTCACCGGGCCCATGAAAGGTATTTCGGCTGCCTGCGTCACCGCCGCCAGTTCTTTTTCGGCGCCGGCGCTCAGGCCGCTCACGATGGCGAACATCTCGCCATTAGCTATATGTGTTTTGACGTTCGCTGCCGTCGCGGCTGCGTCAACACCCGTGTCGATAATTTTCAACTCGATGCGGCGGTTGTAGATACCGCCTCTGTCGTTGACGTTTGTGAAGTACGCAGTCAGCACGTCCTTCATTGCCGTCCCGATATCCGCAAGCGGACCCGTCTTCGGCAGGATCGTGGCGATCGTGATGGTCTCTTCCGTTAGTCCGGGATCGCGGTCGGTCTCGATGCGTTTCAGATACGCGATGAGATCGGCCATATCCTCCGGCGACATCTCAAAGCGCGGCATCGCCACTGCTAACTGGTTACCCGCGGGATCCGTGCCCTGGACCAGTGAGCGAGTAAACAGCTTTTCATCATATGCGCCGTGCTTGCGCCCGTTCGGATGCGTGTGACCGTAGGGCTTGATCATGTTGGTCCAGGTCAAGTTTCCCGCGGTCACGCCGCCCTCGGTTTTGCCTTCTCCGCGCAGGCCGTGACAACCACCGCACGTCACCGTCGAGGCGGGCACATCGAGATCGCCAATCAAGGCCTTGATCTCTTTTCCTGAAGGGCTTTCGCCGCGCAGGTAGATGGCCTTGCCGCGCCGCTCGCTCTCAGTCAGTTGAGCGAAAGCCGCCACCGCACTTAAAAGAACAACACTGATAATGAGGAGAATTCGGTTGTTCATTTCGATTTCGGAGCTTCGCCTTTATCGTTGACGACGCTTTCCACAACCTGCACCAGTTCGCCGATGTTCGCCATTCCGAACGCTTTTTTCCAGAGTCCGGTCGTTTCGTTGCCGATGATGAAGATCGTCTTGTGATCGTCTTTGTTCTCGACGTACTGGCCCAGCTTGTAAAGCGCCCAGTCGAGGTTCTCTTTCTTACCAGTCAGAAACATCCAGCCCGGACCGGCGTGAAACTTCTTCGCGTACTCTTTCAGCCGCGCGGGTGTATCGACGTCCGGGTCGACCGTGATCGAGACGAAGAAAACGTCTTTGCCGACGCGATCGCCGAGAACTTCCTGGATCTTCTCCATGTTGCGGTTCATCGGCGGGCACACCGAAGTGCAAGTGGTGAAGAATGCGTTGACGACGACCGTCTTGCCTTTCAAGACGTCGGTATAAAAGTGAACTTTCTTGCCGTCCTGATTAATCAGTTCGACGTCGGTGAAGTACTTCGCTGCAGGCGAAGACTCTGCTGCTGCCATGTGCGAGTGATCGTGCGGCTCAACCGGTTTGGTCTGGGCCGTCGCGCTTGCCGCAAACAGCAGGAACACGGATAAGAAGAATAGAAATTTATTCATGGTTGCTCCTATTAATCAGTTGAATGATTTCGCTAGTCTTCGCCAGTCCGTAAGTACGCGTCCAGTCGCCGGTCGCGTCGTTGCCGATGAGTATCGTCGGCGAATGATCTTCACGGCGTGCTGATGACGCTCCGAGAGCTCGAAGCAGTTCGTCAACCTGTGGTTTGCTTCCGGTGACGAACGTCCAACCTTCGCCGGCGTGGAACTTCGCGCCCCACGCTTTCAGCCGTTCCGGAGTGTCAGTCGCCGGATCGACGCTGATGGAAATGAAGCGCACGTCTTTATCGCCGAGTTCCTTCTGCACGCGTGCGAACGTCGCGCCGAGTGGCGGACAGATCGTCGTACACGTCGTGAAGATGAAATTGATCACGACCTTCTGACCTTTAACGAGGTCGCTGTAGAAATGAATTTTCCGTCCGTTCTGGTCGAGCAGTTCGACGTCGGGAATATTCATTTTCTGACCGGCGCCCAGGGTGGCCTCGGCCGCAGGTTCTTCGACGACTTCCTTTTTGTCGGGATCTGCCAGACGAAGATCCATGCCGCACTTCGGACATCGACCCTTCTTCTTCGACGTAACCTCCGGGTGCATCGGACATGAATAGGTTTTCAGTTGTACGTGATTGTGGTGTGTCTCAGCCGCGGGCGCTGGCGCAGGAGCTCCCTTCAACGTCAGAAACGGCAGTTGTCGGAAACTCACTCCCTGCGATCTGCTTTCGACGAAGACGAAGTACATACCCGTTTGCGGGACCTTGATGTCGAGCTCGTAAACGCCTTCGCCGAGTGAGCGGGCGAAGTCGCGCTTCTGCCAGGTCCCTGACGTCAGCATCGTCAACACGCGCACGTCATTCAGATCGCTCTTCGGTTTGGCAGTCGCATTGTCGACGAGCTTGAATCGCAACTTGTAGCTTTCGCCGACGCGCGCTTCTTTTTCCTTGTTCAGGTATTCGATCTTGAGCGCGATTTTTTTCTCGCGCGGAACTTCCGGATTCGGCTTCGCCTCGGCACTGAAACAGTGCGTGACTCGCGGCGAATCGAGCAGGAACGCGACGTCGTAGATACCGCTCTTCGGCAGCTTGGTCGTGGTGGTGTAAATGCCCGCGGTCGTTTCGCGCAGCGAGCGATCGACGACCATCACGGCGCGCGGGTTGCGGCGATAGTTTTGAAAACTACCCATCGGAGCGGCCATGCCTTCCGAGTAGTAATAGATGACGCGGTCCGCCGGGTTCGCGACGAGCATTGAATTGCCTTCCGGAGCAGGCACCATTACGTCAGCACTGCTCGGATCGTCGTCCGCTGCATCCGCGGGCGCGTTTTGTCCTCCGGTGAACTTGGCGATGTCGGGTTGATTCGTCAGTGTGCTCAGGCGGATCAGGCTCACCTCGGTCGAACCGGCTGAACGAACATACGCGAACGCATCGGTAAACGCGATCTGATCCGGACCGTTCTCTAAAGTGATCGTATGAGCGAGACGATTGGTCGAGGCGTCGAAAACGTAGACGACGTTCTCTTTCGGATTGGGCGCGAAGCCCCATCGACCGCCCGGAGCGAAGCGCACGTTCTTAATGCCCGGCTTCGCTTTAATAGTCGTTTCGATTTGATGGCTGCGCGTGTCTACTACGGTGATCGTTCCTTCAGTCTCGTTCACGACGTAGACGGCATTGCCGAGCGCTGAGAAAGCCAGCGACGTGGCCGCGGCGCCGATCTTGAGATCTTTGATCTTCGCGAGTTTCTGAACGTCGACGATCGTCAACGTGCCGTCTTCCGCGTTGGTAATGAACGCGAAGTGGCTGTCTTTGCTGAAGTCGATCTCGTGAGCGCCTTTGCCGGTCGGCAGTTGGGCCACGACTTTCAACGTCGCGGTGTCGATTGCCGTGACGCCGGCGTCGTTGGCGACCCACAGGTATCGCTCATCGGGTTGCAAACGCACGCGCGCCGGCTTAACGCCCGCGTCGATATTCGTGATGACTTTCCACGTGTTGGTATCGACGACGGCCACCTGGTTGACGAGCGGCATGCTGACGAAAAGTTTCTCGTCGCGGTTCTTCTGGGCCCAGTCTTCACCCGGGCTCTTCAGCATCACGAGCGTCAGGAGCTTGCTGGTGCCAAAACCAAGCAGCGGATCGATAACGGAGATATTGGATTCGTCGTTGAGCGCGAGCAGGTAGTAAGCATTCAGGTCCACATCAGGACGTGAACGAAGACTGCCCTGCAGGAACGACTGAACTTTTTCGCGGCACGCCTTATCGTCGGTGATGCCATCTTCCCGCTGACTCAGCCACACGGCTGGTTTCACTCCGGAGAGCGGCGTCCTGGTCGCCTTGTCGTGAATCTTGAAACGGACGAGCGCTTCTTTCGCTTCCATCAACTCGGCGGACTTGCCAGCGCGCTCCTGCGCGCCCTCGGCAATCGGCTCGATGGTGAACTCGACCTCGACGCCTTCGCGCTCGATCTTCTGTGTAACGGGTTTCTGTTGGGCCAATATGGAGGTAACACAGATCAAAAGTAGCAACAGGGTTTGTAGTGACTTCATGATTTTTTTCATCGTGTGATCGCCTTCAGATCGCGCATCGTGCTGCAGAAAGAGCGGACAGCGACGGTTGAATCGTTGGCGAAGTCGAGTATTGCGCTGCGCAGTTCGGGCGACTCCTGAAACATGAAGAGTGTGCGTCCGTTGTTTTGTTTGATGCTTTCGATGTGAAAGCCGCGGCAGCGCAGAAAGCTGGTTAAGGTCAGGTCAGTGGTTTGGTACGTTTGCTTTAGTTCTTGAGGATTCGGGTTCATTGTGTTCTTCATCTTTATACATCTTTCGAGAGGAAACTGAGTTTCGGCGGTACTCGAAAGTACCGCCTGACTCAGAACAGTGTGTGGGAGTTAACCGGTTAGAACGTGCAGGCTGTGCCGGTGCTTTGCACTTGCAACTCGTTGAGAGCGGCAATGATTGCATCGGCGTCTGCCAGAAGCTCCGTGCCGGTCGTACCCAGCGCGGGATCCTGGTTGATTCTGCCAGTCGTGATAAGAGCGTTGACACCGGTTTTGAAGTCGTTGAGCTTTGCGATGGCGTCGCAGAACTTCGCCTGGTCAACTTTAAGAGTGGCTTCGTTAAGTTTGTTGAGTAAGCCGGTTCGATCCTTTTCGGCCTGCTTGCCGGTGATCGTTACGGTTGTGACCTTTGCGTTTAGAGCAGCGATCATCGCCTGAACTTCGGTGACCGTGGTCGCGTGCACCAGCGGAGCAGCAACGAACAGAGCGATAGCGCAGAAAATAGCGGCGAACGAGTATTTCTTCATCTTGTTTTTCATTTCCTTTTTCTAAATTTTTTAGTGCGCACGAAGCGTTTGTCGAGGTGATGCCCGGCTTCGTGTTCGCACTGTCTATGAGCAAGGAGCGTGCCTTTCGATTTACGCCCATAAACACTGATCGCTGAGAATACGTGTTCCGTGGTGGAACAATCGGCAAGGGTTTTGCCACAGCATGAGCCACAAAAGCACAAAAGACAGAAGGCACAGAGAGCTTAGAAAACCCTCCGTGCCTTCTGTGTCGGCTGTGTGCCTTTTGCGGCTATGGAGTTACGCGGAAGATGCCCCACAGTCCGTTATCGAACTGGAAGGACGACTGCGTGCGGTACAGGTAATCACCCGTCACGCGACGCGCGCCTCCAGCGCCGTTCACCGGGACAGCGTCCATGTGATTCGACGCGCCGTGACCCTGCTGGGCGCCCTTCCACTCGGAGAGCGGATTGTTGCCGATCTGGGTCGAGTTGTTGATGTATGGCTCCTGCTGCCAGATGTGTCCGTGAACCTGGAACACGTTGTTACGCGCGTGGCCGTTTGAATTGAGCACGCGGAACCTGACTGCTTGTCCGGCCTTGGCCGTGAACACAGGAGTCACAGGGTCGCCGCCAACCTGTGCGTTGGACAGCGAGTTGGTGTAGTCGAATGCGCGGGTTTGCTCGAGCGGTGTATCCGGCTCGTAACCCATGCGCTTCCACATCGGTTCGCTGCGATAGTTGAAGGCCTTCTGACCGGAGTCTTCAGCATCCTCTTCGCCCGCAACGTTCGGAACCGCGGCCGCATCGCCACTCAACTCACCACGACGCAGGTTGATGTCGGTCTGGAACTGGAGGACGAATTCGCGGAACGAGGTGCCGTCGGTCTTGCTGACGGTCGCCTGCGAACGGGAGTTCGTATCTTCAATCCAGGTCGCGCCCTGCGGCTCGATGATGAGTGACGCGATCGCGCCCTTGTTCGAGTGCTTGATCGGGTCGGACGAGATCAGGTTGGTCGCGCCGAACTCGATCGGGGTGGCAACGCGGGTCGTGCCGTTCATGCGAATGTCACCAGCGTACCACTTGTACTTGACGAGCTGTCCCGGGGCTGCCGTCTGTTTCGTCGGGAGTCCCGTGAGCGGGTCGATGCTATTTTGGACGTTGAAGCCGACGTTCGCGCCGTCACTAGACGACACGTCGTAGGACACGAGCTGCGGGTGGAGGCCCACCTGGTTGGACGGCTTCACCTGGTTCGCGTTGAATCCTTCGACGATCATCGGCAGGGTGTTCCAGCCGGCGAGGTCGGAAAGTTCAGCGGGCAGATTGTTCTGCAACGTGAGCTCGATACAGTCACCGGCGTTGGCTCGCAACACGAGCGGCTCGACGGGAACTCCCGCCTTGAGCTTGCCAGTCTTGGAGTCGATGTCGGCGCTGCGGACGTAAAGAATCGCCGTCGGGTCGTGCAGGATGCCGCCCTGGTTGGTGCGATTGTTATAGACAAGCGTACCGTTGGGCAGGACGTCCTTCGCGGCTACGGCCGTCACAGCGAGCTTGCGGCTCGGTGCAATCTTCGGACACGCGGCGCTGAAATCGGCGCCGTTGGTCGGAGATTCAGCTTTGCCATTCGAGTTATTCGGCAAGGCAACCAGGTCGGGCTGGAGGCCAACGCCGCCGTTGTAGGCGCGCAGGAGTCCCCACGTTCCGTTCCACTGGTTATCAACAGAGCCACCCGGCTGATACAGATAGTCGGCGAACGGAATGTCTCCCTTGACGGTTGAGATATTCGGCAGCTCGAACTCGAAGTGCTCGGAGATGCCCATCGACTGCGAATTGCGGTAACCCGAATTCGGATCGCTGCGCTCGTAGAGCCACTTCTGGCCGTGGATGTTGAAGTTGTGACTTTCCTCGTGTGCACCGACGAGAACGCGCACTTGCACCTTGTCGGCTTCGTACGCACGCATCATCGGCGTGAACGGGTCGCCGCCCTGCAGACCACCCGTTAGATTCGGGTAGAAACCAGGCTGCGAGTTGAGATCCGGATTGGCACGCGTGACGTCCGAACGATAGACGTTCGAGAGGTCGCCTGCGTCACCGGCTGCCTGCGTGTTTGTTGACGGATCCTGCGCGCGCAGAGCGACAGGCTCGTTGCGGTAGTTGACCACCATCGTGCCGGGATCAGCAGCAGAGACAGCCTCAGGGCAGGGAAGCGGTACGCCACCCGGACACACATTAGCTTTCTGAATGTTGATCGGCAGAGCAGCCTCGTCTCTCACCGGCGGGTTGATAGCATTTGCCGGATCGGGCTGAGCCGTGCCGGCGTTGTTGATGCCGCCGCCTGCTTTGTAAGCGAGCGTGTAGTCGGCGAACTCGAGCAGGAACTCGCGATAGCTGTCCGCAGTGTTCTGCGTCTGAATGACAGCCTGCCACGTGGTCGGGCCGCCGTCGAAGCGTCCACCCAACACCTGGCCGGTTTCGTTGTGTTTCCAAACAGAGTTTTCGGGCTCCGTCACGAGACCGGAATAGAGACCGGCCTGTTGGTGCGTCGAAGGTCCAAAGTGATCGTGCGAGAAGACCGTGCCGAGCGTGCGATCTTTGCCCGCCAGGTTCAACGTCGGATCGGCGAACCAACGTTGCACGGTCGTCTGTGCGCCGAGGGTGCCGAAGAACGGGTGCGCTTTCGCCGTCAGCGTGGTCTTGGTCGTGCCGTTGAAGGCCTGCAATCCGCCGGCGGCGTTGATGGCATGGATACGCTCGAGGACTTCGCCCGGAGCGAACGTGCCGTCTTCGTAGTTGAAACCGTTACCCGCGCCGTCAGACGAGGTCACGTCAAACTTCACGAGGTGGATGTGCTGACCCATGATGTCGGTCGGCGTGCGCACCTGGAAGTCGTCGAGTTCGTAGACGTGCGGCGTCAGGTTCGTGTGCTGGAACGTAATACAGTCGTTCGTGTTGGCACGGAAGAACAGTGGCTCGGGCGCACGTGTGCCCGCCAGAGTCGGGGCAACGTCGCCCCACAGCGAAAGAATGCGCGATTGCGGGAAGTGCCAGCCCGCTTTGTTCAACTTGAGGTCAAGCTGAATCGCGGCAGCCTTGTACAAGCGCGGTTTACCGAATGCGTTACCCGCGTCGTCGCGGCAGGGATCGGCGAACGGTGCTCCCGGCTTCGGCGGAAGGCCGTTCAGCGTGAAGCTGGCAGCGGTGCCGTCAGGACGGAAGCTCGCGACCTGCTTTTGCGCGTGGAAGTTCATCGCAGCGACTTCGTCCGGCGTTCCCGTCTCGGGGACCGCTTTCGCTTCCGCTACCAGGATTTCCTTGCTGAAGTCGAGACGCGTCTCAACGCTCTCGGCTTCGCCGCCAACGATGACGTGACGTGGCAGACCACCGTCGTCGATGGTGTCGAGCGGCGGGTGCGGCGGACGGTGTCCTGCGACGCCCGGTACGTAGAACGGATAACCCTTGAACTCCGCAGTCGGCATCGGCGCCATTGCGATTGTCGGCAGCGGCACGAGTCCGGGAATGGGAGTGCCGGCGGCAATCTCGCCATCAGGCAGAGCGCGCGCGCCGGCCGCGGGACGTCCGTCGCCGTCGAGCTGCGTACCTGCTTCGAACACGTCGTGCGAACGCCACATTTCCCACATACCTTGCGCGAAGTGGGGGTAGAAGTGGCAGTGGAAGATCGAGTCGCCAGGCGTCTTGTTACGATTGCCCGAGCCGCCGTGCGCGATCTCCGTAGTAAACGAGTAGCCGGGGCCCATCGCCTGGCTATCGAGATAGCTGCTGTTGTCGCTGTCGGGGGTGTTCAACCACTGGTGCGCGTGCAAGTGGTGAATGTGGTGCTCTTTCGGACCAGCGTGGACGATTCTCATCTTCACGTGGTCGTTGATATAGCTGTGGTGAACGTTCGACGGATCATCGGGGAAGAGGACCTTCGTCGCCTTCGCGCCTTTGATCAGGTTGCCGTTACCGTCAGTCGTGTTGGCCGGTACGTCGACGATCTGCGCCGGGTCACCGACGGCCCACGCCGACAAGAAGAAGTCTTCGTACTTACATTCAGTACAGTTGGCCATCGGGCCGACGCCGAGACGGTTGGCGAGAATTTCCGCGCCGATGCCGCCCGTGCCGTAGTTGATGGCGAAGCCGTCTTTAACGCTGTAGAGCGTGTGCGAAAGAACGGGGTCTTCAAACTGGGGAAATGCCTGAATGGCTTTGATCTCGTCGTGATAGACGACGGTGAACTCGCGGAACGGCTGATCGCGATCGGGTTCCACGGCGTTCGGGCGGTACGTTCCCGCCGGAAAACGGCCTTTGTTCGGGCCCGTGATAACAGCGTTCAGGTCCGTGTGCACGATGTTGTTATTAGCATCGAGCATCTTCAGGATCGGCAGACCGGCCTTGGGATGTCCCGCCGGATAAACTGCGTCATAGTTGAGAATCGGCTGTCCGGCAGCGGTTTTCTTGGGCGTGCCGTCCGCGTTCTTCGCGGTCGCCAGGTCCATTTCTTCGGCAGTGACCTGCGAGCGATACCACTCGGCAGTCTTTTGTTCGACGTTGACCGAACCGAAGAGTCCCATTGCGAGCGAGCCGCCGTCGCCTTCACCGCCAGTTGTTGCGGCGGTTGAATAAAGCAGGTGATTGCCCTCGCGTTGGGCCATGAAGGTGTAGGTCGTCGATGCGCCTGGGCTAACAAGACTGCTCTGGTTCTGTCCGACGTTCGAGCCGTCAGAGAGAATCGTGCCGACGAGTTGCAGGCCCATGACGTGCGCTGACGCCGTGCGTGTAGCCGGCGCGTTGTTAGCTGCGAATGACCTGAAGTCCGCAGTCTCCGCAGGATCCGGCGGTTCCGGAGCATTCGGATCTTCCACAGCATTCGGATCGTTGGGAACCGGGGACGTATTGATGCTCACAACATCCGGCGCCAGGAGATTAGTAAAGTTGATAGCAAGACAATCGCCGACGTTCATGCGCAGGGCGATTGGTCGAGGGCGCTTGCCGGGACGTAATTGAACGTTGCCGGGAACTAAGCCCTTCGACGGGTCGATCGCGACAACGTCGCGCTTAAGTGCGTAGATCATGCCGGCGGGGTTGATCGCGCCGAGACGGTTATAAATAAGGGCCTGGTCCAGTGCGACCACATCAGCCTTAACCGTTCGCTCGCACGCCGCCGTGGGCGGTGCTGTTTGAGCATGCGCGCCCACAGCCGCGACCAGCATAACCACTGCGGCGCAGCATGACGCGAACAGCGACTGCCATGGCCGCGAAGTGTTTCTGATGTTCATCTAATTTAACCTCGATAATTGGAAGTTGACCTTGCTCGAAGCCAACACGACTTCGAGAGATCGGTGGAATCTGTTGCTTGGTTTGTTTTTGACTTCGCGCCGCGCGGACCAACTAAACTCGGTGACGAGGCTTCATCGGAGATTCATCTGTAGTCGGCCCTCGTTCTGCAAGCCGTGTGCCCCTCTTTGCCGCGGTGGGATCTGCTATGTTGTTGGTTTTGTTCGGTGTTCCAAGTTGGGTGAGGTGAGGTTGGAGTGTTCCACGGTGGAACACTGATTACTCTATCTCGTTTTCGGCGCCGCCGCGCAATCCAAAGATTTTCATCTTCCGATAAAGTCTGGGCCGGTGGTAGTTGAGAATCTCGGCCGTCCTTTTCACATTTCCGCCCGTTCGTTCCAGCGTTTGCGCGATCGCTTCGCGTTCGATCTCTTCCATGGTGAAGTAAGGTGGGATAACGCAACGAAATTCGCCGGGTTGAGTCGTGTGAAGTTGTTCGGGCAGAGACTCGGGCGTCAGTTTATCTTCGGTTGTGAAGAGCACGGCATGCTCGATGACGCTTTCGAGCTCGCGCACGTTGCCGGGCCAGTCATAACGCATCAGCAAGGCAAATGCAGGCGTCGAAATCTCGCGAATTCGCTTCTTGTATTTTTCCGAGTAGTGATCGAGGAAGCGATTCGCGAGTAGAGGTACGTCCTCGAGCCGCTCACGCAGTGGAGGCGATTTGACCTTGATCGTGCTGATGCGGAAATAAAGATCTTTGCGCAGCGTGCCCTCTTGAATCATTTGGGCCGTATCGCGATTGGTTGACGAGACTAAACGAAAATCGACGGCGATTTCGTGTTCGTCGCCGACCCGGCGAAGTCTTCGCTCCTGCAAAACGCGCAGCAACTTGGTTTGGAGATGAAGCGGCATTTCGGCGATCTCGTCGAGGAGCAGCGTGCCGCCTGCAGTCGCTTCGATCAATCCGCGTTTATCGCGATCGGCACCAGTGAATGCGCCTTTTTTGTAGCCGAACAGCTCGGATTCCATGAGCTCGTGTGGGATGGCTGCGCAGTTGATTCGTGTGAAAGGAAGTTCAGCGCGCGGGCTCTGGAAGTGAAAGGCTGACGCGATCAACTCTTTGCCCGTCCCCGACTCGCCTTCTATAAGGACTGACGCATCGGACGGCGCGGCGGTGCGGATGACGGAGTGGATCTGGCGCATCTTGGCGTCGCGGCCAATGATGCCGTAGTCCTCGCTGTCTCCGCTCAGCGCGCTCTTCAGGCTCCGGTTTTCGCGCTTGATGGCCTCGAATTGCAGGGCACGTTCGATCAGCGTGGTCACCTGGTAGCGCGTGAAAGGTTTTTCGATGTAGTAGAACGCGCCGCGTTTGATGGCGTCGATGGTGATCTCGAGCGAGCCGTGCGCCGTCATGACGATGACTTCGGTGTGCGGCGTATCGCTCTTGATGCGCGTCAGCAGGTCGATTCCGCTGTCGTCAGGAAGGCGTAGGTCCGTGAAGACGAGGTCATAAGGCGCACCTTTGAGAAACTCCCTCGCCTCCTTGCCGGTTTTGGCGGTATCTACGTGATGGCCGAGCTCAGTCAGGATCAACTCGAGCGCATCAGTGACGCTGGGCTCGTCGTCGACCACAAGTATGCGGCTGGCGGGCGATTTTGAAATGGTGGTCTCCGCGGATAAGTTTTCGTGTTTGGGGGCGCTAACGAGGATTAGCAGTATATCTTGCGAAGAAAATAACGGGAAGGGTGAACCTCGTTCGTCTGCTTTGATATCGCTTGGGTCTCCGCACTGGACTCCGCTCTTTGAGCAAGTCTCTGTGCCGCGTTTCCAACATGTAATTCAACGTCTGATGTGAAATGCCTAGACTGCGCGCAGCGTGGGTTATGCTTCCATGCGCAATATCAAGCCCTCGCTTTATCAGGTCATGTTCAAGTGCTCGCACTTCCTCAGCCAACTTTCACCGGCTATTAAGCTACGTCCCTCGATCACGGGAAAGCGATCTCCGGCGGGGCGGTTAAAGTGTGTCTTGTGTTAAGTAGAAACTTACACGGATCAGACTTTACGTGGTTTCGGCTTCTGCCTTGTCATCGTCATCCGGCGACTCGTCTCTGAAATCCTGTTAGCGGCCTTAACATCTGCGCGAAAAGTCACTTAGTTGCACAAGAAGTCGGCGTTTTGAGAGACTATCGGTGCAAAGCCAGTATTACTCTCATCAGCTCCCCTAGGAATATTAACAACAGAGTGCCAACCGCTCTCTGAGTTAGGTAAGTGTCCATGAAGAAAGAGCGTTGGACTGAGTCAGATGTCGTCTCTCTTCCCTCAGGCGAACACGATTATTTTGAGCGGAAGAGTGGGGCATTACTGAAAGACGCCGAGTTTCGCGAAAAACTCGCTAAAGCGATCTCGGCATTTGCCAATTCTGGTGGGGGACACTTAGTCATTGGAGTTCAGGATAACGGCTCAATCGACGGCGTCACAAAAATTCATAAAGGGCAAACTACAACCAGAGACTGGCTAGAACAAACGATTCCGCATCTTGTCAATTACCCTCTTCAGGATTTTAGGGTTCACGAAGTCGAGCCTGACACACCGTCGGCTATTCCAACAGACCATGTTGTGATCGTGATCGATATTGGTGACAGCACGCAGGCTCCACACCAAAGCGCCGTCACTAAGATCTATCACTATCGTGCCGGCGGACGATCTGAAAGAGCGCCACACCACTTTCTGGAAATACTTCGTGGACGCGAGAAGTATCCCGGTCCGAAGATTGCTCACGCCTGGTTGAATTTTGTAATAGCTCCACTCCTCAGTACCCTTCGATATGAGGAAGAGAATCTTATTAACCCCAAACAGCCTTGGCATGGTCATGAGCTGTCTACGAGGAATACCGGATACTTCAAAGCGCTGGCTGTGTCGTTAACTGCTAATGAAATGCAATTCTTCAAATTCTATCCCGCTATAGAGGAAGCGGTCCGAGAGCACGATCGAGGCATCAATCGAGTTCACGCAGAAGCGGAGACACTGATTAGAACAATCGAAAGTAGTAGCTTCATGGCTGACGCTTATTCAAGGTTTCTGAGCAGCGAATCCTTGCAGCGTATCCGAGAGACGTACGGAGGGAGCCTCTACCGAGAGGATAATGATGAGAAGATGTTACAGGGTCTTTTTGGAGATCGCCCGAAGTCCGAACGAATCCGGTCGATTGCTGAGTTCATGGCCTACGATCATCCACAGCGATGGGAAACGCATTTCATTTGGCCGTTGTGGGAAACGTATAAGAACGATTTGATGGAGTTCCTACGTTATCCACCAATACGTGAACAGCAGGATCAACTGAATTTGGCGAAGGACGGGCTCTTGCTTCAGGTGAAAGCGCTGATCTCCGTTTTGGAGGCGACGCAACATGAACTCGCTTTTAAGTACGGAGAGCCTTATGAGGATTCGACGCTCCAGCGGAGTTTTCAATCGAACTTGCTATGAGATAGTTTCGATAATCGTTAAACCTTCATAAGTGCCTTTCTTCTACACCTTGAAAGACACAGGCGATGTCCTGAGCGGGGGGCAAATATCACACCTGAGCAGATATTCTGAGAACTTGAATGCGGAAGCGAGCGCTCAGCACTCTATGAGGGCGGCTAACCAGCCGACAGAAGCAGACTAAATGCAGACTAAGTCTTGAAACTACGGCAGGCGGTAGTATAGACTCGCGTCCGCACAAAAATTACGGCCGCAAAAGAAATTGCCTCTCGCCTTCTGCGGTTCAATCTCTTACCAAGGATCTATTACTCAAGGTCTTTCCCGGGGCTTCCAGCAGGTAAAACTTCAATCCACTGGAGGAAGAGATGAAAACGTTCCTCTTCGTTTTACGCACCATCCTTTATGGTTGGATCCTCGCGCTCATCGAACTCATCAGGCTGATCTGCCTCCGCTGCCGCCGAAAGAAAAAACAGTGCGAGGGTGAGTCTGTGCGCGATTGCCGCGCTTCGAAGGTGCCTTGCGTTCCGATCGACGTCCAGGCGTTCGTCCGGCCGGATCCCGTCATCTACGCGCAGTTCTACCTGATGAAGCTCGGGCTCGCCGTCACGTGGGACAATCCCGACATCCAGCTCTATCTGAACGGCCTGCCTGTCTCGTCATCGCTGCTACAACCCGGCACGCAATACGAAATCAGGGCGCGCATCTGGAACAACTCCTTCACCGCTCCCGTCGCCCTGCTGCCCGTTCACTTCTCGTACCTCGACTTCGGCGCCGGCACGATCAGCGTCCCGATTGGTTCCACCAAAGTCGATCTCGGCGTGAAAGGTGGACCAAACCATCCGGCCTTCGCATCCATGCCATGGACGACGCCAACAAAGCCGGGCCACTACTGTATCCAGGTCAGGCTCGACCCGCCCGACGACCTCAACTGGGAGAACAACCTCGGACAGGAAAACACCAACGTCGGCGAATCGCACTCGCCGGTCGCATTCAACTTCCAGCTTCGCAACAACACGCAACGCGAGCATCGCTACCGTTTCGAGGTCGACACGTATCGCATTCCTCCACAGGATCCGTGCACGGAAAAAGATGACGAACACCAGCGCCGCCAGCGTTTGAACCGGCACCTTCGCGGCAACTTCCCGATTCCGCCGGGTTGGACCGTCGAGATCAATCCAGACGCACCGGTGCTCGCACCGAACGATGAGATAACGATTGCCGTCACGATCACGCCGCCGAACGGATTCGTCGGAACGCAGGTCTTCAACGTAAACGCCTTCTTCGATCACATACTGGCAGGCGGCGTCACATTAACGGTAGTTGGTTCTTAAGCGGAGGTGAGTATGGCCTACAACCAAAAGACAATATGTGTTTCGCCATCGAATTACGTAACGATGAACCAGTACATCAAGGCGACGATCTACGCGCTTCTCGCCGCCGGCATCGGCGCCCTTATCGCCGGAGCAGCCGGCATGCCGTGGTGCATTCCGTTTGCGCTTACAATCGGCGCTTCTGTTTGGCTGATTGCGTATTGCGAATGGTGGCTTTATGGACGCTTGATCTGCCTGAGCGGTGATTTCACCGTGATCGGCATGCTGGTTTCAACTGAGCCTCCGGGAAACAAATCATTTCCTGACTCACTCGATACCGATTTCAGTATCAACCTTTTGCTCGCATCCAACCCGCCGGGTGTGGACCATCCAACCGCCGAAGCAAGTGTGCCGTTCGGCTTCCTGATGAAGGAACAGGACTCCACGAAAAATATCCCGGTTCCTTTCAAGGGCGAATTCGCAACCGATCAGGGAACGAAAATCAAGTCTGCGATATTGCACGCTGAGTTCGAGGGCAATGGCGTTTACGACACCTTGATCGGTGCTCAAATCTCGCTTCCGCTTTCAGTCGCATCGCTGATTGCGTGTCTCGCCATTCCGCCACCGTGGGGACCGATCATCGCGGGCATTCTTGCGCTACTCGCCTTCCTGGCAATGTTGTTAGGGCTGCTCTTCGGACTCGGCGACGAAGGCGATCCTGCCGACGTCAATCCAACCCTGGGCGAGCTTCACACGAATGATGCGGCTAACGGCGGTATCGGCGCTGACCTGTTGGTGGTGTCGGGCACGTGGGTCTACGATAGCGCTCACGAAGGATGGAATGAACTTCACCCGATCAAGCTTTGCGAGAAGGTCGGAACGTGGGGCGGCGATTGGCCGGCCGACATCGACGACATCATCACGCACTGGACGACAGCGGTCAAAGACGCCACGTCGCCGCAGACTGAAAGTGAGCAGGACGATCCCAAGCAGGGCTGGGGCGTGCATCCCGAGGTGGATGGTTGCGCTAACGGCGCACCGCCGCCGCCGCCCGTACCGTAAAGTCGACGCTATTCGTTCGGACGATCGAGGGCCGGAACATGTTGTATCTATTACTCGTGACGTACGGAACTGTTCTTCTGTGCGAGTGGGTGGGCGATAAGAACCTTTACACCATCACTTCGTTTACGATGCGGTTCCGGCCTCTGTACGTCTTCTGCGGGTTCACGGCCGCTTACATGATCAAGATGGGGGCGGCAGTGATGGCGGGAGAAGTAATCGCGCAACTGCCGACATTGTTGCTTACGATCATGAGCACCCTCACGTTTTTTATCGCCGCGCTTGTGATCTGGTTCCGGCGAACCGACGACGAGCAAGCCGCGACGGCCAGGTCCGAAAACGATTCCCGGTTTTCAAAAGTCTCGCTACTGGCGTTTGGCACAATTCTGTTTTCCGAATGGGGCGACGTCGGCCAGATCATGGCGGCGACGTTGACCGTCAGGTATCACCTGCCGCTCATCGTCTGGCTGGGAGCGACCCTGGCTTTAATTACAAAAGGACTACTGGCGCTGGCGATTGGCCGTGGTCTTAGAAATCGCGTGCCTGACTCGGTGTTGCGGCCGGTTTGTGCGAGTCTGTGTGTGATTATGGGAATCGTTTCGGCGGTCCAACCCTTATTCGGATTTTAGCGCGCCTCTCACCACTGGTCTTACCTCTCCTCGGTTTACTTCTATATTGGTCATAAATAAGTCTTGACAGCAGAATCCGGCTCCATGAGAATGGGCGCGAATTCACCGACATAATACTACAGCCCAGAACTCTCTGATTATAGTGAGGCCAATTGGTTAGACCGAAGGCTCTGTCTATAACGTCATCAGATTTAAGTGCGAGCAGCGGCAAGACGCAGGTCGCGACAACCTCGTTTCTGGCCCTCTTCTCGATCGTTGGTCTGGCTCTCTACGGCCTCCCTTTCTTCTACGACTTCATGGTCAAGGACTTTAACTGGACCAGGGCCGAGGTTACTTCCGGCAACTTCTACAGCAAGCTCCTGATCGGTCCGTTGTTTGGTTTCGTCGCCGGTTGGATCATCGATCGCTTCGGGCCGCGGCGAATGATGATGGCCGGAATCCTGATGGCGGGCATCGCGCTTGTCGGTCTGAGTTTCACGACTACTCTCGCGCTCTTCTATTTCTTCTATCTGTTCAACGCGCTCGGCTACGTGTGTGGCGGACCGCTGCCGAACCAGGTGCTGATCTCGCGCTGGTTCAACGAGGCGCGAGGCAAGGCCATGGGTTTTGCCTACCTCGGAATCGGCGTGGGCGGCGCCGCTGCGCCGCTGCTTGCGAATTGGTTGACGCAGCAGTTTGGCTGGCCCGGTGCCTTGCGGACCATGGGAATTATCATCGTGTTGATTGCTCTGCCAATGGCGTTCTTTGTTAAGGAGAGTCCGGGAACAGATGCCGCCATGCAGACGACGGCCGCGCCTGTGTCGATTGGCAGCGTGTTGAAGAGTTGGCAGTTTTATCTGCTCGCGATCGGAAGCATGTGCTCGATTGGCGCTGTCGGTGGAACTTTTCAGAACCTGAAGCTCTTCATGACCGGTGATCTATTTCGCGGTACGCCTGCTCAAGACGCGCAGTCGAATGCCGCTTATGTGCTTTCGCTGATCTTGATCTCGAGTCTTGTCGGGCGGATATTGATGGGCTGGCTTGCCGATCGTTTCGAGAAGAAGTATGTGATGTTGTTGATCTATGTGATCGTCGCGTGTTCGATTCCGCTTTTGTTCCTGGCGTCGAGTCAGCCATTTCTTTATCTCTTTGCGGTGCTCTTCGGAATCGGTCTCGGCGGCGACTATATGATCATTCCGTTGATGGCGGCGGAGCTCTTCGGTGTGAAAGTATTGGGACGGCTCATGGGAGTTGTGTTGACGGCCGATGGAGTTGCTGAAGCGCTTGCGCCGGTGATCGTCGCCAGGACACGGGATAACACCGGCAGTTACGCGATCGGATTCAGTATCTTGATCGTTCTGGCGTTCATTGGCGCAACAGCGGTGGGTTTACTTCCTAAACGAAATCGTGAAACAGGAAACTAAGAAGGTCGCACTGGTCACTGGCGCGTCGCGCGGGATCGGCCGGGCGATCGCGATCGAACTGGCGCGTGTTAATTACGACGTGATGATTAATTACGCGTCGAACCAGGCGGCCGCGGATGAAGCGCGTGCGGCGGTTAGAGCTGCGAGCCCTGACGTACGAGTAGAAACATGTCGCGCCAACGTTGCTGACGCCGCCGAACGAGAAGAGCTGTTGCGGCAGACGCGCGCTGAATTCGGCCGGCTCGACTTGTTAGTCAACAACGCCGGCATCGCTCCTGCACCGCGAGTCGATCTCCTCGACGCCACTGTCGAGAGCTTCGATGCCGTTGTCGGAACGAATCTGAAGGGACCGTATTTTCTAACGCAGGCGGTCGCGCGCTGGATGATCGAGCAGCGATCGTCGGGTGTCATCATCAATATCACTTCTGTCTCCGCCTACGCAGCGTCTCCCGAACGCGGCGATTATTGTGTTTCGAAAGCCGGGCTTTCGATGATGACCAAACTCTTCGCCGCCCGGCTCGCGAATGAAGGGATCAGAGTCTATGAGATCCGGCCGGGTGTGATCGCAACGGACATGACCGCAGGCGTGAAAGAGAAATACGACGCCTTGATCGACGCTGACCTCACGCCGATTAAGCGGTGGGGCACACCTGAAGACGTCGGACGCGCCGTCGCGGCAATTGCTATGGACTTGCTTCCGTTCTCAACTGGAGAAGTGATCAACGTCGACGGTGGTTTTCACCTGCGACGCTTATAAGTATGGACCAATCGCTCTTAGCCAAAGTCGAAAATGCTTTTGCTTTTGCGCAGCAACAGGTGCGCGCGTTGATACAGCGCGATCCGAATTTCTACCCGCTATATACCGACCGCGGCCGCTGGCGCCATCAAAAACCCGCGTGGACGCATTGGTGCGATGGCTTTCTGCCGGGAATGATGTGGATCTTCTACGACGAGACTCGAGATCCAAACTGGCTCGAGTTTGCGGCCGCCTATTCCCAAGCACTCGAACCGCGCAAAGACGACCGCGAAGTTCACGATCTCGGTTTCATCTTCTATCACGGCACTTACAAGCGTTGGTACGATTCGTCCGTACAGTCTGGAGCACCGGATCAAGCTCTGAAAGACGTCGTGATCCACGCCGGCAAGACGCTTGCGCTGCGTTTTCACGAACGCGCCGGCTGTCTGCGTTCGTTCCACGGGGCTGATTCCAATTTCATCGACATCATGATGAACGTCGGCATCATCTTTTACGCGGCGCTGGAAACGAACGATCTATCGCTGCTGGAGATCGCGCGGCGGCACTGTACGACGACTCGACGCACACTAGTGCGTGGCGACGGCAGCACGTCACATGAAGGTATCTTCGATCTCGAGACCGGCGAGTTTCTCAGACAGACGACGCAGCAGGGGTATCGCGGCGATTCGTGCTGGTCACGCGGCCTCGCATGGTCGCTATACGGCTTCGGTACTTGTTATCGATTGACGCGAGACCCTATCTATCTCGAGACCGCGCAATTGAATGCGGAGTACTGGCTTAGCCACATTCCCGAAAGCGGCGTGGCGCCGTGGGACTTTGACGCTCCGGAGTCTGGTCCATTGGGCCGCGCGCAGGTGGACACGAGTGCATCGGCGATTGCGGCGGTCGGATTGTTCAATCTCGCCGGCTTTCCGGTTGACGACGCGCTGCGCAAGGCTTATCTCGACTGCGCCATGAGAACCATCGATTCGCTGTGTACGAACTATCTGGGCGAGGGCGTTGATGGATGGGAAGGCATCCTGCGCGGTGGCGTCTATCACATTCACAAGGACCTGGGAGTGAATGAGTCGGTGATGTGGGGTGAGTTCTTTTTCGTCGAAGCGCTCCAACGCGCGCTGGGGATTTTGCGCCCGCGGTAATCTTAGCAATGAGCGAACGAACCTATCCAGCAGTTGGTGGTATGCGCAGCGTTGCGGACTTCAAGAACCATCTGCAAAGTCTTGGATTGTCGATTCCTTGTGACGACGAGGTTGATGCCGGCGGTCCACTCGCGCAACCCATCGAGCTCAGCGGCAAGAGGCTCGGTAACCGTTTTTGCATCCATCCGATGGAAGGTTGGGATGGGACCATCGACGGACGGCCCACCGAAGCGACTCGAAGACGCTGGAAGCACTTTGGATTGAGCGGCGCCAAGTTGGTCTGGGGCTGTGAAGCCGTTGCCGTCAGTCACGAAGGTCGCGCCAACCCGAATCAACTACTCTTAAATACCGACACGCAACGTGAAACAGCATCCTTGCGAGAAACGCTCGTCGCGGCGCACGTTGAGGCGTGCGGCACGGCTGACGATCTCTTCGTTGGCTTGCAACTCACGCATTCCGGCCGTTTCAGCCGTCCCAACGAAAAGAAAAAAAGCGAGCCGCGCATTCTTTACCACCATCCGTTTCTCGATAGACGAGTCGGCATCGACCAAAGTTATCCCGTGCTTTCAGATGATGACGTCAGACGCATCATCGACGACTACGTGCGGGCGGCGCAGCTCGCGGAGCAGATCGGTTTCGAGTTCGTCGACGTGAAGCACTGCCACGGCTATCTCGGCCATGAATTTTTGAGCGCGCACACGCGGGAAGGTGATTACGGCGGCAGTTTTGAAAACCGCACCCGGTTTCTGCGCGAAGTGGTTGCGGGTATTCGTGCCGTCGTGCCTCGGTTGCAGATCGTTGTGCGTGTTTCCGCTTTCGATCTCGTTCCGTTTCATCCTGATCCAGATCAAAGCCGGGCGGGGAAGACGGGACCGGGAATTCCTGAGGCTTATGAAGAACTGTTGCCGTACGCCTGGGGCTTCGGCGTAAAGAGTCAGAACCCCGAGGAATACGATCTCGCTGAACCCATCCGCTTTCTGTCGTTGTTGAGGGAGTTGGACATCAGACTCGTCAACATTTCGGGCGGCAGTCCTTATTACAACCCGCACATTCAGCGTCCGGCGCTGTATCCACCGTCGGATGGTTACCAGCCTCCGGAGGATCCGTTGATTGGCGTGGCGCGTCAGATGGAAGTCACTCGTCTCCTGAAACAAGAGTTTCCGGAGCTTGTTTTTACCGGTACGGGTTATACGTATTTGCAGCAGTTTCTGCCGCTGGTGGCGCAGGCAGCGATTCGCGAAGGTTGGGTCGACATTGTCGGGTTGGGGCGAATGGTGCTGTCGTATCCGGAGCTGCCATTGGATGTGATCGGCGGACGTGAGCTACAGCGCAAACGCATCTGCCGCACGTTCAGCGACTGCACGACGGCGCCGCGTAACGGATTGCCTTCAGGCTGTTACCCGTTGGACCGTTACTACAAAGAGTCAGCCGATGGCGCGCAGTTGAAGGGAATCAAGAATGCTTCACGACTGTGAGGATTTTTCCCGCAAAGGCGCAAAGGCGCAAAGGCGCAAAGGCGCAAAGGAAGACTATCTCATAGTGAACACCAAGTGTGCTGGTGACAAATGATTTTCTTTTCTTTGCGCCTTTGCGCCTTTGCGGGAGAAAACCCGTTAACAAGAAATGCAACCGCTAAGTAGACGCAGCTTCCTGAATCTCATTGAGAAGAAGCCGGAACCGGCCGGGTTCTGGGTTCACGTGAATCGCACGGCGATGGCGTGTCGCTTTGAGGTAACGGTGCCAATCGGTGATCGAGCCGGTGTCGCGGTTGGTACGAGTGCGCTCGATCAAATCGACGAGCTCGAAGCGCAGCTCAGTGTTTTTAGAGACAGCAGC
>JBKPNH010000093.1:0-49611 GCA_046732535.1 Acidobacteriota bacterium
GCATTCTGGTTTACACCGACGACGCCGGGCAGAGTTGGCGGCGGCAACGAGCGCCGAGCCGGCTCGAGCTAATCCACATCGACTTCGTGAGCGATAAGCGAGGTTGGATTGTGGGCGCCGATGGGACGGTCTTGTTTACGCGCGACGCCGGCGAGAGTTGGACGAAGCAGAACACCAGCACCAACGTCACGCTCTACCACGTTGATTTTCGCAGCGACAAGCACGGTTGGGCCGTCGGCGAGCGCGGCACTCTATTGCGCACGACTGACGGCGGCGAAACATGGACGGCCATGTCGACGAACGTCAGGGTCACGTTGCTGAGCGTCCATTTCAAGAACGATGACGATGGTTGGGCGATTGGGCGCAACGGCACGATCCTGCGCAGCAGCGATGAAGGCAAGACGTGGCTGCCGCAGGAATCGACAACCCGGCAAAATCTCTACTCGCTCAATTTCAATAAGAAGATTGGATGGGCGGTTGGCGGTGAAGGCATCGTCCTGCGTTGTGACTGCGACTGAGGTTGAGCAACCTCTGTAACTGAAAAGACATCTTAGTCCGCGAGGTTAATCGGATCGCCGCAGAATTATAGCGACGACCATAACACTCGGTTCCTCCTGTGATTTACGCCCGGCATGTCGGCCATGCCGGGCGGTTTTGTTTTCAGGAGTCCCCTAATCCTTACTACCACTGAACGGCAGCGCCGGCGAATCTTGCAGGGTTAACGAACCTTCCGCGTGGTCTCCGTCGAACTTAGCCGAAATCTCGGCCGGCAATTCATGTCCATCCGTGTTCAAAGAAGTGGACGACTGAAACGAATTATCGTGCAGCTTGAGCGTGCCGAGATTCGCCTCGCCCATCTCTGAACTGAACGTTCCGGAGAAGCCGTCGTTCTCGCGCGAGATCGTCAAGGTCGCCGGAATGCTCTGTCCCAGCGGCGTCTCCAACTCGATCGACCACGATCCAACGGGATCAGTTACACTGGATTGGTCCAGGGTTTTTCGCTTGCCCGAGGTGTTGTAGATCTCGATGTCTTCACAGTACGACTTGATCTGATCCAGCACCGACGTGCCGTCTCCCACGACGATCAATGCCGCTTCGTCAGGTTTGACGTACTTCTGCGCGACTCGCTGAATTTCCTCGATGGTCACTGCCTGCACGCGATCGCGATACATCTGCAAGTAGTTGTCGGGCAGTTTCAGCATCTTGATCTGAACGAGTTGATCCGTCAGCCCTTCCTGCGTCTCGAGACGTATCGGAAACACGCCCGTCAAATACGACTTCGCATCGGAGATCTCTTTGGCGGAAACCGGTTCATTGCGAATGCGATTCAGCTCGTAGAAGAACTCCTTCAGCGAATCGCCCGTTACGGGCGTTCGCACTTCGGCGGTCGCGCGAAACGTGCCCGCCGTGCGCCGCGCGTCGAGGTTCGTATACGCGCCGTAGGTGTAGCCCTTCTCTTCGCGCAGGTTCATGAACAAACGCGACGACGCATTTGCGCCGAGCACCGTGTGCATCAGCATCAGCGGAAAGTAGTCCGGACTGGTTCTGATGATGCCGCTATTCGCGATCACGATGTTTGACTGCGCCGATCCACGACGATCGATCAAATACGCGGTACGCCTGGTCCTGACCGGCGGCGCCGGGAAATTGGTGACGACGTCCGCGCCGCGTTCCCATCCCGAAAACAGCGACTCCAGACGCGAGATGATCTCGTCGTAATGAACGTCGCCGACGACGATGAACACCGCGTTGTTCGGAACAAACTTCTCGCGATGAAACTTGACGAACTCATCGCGCGATGAACGATCGATCGATTCGGGCGTCGGCGCGACAACCGAGTACGGATGATCGCCATACATCACTCGCGAAACCATTTCGCTCGCCAGAAACGACGGTTGCGCCCGTTGCTGCCGTAGACTCTCTTTCGTGTTCTGTTTCGCCAGCTCGACTTCGTTTTCGGGAAACGAAGGTTGCAGCACGACCTCTGCCATCAAGTCCAGGATGTGATCGTTGAACATCGAAAGCGCGGAAGCGGCGACTATCGTGTAATCGGAGTTTGCTCCCGCCGACAGGCTCGCGCCCATTCGCGCCACTTCGTCGGCGATCTCGCGGCTCGTTCTCGACACCGTGCCTTCGGGCAATAGTCCGGCGAGCAGGTCGGTTAGACCAGGCAGGAGCGGCGGATCGAAAGCGCCGCCGACGCGAAACGCCAAACGATAACTGACGATCGGCAGCCGGCGATCTTCGACCACCACGATCGTAAGACCATTGGATAGCACCGTCTCACGAGGTGCGGGAATAGTGATCGGGTGCGGTTGTAGCGGCGGCGGCGCCTGGCTACGAAAAGTTTCTTGTTGACTCATCTCTTATGGATGCAACGGTCCTGATCCAGGTTTCGCTTGCGGAGGAGCGTCAGCCGGATCGCCTGGTTGCTCAACGGGCTTCGCTGGTTTTATTTGTGCAACGTCCACGTTCATGGGCGACTCCGGTTCGGGAGCCGGGACGTCAGGAATCTGGGGCGAAGGCGCCGCGGGCTGGTGCGGATCGCCGGGAGGGTGCGGAGACGCGGCGGCTGTGGTTTCGCTGGCTTCAGCCTCCGCTGGAACGATGTCGAGCACGACGCGGTTGTCGACGTCGATATAACGTTTGACGGCGTCCCTGATGTCGGTCGCCGTGATGCTGAGGTAGTGGTCCAACTCGGAATCGACGAGCCGCGGATTGGAATCGTAAAGGGCAAACTCCGCGAGCCGCTGGGCGCGGTACATCGTCGACTGGCGCCCGCGGACTGCATCGTTGCAGAGCGCGTTGCGCAGTTTTTCCATTTCCTGGTCCGTCGGACCTTCGCTGCCGATGCGCGTGATCTCCTCGAAGATCTGCTGACGAATCGCTTCGACTTCCTCGCCGGGTTTCGGCAAGGCAAAGACGTACAACGCCGATGGGCCACGACGTTCGTCAATACCCCCTTCGATCGACACGACCGATTCGTCGCCCTTGACCAGTTTTTGATAGAGACGCGAGCTGTCGCCTTCGAACAACAGCGTGCCGGCGAGCGAGAGCGCGTAAAACTCTCTGGTGCGTCTTGCGGGAATTTTCCAACCGAGGACAAATGCCGGCGCCGGCGCTAACGGATCCGGAAACATCTCGTCTCGAATGGCGACTGCTTCGGGCTCCGAAACGTCAACCGGCGGTGGAACGGGTTGCGCCGGAATGTTGCTGAAATATTTTTCCACCAGCGAGCGTGCTTCGGCGCGGTCGAAGTCGCCGACGACGGTCATCACCGCGTTGTTTGGAGCGTAGTAGATGCGAAAGAACTCGCGAACGTCGTCGATGGTGGCGGCGTCGAGATCTTCCATCGAACCGATCGTCGAGTGGGAGTTCGCGGGGTTGCTGAATATCAGCTCGTTCATCCGCAGAAACGCGTTGACGTACGGTTGATTGTCGTAGCGAAGCCGTTTCTCTTCCTGGACCGCGTTGCGCTGGTTGTCGAGGTTCTCCTGCGTGACTTTCAGCGATCTCATGCGATCGCTTTCGAGCCAGAGTGCGAGCGGCAGGTAGTTTGAAGGAAGAGTTTCGAAATAGTTTGTGCGTTCTGTGGAAGTGGTCCCATTCATCGTGCCGCCGGCGTTGAAGATGTATTGGAAATGGGCGGCCTTGGGAACGTTCTCCGATCCCTGGAACATCATGTGTTCGAAGAGGTGGGCAAAACCCGTGCGGCCTTCCTTTTCGTTGCGCGAACCGACGTCGTAGTAGACGGCGATGGAAACGACCGGAATAGCATAGTCCGGACTTAACACGACGCGCAGACCGTTTGCCAGCGTAAACTCTTCGATCACTGTCGGTGGTAATTGAAATGTTTCTGCCACGAAATTTTCTCTGCCGAAAAACAAAGGCGTGCTTTACCAAACGAGAGGAATGGTAAAGCACTGCTTTGGGGGGAAGTGTTAGTTTAAGCGCGAAAGACGGCGCGCTGTTTTTGTTGGGACTTCAAACCGTCCGATCGGCTATCAGTCCGCGAAGCTCTGCTCGTAATCGTTCAATCTCAGAAAGTTTCTGGCGGACGCGTTCAAA
The DNA here is from genome assembly GCA_046732535.1 of Acidobacteriota bacterium. Taxonomy (GTDB): domain Bacteria; phylum Acidobacteriota; class Blastocatellia; order Pyrinomonadales; family Pyrinomonadaceae; genus PSRF01. The sequence continues at coordinate 4,069 of JBKPNH010000093.1, forward strand.
CAATGGTGATTGTGTCTTGATGCCTTCTTCGATCAGAAAGCCCGCCGCTTCCGCTCGGCTCCGAAAAACTCCGGCCTGGACCAACGCTTCCAGCTTCTCCTGCGACTCCGGAGACACCTTCACGGCGACCACGTAATCGTCCTTCGCCGACATGGCCTTTTCAATGGTCCTACTGATGTCGCGCCCGATGGCACTCAAGGATTCGGGAATACGGGAAGCTATATCACGCACTGACGACGCGGTTCGATTGCCTTCTTCAGTATTTGAATCATCGTCTCGAAGCATTAAATCATCTACTCGCTCAGGAGAGGGTTGTTCTTCTTTATGATACGGACTGCTCATTTCGCAAACACTCCTTTGGTGACTCCGAATTCTAACCCGTCCGTTCTTACAATTGTCGTCATTTGGAAGTTCATTCTACGGAGCGCGGGAAACGCCCGTCAAGCAAGTCGCAACCTTGCCGCTCCATGCGGCATCCGTTATAGTGCAAAACAAGTTTGGAGTGCACATCGAGGTCTCATGAAAAGAATCACGGCTCACCTGGCTCTCGTCCTTCTGATTTTTTCTTTTGTCGTACCGGGATTCGTATTTTCGCAAAGCGTCCGGACCCCAGGTGGCAATCCGACCGGCGCCGGCCGGCGGCCGAGAGGCCCGGTCGACCCCAAGCTGACCGCCATCCAGCGCGACTTCGACGAAGCGCTGAAGATGATCGAGCAACAGTACGTAGACGGCCGAAAGCTCAACTACAACGACGTCTACAAGTCGTCTATCCTGGGCATGCTCCGCGCGCTCGACCCGCACTCCAACTACTACGACCGCGAAGAGTTTGAGGAACTGAAGAGCGACCAGCGTTCAGAGTATTTCGGCATCGGCGCCTCTATTCAGAACTACATCCACGGCGAGACTGCCGACACTTACATAACCGCGACCTTCGATGGCTCTCCAGCCAGCAAAGCCGGACTTCGCTACGGCGACAAAATCGTCGAAGTTGACGGCATTAAAATGACCGGCAAGACGTCGCTGGAAGTGCGCGATAAGATTCGCGGACCGCGCGGCTCGGTCGTGAAGCTCACCCTCGAACGCGCCGCTGATAAACGCCTCGACAAAGTCGAGATCGTCCGCGACGCGGTGCCGCAGCCTTCAATTCCCGATGCTTACATGCTGAAACCGGGCGTCGGTTACATCGACATGACTCGCGGTTTCAACTACACGACCACCGACGAATTGATCGAAGCACTCGATCACCTGCACCAGAGGGGCATGAAGTCGCTGGTGCTGGACTTGCGAAATAATCCCGGCGGATTTTTGGACCAGGCGATTCACGTCGCGGAAGTGTTTCTGCGCAGCGGGCAGTTGATCCTGACGCAGAAGGGACGCAATGGTTTTCGCGATAACACGTACGAGTCGCGGAACAACACGCCGGATCCTACGCCGCTGGTGATCCTGATCAACGAAAATACAGCGTCGGCGTCGGAGATCGTCGCGGGCGCGATGCAGGACCACGATCGGGCGTTGATTGTGGGCCAGACGAGTTTCGGTAAAGGACTGGTCCAGAGCATCATTCCGCTCGAATACGGCGCCGGTCTGACGTTGACGTCGGCGAAGTACTACACACCTTCGGGCCGCTTGATTCAACGTGATTACTCGAACGGCGGGTTCTACGACTACTACACTCACGGCGGCGGTATCTCCGGGCAACAGCAACAGCCTGCGAAACCCGCTGGTCCTGAGAAGAAGACAGACACGGGCCGGGCTGTTTACGGCGGCGGTGGAATCTCGCCCGATGAATCGGTGAAGGCGCGAACAGTGAATCTCACGCAGCGACGCTTGCTGAGCCCTGTCTTTGCGTTTGTTCGCGACCTGGTTAACGGGCGTGTTCGGGGTTTGGAGACGAGCAAGCTTGGGCGAGGCATCGTGTTCGAGCACGATCTCCAGGCGGAAGAGTACAAGGTCACGGATGCGATGTTTCGTGCGTTTCGCGACTTTGTTGCTAAAGATCCGGAGTACAAGCTCTCGGCCGCTGTTGTGGATCGCTATCGGTCGTTCGTCGAGCTCGAGCTCCGCTTCAACATCGTCACTGCCGCTCACGGTCGTGTGATTGGCGATCGCGTCTTCATAACAACTGACGACCCTCAAGTAGCGAAGGCCGTGGATGTACTGCCGAAGGCCCGCGAACTGGCCTCGAAGTCGATCTACTAATCCGCGTAAGGAAACGCGGGTGTTTCAAGAGTAAAACAGAGTCTTGCGTCTAAAACCGGCAGTGTGATACGTTCTGCCGGTATGAAACGCACGAACAGACCAGCCAAGCCCCTCGTCAACACTGAAGAACTCGGGCGCGCCGTCCGCCGCCGCCGCGAAGAACTGGGCCTCAGCCTCCGCGACGTCGCCGACAAAACCTCCGTCTCTGCCTCAACCCTGTCGCGCATCGAAAACGGCACAGGCAAGCCGGACGCGGACAATATCGCCCGCCTGACCTCCTGGCTCGACGTTCCCATGGAACGCATTCTCAGCGGCCGTCAGGGCCAAACAGAGGCGCCGCCGCCTGTGGTCTACTACCCGCAGGAGCCGATGCCCGAGATCGTCGAGGCCCATCTGCGCGCCGACCGCAATCTGACGCCTGAAACTGCCGCCGCGCTCTCGGAGCTCTTCCGCGTCGCGTACACGCAGTTCAGCAAGAGCGGTGCCGAAAAGACCTCGAAGAAACGACGCTAGGCCCGCTCAACACCGATCGTTATACTCATCGAGTGCAGCTTGGCGACTTACCTCCAGGTGATAAGTGGCGAAACTTCGAGCTGAAAGCCATTGCCTTGCGCGACTTCGCCCGTGTTCCGCGTGACCTGCCTCTCAATCCTTTCGACCTCGCACGATTTGCCAACCTCATCGTGCTCGACTTCGACAAGGTCCAGGGCTTGAGCGAAACCGCTCGGGAGCATCTGCTTGGGCCGGCAGCCGAACAATGGTCCGGCGGCGCGTGTACGTTGCCGAATGGAATGAAAGTCGTGATTCTCAACCCCAACCATGGACCGGCGCGAACTAAGGCGACGTTGATGGAAGAGATCTGTCACGTGTTTCTGGGCCATCAGCCAAACCGGCTTTCCATCGTCATCAAAGACGAGCGCGGCAAAGTGATGAACCGCGACTATCGCAAGGCCGACGAGGAAGAAGCATATGGCGTGGGCGCGGCCGCGCTCGTTCCCTACGCTTCATTGAAGAGTCTGTTGCGACAGGGAAAGACAGTGCGCGAGATCGCGGCCCATTTTCGAATAAGCCGCGAGTTAGTCGAGTATCGAATGAAAGTGACGCACCTTTGGCGCGAATATAAGGATCTTCGCTAGAATAGACACCCGCATGAGTGAGCAATTAAAAGATGCAGCGCCGCATGGTCTAACCACGACCGATAAGCTGCGCCTGCTGTTGGACATCACCAAGAAGATCAGCCGTTCACTGGACCTCCAGGAAGTGCTGAACCTTGTTATGGACACGCTCTATTCCGTGATTCCTTACGATGCCGCCGGTATCTTTCTGATCGAGTGCGTCGAGAAGGAGTCGCTACCGGAAGGCGAGGAACCCTGCCAGTTCAAAGCCGAAGCCGTTCGTGGTTACGACGTGCAGGAACTTTACGATCTCCATCTCAAGCTGGGCGAAGGGTTTCTCGGCGCCGTCGCCCTCAGCGGCACTCCGATCATTTCCCATGACGTGCGCAGCGATCCCGTCTACGTGAACGCCCGTGACGAAACGCGCTCCGAGATGGTCGCGCCCATCATTTCGAACGACGAAGTGATAGGCTGTTTCGATCTCGAAAGCGACGAGCTCAACGCCTATTCAAACGACGATCTCGAAGTCTTGATGCTGCTTGCTTCACAGGTGGCAATCATCATTGAGAAGGTGATGCTGCACGAGCAGTTGATCGAGAAGAAGCGACTGGAAGGACAACTCGAAGTAGCGCGGGAGGTGCAGTTGGCACTGCTGCCCGCGGAAGATCCCTCGCTGATGGGTTTCGACATCAGTGGTTACAACTTTCCCACCGAGGAAGTGTCCGGCGACTACTACGATTGGGTCCGTATCTACGAAGACCAGATTGGCATCGTCATCGCCGACGTTTCCGGGAAGGGCGTGCCGGCGGCGATACTGATGGCGTTTCTGCGCGCAAGTTTGCGGGCCGCAAGTCACATCGGTTACGCGACGCACATCTCGATGGCCAAGGTGAACTACCTGCTGTGGGAATCGATCGAGCGAAACCAGTTCGTTACGGCGTTCTATGGCATTTTGGACGCCTCTAACAAAACGCTTTCTTACTCGAACGCCGGTCACAATCCGCCCGTGCTGATGAAGGCGAACGGCGAGACTCGTTTCCTCGATTCAGGCGAGCAGCCGTTGGGAATGTTTCAGGGAACGCGGTACCACGAATATCACGTCGTGTTTGAGCCGGGCGACGTGTTTGTTCTCTATACCGACGGCGCTACCGAAGCGGCGAGTCCTGCAGGTGAGGAATTTGGCCGCGATCGACTGGTCGAAGCAGTCAAAAAATCACGCGACAAACCGGCCCGTGAGATGATCGCGACTATTCAGATGGCGGTGCTTGAATGGACTGCGAGCGCGGGCGCTGACGACGACGTGACGTTTTTTGTTATTAAGGCATTGATCTAATCCGTGTTGGGGGGACACGGATTATGTTAATGTGCGGTTAGCGAGCAGTGAGCGTGATCGCCGCCCGGCGCTAACGGCGCACGATAGTCGCCAAAGTGAAACTCAGCCTCGGCCTCCGATAAAGCATACACATCGAAGCCATATGCATCGAGATAGTCTGCCAAATCATCGGGGGAAAGAAGATATACGGCAGGCGTGTAACCCGCTTCAACACGAATTTCCAGCAGGCGCTCGATTACTTCCAGGGGTGCAAAGCAGCTCACAGGATCTCTGTACGTTGCCATGTTGCCAGCGCCTTTCTTTCAAAATTCAAAACACACGGTCCACTTTTTTGCGCCCGTGTTAATTTCAACTCAACAACTTTGATGTACGCAATGCGCAAGTAGTTTGTTCTTCATCACCGCAAATATTCGCCCTAAAATTCAACCAGTTTTTTGACGCGCGAGAGCGAGGAAAAGTTCCCAAAGGAAAATGAGTAGCGAACAACCAACGACCCCAACCACTCAACCCCAAGCCCCACCATTAAACTTTGTCGCGGTCCTTAGAGAAATGCTGCGAGCATCCGACAAAGTCAGCGACTTGATATTCAGTCCGGGCCGGCCGCCGCAGATCGAGCTGGCGGGAAAACTGGTCCCCGTGCGCATCGCGGGACTGGAAAAGTTGATGCCGGCGCACACCGCTGGTATCGCGAAATTGATCATCGGCAATCAACAAACGGCCGTCGACAGTCTCGAAAAAACAGGCTCTGCCGACTTGTCGTTCAGCGTTCCCGGCGACGCTCGGTTTCGCGTGAACATCTTCAAGCAACGTGGGACCCACGCGATCGTCATGCGCGTCATTCCCATGCGCCCGCCACAATTCAGCGACTTCAATCTGCCCGAACAACTCAGAGAGATCGCCGACCTGAAGAACGGGATCGTGCTGGTGACTGGCCCAACCGGCAGCGGTAAGAGCTCGACGCTCGCGGCAGTAATCGACCTGATCAACGAAAAGCACTACTACCACATCGTGACGATCGAGGACCCGATCGAGTTTCTGCACACGCACAAAAACTCTACGATCCACCAGCGCGAGCTGCACTCGGACACGCCGAGTTTTTCCATCGCCCTGCGGGCAGCGCTGCGCCAGGCGCCGAAAGTGATACTCGTCGGCGAGATGCGCGATCGAGAGACGATCGAAGTCGCGCTCGAGGCGGCTGAGACAGGCCACCTGGTGCTTTCGACACTTCACACGATCGATGCCTCGAAGACCGTCGATCGCATCATCGGCGTCTTTCCGAAGAACGAAGAGAAAGTGATCCGCACGCGCATCGCGCAGTCGTTTCGCTTCATCGTCTCGCAACGGCTGATTCCGCTCGGCGATGGCAAGGGACGCATCGCGGCCATCGAGATCCTGAAGTCGACGATGCGCACGCGAGACTACGTCGAGAGAGGCGAGTCGGAAGGAAAGACGTTGATCGACGCGATGGAGCAGGGCGACCAGGAGGGGATGCAGACGTTCGATTCCGTCATCGAGCAGTTCATTCGTGACGGTGTCGTCACGATCGACGCCGCCGTGCCTTATGCGACGAACATCAACAATCTATTGCTGAGAATCTCGGATCTCGCAGGCGCGCCCGCGCCCGCGCGCGATTCGGCGCCGGCCCGGGATGAGACCTCGATGCTCGATCTCATCGAGCCCTGATCGGTATAATCGCGCCGATGGCTATGTTGGGTTTTATCCTTTTAATCGCGTTTCTCTTCCCAACCACAGCCGATGAAATTCGAATCGAGCTGGCTCCCGGCAGCCAACTAAAGGTGCAAAACGACTTCGGCAACGTCTCGGTCGAACGATGGGACGAGAATTACGCCACCGTTTCCTACACTGTTGACGGCGCACAGACGCTCACCCGTTCGCCAATCCTGATCGATAATCGCGGCAAGTTAGTCACGATCTCCGTGGTTCGGCGTCCCATCGATCCGGTCGTCGCTATACATTTAAAGCTGAGGATTCCGGCGAATATCGAAGTTATTGGAACACCGATCCAACCCAAATTGATCGCGCCCTCGCAGACACCCGCTGGTACACCGGGAGACAAGCAGGAGAACGTCGAGATCAGCGAGGGCGACGTCATTCGCGTCGATTCGCAGCTCGTCGCGCTGAACGTGAGTGTTATCGATCGCGGGACGAACCGCGGGCTCGCGGGCCTGGTCCAGTCAGACTTCAAACTCTTCGAAAACGGCGAGGAACAGCGCATCGTGCAGTTCGAGTCTTCGTCGGCGCCGTTCGATCTCGTGCTGTTGATTGATCTGTCAGGTTCGACGAGGGAAGTCGTGAAACTGATTCGTGAGGCGGCGTTGCGTTTCGTCAACGCAGCACGGCCGGCTGACCGAATCGCCGTGATCACGTTTGCCGGATCGTCGTCGATCATTTCCGGGCTGACTGCCGATCGCGACCTGCTCCGGCAGCGAATCGAAACAATCGACACCGCGCGGGGAGACACGAAGCTCTACGACGCGATAAACTTCACGATGTCGCAGGTTACGAAAGACGCCCACAACTCACGCCGCGCGGCAATTGTGGTAATGAGTGATGGCCTTGATGGAACGATTCCCGGGATCAGCGGCCAGATCGGTTCCAGGAGCTCGTATCAGGAGACGCTCCGGAACATCCGGGAGTTTGACGGTGTCCTGTACACCTTGTGGCTGAACACCGAGTACGAGGCGATGAGCCCGCTCGACACGCAGCCCGAAGCGTTTGACGCCGGACACGATCGGATGAAAGAGATGGCCGACGCGGGTGGCGGAGTCTTTTATCCGGTCGAACGTTTGACTGATCTGGCGGGTGCGTACGAACAGGTGGTAGCGGACCTTGGAACGGTTTATAGTTTAGCTTACAAACCCTCAAACAACGCTCGCGACGGACACTGGCGGGCAATTAGGATTGGCGTTAATCGTTCAAATGCTGTAGCACGCGGCAAACGTGGCTACTATGCAAACTAGCTCAAATCGATCATCAACAGGGACACGGTTGCTGGCGGCCTGTCTGGCCATAGTTGCGCTTCTTCTCGGCGGCGTCAGCGGGCAGAGCCAGGATCCGATCGAGACGATTCGCATCGATTCCGATCTGGTCGATCTGAAAGTGAGCGTGATTGGCGCGGCGAAATCGCCTGCGCTGGTTCCGATGCTCGAACAGAAAGATTTCGTCGTGCTCGAGGACGGCACGCCGCAGGAGATCTCGTTCTTTGCCGCCGCGGACGCGCCGTTTGATCTGGTGCTGTTGCTCGATCTTTCCGGATCGAATTCCAAGACGCTGAAGATGATTCGAAACTCGGCCAAGCGCTTCGTCGAAGCCACTCGCCCGACCGACCGAATCGCCATCGTCTCATTTACCGAGCAGCCGGCGCTGTACTCGACTTTCAGTCTGGATCGAGTCAAGCTCAAGAAGAGTATTGACGAGATGGACGACGCCCACGGTGGAACGAATTTTTGGGACGCGCTTGACTGGGTCATCAAGGTCCTGATTCCGCAGGGGTCAAACCGGCGCAGTGCTGTTGTCGTGATGACCGACGGCGTCGATAACGCGCTGCCGAACGTTTATGGCGACGGCTCGCAGACGCCGTTTGAAAAAATGTTGGAAGACGTGCGCAACTCGGAGAGTATCGTCTTCCCGATCTATCTCGACACGGAAGAGGACAACGTCAAGAACCATCACATTCCTCGCGCTGCTTACGCGCTTGCCCGAGAGCAACTGGCGCTGATCTCTTCGGCATGCGGAACGCCGATGTATCGCGCGGCGAAGATTAAGGATTTGGAACAGGTGTACACGCAGGTTGTGCGCGATCTGAGCACGGTCTACAGCATCGGTTATCGGCCTGCAAACAAGTCGTTGGACGGTAAGTGGCGGTCAGTTGAAGTGCAGCTCGTGCAGCGGCCCGACCTGTTTGCTCGAACCAAGCGCGGTTACTACGCAAAGCTCGCCGAAGCCAGCCGGTAGTCATCCATCCAAAAATCCCTGTTCGCTTGAACTCCCGCAAGCGCGAGTCATATGTGAATCTTCTATGCCAAAGCTTGTAAATGTATAGGAGCGGACTATAATGCTTGGGAGATTACCGGCCGGTCATTTTTAGTCACGAATTCGGAGGTTCTTCCCGTGAGAAAAGCTACCCACCTCCTAGTGCTGTCGATTGTTTCAGCGCTACTTATCCTCAGTTGTTCAGTCATCAGTCTTGCTCAAAACCGCGAGAAGTACGTAATTTCCGCGAAGGCAGGCGGGATCAATGCCGTCACCGGCGAAGCCCGCGTCCATGCCAAAGGCGAGTCTGAATGGCAACAACTGATGATTACCGACGACTTGAATGCCGGCGACCGCGTCCGCACTGCCCATGACGGTCGCGTCGAAATTCTACTGAACCCGGGTTCTTACCTGAGAGTTGGCGGCAATTCCGAAGTAGAACTGTCGAACAACTCCCTGGCGAACATCGAGGTCCGCTTGCTTAGCGGAACAGCCATCGTCGAAGCGACCGGCGCCGACGGGCTGGAGCTGAATATCAACATCAGCACTCCGCACACGAAACTGGCCATCGTCCGCCACGGCCTTTACCGCCTGAACGTCGTTCCCCGCGACGCAACCGAGTTGATCGTGAGAAAAGGCCGGGTGATCCTGAGCGACGCCTCGCAAACCAAGGTCAAAGGCGGCAACAAAGTCATCTTCAGCGCCACCAACGTCTCCGTCGCGAAATTGACCAAGGAAGAGAAGAAGCTTCAGGAAGAGATCGACAACTGGAGCAAGGAAAGGGCCGAAACCCTCGCCAAAGCAAACCGCCGCATTACTGACCGGATGCTGACGTCTGCTTTTGCCTTGTACCGGGATTCCTGGAGAGACCCGTTCTTTGGCCGAAGTTTCGGTATTTGGTTCTATAACCCGGTCTTAGGCTGCTCCACCTTTATTCCGTGGTACTACGGTTGGCGGTCGCCCTACGGAACGTCTTATTCGACTCCGGTGTACAGCCCGTCCGTCGTAGGAAATTATCCGAACACTGGAGGAGGATACGTCCATCCATCGGCGGGCGGCTCCAACGGCGACGGAAACGGGGCTAACGGCGGTGGTTCGCGACCCGTCCCTCCGGCACCTTCGAGCGGCGGCTTTGGCGGAAACACCGGCGGGGCCAGATCCGACACGCCGAGCAGGCGGATAGACTCAGACACCGGCCGATCGATGCCGAATAAGAGCATGGAAGTCCATCGGCCGAACAACCACTAGTTTTGGCGCGGTGCCTTGAAGAGTTCCTCCAACTCTTCGTTAATCAAGCTTCTGATTTCCGGCGGTTTTAACCCGGCCAGGATTAGCTGTGTCAGGGCAGTCCGCAATTGGGCGCGCAAGCGGTCGTCCGGCCGCGCTGGCGCGCCCTTTTCTCTCAGGGTTTGCGAGATGACGACCGCACCCGACCCATGCCTCACCCGAATCAACCCTTCCTTTTGCAGCCGGCGGTAAGCAAACGCGACCGTGTTGAGGTTCACCCCCAGGTCAGACGCTACCTGCCGCACAGGCGGCAGTAGCGTCCCTTCGCTCAGCTCGCCGCGTGCAATCAGAGTTTTTATCTCGTCCACCAGTTGCTGATAGAGCGGCCTTGAGTCTCGTTCATCTACGGTTACGAACATAATTGTCTAGTGACTATATACAATAGACAATTAGCGGATGTCTATCTTTATTTTGTTAGCGTGTCAGTAAGCTCGCGGGCGGATTTGACGACCGCGTCCATCCGAGCGGCGGAGGTAATGGTGTCGCCTACCATGAAAACGTTTGGAAGTGAGGTGCGGTGGCCGAGGGGCGGAAGGCCCGGTTCTACGCCGAGCACCATGCCGAGTTTGCGGCGCGTGAGGTCGTAAAAGGTGCGTGGGTTGGCGGTCTCGATGATCTCGATGTCGCTGCCAAGCTCCGGCAGCGCCGCATGTAGACGCGCCCAAAAATCTTCCAACGCCGCCTGATCGCGTTCCTCGTACTCTTCTTCACTCGATTGAAATGCAAACCAGTCCATGGGATCCGTGCTGGTTTGCAACGTGACCGCGCGTTTGCCGGATGGGCCGCTGCCGGCAGGCCCGATAGCCACCGTGAACTCGCCGGCTGTGAAGCGTTCGCCTGGCAAGCGAGCGAGTGCCGCTTCTTCCAGACTCGCATAAACGAGATAAGCACCCGAACCCTGAAGCGTTTTCAGTAGTTTCTTTGTTTCCAGCGGCGTCCGGTTAAGGCCGATCAGTTTTCCGTACGTGTCCCAGACGGTGAGATTACTGACGATGGCTTTTCGAGCCATCACAGTTTCGCCGCTGAGTAGATCGACGCCAATCGCCTGCTGTCCGCTCTCCTCGTAAGCCAGCCGAAGCACGGGGCTATTCAGACGCAATGTGCCGCCGCTCTTTTTGATCGAATCGGCCAGCCGCTCGGCGACGCTCGCCGGACCGCCCTCGATCGAATACAACTCGTTACTGCCCGCCAGCAGCGAAGTCTCGGGAAGAGCGACAGACAATTCAGAGAAGACGCGGTCGTAAATCTCACCCGGCCCGAATGAGGTGTAGAGTCCCATTCCCGGCTCGAAGTCGTATCCGCCAAACTCGACTCGCCCGACGCACCCGCCAACCTGCGAATTTCGCTCGAGCAGACACGTCCTGACGCCGCGCGCGGACAGCAAAGCAGCGACGGTCAAACCGCCGATACCGCCACCCACGACGACTACGTCATACGCCATAAATGACCAAGTAATTGACCGGCAAGCTCGAAGCCCGGAGTAGTGGGTGTGACTTGCTCACCCTTCTCGAGCAGATTGCTCTCGATAAAAGGTGAGAGCGCGAGAACGAGCCCCTGGATGCCGTTGAAAACAAGGTGAATGATGAAAGGCGGAAGGATCGAACCCGAGTACGCGCGAGCGACCGTAAGCGTCAAGCTGAGCAGCGTGATGACCGTGATGACGCCAATGTTGTTCCAGTATTGAAAGACGTGTACGCCGGCGAATAACAGCGATACGACGGCGATTGCGATGCCCACACCGGCCGCGCGCTCGAGCGCTGAATAAAGAACGCCGCGATAGATCAGTTCCTCAGCCAGCGGAGCAGTGAAGACGGCGACGAACGCGGTTGCGAAGCGTGCAGGCAGCGAGCTTTCGACGAGGAGATCCAACTGCGTCTTGCTTCCACCCAGCACCTGCGTGACCGCAAAGCCGATGGCGAGCAGCACGAAAGCCAGTAGAGCGGCCAGCGCCGTAGTGACCAATGGACTGTAGTTCTTCGGCCACGCGAACCCCGGCATCCGCGAAAATGAACGGCGACCGCCGCGGGTCACATATAGCCACACCATTGCCAACGTCAACAGGTGCGTTGGCAGGATACCGATGATCGATAAGAAGATCAGCGTTTTGTCGCTGGCAAGATCCTCCGGCCTCGGCGGGCCATAGTTGATCCAGTTATACGCGACATAGGGAAGCGCGACGATGACGGGAATGATCAGCAGAAACACCACGCTCACCACCCACACGAGAAAAGCCCCGGCCACGTCGGCCCAGGGCATCGAGGGTGGTGCCACGGCAGGCGGCGGCAGCAGGTCGTCACCAAACTTCTTTTCCGGAAACCCGGCCGGTTCATTCGGAAGCAGCTCGTTCGACAGCGGCTCATCCGAGAGCGGCTCATCCGAGAGCGGTTCATCCGTGAGCGGCTCATCCGTGAGCGGCGTCATTGGCTGCGAAGGATCGTTGGTAATCACTGTGAACCGAGTGTAGGGGACTTGGAAACACAAATCAAACTGATCAAACTGCCGGGTAATCTACTTCCAGCATTGGCGAACCCACGCGCGGCGCGGCGAGTATCAGGGCGATGATGGTCTTGGCGTCCTGAATCTCACCGCTGGTGATCATTTCGAGTGCGTCGGCGATGGGCAGACGGACCACTTCCAGAACCTCGTCGTCTTCGAGTTGTTGCTCGCCTTCGGTAAGATCCGTGGCGAGGAAGACCCACATCTTCTCTTCACAAAACCCGGGCGACACAAAAAACTCTGACAGCTTCTCCATACGACCCGCAACGAGCCCGAGCTCTTCCTGAAGTTCGCGTGCCGCGCCGTCGTCGGGCCGTTCGCGATCGTCCAGCGAGCCCGCGGGAGCTTCCAAAAGATAGCGGACCGCGGGATGGCGGTACTGGCGCACGAGCGCCACTGTGCCGTCGTCGAAAACGGGCAGAATAACGGCGCTGCCGTGATGATGGACCACTTCGCGCTGGTACGTCCGTTCGCCTTCGCGCACCGTGTCGACGGTGACGTTGAAGACGCGGCCGTCGAAAACCTTTTGGCTGCTGATGATTTTTGGCAATTCCGTCATGTCAGTTGTTTCCATTTCCCGATCAAGTAGAGCGACCCGGTAACACAGATTAAACCCTCGGCGGGCGTAATGCGGAGGGCGGTTCGATGCGCATCGGCAACGTCGTTGAATTTAGAAACGGATCCGGCGGCGAATTGTTTGGCGATCGTTTCGAGTGTTTCGACCGAAGCGGCGCGTGGATTGTCGATCGTCGTCAGAATGAGGTGGTCGGCGAGCGGAAAGAGTATCTCGCCGATGCGATCCAGTTTCTTGTCCTTCATCGCGCCGAAGATGAGTGTCAAAGGTCGACGGCCGAATTCGTTCAGGTAATTCCGCAACGCTTCGGCGCCGGCCGGATTGTGCGCGCCGTCGAGCAGAATCGGCGGTTCTCCAGCGATAAGTTCCAGCCGGCCTGGATGTTGCGCCGTTTCGATCCCTTTCACGATTGCGTCGCGCGGAATCGAGAGACTCTCAGCGACGCGAATCGCGACCGCTGCGTTTTCGAGCTGATGGCGGCCACGCAAACCGACGCCGATCGGTTCGATCATTGCGGAATCCACGAGAATCGGATCCACGCCGGTTTCCTTACACCGCTCCAACAGCACGGCCAGTGCTTCCGGTTTCTGCTTCGCGATGATCGCGGTCACGCCGGGACGAATGATCGCTGCCTTTTCAGCGGCAATGCTTTCGATCGTCTCCCCGAGGTATTCCTCGTGGTCCATGGCGATCTGTGTTATCGCGACGATTTCAGCTTTCGCGGCCGTCGTCGAATCCAGCCTTCCGCCAACTCCTGTTTCGAGAATCGCTAACTCGACGCCGGCGTCACGCAACGCGAGCAACGCGATCGCCGTGACCTGTTCGAAAAATGTCGGCAGCGCTTCGATTTTTCCGCACTCAACCAATCCTTGCGAGGCGTCGCTGACTGTTGTTGTGTGACGCGCAAAGTCTGCTTCGCTTATCTCCGTTCCAGCGATGCGGATGCGCTCTGTGATCGAGACGAGATGAGGCGACGTGTAGAGCCCGCTCTTGATTCCAGCGGCGCGACAAATCGAGTCCAGCATCGCGGCCGTTGAACCTTTGCCGTTGGTGCCTGCGATCTGGACTGCTGGAAAAGCGCGTTGAGGATTGTCGAGAGCTTCGAGGAGGAGTTCGGTGTTTCTGAGGCCCAGTTTGAGCGTCAGAATCTCATGGCCCAGGCGATAGAGATATTTAACCGCCTCCTCGAAATGCATGTGCGGTTAATTTCGGGAGGTTGCGCGTTGCCGCGCACGTTCGATGTCCGACTCGCCGTGGATCTCCGGATTCATCATGAAGTTCAGCAACCTGATGATGTGATTGCGCAGTTCGCGACGATCCACGATGGAGTCGATCATGCCGTGGTCCAGCAGGAACTCGGAGCGTTGAAAATCCTTCGGCAGCTTCTGACGGATCGTCTGTTCGATAACACGCGGGCCGGCGAAACCGATGAGCGCTTTCGGCTCCGCGAGAATCACGTCGCCGAGCATCGCGAAACTCGCCGTGACGCCGCCGGTTGTCGGATCCGTCAAGACGGAGATGAACGGCAGACGCGCTTCGTCGAGCGCTGCGAGCGCCGCGGAGATCTTGGCCATCTGCATGAGCGAGAGCGTGCCTTCCTGCATGCGCGCGCCGCCCGATGCGGAAAAGATCACGACCGCGCTGTGTTCGCGCATCGCGCGTTCGATCAGCCGCGTCACTTTCTCGCCGACAGCGGAGCCCATTGAGCCGCCGATGAACGACATGTCCATCGCGCCGGCGACGACCGGATGATCGCCGACGGTACCGCGGCCGTTGATGATGGCTTCGGGAATCCCTGACGTGTCGGTCGCCTGCGTGAGACGCTCCGCGTACGGTTTGCTGTCGACAAACCCGAGTGGATCGATCGAGATTACCTCGCCGTCGACCTCTTCGTACTTGCCGTCGTCAAACAGCAGCTCCAGACGATCGCGGGCGCCGATGCGGAAGTGATAGCCGCAGTGTTTGCAGACCTGAAGCCCGTCTTCGAGCTCGCCTTTGTACAAGTGCGTCTCGCAGCCGTCGCATTTGACGAAGACGTTTTCAGTCTTCACCACGCGTTCTTCAGGAGGAACGGATTCTATGCGCTTTGTTTTCTTGCTGAACCAGGCCATAGGAATGGCTGGAAGCGTACCATGAAACCCGCGGATTCAGAACTCGATACCCTGCTGCGCGTGAATTCCCGCGGTAAATGGATGTTTGATCTCTGTCATTTCGGTGACAAGATCCGCAGCTTCGATGAGTTCGGGCGGGGCATCGCGCCCCGTCACGACGATGTGCAGGGCCGGTTGTGCGGCGCGGATCGAGCGAAACTCCTCGACCACCTCTTCGACGGGCAGCATCTTGTAACTGAGCACATAGACGAGTTCGTCAAACACCAGCAGATCGTAATCGCCGGAGCGCAGCTTTTGGATGCAGAGCGCCCATGTCTCACGCGCGGTGTTGATGTCTTGTTCGGGGTTTTTTGTGTCCCAGGTGAAGCCGTCGCCCATCGTGTGGACTTCGATGCCGAGTTTCTCCGCCGATTCGTGCTCGCCGTAGCGGTCGTTGCGCGACTTCATAAACTGAATCATGCAACAGTTCAAACCGCGTCCGGCGGCGCGCATCATCAGTCCGAGCGCGCAAGTGGTCTTGCCTTTACCGTTGCCGGTATGGACCATCAGCAGCCCGCGCGTCTTCTCCTGGTAATCCTCGCGGCGCCACTTATACTTTCGGGCTAAGTTCTGGGCTGGCACAGATTTTAATCAGGCGACTGATTCTTTCAGCGCGTCCTCGGTGAGGTCGCCATTAGCGCGCTTCACCGCGTCCTGCAAGAGACGCACGATAATAGTCTCGGCCTCTTCCCAGCTTCCCTTGAGCGTGCAACCGGCGGCATTGCGATGCCCGCCACCGCCGAACTTCTCGGCCACCTTCGCGACGTTCACGTCGCCTTTCGATCGCAAGCTGGTCCGATAGATGCCCGGCTCACACTCCTTCAGCATCGCCACTGCTTCAACTTCGCCGACGGTTAGCGGATAGTTGACGAACCCGTCGGCGTCTTCGTCTGAAGCGGCTGCCTCGCGTTGCATCTCGATCGACTGGCGCATGCACGCGACTCGTCCCGTTTCATCACGTCGCGCCGTCGACAACACCGCACCCATCAACTGAATGCGGCTCCACGGATAACTGGCAAACACGGCCTCCGCGGTCTTTGCCGGCTTCACGCCGGTGCGGACCAGTTCGGAAGCGACTTTGAACGTGCGCTCGGTGGTGTTCGAGTAGTGAAACGAGCCGGTGTCGGTGATCAGCGCCGTGTAGACGCACTCGGCGATCTCTCTTGTGACGCGAACGCCGGTCGCTTTGCACAGGTTGTAGATCATCTCGCCCACAGCGGAAGCGGTGGAGTCGATCCAGTTGATCGTGCCGAAGAGCGCCGTCGTCGAGTGGTGGTCGATATTGACGACAAATTGTTTGTCGAGATTCACGAGACCGGGCCGAGTGATGTCGGAGCACTCGATCACGAACACTGCATGGTAACCGGGATCGACCGAGGGCGTGACGCGCACGTTACCCGCGCCAGGCAATTGCTGGTACGCGTGCGGCACAGGATCACGCATGATGACTTCGACGTCTTTATCGAGGGCACGCAGTAACCAGTAGAGACCGAGCGACGACCCTAAGCTGTCCCCGTCGGGGCGAATGTGCGAGGTGATCGCAAAATGACGCTTTGCTTCGATCAGCTCGACTACTTGACTAAGCATAATCTTACATTTCGAATTCCGAAATTAGCATTTCGAAATTCACTCGTCGTCCTTTCCTTGCCTCTCCCACTCTCGTTCAATCTCTTCCAACAATTGATCGACTCGCTCGCCTTCTTCTTCAATTCGATCGCGCACGAAATGAATTTCGGGCGTACGGGGTAGATTCAACGAAAGACCGAGTTGCTTACGAACATATGGCGCGGCGTGCTTCAATGCTGCTAACGCCTCCTTATGTTCTGTTTCATCACCACGGACAGTGACGTAAACACGCGCGGCTTTTTTATCAGACGAGAGCCGAACGTCCGTTACCGTCACCGCCGTCAAACGCGGATCTTCGAGTTCGTACCCGACGATCTGCGCAATTTCATCCCGCAGAACATCTGCGACTCGTTCTGCCCGTCGCATCGCTTAAAGCTCCGTCGCAGCTACCCTCTCGACCACGTACGCCTCAATCTGGTCTCCAACTTTCACGTCGTTGAAGTTCTCCAGACTAATGCCGCACTCGAACCCTTCCCGGACTTCGGAGACGTCGTCCTTGAACCGCCGCAGCGACGCGATGTTGCCTTCCCAACTCACTACGCCATCGCGAATCACACGCGCGCGCGCGTTGCGGCGAATCGTTCCGTCGAGCACCATGCAGCCGGCGACGGTTCCCGCTTTCGGCACACGGAACACTTCGCGCACCCCGGCCTTGCCGAGAATGCGTTCCTTCTCGATCGCTTCGAGCATGCCGATCATGGCCGCGCGAATCTCTTCTTCGACCTTGTAGATGATCGAGTGGAGACGGATATCGACGTCTTCCTGCTTCGCGACGTCGGCCGCGCGCGCTTCGGGGCGCACGTTGAAGCCGATGATCACAACCGCGGATGACGACGATCCCGCTTGCGTCGCCGAACCGAGCAACACGTCTGACTCGGTGATCGCGCCGACGCCCGATCGAATCACCTTGACCTTCACACGATCGGTCGAAAGCTTTTGCAACGTCGACTTCAACACTTCGACGGAGCCCTGCACGTCGGCCTTGATGATGACGAGCAGTTCTTTGACTTCGCTCTCGCCGAGCGCTTCGATACCGCGTTTGGTCGTTTGCAGCAGCGCAGCCTGACGGCTCAACATCTGCCGATGCTGCGAGATCGACTGTGCTTTCGTGATGTCGGAAACGACCTGGAAGCTCTCGCCTGCCTGCGGCACACCCTGCAACCCAAGCACTTCGACGGGCGTTGCCGGACCAGCTTCGGTGATCGGCTCGCCGCGATCGTTGAACATCGCGCGGACTCGTCCGTAGATCTGTCCGACGATGAACGGCTCGTGAATCTTCAGCGTGCCCTGTTGGACCAGGACAGTCGCCACCGCGCCGCGCCCGCGATCGAGTTTCGCTTCAAGCACGACGCCGGATGCGAGACGCGTCGGACTGGCGCGCAGGTTCAGAATGTCTGACGTCAACAGAATGGTTTCCAGCAGCGTGTCGAGGTTTTGACGCTTCTTCGCCGAAACCTGGACCATTTCCGTCTCGCCGCCCCAGTCGAGTGGCGACAAGCCCTGTTGCGCAAGCTCCTGACGCACGCGATCGGGATTGGCGTCAGGTTTGTCGATCTTGTTGATGGCGACGATGATGGGAACGCCAGCGGCTCGCGAGTGCTCGATGGCCTCGATCGTCTGCGGCATGACGCCGTCGTCGGCGGCGACGACGAGGACGACGATGTCCGTCGCCTTCGCGCCGCGAGCACGCATCATGGTGAACGCTTCGTGACCCGGCGTGTCGAGAAACACGACGCGGCGAGTTTCATCGTGGTTGTCGGGATTCGGCACCTGGACGCTGTACGCGCCGATGTGTTGCGTGATGCCGCCTGCCTCACCGGCGGCAACGTCGGTCGTGCGAATGCCGTCGAGCAGCGAAGTCTTGCCGTGGTCGACGTGGCCCATGACGGTGACCACTGGCGCGCGCGGTAATTCAACGTCGTCGGCGTCTGCCGCGATCAGCTCTTCAAACTCCTCTTCCGCGACCATCTCTTCAAACGGCACGAACA
The DNA here is from genome assembly GCA_046732535.1 of Acidobacteriota bacterium. Lineage (GTDB taxonomy): Bacteria > Acidobacteriota > Blastocatellia > Pyrinomonadales > Pyrinomonadaceae > PSRF01. The sequence goes on from JBKPNH010000093.1 coordinate 22,830, forward strand.
AGACGTTATAACCGAATCGCCTGCCGAGATCCGCGGCGACGTCGTCCATCAAGGGTTGATTGATCGTCGCAAAGACGCCGCGCTGCAACAGCAACGTCACGACGTCCTTCGGTTTGATTCCAAGCTTTTCGGCAAACTCCTTGACAGTCGAGCCTTCGATCAGTCGCACCTCTTTCAGTTCGCCTGAACCAGGTACTTCGAGCCTGCCGGCAATGCGGTCTTCGAGCGACAAAGCCTTCGGCGGTGGAATGAAATCCGTCTTGTCGAACCTGCCGGTCTTACCTTCGACCTTTCTGCCGCCACGCGGGCTGCTGCGCCGTGAACGACGGCGTCCGGCGTCCGGCGGCGGAATGTAGGTGGTTTGCGGCGTGGCTGTTTCGCCGGGCGTTCCCATTCGTTCAGAGCGCGGCAGCGAAGGCCGGTCGCGGAACCTGCTGGGCCGGTCGGGCCTGTCTGACCGGGCTGGTCGGTCCGCGGGCTGTTCTGCGCGTTCCTTTGGCGGGGCCGGCGGTGGCGGAGTCGGCACTGGTGCGCGCTCGCCAGGCCTGATGCCCGCGTTTAGCGCGGCAGCCGTCGGCCGCAACACCCTGACCTGTCGCGAGGGAACGACTGGCGCCGGTCTCGCTACTTCAGCGCCGTTCGTCGGCGCTAGTGCGGCCGGAGCCGGGGTTTCGACCGGCGCGGGCGCTGGTGGTTCGACAACTTCTTCAGGCGCTCCGGCGGCCGGTTCGGCGTGGATCACTGGCGGCGCGATCACTTCAGGTACTTCCTGCGGTGGCGCTTCGACACGCGCTGCCGGAGTCAGTTTTTTAACCAGCCGGGCGGGCGCAATGGGTCTCGGAGCCGCCGGCGTGCTTGCCGGAGCTTCGACCGGTTCGACTCCGGTGGGCGAAGTCTCGGGCGCGGCCCCTGGTCCATGAGAAACAGCAGCGATCACTGGTTCCGGTTCGTCAGCCTCAGGTTCAGCTTCGAGCGCGGGCGCTTCGGGCGTGGGCAGCACGGCGCGCTTCACTACCTTAACTGCGCGCTTCACCGCCGTCTCTTTTTTAGGGAAGTACTTATTGCGAATTTTCTCGGCCAGTTCCTTGGAGACTGAGTTGGAAGGAACACTGACGTCGACGCCTTCGCGGCGCACCTCTTCGATGAGACGTTTAGTGTCGAGCTTTAGTTCTTTGGCGAGATCGTAGATACGAACTTTCGAGGAAACTGTCATGCACTCCTTCTCGACGCTTACCAGGCGCGTCCTGACGGTCTTGATAGTGATTAGGAACAGCCGCTCCTAACCACTTCAGAAACGTCCGATCAGAAGTTCGGCGCGTGACAGTAGGGGCTGAGCGGGCAACACAAAGGGCCCGAATAGACCGGTCTTGTGTTGTTCCTGTTTGGCTGCATCATTGGAGCATCATTGCTTCTCGTCGTCGGGGCTCCCGCCTGATGCAGCATCTTCCGAAACTGCGGGAGCTGTTTCTGCTTCGTCAGCCGAAGCCTCAGTCGCAAACTCTTCTTCGTCAGCCATCACTTCCGCCATGTTCTCCTCGAGGTGGTTGAAGGCCTCAACCGCGGAGGAGGTGATGTCAGGCGATGGCGTAATCGTATCCGGACGCAAGTCGCGGCCGGATTCCAGCAACGCTAACTCGTCGGACGGGATCGGCTCGGCTTCGGTTACTGCGACTGGATCGGCCGAATCCCACGCCTTGATCTGAGACTCGGCAGTGAAGGGAACTCCGTTCTCGACTGCCTCGTCATAACCCGCCGCCGTCGATTCGAGCGACGGCTCGACTTCGCCTGCGTCAGCCGACTCGTCAAACTCGGCGGAGACGGCATTCGTCTCTCCAGGTTCGATGACCTCGACCGCTTCCGACTCTTCTGAAAACTCTGCTTCGTACCCTTCTTCACCTTCGCCCACAGTGCGGTCGCGCATGGCGACGACCGCTTGCGCGGCGCTCAGGATCTGTTCCGCCTCGTCGAGACTCAGGTCGAGGAACTCGACGAGATCGTCGACGGTCGTTTGGGCCAGCGCATCGATGTCGTTGATGTTGTGCTCGGCGAGCGCTTCGGCTTGCGCCGCGGTGACGCCTTCAATAACTGAGAGCGGCACTGCCTCGCCGGAGGCGATCAAAGCGCCCATCTGCTCGGTGACTTCGCGCTTGATCTCTTCCTCGCTGCGGATGTCGATGTTCCATCCGACCAGCTTGGTCGCGAGCCGCACGTTCTGGCCGCGTTTGCCGATTGCCAGCGAGAGTTGGTCTTCGTTGACGATGACCTCCATCTGCCGGTTCTCGATATCGGTGATTCGGACCTGGTTGACCTTCGCCGGCGACAGGGCGTTTGCAGCGAAGACCGAAGGCTCGTCGGACCACTCGATGATGTCGATCTTCTCGCCGCGCAGCTCGCGGATGATTGCCTGTACGCGTGAGCCTTTCATACCGACGCAGGCGCCGACCGGATCGACGTCGCGCTCGTTGGACATCACGGCGATCTTCGCGCGCTCGCCCGGCTCGCGCACTGCCGACTTGATCACGACCGTCCCGTCGTAGATTTCGGGGACTTCCATTTCGAACAACCGGAGCAGCAATTCGGGCGACGTTCGTGAGACTTCCACTTGGGGCCCTTTCGATTCCTTCGAAACGTTGTTGATGACGACGCGAATGCGCTCGCCCTGGTTCCACTGTTCGCCGCGCGATTGTTGCGAGCGCGGCAGAATGGCTTCGAGGTTGCCGAGATCGACGATGATGTTGCCGCGTTCGAAACGCTTGACGTACCCGTTGACGAGGTCGCCGATTTTATCGATGTATTGTTCGTAGACGTTGCTGCGGACGGCGTCGCGGACTTTCTGGAAGAGAATCTGTTTGGCGGTTTGGGCGGCGATGCGGCCGAGTTCTTCCATAGGCAAGGGAAGCAGCAGCGCGTCGCCGAGCTCGACTTCGTCGCCGGCCAGTTCGCGGGCTTCATTGATAGAAAGCTCGGTGGCCGGGTTTTCGACCTCGTCTACGACGACTTTAGACGCAGAAAGCTCTATCCCCGTCTCGGCGTTCCAGTCGACCTGGATGTCTTCGCCTGACCGGAATTGTTTTTTGGCGGCCGCGCGGACCGCTTCTTTCATCGCCTCTATGACTAGATCGCGTTCGATACCCTGCTCCTGACAAAGTGCTTCGATGTTCTGTGCGATCGATGAACTCATTAAAGTTTCCCTGAACCTTTGTTACTGTCGCCGCCGCAATTCCTCTTCAACATCTACTTCCAGATTAGCCTTGGTAATCAAGGACAACGGAACCCGCACCTGCCCATTGGTTCGATCTTCAAAAATCACTTCCTCGCCATCGAGTGCCAGCAGCCGGCCGCGGAAGTTGCGCTGGCCGTTAATCGGCTGACGCGTCTTCATCTTCGCGTTGCTGCCGGCGAACCGTTCGAAGTCTGCGCGCTTGTAAAGCCCCCGCTCCACTCCCGGGGAGGAAACTTCCAGCGTGTAAGCAGCGTGGATGAAATCCTCGACGTCGAGGATCGTGCCTAAATGAGTGCTCACGGTGGAGCAATCTTCGTGGGTAACACCCTGCGGCTTGTCAATAAAAACGCGAACTATCGGCTTGTTGTCGGGGCCGGCCACTTCCGCGTGTACTAGTTCGAGACCGTGGTCGATTGCGACTCGTTCAGCCAGTTCCTGAACCCGTGCTGCAATCGAGTCATTTCCCATGGTTTCCCGCCTCGTCCTCAGGTGGCGGCTGGGTGTCGCCCAAAAGAAAAAGTGGGCGCGAACCCACCGGACTAGCCCCCGTGCCTTCGAGCAAGCTGTGGATTATACGGAAACGCTTTTACAGAGGCAACTTGGGAACACAGATCAAAAACCCTCACCGGAGAGGCGCGTTTTAACTGTCTCGCTGATCTGCTTGCCATCCGCGTTTTTGCCGGCAAGGGCCGTTTGGGCGGACTTCATGACTTTGCCCATATCTTTCATCGAGGTGGCGCCGGTTTCGGCGATGGCGGCGGCCACAGCGGCCTCGATCTCAGCCTGCGAAGCGGCTTGCGGGAGGTAGGTTTCGATGACGGCGATCTCGGCCTGTTCCTTCTCCACCAGCTCCTGCCGCCCGGCCTTCTCGTACTGCTCGATCGAATCGCGCCGCTGCTTGACGAGCGAGCGCAAGAGCTTCTGCATGTCGTCGTCGTCGAGTTCGCCGCCCTTTTCAATCTGCCGGTTCATCATTGCCGCTTTGACCATGCGCAGGGTCGACGTGCGCCAGGCATCTTGCGCCTTCATCGCCGCCGTCAAGTCTGAAACGATCTGTTTGCTGAGACTCATTTTGACGATCCTCCGTTCGATTTCGCTAAATAGTCGCGCAAAAACCTTCCGGTGTGCGACTCGTGGATCCGCATGATCTCTTCCGGCGTGCCCGTGCCGACAACATACCCTCCAGCCTCGCCGCCTTCCGGCCCCAGGTCGATGATGTGGTCAGCCGTCTTGATCACGTCGAGGTTGTGTTCGATTACCAATAACGATCCTCCGGCGTCAATCAACGCACGAAACGCAGCGAGCAACTTGTTGATGTCGTCGAAATGCAGACCCGTAGTCGGTTCGTCGAAGATGTAGAGCGTCTTGGCGCCCGTGCGCTTCAGCAAGTGGGCCGCGAGCTTGATGCGTTGCGCCTCGCCGCCGGACAGGGTCGTCGCCGACTGCCCCAGACGCAGATAACCAAGCCCGACGTCGTCCAGCACTCGTAACCGGTTCGTCACCTTCGGCACTTCGCGAAAGAACGTGATCGCCTCGCGCACGGTCATGCTCAGCACTTCGTGGACGTTCTTGCCGCGATAGCGAATATCCAGGATCTGCTGTTTGAATCGCGTACCCTTGCACTCCTCACAAACTAACTCGACGTCGGCGAGAAACTGCATCTCGACAGTGACCGTCCCGTCACCCTGACAGACCTCGCAACGCCCACCTGGAAGATTGAACGAGAAGTGCGACGGCTCAAACCCGCGCGCCTGCGCTTCACGCGTCCCCGAAAACACTTCGCGAATCGCGTCGTACACCTTGATGTACGTTACGGGATTCGAACGCGGCGTGCGCCCGATCGGCGATTGGTCCACGAGGATCACGTCGTCGACAAACAAGCCGCCCTCGACCTTCGTAAAGGCGCCGACGTGACCTTGCCAATCGCCTCGCTGCTTCTTCATTCCCGCGTAAATGCAATCGTGAATCAATGTCGACTTCCCGGAACCGCTGACGCCAGTGACGCAGACGAGCATGTCGAGCGGGATATCGACGTCGATCGATTTGAGGTTGTGTTCGGACGCGCCCTGGATCGTGAGCCGGCGTTTCTGCGCAACGCGGCGTTGCTTTGGCTCTTTGATCTCCGCATCGCCGCGAAGATAGCGAGCCGTTAACGACGACTCGTCGCGCAGCAGTCCGGCGAAGTCGCCTTCGTACATCACGCGCCCGCCGAGTTCACCGGCTGCGGGACCGATGTCGAGTATGTGATCAGCGGAGCGCATCATCTCGGCGTCATGTTCGACGACGAGCACGGTGTTGCCGATGTCGCGCAGGTTCTTGAGCAAGCGGATTAGACGATCGTTGTCACGCGGATGCAGTCCGATCGACGGTTCGTCGAGTACGTAGAGGGCGCCGACGAGCGATGAACCGAGATTGGTGGCGAGTTGAATTCGTTGCGCTTCGCCGCCGGACAGGGTCGAGGCGAGTCGATCGAGTGTCAGATAGTCGAGACCGACCTCGACCATGAATCGCAGCCGCCGCCGTACTTCAAAAAGAATGCGATCGGCGATGGCGGTCTGTTCGGTCGAGAGTTGCAGCGAGTCGAAGAAGTTGGCGGCCTCTTTGATCGACATCGCGCAGATATCGGCGAGCGTGCGGCCGCTGACTTTAACGTCTCGCGCTTCCTGGCGCAGCCGTCCGCCTTTGCAGTCAGGGCACAACGTGTAGCCGCGATACTTCGACAGGAAGACGCGGATGTGAAGCTTGTACTTCTTCGTCTCCATCCAATCGAAAAACCCGCGCACGCCGCCCCACTCGCCGCGCCCTTCGACGATCGCGGTCCGGTCGGAATGCGAGAGCTGATTGAACGGCGCGGTCATCGAGATCTTTTCCGCGCGGCAAAACTGTTTGAGTTCCGCCATGGCCCACTCGTGCTGCGGTTTGGTCCACGGTTCGATCGCGCCCTCTTTCAACGACAGACCGGGATTCGGAATCACCAGATCGAGATCGAGCCCGATCGTGTTGCCGAAGCCCTGGCAGGTGGGACAGGCGCCGTACGGATTGTTGAAACTGAAGAGCCGCGGTTCGGGAATCGCGTAAACCGTTCCGTCGTACTTGCACTCGAACCGGTCGGAAAAACGCAGGCGCTGTCGTTCGGCATCGGCTGTTTCGACGATGGCGCTGCCGTGTCCTTCCTGAAAACAGATCTCGAGCGAGTCGACGAGACGTTGCCTGACGTCGGTTCGGGCCGCAAGTCGATCGACGAGCACGAACACGTCTTTGAAATCGTCGCGGGGATAGTCGTCTGGTGATTGAAGGTCAATCGTCTGCCCGTTGAAATACAGGCGTGTGAAGCCGCGTTGCATCAGGCTCATTAAGTGGGCCGTGATTGATTGACGTTGCGAGGCTGTGCGGCGCTTGCGAGAGGTTTGTGTGTCTTGCGGCTCGCGTAACCCCGCGGCGGCGGGGAACAGGACGTAAAAACGTGTTCCTTCAGCCAACGCGCCCAGCACCTCATCGGCGACTGAATCCGGCGCGTCGCGCGCCACCAGCCGTCCGCAGACGCGGCAGTATGTTTGCCCAACTCTAGCGAAGAGAAGACGCAGGTAGTCGTAGATCTCTGTTTGCGTGCCGACGGTCGAACGGGGACTACGAGTCGAGTTCTTTTGCCGAATGGCGATTGCGGGTGCGATGCCGTGTACTTCGTCCACGTCCGGTTTGTCCATGCGCTCGAGGAATTGGCGCGCATAGGCGGAAAGCGATTCGACGTAGCGGCGTTGACCTTCGGCGTAGATCGTATCGAAGGCGAGCGACGACTTGCCGGAGCCGCTGACGCCGGTGACCACTGTCATCTGGTTTATGGGGATAGAGAACGAGACGTTTTTGAGGTTGTTAACGCGTGCTCCCCTGACTTCGATGGCTTCTTCAGGCATAGATACGAATCTTACGCTCTTCGCAAACTAGGGATGATACACGGATTTAATTGACACCTCCAACTGGCTGAATGACAATGCCCGCGTCATGAAGAGTTCACGATTTTTACTCCGCGGGTTTCGCCGACCCCGCGAGATAGCCTGTTTCGCTCTCGGAAAACTGGAACGCCAGGTTTTGGAAGAGACGTGGCGCCTCGGCGAAGTCTCCGTTCGGGACATCTACCGCGCCTTCGAAGAGCGCATCGCCTATACGACGCTCATGACGACGCTCGACCGGCTCTTCAAAAAGAACCTGCTCGCCCGCCGCAAAGACGGCCGCGCGTTTTTATACGCCGCGATCGTCTCGCGCGAGGATCTCGACCGCGGCATTAAAGAGGACGTCGTCGACGGGTTGCTCGGACAAGGCGCGGATGGCGTGGAACCAATTCTGGCTTGCATCGTCGACACGATCAGCGAAAGAGATCGCGAGCTGCTCGACGAGCTCGATCGCCTGGTGCAGGAAAAGAAGCGCGAACTTAATAGCTGATGTACGAGTTTTTAGGCATAACGCTGGTCCTGGCGCTGCTCCTGACCATCAACGCCACCGCGACACTCGCGGCGGCGGGCATGGCGCGGGCGTGCAGGCCTCTTCTCTGGAAATGTTCAGCCCGCACGCGAGCGGAAATCCTGTTCGTGATGCGGATCGGCCCGCCGGTGATCGCCATCGTCGCCATTGCGGCGTTCATGATCCCCTCGTATCTCAGGTACGAACCCTACGGCACCAAGGAAACAGTCAGTTGGAAACTCGGCGCGCTCGCGACGATCTCCGCTATCGGCGTTGCCCTGGCGATCTGGCGTGGCGTCCGTTCGTGGCTGGCTACGCGGTCGCTGCTCAAACAATGGCTGGCGGCCTCAACGCCAATTAACCTCGACACGATCAACGTCCCGACATTCGTCCTCGAACACTCGTTTCCGATCATCGCCGTCGTAGGCGCGATCCGCCCGCGTTTGTTTATCGCCGGTCACGTGCTCGAGTCGTTGACTGAAGAAGAACTGGCTGCGGCAATCGCCCACGAGTACGGCCACCTCGCGGCGCAGGACAACTTCAAACGCTCGGTGATGCGCATCAGCCGCGCGGCGCTGTTGCTCATTCCGTGCGGCCGCTGGCTGGATCGCGCGTGGAGCGAAGCGTCGGAATCAGCCGCCGATGAACATGCCGCACAGCAGAGCTCGCAAGTCGCGCTGGACCTGGCGTCGGCGCTCGTGCGTATCGCGCGGATGATTCCGAAGGGGCAACGACAAACGTTGCCGTCCGCTGTTTCAGGGTTCCTGATTGGAAACGACGCGCCGGGAGTAAAAGTAAGGGTCAGCCGTTTGGTCGAGTTAGCGTCAACAGATCCTCGTTTGCTCGTCAGCAGTGCGCCGCTGTTTCGTTTCGTTCCGTGGTTTGTCCTGACAGTGATCGTCGTCGTTAGCGTGACGATCGAATCCCGTCCTCAAGTGCTCGTGGCGGTCCACCAGTTTGTCGAGCACGTCGTCGCCTTTCTCAGCTAGATAACCTGCCTACGACGGCTGGTAGTAGTTTGTGACGACCTATAAAGTCGTCCGCTCTATGACCCCACCAATACGCCAAATTATCAGTGCAATTCTTCTCACCTTCGCCATGCCGTTTATCGCGTTGGGGCAAGAGGAGGAAGGCAAGATCACCGGCTCAATTAAAGACGACAACGGTGCGGTCGTCAGCGGCGTCAGCGTCTCGCTCCATCTGCCTAACCAGGCCGTGGCTCGCGCGACGGTAACGGACGCGAAGGGGAACTTCACGCTCGATAACATCGCTCCGGGGACCTATAAGCTCGTCGTCGAGCGCACGGGATTCATGACCTATCGCGAGGCGGTCCAGATCACCGCAGGCGACAGCAAGGAAGTGCCGATCGTGTTGGAAGTGAATCCGGTCGCGGCCATGGTCACAGTCACTGCTGAAGCCGGACAGATCACCAGCACCCGCGACGTCGCTACTCAAGTGAACGTCATCAACGAACGGAAGATCCTCGAGCGCGCGCCTGAAGTTGTGGCCCAGGTTGTCGACGAAGAAACAGGCGTTAATTTGCAGCGCACCAGTCCATCGCTCAGCGCCGTGTTTGTGCGCGGGCTTACGGGACGAAATGTCGCCGTGTTTGTCGACGGTGTTCGCTACACGACCAGTGCGCAGCGCGGCGGCGTCGGCACGTTCTTCAGTTTGATCGAACCGTCGAGTCTGGAAACTGTCGAAATCCTGCGTGGGCCAAACAGTTCGCAGTACGGATCGGACGTTCACGGCGGCGTCGTCAACTTCATCTCGCAAGCGCCGCACTACGGCAATACTGACGGTGAATTTCACGGTCATGCCAACGTCTTTTATACGTCGCCGACTAACGGCTTCGGCGGCAACACGTTGGTCAACTACGGCAAGCGAAGCTACGGCTTGTTGCTTAACGTAAACGCACGCCGTATCAGCACCTTGCGCCCCGCTGATGGGCTCGACTACCACGCCGCAGTCACTCGCTTTCTGGGTCTTCCGTCCGACGTCTTCGGCACGCGCCTCTCTGACACAAGCTTCACGCAGTACGGCGGACTGCTGCGCGCCAATTTCAATCTCGACGACAACACCCAGCTTCTCTTCAGCTACGCGCGCAATCAACAAGACAACGGCAAACGTTACGACCAGTTGTTGGGCGGCGACGGCAATAACATCGCCGACTTGCGCAATCTGATGACCGACACGTTCTACGCGCGTCTCTTGCGGCAAAATCTGTGGGTCTTCGATAACGCCTCGTTCACCGTTTCTTACAACGGCCAGCGTGAAGAACGAATCAACCAGGGCGGACAAGGCAATCCCGCCGGCACGATTACCAATCAACGTGAGCGCACCAACGTCTTCGGTTTCAATTTCTATCTCGACAAACAGTTTGGCGACAACAACACGTTACTGTTTGGCTCGGACATCTATCGCGACAAGATTCACGCACCGGCGTTTACTTTCGATCCCGTTGCGAGGACGACGGTGAACTCGCGTCCGCGCGTTCCCGATGGAGCGCGTTATCTCTCTTATGGTTTCTTCGCGCAGGACAACTACACAGTCATTCCCGATCGCTTGCGACTGAGTGGCGCCGTGCGTTACAGCGTCGCATCGTACGAATCGCGCGCAGCTAATTCCGCCCTCGGCCCAAACGGCAAGCCGCTGTTTCCGGATGACAGCGCGCGCTTCGACGCTTTCTCAGGACGTTTCGGCGGCGTATTGACTGTCGGCGGCGGTTTCGACGTCGCTGCCAAGTACACGCGTGGCTTCCGTGCTCCGAACACGACCGACCTCGGCATCATCGGCCTCGTCGGCACCGGCTTCGAAGTCGACGCTACGACGGCAGCCGCGCGAGGCGGCTTCATCGGTACGACTTCCGGCGGCGATGCAGTTTCAACCGGCATTCCGGTCACGCGGCTTGGACCAGAGAGCAGCGACAGCTTCGATCTCAGTTTTCGCTACACGAGCAACCGTTTCAGCGCGGAACTGACAGGCTTCACGACTAAACTCAACGACGTCTACTTCGATCAGGCGCTGGTGTTGCCGCCGGGCGCGAAGGGGACGTTCCTCGGCAGCGACGAGATCATCGCGCAGAACGCCAACGGACTGGTCTTCGTTGCCGCCGCGCCGACGAGTCCCGTGCTCGTGCGCGTCAACTTTGACGACGCGCGCATGAACGGCGTCGAGGCAGACGCTCGAGCGCGATTCACCGACCAGTGGAGTGCGACTGGAAACTTTACCTACATCCGCGCGCACAGTCTGTTCAACGGTTTGCCGCCGAACATCGAAGGCGGCATTCCGCCGGCGACCGGCTTCGTCAGTTTGCGTTATCAACCTCACACACGTTGGTACGTCGAAGGTTATTCGATACTCGCTGGACGTCAGAATCGTCTCTCGTCACTCGACCTGAGCGATCGCCGCACCGGAGGAGCACGCTCGCGCACCAATATTCAAAACTTCTTCCGCCGCGGCGCATGCGTGCGTGGTCTGACGACGCCTGGTCCGGCCGGCTGCGGCTCTCCGGGCGGCATTCTCATTCCGACCGGCGAGACGCAGGCACAGGTGCAGAACCGGCTGCTCCCGCTCGGCTCGACAATCAACGGCGTGTTCGTCGCAAACACCGACACGCTGGTTCCGACACATCCGTATCTTCCCGGTTATGGATTGGTGGGCGTTCGCGGCGGCATGAAGTTTAACGAGTCGTCGGAGATCTTCGTCGACTTCGAAAACATCTTCGACAAGTCGTATCGCGGAATAAGCTGGGGCATCGACGGTGCCGGACGCGGCGTCACCGTTCGCTATCGTTATTCGTTTTAGTGGCTTTGCCGAAAAATACTTTTGCGGAGAATCTTTCCCGCAAAGGCGCAAAGGCGCAAAGGCGCAAAGAAGTCAGTTTAGCAATTACGTTTAGTGGTAGTAGTTTTCTTCTGCGCGCACAATTCCCATTCGCCTTCAACTCCAAACCAATCGGGGATTAAAAATGAAAGTCAAAGAGTTCCTTTCCTTACCGCTTCTTCTGCTCGTCTTCATCACAGCCGCGGCACAGTCTCCTAACACGGCGACGATGATCGTCTCCGTCGTCGATCAAACCGGCGCCGTTATTAAGGATGCGCAAGTCTCAGTCACGAACAGCGCGACGGGGGATCTGCGCGAAGCAGTTTCGGGAGACGACGGATACGCGACGTTTCCGGCTTTGTCCCTCACGGGCACTTATACCGTCGCCGTCTCGCGCACGGGTTTTGGCACCGAAGAGCGACAAGGACTGACGTTACGCTCAGGCGAAACGGCGACTGTGAGAGTCACGCTGCTCGCCGGCTCACAAAAAGCGGAGGTCACCGTTTACGGCACCGCGGAAGGCGTGCGCGCCGATCCGCAGATCGGACTACCGTTGCGCACCGAACAGATCGACGAGACGCCGATCCTCGGACGGAAGACCACGACATTGCCGCTTTTGAACTCTGCGTTTCGACAGGGAAAGGGCACCGGCGATCTCTTCGTCAATCAGACTTACTTCATCACAGGCGCAGGCTCACGACGCACGACGACTGTCACACTCGACGGCGCGAACAACGATGAGGCGTGGGGCCGTCAAACGGCAGTCGCCACCATTCCGCTCGGCGCCATTCAGGAGATCGCAATCATCTCGAACGCGTTCTCTGCCGAGTTTGGGTGGACGGCCGGTCCGGCCTTGAACATCGTCACCAAGTCAGGGACCAACGGCCTGCACGGCGAAGGAATCTTTCTGATCCGTCCCGGCGATTGGCAGGCGGAGACGTTTTCCACGAAAGGCTTCTGTCCGCCGTCAGTTCCGACCTGCGTTACGCCGTCGACGTTGCAATTCATCAACCCGGTAGACATCCCTGACGCGCTGCAACAGTATTCAGGCACCATTGGCGGACAAATAGTTCGCGACCGCACGTTCTTCTTCGCCACCAGTGACTACACTCGTCAGGACCGAACTACTTTTCTCTCAACGTCGTTGCCGGCGTTCGTGTTGCCGCCTGACGGTCATCTCGATTACACCGGTCACTATCGACAGTTTCTTTTCGACGGCCGCGTGGACCACAAGCTCACGGCCAATCAGAACCTGATGCTTCGGGTGAACGTGGATCGCTTCTTCGACGACAACCCGCAGGATGCCGTAGGCGGAACGAACGCGCCAAGCGTCGCCCGCCGCTACTCGCGCCGCTCATGGACCGCGCAAGTCAATCACACCGCTACCCTGAACCCAAGACTTCTGAACGAAGCGCGCTTTGCTTATCTTCACGGCGATCCGGTCACGCTCTGGGAAGCACAGACGCTTTCGACGACCTACACACGCGGCGGCGCGGTGCCGTTTACGATCGGACAATCGCGAGCGTCGGATCTTTGGGGCCATCAATTCCAGTTCTCCGACACGTTGTCGTGGTCGCACGGCAAACACTACGTGCGTTTCGGCGGCAGCGTGATCCATCACACGTCAGGCGGCACCGGCAGTGAGCCGGGCACTGCGATCCTGGGCACGTTCACGTTCAGAAATACGACGACCGCGCCGTTCGGACAACTCACGCTTGCCGATGTGCAGAACTACACGCAGCCGATCAATTTCGGCATCAGCAGCTACGAACTGCCGCAGTGGCTCAATACAGTATTCGTCCAGGACAGCTATCACTTGCGCCACGATTTCACGCTGGATCTCGGTCTTCGCTACGACCGACAAACGCTCACCGACGACACGAACAACTTCGCGCCGCGTATCGGCTTTGGCTGGCGTCCGGGCGGTAACTCGCGGCTCTCGATTCGCGGTGGCTATGCCATGTACTACACGCAGATTCGAGCGAACGCCGTCGCCGGTTATCTCGTGAATGGTCTCGACGGTTTGACGACCTACACGGCGACGCCGGGACAGACCGGCTTCCCGACTTGCTTGACTGGTCCATGCCTGCCGGTCGCGGTCGATCCGAAGACGATTCCCGCTTCGCAACTCCCTGCACGCGACATCACGATTCGTGCCGGACTGCGCGACTTCTATCGCGAACAGTTTGCCAGGTTCGGGTTGAACTTTGACAAGTTGCCAAACTATCCCGACAAGCTGGTGAATCCTCGTAGTCAGGTCTTCACTCTCGGCGTCGAGCGCGAGTTTTTCAAAGGCTTCTTCCTGGGCACAGACTACGTACATCAACATTGGACCGAGCTCGATCGCACCGTCGATCTGAACGCGCCGACGCCCTTCACTCGCAGGAACCCCGGCGAAGTCAGAAGCGTCGCCGCGGCCAACCTGACGCGGCCCATACTGCCCGTCAACGGCGGCGTCCGCCAGGTGAACGTGATCATGAACCTTGGCGTTGCCGATTACGACGGTTTGCAGACACAGTTCAGCTATCGTGGCGATCGTCGCATGTTTGCTTCCGTAAGTTATACGCTGTCGAAGGCAACCAACACTTTCGAACCTGACGGCAACGGCATCGGAGCGACCGAGAGCAACATCGTCCAACTGCACGAATCCGAACGCGGACCGAGCGTCGTCGATCAACGCCATCGCGCGGTGATCACGTTCAACTACTACTTCCCGTTCAACATCACCGCCGGCACCGTCACCATGCTTGCCTCCGCGCGTCCGTTCAACGCGACGATGGGCGTGGACAACAACGGCGACGGCATCAACAACGATCGTCCCGTTATCAACGGCCTGGTCATCCGCAAGTCCGCGTTTCGCGGCACGCCGACTTCAGACGTTGCAGCTTTTGTCGAGAAGCGTTTCAAGTTCTCAGAGAGCACGAGCCTGCTGCTGAGAGTGGAAGGATTCAATCTGTTCAATCACGGAAACTTCCTCGGCCGCGGCGTCACGACCTATGGAGATGGACCAACGGCGGCGCCGACGTTTGGACAGTTTGTCGGAGGTGTGGGAACGGCGACGAATGCGATTCCGGCGTTTGCAAACATCGACCCGCCGCGAATGTTTCAACTGCAGGCGCGGTTCGTCTTCTAATTCGAAGTTTGCGAAAGACTAGACCGGCGGAGTGTCTTCAAACGGCAGATCCGGTTGAAAACTCTTGTCGCGTCCCGCGACATAGAGCCGCATCACGAACCATAGGATGCCGAGCGCTAAACCGATCCACATGACGGTCCAAAGTAGCGCCGGGATGCCGGTCGCGTTGGCCATGTTGACGGCGTCAGTCGGAACGGCAGGTGCAAACGGAGAGGAGAGGAAGAAGACGGTCTTCAGATCGAGCAGTGCATTGAGCACGCACTGCACCGCGAGAAAGCTGACGAAGAAAGCCGCGACGCGCGCGCTTGCGAATCTTGCGATCAGCACCAGGCCCACCGAAATAAACAAGCCCGCCAGAAGTGTGAACGGAACGCCGCCCAAGCCGCTGAAGGTGAAGAGCGGCTTGATCAAGCCGAAGATCATCGTCAGCGCAAAGATGAGAATGCCGCAAGCGAGAAGCACGATGCGCGCCTTAATCGCTTTACGAATCAACACCAGCAGCAGCGCTCCGAAAGACATCGCGCCGATGTAGCCAGCGCTCGAGATCAATACCTCTGAAAAGAACCCGCCGTATGTCGTGTAAGTCTCGCCGCTGGCGTTCGGCGCCACGCTCATGCTCGCGACCGAGTTACCGGTGAGCAAAGCGGCGATGGCGTGTCCGCCCTCATGGATGAACGTGACGAAAATTCGGAAAGGGTAAGTGAGAATCTCGGCGTAGGGAATGAACCACAGCACTACCGAAATGGTGGCGGCAACGAGCAGGGTCATTGCCTGGGGACGCGCGTCGTGTGAAAGCCTGAATCTCATCTTCAACTCTCCGGTAAATATCGGATTTGGGCTTATTCTAAAGGCCGCGATGATTAACGCACAACCCTCGCAGGATGTTCCAGATCCGTGTTTCCCAAACTACTACCTTTGGTAATCGCCCGACTTCCCGCCAGTCTTACTTTCCAGGCGGATTTCACTGATGGTGATCCCTTTTTCGAGGGCCTTGCACATATCATAGATCGTCAGCGCGGCGACTGAGACGGCCGTCAAAGCCTCCATTTCCACGCCCGTTTGCGCCTTCGTCGAGACCTCCGCTGCCAATGAAACTCCGTACTCTTCCACCGACGCCTGAACGTCGATGTGCGTCAAAGGCAACGGATGGCAGAGCGGGATCAAATCCGAAGTGCGCTTCGCGGCCATGATTCCCGCCAGCCTGGCCGCTTCCAGTGGATCACCTTTCGGCGTGCGACGTTCGCGCAACGCGGCGACAGTCGCCGCGCTCATCAACACTCGCGCCGACGCCGTCGCGCGCCGGGAACTTATCTCTTTCGGCGCCGTATCGACCATGCGAATGCGCCCCTGATCGTCAACGTGCGAGAGCTGTGTCATGGTCGAAAGAGTAGATAACAAAAAACGCGGCGCAGCAAGTAGATCTCGACAGCGGACCGCGTTTGTGGCTATCCTGCGGCGACCGGGAGAGGCCTCATTCGAGTTGGTCTCACTGCTTTTCATCCCATTCGCAGCCAAAATCGAGCCCAGGGCAAGCTTTAAAGAATCCAATTTGAAGTTCGTAATCGTAGTTAAGAACGACGATTCAATACCCCTACGGAGGTTTTCCTTGTGTTTGAGACGGATAAGGAAGTACTTGATTGGTACGAGCGGCAGCCACGCGCCTTATCGAAAGAATACGTAAACAATATTCGCTGGAACGAAATCAGGAATTACCCACTGAATCCCGCGTTTGTTCCGGTGCTCGTTTACATGCGTGATATCGAGTACTTCACCGACATGTATTACCAGGAACTTCGGCCCACGCCCACCGGCAAGGATCCGGTGATTCGAAAATTCATGGACCGTTGGAGCATCGAGGAGTTGCACCACGGTAACCTGCTCAATAGGTTTCTGGAAGAAGCCGGCGTGCCGACAGGGAAGAACTGGCAAATGGAAGCGACGCGAAAGATCCCGCGTCTTTACAAGATCGGAAGCTATCTCATAAACCAGGCAGTAAGACCCTTCGGAAAACATTTTCATGGCGCGCACATGGTTTGGGGCGCAATCAACGAGATCACGGCGATGAATGCGTATCGCCGGCTTTCGGACCTGGCGGGCCATCCGGTGCTCAAACAGTTGCTGATCGGAATCGTGCAGGAGGAGTCGATCCATTCCAGTTTTTACTGGAACGTTGCCCGCGTGAAACTCAAGGAGACGAAGTTTTCACGAAACCTGGCGCGGTTCGTCATCGGCCAGTTTTGGGCGCCGGTGGGACAGGGCGCGAAGCCGGCGGGCGAGGCGAACTACGTCATGGCGACGTTGTTTCCGGGTAAAGAAGGATTGGACTTGTTCGACCAGAAGATCGGGAACCGCATCGAGCGGTTGCCCGGATTTATCGGCTTCAAAGGGTTGACAGAACGAGTCGCGCCGATCGTGCAGGTTTGATCTGTTCGTTAGGGCAGGCGAACGGCTTTCACGAGTGATCCGGCTTCGGCGGATCTAACGCCGGCGGGAATGATCACCAGCGCGGTTGTGAGCGCAAACGAAACGAAGTCTGAGGAGCCTCCCCACTTGAGCGGAAAAGCAATCAATTCGCCGTCGTCGTTTGTCGTCAACTGCGCCGGCAGATAACTCTCGCGGTCCATCGTTCCCTTAACAGCGCGCGCGAGCACTACCGTTTCGTGTTTCAACGACGGTTCGTTTGCTCCTTGCATCGCGAGCAGCGCCGTTCGGGTGAAGAGATTGAAAGTGACGGAAACGGAAACGGGATTTCCTGGTAGTCCGAACATCAGCTTGCCGTTCGGCAGCCGAGCGAAGACGATAGGTTTACCTGGCCGCAATGCGACGCGCTCGAAAAAGATCTCCGCGTTGAGTTCCTGCAGCGCGTTCTTGGTGACGTCGTAAACGCCCATCGACACGCCGCCTGACGTCACCACCACGTCGAAATTGTCTCCGGCTTCTTTTATCTGGCGCGTGAGCAACGATGTTTCGTCTCTTGTTAGTGGGAAGCGTTTGACGGTCGCTCCAGCGAGTTCTGCGTAAGCGGCGATCGAGTAGTTGTTGGAATCGCGAATCTGGTCCTGTCCGGGTTGTTCGTCGATGGCGACCAGTTCGCTGCCTGTTGCGAGCACCGCGACGCGCGGCTTGCGTGCGACCTCCACTTGCGCGTAGCCAAACGCCGCCAGCACTGCCATCATCGGCGCGTTGATCGTCACGCCCGGATGCAAGATGACTTCGCCTGCCTTGATCTCCGCGCCTCGATTCACGATCGATCTGCCGCTCTCGACTGACGCGAGCAGCTCGACAACCGTCCCGTCCTTCAGCTCGTGAGTTAACTCGACCTGCTGCACGCTATCGGCGCCTTCCGGGACGGGCGCGCCGGTCATGATGCGCACGGCTTCGCCTTCGTCGAGCCGGTTGTGCCAGCCTTTTCCGGCGGCGGACTCGCCCACGATTCGCAAGCGCGCCGGTGCGTTGAGCGTGTCGGCAGCACGCACGGCGTAGCCGTCCATTTGAGCGCGGTCAAATGGCGGGAGATCCGAGTCGGCAACGACTTCCTGCGCCAGCACACGGCCGAGGGCGCTCGGCAGATCGATTTTTTCCGTGCCGATGACCGGTGTTTGCTGTCTGATTATTTGAACAGCTTCAGCGACAGAGATCATGTCTGTGTAAATTTGTGTTACAAAACCGAAAGGCCGGTTTAGGACCGGCCTCTCAAGGTTGGCGGAGACATTCAGCCTCGATTGGTTACCGTCCTCACCCCGGCAACCACATTCACCGTTGGGGGAATTTTAGTCAAAATGAGGTTTCGGTCAAGTGATACGATAATTCGGATCTTTGTGGGCTGTACGGCTCCGTACCGAGTTTGGCTGATGGAAAACTATCCCGATCACGGATGCGGTAGAGTTGGGCGGCGGATCGGTCTGGCAAGGGCGATTTAGGGCAGTCGCCCATTTATTTTGTAGGCATACCTCCACAAAGTACAAAAAGGTGTTGTATCTACATTGTTGACACTCCAAGTTAACGTCTGCGATACTTTCCATTGCGTTGAGGTCACTTATGAGAGCGACGGTTAAGAAGTGGGGAAACAGTGCCGCGGTTCGAATTCCGGCTTCCGTGATGCAGGCTACACAGATCGATCTCGATGAGGTAGTCGACGTGCGCGAGGAAGCAGGGCGTATTGTCATCGAACCGGTTCGTCCAAAAATATATGAACTGGATACCCTGCTAAAAGCAATTACCTCTAAAAACCAGCATGACCCAGCCGATTTTGGAGCACCAGTCGGTAATGAGGTCTGGTAATGGCGCGACGGTACGTGCCCGACGCCGGTGATATTGTTTGGTTGCAGTTTACGCCGCAGGCCGGCCGTGAGCAGGCGGGACATCGTCCCGCGCTTGTCATAAGTCCAGCCGCTTATAACGACAAGACAAGTTTGATGATCTGCTGTCCGATGACAACGCAGATCAAGAACTATCCGTTCGAGGTTCTAATTGCTGGTAAGCCTGCCAGCGTAGTCCTTGCCGATCAATTGAAGAGCCTTGACTGGCGCGCGCGAAACGCAAAGCGCAAAGGTGTCGTGTCATCGGACGAGCTGGCAGAGGTGCGCGCAAAAATCATCGCGTTGATAACCTGAGCCGCGATGCATGGGAAATCTGACTTTCGTGAGACCCCGAAAACGATGAAAGCCACTCTCATGAGTGGCTTTCTACCGCGATTTGAGTGGCGGAGCCGACGGGACTCGAACCCGCGACCTCCGACGTGACAGGGCCGATTCCGAGTCATCAAGCTCCACTAATTACGTTTCCGCTCAAACAGATAGCTCGTCGAAGCGCGACACAGAATGACACGGAAAGACGGCTCTACGCAACGCCATGTGACTCACCTACTGGCACAGTTTGGATCGAAATACGGAACCATAGCCGTAGCGCGCCGAAATCATACGAGATTAGGCGCGCTTTATTCTTTGGTCCCGCACAAGGCGTCGACATTCAGGCCGGGCTTGTGCCCACGGTCGAACTAAACGTATTATCAGTGGTCTACCATCAGCATCTGCTAGTAATGCCGAGCGACGATAAACGAGCTTTACCCACCTCATCTTCACCGGTTGTTTTCCCGGATACGAATATCTTCCTTCATTACACTTTCTTCACCGAAATACCTTGGGACACCATAATTGGAGCGGCCCAGGTCTCTATAGCTATATCACCTGTCACGATTGGTGAAATTGACTCGCAAAAGTACTCTGGCTCGTCAGGCCGAGTTAGGGATCGGGCGCGAAAAGTAACGAAAAAGTTAGGAGATTTGGTAGATTCGGCGGAGCGCGTGCGCCCGAATGTCGAAATAGAATTTATTGCTCACGAACCCGTTGATTTTGATCGGTATCAATTGACCCGGTCATCGCAGGACGATCAGTTATTGGCAACAGTTCTCCAATACCGCGAAGCTTATCCCCAGCGACAGGTGATGGTGGTAACAAACGACGTCGGACTCAAAATCAAGGCGAAGTCTCGAGGAATCCAGACGCTTCCGTTACCTGAATCTTATCTCTTGACGGAGGCTGATTTGAATGAGAGGCGAGTAAAAGAGCTAGAAAGGAAGGTGCTGGAACTGCAAAATCAGACCCCGTCACTGAGGCTCGAATTCGTCGACGGAAAGGATAGATTCGAGGTTCAACGTCCCTCACGGTTCAGGGACGAAACCACCTTCGTCGCGGCGGGCATGCAAAAAGTAAGACAGGACTACCCGAAGTTGGATTTACCCTCGAACGCGGTCGGCTTGGCAAGTGCATTCAGGAATGAAGTCACTTCGCAATCTATCCGTGATTACAATGAATCATTGGAAGAGTTTTTCCAAGAGTTCAGGCAGTATCTATCATTGTGCTACCGAGTTAAGGAGACTCGGTCCCGTGCCGCTAAGATAGGTCTGAAGGTGAAGAACTTCGGCAGTGCGACGGCTGTTGATGTCAAAGTTTTTGTTCGGTTTCCATTAGAAGTTGCCCTGAAAGCCGGCACCAAATGGCAACAGTTGCCGCGTAAACCTTCGCCACCCGAAAAGCCGAAGCCGACGTTTTTCTCACGGGGTTTTGACTTTAGCTCCATAGGAGGACCGTACATTCCGCCGAATTTTAATATTCCAAGTCTTCCGCAAATTTTGGCGGAACCACGCATCACTTGGCGTGAACTTCAACGAGACGAATCCTCGTGTATAGTTTCCTTCGAGGTCTCAAAACTAAACCATGGTTATGCTGAACCATGTCCCCGCGACATACACGTTGTATTTCCTTCAGTGGATGCCTTCTCATCGTTTAAAATGCCATATGAAATAACGGCCGGAAATCTCCCGTCGAAATCCACAGGCTCTTTACATGTCATCGTGAAAGAATGAATCTCAAAATATGATCAACGAACTCTGACATTAATTCACCGTAGGACGCAAAATTTGCCACCTCTAAGGGCTCGTAGAATCTTCTGCGGGCCTTTTATCGTGTTTGGTTTTTTCGTCTCGTATTGGGCCTTCTGGAGCGTAACCGATGGTTGGCTTAGCCGAATCGAGAGAATCAGTGTACTGCGCCTCAATCGTTGCATCGTGGCTGCACTGACGCATGGCACCGTCAGGATACCTTAGTGCTTTTGATATAACGAAAGCCTCTGCTGTCGCAAATAGCGCAGTCTTGGACAGCCGTTTGTGCGGCCGCGACCACCTGCTGGTCCTGTTGCTGCTTCTGCGCGTTAATGATGACTTCCTCCGGGCCTCGGAGGTAGGCATCGGCCAATGGCTCGATTAGGGATTTATCACTCCAAGCATCGAGTTCGGCCATGTAGCCGGTTTTTACTTCGGACATTGTTGTCCCTTTCGCCAGCAAGAAGTAAATCTGCGGGAACTGCTGGTTTGCTCACCGCGAAAGCAGGTAAGCAGTCGGGGACCTATCGTGTCACCATCGGCTTGAGGCTTCGTTGTTCATTGCACGGAGTAGGGGGGTGCAATTACGAAGCCTTGATGCGATAGGGTGGCTGCTAAACTGAAAGAGCCCTGAGCAATGAGTATTAGCGCATGAATTTCCGCCGAATAGCGAGGGCAAGCAGGGCAGCCTGCACGGGTCCAAGAATCGTTTCCAAAAGAACGATCGTCTGTGCGGCGGTTGTTACGGGCCGAGGTTCAGGACGTTGAAAGGTCATGACTGCAGCGCTATAGGTAAGTGCCCGCGACAATTTCAAAGGCGCGCCAGTGTCATCTCGTTTTGCGGTTGCCAAATCGTTTTCATTTGCCAGCTTCGGCTCCCACCGGACAAACCCAACTTGTGTGTAGAGCGCCGCAGAGACAAGCAATATACTGAGCAGTACTACTGACGCGCGCAATACTCGTTCACCGTAGCCGCTCGCCAGCCAATACCACCAACTCAATTTGCGTAAATCGAAGCCACTCCAATGCTCTAAGCGTCTCGCTTCCATTGCCATATAGCGAAAACCCGATGCCTCCTCATAACGATGATTTTCCTCGGCATTGCTAGCGAGATGTCGGCAGGCAATCGCGAGCTGTCCATGTGGCACAAAATAATAGCCCCGTTCGAGGTGCTTGAGTTCTTTTTTAGCTGAATGCCAGTCCCAATCCACATTGGTGAATTCAAATTTTCGCGGATCCACATCGGCAAACCAGAAAGGGCGTAGATTCACCATGTAAAAACATATGTGCTCAGGTTTTTCAATCCTGGCGAACTTTAGATCCAATAGTGAATCGTGAGTGAAAACATGCCGTTCTGTTCCTTCGAATCGAACACGATCTCGGAAAGTTACGTGCCGGAAGCCTGCCAATTTCTTGAACTGAGTATCGCGAAAATTAGCTTCTCCATTGAATCGAGCACCCTCAAAATACACAGAGGATCGGAACTCACTTAAGTGGAAGTTTACATCTGCGTCAAAGATAGCATTAACAAAGTTGGCGTCCGCGTGGAAAATTGTACAGCCAAAGCGGGCACCAGCACTGAAGGTCGCACCACGGAAGCTCGCTTTACCGCTGAAAGTCGCAAACGAAAAATCTGCCGATTCGCTGAAATGAAACTCGTCGAACCATTGACCAGTAATGAACCAAACTCGGTAAAAATTGAAATCGTTGTTATGGAGCTTTCTCTGAAGTGCTGCCTCAAAATGCCCCTCTTTGTTGTTGCCAGGAAAGTGAAGCACACAATAGCGGCTGCCATCGTGTTCTTTATAGAATGGCTCTCCGGCGCATGCAGTGGGCTGCCCCCACGAATGAGAATCGCAGATGAACTCGGAATTCGCTACCATTGCCCAAGTATGTGAGGTTTTCATGAGATTCTGTGATCTGTGCTTTAGCCGGGGTATATTCGGGGAGCCGCGTGACTCGTTGACCATCCGACGAAAACTAATCTAATCGAGCGCTTCGACGCTGATTTTACACCTGCCAATGCCGATAAGTCTCTGTCCGGGAAAACTGAGCTTCAATTACCCGTTGGTTAGAGATCAGAAAAACGATCAGGATAGATCGAAAATACACTTGCATAGATTCCGTTGCGCGCTGCTCTCTGTTTTAAGTCATCGAATGCAAGTAGGTTTACCATTTTGCCTGAAACTCTCTAATAGCTTCCTCGGGCGACAAATTCAAATATATTTCCGTAGTCGTCAGTCGGTCGTGTCCGAGCAATCTTTGCAGAGAGGGAAGTGAAATTCCTTTCTGAACGGCTGTAACGGCGAATGTATGGCGAAGCACGTGCGGCTATACTGGTCTGCTGATGCTTGCCTTGTTTGCAACTGACTTTATTAATTGTTGAATTGTTCGGGAGCTTATCCCGAACTCATCGTGCAGTGCAAAGTGTCCTTCCAGAAGCGGCTGGACACGAGGGGAGAGCGGAATGATGCGGCGCTTCGACTTGGTACCGTATGGTCCACCCTTCCCGTAGATCATCAGCCGATGCATCTGCCAATCGAGATGATCTTTCGTCAACTCCACTAACTCAGAAACTCGCAGGCCAGTGTCGAGGAGCGTTAACACTACTAATTTTTCTACGTGACTCGAGCACGCCTGGGCCAAACGGTTGGCTTGATCTTGAGTAAGCGGCTCGCGCTTAAATTGATAAGGCATGGAGTTACTTTTTCCAGCCCACAATCTCAAGCGTGGCTACGAGCATGTTTTTCGCTCCGCAGTGGAAGCAGCGAATAATCCAGTCGCCTTCCAATCGCTCGGGTGAATTCTCAAGCGAGCGAAGGCAGTTCCGACATGTGAGTTTCATTGTGAGGTGATTTAATGATTTGAGAAGTGGTATCTGTCGTTAATTCTAAAGAACGCGACAGAATGACGCAATGTTCGTTATCCACAAGCTTGGAATGTGAGGTTATGGACCACAGTCGACAGGGGAGTGTCGCCTTTTAGATGGAAGGCGACAACCTATGTATTGGGCCATATACGATCCGATTGACCTTCAGAGAGCGTCGGAGTAACATCGTGCCGCTCGAACTCACGTCTCCCACAAAGGAATCAATTCAATGCCTTCCTCAGAATCCTGCTATCGCTTTTCGTCGCTCTGCTTCCAATTGATAGCTCTCAATCTTCTAATATTCGTTGTCAGCAGGAATGGTGAGCATGAATCGATGCCCGAAGTGTAGCCGTGCCTTTCCAGATGATCAGAAATTCTGCACTTATGACGGGAAACTTTTGCAGAGAGTCGAAGCGCCTACGCAGCAGCCCGCTTTGCACTAGGAATCCGAGCCTCAAGAAAACAAGTCAGATACTGTTGAAAGGAAGACCGGAGGCATGCTCAGAATAGGAAAGAAGACGCAAGAACCAGCACCCGAAAAGCATGAGAGCATCCCACGCCAACCGCAAAAGAGAGAGCTTAGGGACCCTTATCATCTAGTGGGCAGAGAGGTTGAGGTCTACGTAAGAGACCGTGATAGGAACGAAAAAGCTAGATTATTGCAGTACGCTGGTGGAGGTGGGATGGGGGCCGTTTATCTCGCGACTTCTCCGCTCAGGGGAGGGATCGCCATTAAAATCTTGAAGCCCGATATAGCCGAAAAATATTCAGACATAAGCGATCTGTTTTCCCGTGAGGTAAGAGCTGCAGCCGAATTAGACCATCCTAATATCGTCCGCTTTCTTGGCGACGGTCGAATGTCTGAAGGCTATCCTTTTGTAGCGGTAGAGTGGCTCACAGGAACCACTCTCGATAAATACGTAACATCCGCTCTAAGCATCGAGCACGCGCTTGCACTTTTTGGACAAATCGGGTCAGGCCTAGCTCACGCACATTCGCGAAGAATTATTCATTTGGATTTGAAACCGGAGAACATTTTTGTTGTGCCAGAGCAGGATAACTCTGCTGTGGCAAAGGTCAAGATCATCGATTTTGGGCTCGCTCGTGTGATGACTACCTACAGCGGAACAACTGCAACGCGATTTGCCGGCACTCCTCAGTATTGCTCACCTGAGCATTTTGGCACCATTGGGAAACTTAGTATTCGAAGTGACATATTCAGCTTGGGACTCATACTGTATTACATGATTGCTGGTGTTCTACCGATCGGGGGCAGTGGCATTATGGCCAAGCAGTTTGGACAACCGTTACCTCCGCTTCCGCCCTTTAGGAACTTGGAACAGTCAGTTGGTGATCGTATATACGACGTAATCCAGAAGAGCATACAGCTTATACCTGAGGATCGTTTCCAATCTGTAACAGAATTGCTAAGAGCTCTCGACGAGATTGCCTCCCGTGTCATATAGGCAACTCATTGTGTTCGTCCAGTAACGGGCTGTCAGCGAGACTCACCTTTGATGATAATGGCGACCCGAAGAATTCGAGGCTGCGAAGGCTACAACGCTCCGGCTGCAATCTTGTCGAATGGCATAAGAGCCATACGTCCCCCAACCAGGGGTATGGTAGTTGCGGCAGGAGATGATAGAGTTCAGCCGCTCCGAGCCTTCTTGGAGAGCCGCACGTGTAATGTCCTTCTGACAGACACTCGAACTGCGTCAAAATTACTTCAAGAGAGCACACGCTAGAGCGTAGACACGTGGTATACACGGCTAATGTCTGGTGTCCGAATCGTCATCGAGAAGTGTTGTCTCTTAGATGGAAGGCGACATATTTACCAGCCTCTTTATTGTGCCAAAGTGCTTTCACTTCTCGAGTAAGGCTGCCCAAGTCGCAGACCCGACGATTCCATCCTCTGGCAGTCCGCGTTGCACCTGAAATTCCTTTACCGCTGCTTCGGTTTCGAATCCAAACAAGCCGTCAACCTCCAGTGAGAATCCGTGGTCATTCAATAGACTTTGCAGTTCTTGGATATCGTCCTGCAAATTAGGACATGTGCAGCCGAACCCATCGTATAGCTCAAGCTCATAACGCTCTCTTGTTGCATTGTCATGCGTTGTTGCATTCTGTTCAGGCGTTGGCTGCTGTTGGGGCGTTGGATTCGCGGTTGGGATGTTTGACGGAAGGGGAGTAGGTGCGGTTACTGAAGCCGTATTAATAGAGGCGTTCGAATTGTCACCCCAGACCGCTTTCCTTATCTCTGGCTGCGAAATCGTAACGACATAACCGCCTACACCCAGCACTATAACTACGACTATACCTATCGCCGCGATTTTCTGATCTCTCGTCCAATCGTTCATCGGGAGACTCACAGTTAACGCTATCAGTCCGCTTGGAAACGTCAAGAAAAGAAATGGGGCTAAATGGACCCAGGGTTTCCGAGATATGTGGACTAAGTGGGGCTATTTAGCCACTGAGTATTTTTTGAAGTCTATAAGATCGTTATCGGTAATACCAGCATGGGTAGCAAAGACCTTCCTGATAGGTTCCCGCCTTGCCACAGCGTCGGCAGGAGGGAGAACTCGTCTCATCGAAATGCTTCTTGTGCGAATAAGGACAGCGGAGCACGAGCCTACCGCCGTAACGAACGGATCTGAGCCGAGTTTTGTGCTTTTCACATAACATGTAAGAGTTTTAGTTTGATGGTGAAGGCGAGGATTTTGGTCGTGGAGGATTATAGAGCTGCATCGTGATCTTAAAAGCTGGTCCAAAGCAACTGCGGTCCAATTGATCGCTTCCGAAGACGTCGACATACTGAACAATGGAGCATAGTTGCGGTGCAGCGCCTGGCAGGCTTTGACCACTCCTGTAGATTTTGCGCGAGCCGGTGATGTTAAAGGC
>JBKPNH010000094.1:0-18265 GCA_046732535.1 Acidobacteriota bacterium
ATCGGGCCCTTTGTTATTCATCCGACGCAATCGGCAACGGTCTATGCTGCCAGCCCCTTCGGCATCTTCAAGAGCACCAATAGCGGTAAAAACTGGTCGCCAGCGAACAATGGTCTCAACATTCTCGAGATCCGTGCACTCGTTATCGATCCGCTGACGCCTTCCACGCTTTACGCGCTCGCAAACGATAGTAGCTTCAGTTCAAACGTCGGAATTTACAAAAGCACGGACGGTGGAGGCAGTTGGACCTTGCGCAAGACCGGGATGACGAACAATTTCCCGCTTAGCCTCGCGATCAATCCCGTTACGCCGGCGACCCTGTACGTCGGAAGTCTCGGCGGCCCGATTTTCAAAACGACCAACGGTGGAGATAACTGGGCGCCGACCGGAAGCGGTGCTCCCGACTTCGCGACGTCCATCGTGGTCGATCCGCACACGCCCACGACTGTTTTTGCCGGATCGATAAATAGCAGCGGCGGTATCTTCAGGAGCACCGACTCCGGAGCGACTTGGCAATCGCTGAATCTGGGACTCATTCCGAACATCGATGGCGGCGTGTCCGTCAGCCCCCTTACGTCTGACCTGGTCTATGCGACCACCAACAACGGTCTTTTGAAGAGCGTTGACAACGGGAACAGCTGGACCAAAATTCGCGACCTTGGCGGACGAATCTTTTTCGATCCGGTTACTTCATCGACCCTCTACCTCACGACGGTGAACGAAGGAGTTCTCAAGAGCACGGACGGCGGACAAACCTGGATCCCGATGAACAAAGGGCGAGGAGTGCCGAACACGGCCTGGCTCGCTATCGATCCGCTCAACCCCTCGACGTTGTATGCTTCGGGGCAGTCAGGCGCGAATGAGGACGACGCTTTTGTCTTCAAGATCAATCCAACCGGCAGTACGCTGATTTACTCGACCTTGATTGGCGGCGCTATTCGCCAGGACGATCCATTCACCACCCCCAACGACGCTGGTGTTGCCATCGCGGTCGACGCTACCGGGAATGCGTATGTTGCCGGAACGAGTCGAACAGACTTCCAGACCACTCCAAATTCTTATCAACCGTTTAATCGCGGTGCTACTGACGCCTTCGTCTCGAAACTGACAATGTCGTTCACTATCAGTGGACACGTTTTGGATGGAAGCAGCGCGCCCGTGAGTGGCGCGGACGTCGTCCTCAACGACGGAACGTCGATCACCGCCATCAAGACCGCGAGCGACGGCTCTTACGAGTTCTCGTTCTTGCGCCAGGGCGGCAACTTCACTGTGAGTGCGACCAAGCCGCACTTCACGATGGCGCCGGCGAGCCAGACCTTCAATAATCTCAACAGCAATCAGACCCAGGACTTTACTGCCACCGCGACGGGCGGCGCGTTCCATATAATCAGCGGTCAGATAACGAACAACGGCACCGGACTGGCAGGCGTGACCGTGACCTTGAGCGGTTCTCAAGCCGGACTGCGAACTACAGATGCCAACGGCAACTATTCATTCGAGCTCGCGGCGGGCGGCAACTATACCGTAACGCCGTCGACCGTCGGCTTCTCGTTTGGTCCACCCAACCAGACATTCAACAACCTGAGCGCTTCGCAGACAGCGAACTTCACGGCTACACGCCAGAACTTCGTCGTCACCAACACAAACAATCATGGCGCCGGATCGTTGCGCGAAGCGATGACTAACGCGAACGCGATTGCCGGTCATGACACGATCGTCTTCAACATTCCCGGACCGGGAGTGAAAGTCATCAACGTTTTGAATTTTCTTCCGGAGATCACGGACCCGGTAACCATCGACGGAACCACTCAACCGGGTTACGCCGGTTCTCCTTTGATCGAGCTCGATGGCGTTAGCCTCGGTACTTTCTCCTCCAACGCTGCTCTGATGATCAAGGCCGGCGGCACCACTGTGCGTGGATTGGCTATCAGCCGTTTCCCGGATGTCGGAATCTGGGTCTTTGGCTGTGACAACAACGTCATTCAGGGAAATCACATCGGCGTCGATGCAGTGGGAAACACCGCCAGGCCGAACCACACAGGGATCCGGTTGGCCGGCTCCAACAACTTAATCGGAGGCACCACAGCGACGGCGCGAAACGTTGTTTCCGCAAACCGATTCGCCGGCATGGAACTCAACGGAAACGCCAACGTTGTTCAGGGCAACTACATTGGCACTAACGCTGCCGGATCAAGCGCACTCCGCACGGGCACGGTCGGACTGGAAATCAGCGGTGGGCCCAATAACGTGGTCGGAGGCACAGCGCCCGGCGCCGGTAATCTAATCTCTGGTAATCCAACCGGCCTCATCATCCGTGCGTCGGGAACTACCGTTCAAGGTAACCTGATCGGCACCGACGCAACCGGCACCACCAGCGTCGGCAATGACCTCGGAATCAGGACCGAAGCTCTGGCGAACACGATTATCGGTGGTCTAACAGCGTCAGCCAGAAACATCATTTCAGGTAACTCCGACGCCGGCGTTACGATCGGTGGCGCTGGCAGCAAGTTGCAGGGCAATTACATCGGCACCGATATCACCGGCACCCTCGCTTTGGGTAACGGTGGCAGCGGTGTGATCGCCGGAGCGCAGTCCCTGGTCGGTGGAACCACACCCGAGGCACGAAACATCATCGCCGCAAACGCCACCAGCGGCGGCTTCGGAAACGTCGAGCTGGGACCGACAGGCTTCGGTTTTAGTGGTCCTGCTGCAACCATCCAGGGCAATTACATCGGAACCGACGTGACCGGTACCAAGGCACTTAGTCCAAACACGTTGAATGGGATCTCGATCTCCGGTAACAACAACTTGATTGGCGGAGCAGTGCCTGGCGCGGGGAACCTGATTTCCGGTCAGAGGATCGGGATTCAGGTCGGCGGATCTATCTCGACTCAACCGCAGGGCAATGTCATTCAGGGCAACATTATCGGATTGAATGCACAGGGAACGGCGGCCCTGCCGAATACATTACTTGGAATCGGGTTCAGCAATTCAATTCTCAACTTTGTCGGCGGCACCGCAGTTGGAGCTGCTAATAAGATCGCCTTCAACGGTGGCCCAGGCGTCAGGGTTGACTCCAGCGCCACGGCCAACTCCATCCGCGGCAATTCGATCTTTTCGAACGCCGGGCTGGGAATAGATCTCGGCACGACGGGCGTTACGCCTAACGATCCAACCGATTCGGATCTTGGCGCCAACAATCTGCAGAACTTCCCGGTGCTGACGTCAGTTTCGTCGAGCGGCGGAAACACCACGATTCAGGGAAGCTTGAAGTCCACACCGAACTTCACGTTCGATATCGACTTCTATTCCAACGCGGCTTTGGATCCATCCGGAAACGGCGAAGGCGCGCTGTTCTTCGGCACCGTTCAGGTAACGGCTAACGCCAATGGCGACGCCACGATTAACGTGACGATTCCGTCGCCGTTGCCGGCCGGACGAGTCATTACCGCGACGGCGACGAGTTCCGGCGGAAACACTTCTGAGTTCTCGACAGGCGATCCAACTGCCGGCACTGGAAGCGTGCAGTTTATGTTTGACACGTTCACCGTAATTGAAGACGTCGGTATCGCGAGCATCACTGTACTTCGCGTCGGCGGCAGCACGGGAACGTTGACGGTCGACTATGCAACCGCTGACGGCACTGCGATCGCCGGTCAGGACTACACTGCTGCATCTGGTACGCTGACGTTCGCCAATGGCGAGACGAGCAAGAACATTCAGATCCCGATCACGAACGACTCGCCAACTGAGCCCGATGAAACGTTCACCTTGTCGTTGTCGAACGCGTCGAATCTCGAGTCGATGGGCGCGCCGGTCAGCATGACGGTGACGATTCAGGATCGCATTACGGTTCCTGCGTTGTTCGCGCTCAATGCTTCGGTGGTTGAAGGTGATAGTGGGACCACTACGGACGCGCTGCTCGAGGTGAGACTGTCGGCGGCGACCGGACGCACGATTAGCGTGAACTATGCCACGCAGAATATCTCCGCGAGTGGCGGCGCGGCGTGTGGCAGTGGCGGGGCAGACTACGAACCCAAGTCAGGCACGATCACGTTCCAGCCGGGTAGTTTCTCTGTAATCATTCCGGTGAAGGTCTGTGGCGACCCGAACGCCGAAGCAAACGAGACGTTCGCGTTGAATCTTTCCAACGCGTCCAACGCGACTATCGCCGATGGGCAGGGCGTCGGCACGATTGTCAATGACGACGTGCTGCAATTGCTGCTCGAGGAGTCGAGCCCGAATGTCAATCAGATAGCGGCGCTTGATGCACTGCTGTTCGTCCGAGATCCATTCAAGGTCGTAAGCGTTCCTGAGGCGTTTGCGTTCGGGACCGATCGGAATACGAGAGTGATTCTGTTCCTGAAGAACTTCGAACTTAATCCGGGCGAGTCACCGGCGGCGGTAGTTGTGAGACTGGTGGGTAGTAACAATCAGATCTTCAACATTCAGGCCGAAGATGTCCGCCGGGTGCCGAACTTCGACTTTACGCAGGTGGTGTTCAGACTACCGAACACCCTCCCGCCCGGCACGACCACAGTGATCGTCCTGGGCCATACGCGGCTGAGCAACACCGGAACGTTCCAGGTCGCACCCTAATTCAAATCCGTGTTCTCTTTTTCCCGCTGAAGTAGCTCAAATGCGAGCCACAGAGGGAACACGGATCTCTCCGTTCCGCACGAGAATACCAAGTTCATGGTATTCCAAGCCTTCCTGTGTTTCGCTAAGCTCGCTTCACTCAAAAACCGAACAGGAAGGAACAAACACCAATGCATGAGTTTTCGGTTGCACAGAAGCTGAGTGCGGAGTTTTTGGGAACGTTCTGGCTGGTGCTCGGGGGTTGCGGAAGCGCCGTCCTCGCCGCTGCCTTTCCCGGCGTCGGCATCGGATTGCTGGGAGTCTCGCTGGCCTTCGGACTTACCGTCCTTACAATGGCTTACGCCGTCGGGCACATTTCAGGCGGGCACTTCAACCCAGCCGTAACCGTCGGCCTTTGCACAGCACGACGCTTTCTCGCGAAAGACGTTCTCCCATACATCGTGGCCCAACTTGCCGGCGCAATTGCCGGCGCCGGAATCCTGTATCTCATCGCGAGCGGAAAAGCCGGGTTCGACGCCGGCGCCGGCTTCGCCGCCAACGGTTACGATGCGTACTCTCCCGGAGGCTACTCGTTAACTGCCGCACTGGTCGCGGAACTGGTGATGACCTTCTTCTTTCTGATCGTCATCCTGGGAGCGACGAACAAGCACGCGCATCAAGCCGCCGCGGGCCTGGCGATCGGGTTAGCGCTAACCTTGATACATCTGGTGACTATCCCGGTTACGAACACGTCGGTAAATCCTGCGCGCAGTACGGCCCCGGCGATCTTCGCCGGCGGTTGGGCCATCAGGCAACTATGGTTGTTCTGGGTGGCGCCCATCATCGGCGCGGCGCTGGCGGGTTTTGCGTATCGCTACCTCGCGGCAGAGGAGCCGGCTCAAGAAGCAGTCTACGCCGAAACAGTTAGAACTTAACTGTTACTCTCGATTGCCGAAAGACTGTGCGAGATCGAACGTAGCGCGGGATATAGCGACTGATACTGGCGATACATCTCGTCATAACGAGATACGCTTTGCGCATCAGGCGAGACGCGCTCGTTCACGCGGATCGTTTGTTCACAAGCGGCATCAACATCAGTCCAAACGCTGGCTGCGACGCCTGCCAACAATGCCGCGCCATAGGCTGCGCCTTCAGTCGTATTGACCGTAACGAGTTCTGTTCCGAGCACGTCGGCGAGTATCTGCCGCCAAGCCGAGCTCTTCGCACCGCCACCGGAAACGCGGACTTGATCGATACTGCGAACACCAGACTCCTGCATCAGCAGGAAAATATCCTTCAGACCGAAAGCGACGCCCTCGAGCACCGCACGCGTGAGATGTCCACGTGAGTGACGCGTCGTCAGCCCAACCCACGCTCCGCGCGCGAGCGGATCGGGATGCGGCGTCCGTTCGCCAGACAAATACGGCAGAAACAGCAGCCCATCGCTACCAGCCGGCACGCGCGACGCTTCACCGACAAGCTCTTCGAAACTGACGTTCGGCGCCAGCGCGTCGTGATACCACTGAAGACTACCGGCCGCGCTCAGCATCACTCCCATCAAGTGCCAGCGTCCGGGCACGGCGTGACAAAACGCATGCAGCCGTCCTTCGGGTTCGATCAACGGCGCATCAGTCGCCGCGAAGACGACGCCGGAGGTTCCGAGCGTCACCGCCACAATGCCAGGTCGAATCGCGCCAACGCCGACAGCTTGCGCCGCCTGATCGCCTCCGCCCGCGACGACAGGTGTTCCTTCGCCAAGACCAGTCGCTTCGGCCGCTTCGCGCGACACTCTGCCGGTAACTTCAGGGCCTTCGAAAGTTTTTGGCAGCCAGCCGGCAGGGATCTTGTTGGCGTCCAACGTGTCGTTGGACCAGCCGCGTCTTTCCAGGTCGAACAGCAACGTTCCCGAGCCGTCGGCTTTGTCCATTGCGTATTCGTTCGTCAGTTTATAGCGAAGATAATCTTTCGGCAGCAGGACCTGACGCGCTCGCTCGTACACCTCAGTCTCGTGTTTGCGGACCCAAAGAATCTTCGGCGCTGTGAATCCGGTGAGCGCGTCATTACCGGAGATCCGGACCAGCCGTTCTTTTCCGAGGCTCGCGCGAATCTCGTCGCACTGTTCCGCGCAACGCTGATCGTTCCAGAGTATCGCCGGACGAAGGACCTCGCCTTCTTCGTCGAGCAGGACTAGTCCGTGCATCTGGCCCGTCAGACCGATCGCAGCGATATTTGCGGCGCCAGTATTCTTCACGACTTGCTGAATGCTGTTGACGGCGGCCTGCCACCAATCGCGCGGATGTTGCTCAGACCAGAGTGGGAAGGGAGTTGATAACTGAAGCGAGGTAGTCGCGCTATCGACGATCGCGCCGTTGGAGTCGATCAGGAGCGCTTTGACTCCCGTCGTGGAGACGTCAATCCCGAGCAACGTTTTATTCATCCGAGGGTGATTTTACAGGGAAACGGTCTGCTCGGCCCAGAATTGAAACTCGCGATGCTTGTGCTCTTCGGCTTTTGCCTGAAGTCCGCCGGCCACCTCGACGATGCGTTCGAACACGCGCTTGCCGACCTCGTCGATCGTCTCGGTGCCGTCGATCACTCCACCGGCCGAAAGGTCCAGATCGTTGGCCATGCGCTCGAACACAGGAGTGTTTGACGCCAACTTGATCACCGGCGTGATGGCGTTGCCGATCGTCGTGCCGCGTCCGGTCGTGAACACAACGACGGTCGCGCCCGCACCGACCAATCCGGGAGTCGACTCCTGGTCGTATCCTGGCCCCTGCATCAGGTTCAAACCACGGTGCGCGGGCGTTTCGGCGTATTCGATAACACCTTCGACTCGCATCGTTCCGGCCTTCGCGATCGCCCCCAGCGATTTGATCGTGATGTTGAGCAGTCCGCCAGCGACGTTACCCGGGCTCGGATTGTTATTCAAAACCGCGCCGAATTTCGACGCATATTCCTTATACCAATCGACGAGGCGATAAACCGCGCGGCCGGTTTCGACGTCCTTCGCGCGGCCCGCTAGCAGATGTTCCGCGCCGCAGAATTCCGGCACTTCAGTTATCAAGACCGTACCGCCGGAACGCACCAGCAGATCGGCGGCGCGTCCAAGTGATGGATTCGCCGAGATCCCGGAAAAACCATCCGACCCGCCACACTTGACCCCGAGCACCAGCTCGCTGACCGGACACTCTTCACGCTCGATCTCGTTGACGATCGGCAGCATCTGTTCAACTTCTTTGAGACCGCGTTGAATAGCGCCCTGCGTGCCGCCGACTTCCTGAATCCCGATCTTCGCCACCGGCTTGTCGAACGCTTTTTCCCGCTTGAGCAGATACCTCTCAACTTGTGAGAGGTTCGTCTTTTCGCAGCCGAGATCGATCAGGATCACGCCGCCGACGTTGGGATGGTCTGCGTAATTCGAGAGCGTGCGCAGCATCACGTCGATGGTCGAACCGTCCTGGCAGCCGCAGCCTTTGTTATGCGGAATCGCGACGATGCCGTCGACGTTCGGATACTTCAAACGGTCGTAGATCGTGAACTCCGCGATCGTCGAGATCTGCGATGCTTCATGGCTCGCGCACATGCTCGTCGGCACGATCAAAACGTAATTACGCGTTCCGACTCGACCGTCACGACGGCGAAATCCCATGAACGTCGCGCGCTCTTCCACAGGGAAGTAATCCGGCGCCGGCGTGTGCAGGTTCTCCGGGAGCTCGCGCACGATCGGCACGTCGTCCGTCATGTTGTCGTGCGTGATCTGTTCGCCTTCGCTGATTCCTAACGAAGTCCCGATCGGCTGTCCGAATTGCAACACAAACTCGCCCTGGGGAATGTCTCTCGTCGCAAAGCGATGTCCCGGCGGGACAGCGGCGCGGATCTCGATCAGCGACTCGTTCGGCAGCATCAGCTCCAAACCAGGCGACGTCTCCTTCTTCACGACGGCGACGTTGTCGTTCGGATCTACGATGATCGCGAACTCGCTGAGTAACGATGGCGTTTGAACGCTCGACATAGTCAGTTTTCTAATACGTTCTCTAGTATTAACGAGCGGACGTTTGGATGCACGCGCAACCAGAGCCCCGGGTTTCCATCAAACTGGCGCTGACGCATCTCGGCGTCGTCCGCAATTTCGGTATTCAACAACTGGCGGTAACTCTCGCGTTTGGCGGGAGCAGTGTCGGCGTCGACGATCGACTGCACGACTCGTCGCGCGCCCAGAATCGCGGCTGGACCGAGTGTAAGAATGTGCCGCGCTGCGCGACACTCGGCTTCGTCTTCTTCGGTGACCAGGGTTCCGCCCGCCTTAAACTTGTTGATGTGGTGCTCGAGGATTGAAGGGGAGAGTGGAATCAATCCCGCGACGTCGTTATAAGCTGCGCCCGAACCGGGCTTGATGTAGCACAAGTGCGAAGCTCCGCCGGCTTCCGGACCGAGGCCGAGAAAGAAGAGATCGATGCCTCCAAGCGATTGGAGCTTGTCGGCATAAGCGGCGAGCTCAGACTCAAGATCCTCGGCGTCGGTGCGCATCCACGTGAAGCTCTTCACTTTGCGGAAGAAATCCTCGCCGAGCAGACGC
Source organism: Acidobacteriota bacterium (assembly GCA_046732535.1). GTDB lineage: Bacteria > Acidobacteriota > Blastocatellia > Pyrinomonadales > Pyrinomonadaceae > PSRF01. Next base: position 9,158 of record JBKPNH010000094.1, read on the forward strand.
TCGAAGTCGCGGACAAAGCTCAAGCCGTTGTTCATCCGCAAAGGCGCAAGCGCGTCCTGTGTGAAAACATGAAGCCGGCCGAGCAGCGCGTCGTAATCGCTGGTCCTGGCCATTACGCCGAGAAGCCTGTGCAGCGCCTGGCCGCCGCGCCCGCCGACGATGACGATCACCACCGAGCCATCTCTCGCTTTGGCTTTTGCCTCCGCGGCGCGCGTGATCTCGTCAAACATGGCGCGTCCGACAGCTTCTTCGGACGGTAAAACCTCGTACGGCAGCTCGCGAACCGGCAGGTTCGCTAGATAGCCGCCGTCAGCCGCGTCGTGCGTAAGCCAGATGTTTCCATCCACGGAACGGCGCCTGAGGTTTTGTTTGCTTGTTGCCGACATTTGGTAATACCAATTTCAGAAATGAAGCACGACTTTACCACGCAGACCGCCACTACACAAGCAACATTTTCCTGCGCAACCGCATAAGCAAAATTAAGCTAATCATAAATCAGCACGCGACTTTTTGCGCTTGACGACTGGAGAGTCACGGTGTTACACAGTATCCGCACTTTCTAAAAGTGGTCTAACCTATTAGCCATATTTCTCCCTGATATGACCTACTCTCCACTTGAGCTTAACGGCAAAGTGGCCGTCGTGGTCGGCGGCACTTCCGGCATCGGACGCGCAATCGCACACGGCTTCGCCCACGCAGGTGCTGACGTAATTCCGACTTCTCGCCGCCAGGAACAGGTAGAAGCGACGGCGCGCGAGATCGAAGAAATCGGGCGGCGCTCTTTGCGCATTGCTTCAGACGTTTCTGATCGCGCTTCACTGGAGCGGGTTTTGAGCGAGGCGATTCAGACGTTCGGCAAGGTCGATATACTGGTTAACTCGGCTGGTCGAACAAAACGCGCGCCTACAATCGATTTCACCGAAGACGACTGGAACGCCATCATCGATACAAACCTGACCGGAACGCTTCGCGCTTGCCAGGTTTTTGGCAAGCACATGCTCGAACGCGAATCCGGCAGCATCATCAACATCGCGTCGTTATCGACGTTCGTCGCGTTACACGAAGTGGCGGCTTATTCCGCGAGCAAGGCCGCAGTCGGTTCGCTGACGAAGTCGTTGGCTGTCGAGTGGTCGAGCCACGGCGTCAGGGTCAACGCGATCGCTCCGGGCGTCTTTCGCACCGCACTCAATACGAAGCTACTGGACGAAACAGAACGCGGCCGTGAGTTTCTGTTGCGCACGCCGATGCGTCGCTTCGGAAACGTGGACGAGTTGGCGGGCGCGGCTATCTTCCTGGCTTCGGATGCGGCGAGTTTCGTTACCGGCGAGATCATCGCCGTCGACGGCGGCTTCCTGGCAAGTGGCGTCAATCAGTAAAAAATCCGTGTTAAAAAAATAATCGAGGAGTCGACCAGTATGGAAGCAAGTGAGGTTGCCAGTCGCGCACCCGCCGTTTCCGTTGAGACAGTGGGCCAGCGAATCGGGCGCTACCGCTGGGTGATTTGCGCCCTGCTGTTCTTCGCCACCACGGTCAACTACGTCGACCGCCAGGTGCTCGGCATTCTTTCGAAGGATCTCAAAGAATCGATCGGCTGGACGGACGTCGATTACGGCAACATTGTCGCCGCTTTCAGCGCCGCGTATGCATTCGGACTCCTGCTCGCCGGCCGTTTGATGGACCGCATCGGCACGCGCGCCGGCTATGCACTCGCGCTCATCTGGTGGAGCCTGGCGGCGATGGGCCATGCGTTGGCGCGCACGCCTTTTGGTTTCGGTGTGGCCCGCGCGGCGTTGGGAATTGGCGAAGCTGGAAACTTTCCGGCGGCGATCAAAACGGTTGCCGAATGGTTCCCAAAGAAAGAACGCGCGTTTGCGACCGGCCTGTTCAACGCGGGTTCTAATGTCGGCGCGATTGTTGCTCCGCTGACGGTGCCATGGATTGCAGTGAACTGGGGTTGGAGAGCGGCATTCATTCTCACCGGCGCGATCGGGTTCGTCTGGTTGATCTTCTGGTTGCCGCTGTACAGGCGACCGGAAGAGCATCCGAAAGTCTCGCGCGCTGAGCTGGATCATATCCAAAGCGATCCACCCGATCCTCCCGCAGCCAAGGTTCCGTGGATGCGACTCGTTCCGCACCGGCAAACGTCTGCATTTGCCATCGGAAAATATCTTACCGATCCGGTCTGGTGGTTTTATCTCTACTGGATTCCCACCTTTTTCCGCGAGCAACATGGGCTCAACCTGCTGCAAATCGGTTGGCCGTTAGTCATTATTTATGTGATTGCCGACGTCGGCAGCATCGGCGGTGGTTGGTTGTCGTCGACGTTGATCAAGCGGGGCTGGACCGTAAACCGCGCGCGTAAGACGGCGATGCTGATCTGCGCGATTGCCGTTACGCCGATCATCTTCGCGTCTCACGTCAAGAACATCTGGGCTGCCGCCGTACTAATCGGATTCGCAGCCGCTGCGCACCAGGGTTGGTCCTGCAATCTGTTCACTACGACGTCTGACATGTTTCCACGTAACGCAGTCGGCTCGGTGGTCGGAATCGGCGGAATGGCGGGCGCTTTGGGTGGTGCGACGATGGCATTCGCGACCGGTTACATTCTCCAGACCACCGGAAAGAACTATTCGATCGTATTCACGATCGCGGGAACGCTGTATCTGCTCGCCCTGGCGTTGATGCACTTGCTGGCGCCGCGACTCGATCCCGTTGAAGATGTAGAGCGTGTGCCGGTACGAATGTTTTCGGTGGGTACGTTTGTGGGGTTCGGTTTTGTCGGTCTCATTTTAGGTTCGTTTGTGGGTTGGTGTGTGGGGCTGATGTCTCGCGTCCCCGATCAAACACTCTTTCAATACATGATAGTGGCCGGGGCGGCCGGTGTTGTCATCGGTATTGCCGGTGGTCTTCTGTGGACCCGCAATGAGCGAGTTAACGCTTAAAGACAAGTCGCAGTGCCGCTGGGACATTGTTTCGCTCGGCGAGGTGATGCTGCGTCTCGATCCAGGCGAGGGACGCGTGCACACCACGCGCAGCTTTCAGGTTTGGGAAGGTGGCGGCGAGTACAACGTCGCGCGCGGGTTGAAACGCTGTTTCGGGATGGAAGCCGCGATTGTCACAGCGTTGGCTGACAATGCCGTCGGCCGTTTGGTGCAGGATCTCATCTACCAGGGCGGTGTGGACCAGTCGCACCTGATATGGGTGAAGTTTGACGGCGTCGGACGGACGGTTCGCAACGGCTTGAACTTCACGGAACGCGGTTTCGGCGTGCGCGCGGCTGCGGGTTGTTCCGACCGCGGCCACACAGCGGTGTCGCAGTTGCAGCCGGGCGACGTCGATTGGAACAAAGTATTCGAGCAGGAAGGCGCGAGATGGTTTCACACCGGCGGGATCTTCTGTGCGCTGTCGGAAACGACGCCGGCGGTGGCGCGCGAAGCGATGGAGGCCGCGAAGAAACACGGCACAATCGTCTCCTACGATCTGAATTATCGCGACTCTTTGTGGCGATCAATCGGCGGCAGGGAACGAGCAATCGCAGTCAATCGCGAGTTAGCGCCGCTGGTGGACGTCATGATCGGCAACGAAGAAGATTTCACCGCCGCGCTTGGGTTCGAAGTGGAAGGGCTTGACGAGCATCATTCGAATCTCGACGTCGAGAACTTCCGCCGCATGATCGAAAAAGCTGTTACCGCGTTTCCGAACTTCAAGATCGTCGCTACGACGTTGCGCAATGCGAAGACGGCGACGATCAACGATTGGGGCGCAGTTTGTTATGCCGGTGGAGAGCTTTACCAGGCGCCGGTGCGCGAGAACCTGGAGATACTCGACCGTGTTGGCGGCGGCGACTCGTTCGCTTCCGGATTGATTTACGGTCTGTTGACTGGGCGAGGCGTGCAGTGGTCGGTTGAATGCGGCGCGGCGCACGGCGCGTTGGCGATGACGACGCCAGGCGACACGACGATGGCCACACTGGCGGAAGTAGAGCGCGTGATGAAACGGGGAACCGCGAGGGTGGATCGATAATGTCTGATAAAGCCGCAGTCATTCAAACAATAAGAGACACGGGTATCATCCCGGTGGTCCGCGCGAAGTCTGCGGACGAAGCGATGAAGGCGATCGACGCGATTCGAGAAGGCGGGATCTCGATTCTCGAAATCACGATGACAGTCCCCGGCGCAATCGGAGTCATCGAACAGGTCTCCGCGCGTTACGGTTCGGACGCCCTGGTCGGCGCCGGAACAGTGCTCGATGGTGAGACAGCACGCGCGTGCATTCTTGCCGGAGCGCGTTTCGTCGTCAGCCCTTCATTGAATCTGGAGACTATAGAGGTTTGCAGGCGATACGGCGTCGCGGTGATGCCCGGCGCGTTGACGCCGACGGAAGTGGTCCAGGCGTGGTCTGCGGGCGCTGATTTCGTGAAGGTGTTTCCGGCGGGCGCGGTCGGGGGCGCGAGTTACATCAAATCGTTGAAAGCGCCGCTGCCGCAGATCGAGCTTGTCCCGACCGGAGGCGTATCGCTGAAGACGGCGGCGGATTTCATTAAAGCCGGCGCGAGTGCGTTGGGTGTCGGCGCCGATCTTGTCGACGTGCAGGCGATCCGGGACGGCAAACAGAACGTGATTATTGAGCGCGCGCAGGAGTTTGTGCGGATTGTGCGAGAGGCGCGAACCCGAGCCACAAAAAGGCACTAACCACAAAAGGCACAAAAGACACAAAAGGCACAGAAAACTGAGTCATAGACAGTCAGGGTACTCTGCATAACTTCAAAGATGCCCCGTAAATGCCTAACTCCTTTTTTGTGCCTTTTGTGTCTTTTGTGCCTTTTGTGGTTAATGTTCTTCTTCCTCTTCCTGTGCTTTCTGGGCCTTCATGAGGTGATCGCGCATGGCGTCGCGCGCGGCTTCCGGATTGCGATCGCGAATCGCGCGATAGATTGCCCGGTGCATCTCGGCGGATTCTTTCAAGTCGCGCGCCCGTTTCACCGTCTTGCGCCGCACTTCGAACAGGATCGTCGCGACCATGTTCATCAGCGCTGTAAGGATTCGATTACCCGACGCTGCCGCGACTGTCTGATGAAAGCGCATATCGTGGACAAGGAACTGTTCCGGCTCGTCGAGCGACGCAAACATGCCGGTGATCTCTTCCGACATCTCGGCCATCTCTTCACCCGTCGCGCGTTCAGCCGCTAATCCCGCGATCGCCATCTCCAGCGAACGCCGCGCTTCAAACATCTCCGCCGGCGTGAACCGTTGCAGCGAAGCCATCAAACGCAAAGGACTGCTGTCGAGCGCCGGCGGTCCTTCAGCTTCGACAACAAACGTTCCCGCGCCGCGCCGTGGTTGCAACACGCCGACAGCCGCGAGCGAGCTGATCCCGGCGCGCAACGTCGGACGGCTGACGCCGAGCCGCTTCGCCAAGTCTCGTTCCGGCGGCAGACGGTCGCCCGGGCGCAGCTCGCCTCGATGAATCATTTCTCGAAGCTGCGAGACGACTTCCTCGAAAGTCGTGCCGCGCCGGTCGGCGTCGATAGTCTTGAAGATGTTCGCGTTTGATTCGCTCATCGTGTTCGCATCTCAGTTGTTGTAAGTTCCAATTGTAAGTTCCAATTGTAAGTTTCTGCCGTCGCTTATTGAAGCTGTGACGGAGGCCTGCGTGGGTCGCCGGTTGATTGCCGGGCCGCGCTTTCCATCTCAGTCGCCGCGAACAGCATCGCGCCGATCCCTTTCGGGTCGTTAGTGACCACTTTCTCGCTCAGGTAATACTCGTAGCTGCCGTCGCGATATGGGTTTCCGCCGAGTCCGGCAACACTCACGGTGCCTTCCAGATTGAGTTGCCCGTTGGCGTCAGTCTTGAGGAACTCTTTGGCGATCCCGCGATAACCAGCATCCGCAACTCTAAAATACTTCGCGGGTAAATAGCCGAGACGCGCGCCCTTCGCCAATGCATAGACAAACATGCACGCCGCCGACGATTCGAAATAGTTGCCCTTGTCGCCCGCCTTGTCCAACACCTGATACCACAGACCGGAACTCGCGTCCTGGTATTTCGCCACTGCTTCCGCGACACGATTGAGGATTGCTATCAACTCGGCGCGCTGCAGATGCTTTTGCGGAAAGTAGTCGAGCGTGTCGACGAGCGCCATCGCATACCAGCCCATCGCGCGTCCCCAGAAGTTCGGCGAGCGGCCGGTCTCCGGATTGGCCCAACGCTGTTTCCGCGATTCATCCCAACCGTGATAGAGCAACCCTGTCTTGTCGTCCCTGGCGTGTCGCTCCATCAGGATGAATTGCTTCGCGATGTCGTCGAACGCCGCATCTTCCTTGAACGTGGCGGCCCACTCCGCATAGAACGGCTCACCCATGTAAAGCCCGTCGAGCCACATCTGAAACGGATAGATCTTCTTGTGCCAGAATCCGCCTTCGAATGTGCGCGGATGCGTCTTCAACTGTTCGCGCAACAAGGTCGCGGCCTTCTTGTATTTCTCCTGTCCCGTTTCTTTATACAGAAACAGCAGCACTCGTCCGGGCAGTACGTTGTCGATGTTGTAATCGTCGAGCTTGTACGTTCGGATCGTGCCGTCGTCGGCGACAAAGCGATCGAAGCTTTCTTTGATGAAGTTGAAGTACCGCTTATCGCTCGTGTTGTTCCAAACACGCTCGAGACCCTTTAAAACGAAGCCGTGCTCGTAGGTCCACCTGGTGGGCGAGCCCTTGGTCATCGCCGTGGCCGCGATCCGTTCCGAGACGTACGACGTCGACGCGAGGTTATCTACGGAGCGGCCGTTGATCCTGACGTTATCGACAGTCGCGTCTTTCACGTTCTTGACGATGCTTCCGTCGGCGACGTTGTCGAACGTGCAGTTCGTCAGACGCAGATTGATAACCGGCGCCGTCGGCAAGCCTTGAACGTCTACGGCGTACTTGCTTTTGCCGCTGCGAACGTTGTCGACCGTGTAGTCGCGCACGACCGGAATGAACGATCCTTTCGCGCCCTCTTCGTAGTTGAAATCGATCGTGATCACGGCGTGCGCCACCTGGCCGACTTCGATGTTGCGGAAGTGAAGGTTTTCGAGCAATCCGCCGCGCATCGCGTTGTTCTTCACGCGCAGGGCATGGTCGAGGTTCGGACTGTCGAGCCGGCAGTTCTCCGCGAAGAGATTGCGGACGCCGCCCGAGATCTCGCTGCCGACAGTGATGCCGCCGTGACCGTCTTTCATCGTGCAGCCCTGCACGATGATGTTCTCGGCAGGCGCTTTCAAACGGCGTCCGTCGGCGTTGCGGCCTGACTTGATCGCGATGCAGTCGTCGCCGGTGTCGAAGTAACAGTCTTTGATCAGCACGTCAGTACACGATTCGGGATCGCAGCCGTCGTTGTTTGGCCCATGAGTGCTGATGCTGACTTTCTGAACGATCACGTTGCGGCAGAGCACGGGATGAACTTCCCACATGGGCGAGTTCTTGATCGTGACGCCTTCAATCAGCACGTTCTGGCAGCGATACGGCTGGATGAATTGCGGCCTTAGATAGTGGCCTTCGCCAAAAACGCGTTCGCTAACCGGAACGCCTTTTTCGGCCATCGCCAACAACGCGTTTCGATCCGGACGCTGCTGGCCCATGCCTTCTTTCCAGCCATACGCGGGCCGTCCGTTCCACGGCCACCAGTGTTCGTTGTCGCTTTGTCCGTCAAGTGTGCCTTTGCCCGTGATCGCGATGTTGCGCTGTTCGAAGGCGTAGATGAAAGGTGAATAGTTGAACACCTCGACGCCTTCCCAACGCGAAAAAACAACCGGCAGATAGTCTTTCGGGTTCTGGCTGAACTTGATCGTCGCACCTTCGGAGACCTCGAGATTGACGTTGCTCTTCAGGTGAATCGCGCCCGTGAGATACGAACCCGCGGGAACGACGACTTTGCCGCCGCCTGCTTTAGCGCATTGATCGATCGCGCGTCGAAACGCAGCGGTGCAATCGGTCTGGCCGTCGCCCCTGGCTCCGAAACGGTTGAGATAGAACGTTCGGTTCGGAAAGCGAGGTGGCTTGATGCGTTCGAGAATCGAAGGCATCACGGTTTCCCACGGGCTCGCCTGCGTCTGCCCAGCGAGCAGGCGCGGCGCGACGGCGATAGCTGTGCTGCCCAGCAACAGGTCTCTAATGAACTCGCGTCGTGTTGTCATCTCTCGTCTTTTTTCGCCAGGCCGGATAATCCGTGTTCAATAATTTTGCCGCACCATCGACGTACCATGCGTAACCAGTTCGTCGCTCCTCCTCGATTTGGTTCACATCGTACTTAACCACTCCATCGCGTCCTACAAAGATCGGACGGTTAGTGCCGATCTCATAAAATCTCGCCCAAACCGGTTCGCCTTTGGAATCTTTCAACTGCGACTGCTGGAACCACGCGACCGCCGACTCAATCGCTTCAACGACTGCCGGCGACGGTTTCTTGATCGACATCAGGAACCGAACGATCTCAACGCTCTCGCCGCCGCTCAACGAAACCACTTCATATTTCCGAGCCGCCGCGGGTGCAAGTGTGACTTCGTCGTGTTGCGCGCACCACACGGTTCGCTTCCCATTAACGATCACCTGTGTCTTCAGTATGACGCCGATCCCTTTCTCGACTGCTTTCGCAGCGGCGGCGCGTCGCGCCTCCTCGACGAAAGAGTAGGCCGGCCTGGATGTAGCCACGTCGCGTAGCAGTTTCATCACGCCGATCATCGCGTTGTCGTTGAACGTGATGTGCTTGTAATAACCACTCAGGTCAGGATAGAACTGCGGCCAGCCACCATTCGGATACTGCGCTTTCAACAGGTAATCCAAACCCTTCAGGAACGACTCGCGATAGCGTTCCTGGCGTTGCACCGTGTAGACGCGCGCCAGGTACGACAACTGGGTGAACGTCGCGCCGTTGTCGATCGTCGAGTCGTTCTCGATCTTATTAGCGATCAGTTTCGCGCGATCTTCTTCGCTGAGCGGCTTGGCCATGTCGATGTTCTTGGGCCAGCCACCCGAGTTACGTTGATAGAGCAGAACCAGGTCGGCGATGCGCAATGCTTCGGCGCTGGCGTACCACTCTTCCGGTCTTTTCTGCGCGTCGGCCCAGGCGATCGTC
>JBKPNH010000095.1:0-17195 GCA_046732535.1 Acidobacteriota bacterium
ATTTAGAGGTAGTAGCTACGCCACTGTCCTTGTTGTGCGAAGATCGGTTTCTTTGGTAAGCGGAGACGCTCACTCGAAGATAAAGAAGGTGTAGGGAAGAAAGGGGATGCTCTATACAGTTTGCTGACTGACTAAAACGAATGTGCGTGATGCTGACGAGGGAGGTCAGTATCGACGCCTTCGATAGTGAGAACGAAAGCAGAATAGAACTATCGTAGGATTACAGTCAAGAGTTTTACCCTTGGGGTACTTTCACTGCTTCAAGCTACGTTGACCTGCTGCCCTGAATTCGCTTCTCGCCATTCTTCATACTAAGCCGCATAACATCAGCACGGAGAGCTGTATTGAGTTTGTCGATGAGTGTCCAATCGCGCTCAGTCCAGTCGAAGCGTTTGGATTGATGTTCGAAGAGGGTGAGGGGTTTTGTCATTCAGTGTTAAGCCAATTGGACAATATCCCAACGCGTAACAATGCCCAGGAGACTTTCGCTATTCTTTCCACTCTGAGTTATTAATGCAGCCTCCATGTCAGAGGTACGAGAGAGTAATCACATCAGCCGCGACTTTAGTCTCAGCAACAACTCTTTCGCTTCTTCCGGGGTGAGGGAGTCGGAGGTAACACGGATCTCTTCGATAACTTTCTGATTCACCAGATCAAACAGCGACGCTTGGGCCGCGGCTTTGCGCCGGCCGGCACGGCTCGTCGCTTTATCGAGCGCGCTGTTTGCCGCCGCGGCCTTCACGGAAAGAGGCTCTTCGACTTCTTCTTCAGCAAACACCTCCAATTCGTAACGCTCCAACCGCGATAACACTTCACGCGCGTTTGCGAGCACTGCCGGCGGCAAACCCGCCAGCCGCGCCACTTCGATTCCGTAAGACTTCGACGCACGCCCGCGTTCGAGCCGGTGCAGAAAAACAACTTCGCCTTCACGCTCGGTTGCAGTGATCTGATAGTTCTGCGCTCCGGGCAGACGCTCCGCCAGCTCGGTGAGCTCGTGATAGTGAGTGGCGAACAACGTCTTCGCCGCATGGTCAGCCGAGTCGTGCAGATACTCGGCGACGGCCCACGCGATCGACAAACCGTCGAACGTCGCAGTGCCGCGTCCGATCTCATCCAACAGCACGAGCGAGCGTGGAGTCGCGCTGTGCAAAATCGCGGCGGTCTCCGTCATCTCCACCATAAACGTCGAACGCCCGCGCGTGAGATCGTCTGACGCTCCGACTCTAGTCCAGATACGATCGAGCAACGGCAGTCGCGCGCGTTCGGCGGGAACGAAGCATCCGGTCTGCGCGAGGATGCAGATGATGGCCGTCTGGCGAAGGACCGTGCTCTTACCGCCCATGTTCGGACCGGTGATGATCAGCAGACGATCGGTCGAGTTGTTGAGATAAATATTGTTCGGAACGAACACCTCGTCAATGAAAGCCTCGATGACTGGATGGCGGCCCTGGATGATCTCGAGCTGATCGCCGTCGTGAAGCTCGGGACGGACGTAACGCCGGCGCGCTGACGTTTCGGCAAACGAAGCAAGCGCGTCGAGCGCGGCAAGCGCACGCGCTGTCATTTGAATGCGTTTCGTTTCAGCGGCGATCTGGCGGCAGACGTCCGTGAAGAGCTCGGTCTCGAGTTGGATGATCCGCTCTTCCGCGCCGAGCACTTTCTTTTCCCAGTCGCGGAGCTCGGGCGTCGTGAAGCGTTCGGCGTTGGCGAGCGTTTGCCGTCGCTCGTATTCGACCGGGACACGCGCGGCATTCGCCTTCGACACCTCGATGAAGTAGCCAAAGACGCCGTTGAAACGAATACGCAGGTTGCTGATGCCACTGCGGCCCCGTTCAGTCGCTTCCAAAGCGGCGATGATCTGCTTGGCATTCCGGCTGACGGAACGGAGTTCGTCGAGCTCAGGCGAGTAGCCCTCGCGAATGACGCCGCCGTCCACGACCTTCGCCGGCGGATCGTCGTTGATGGCGCGAGAGATCAAGGCGCGAATGTCCGGCAGCTCGTCCGTGTTCTCGGCGAGCACTTCAAGCAACGACGATTTCAGATCCGACAACGCTTCACGAATCGCCGGCACCTGATCGAGCGAACGAAGCATCGCGCAGAGATCACGCGGCGTCGCCGAGCCGAGACTGATGCGGCCGACGACTCGTTCGAGATCGGAAACTTCTTTCAAATGCGCCCGCAACTTGTCGCGCCGAATCTGTGAAGCAAACAGTTCCTGTACCGCGGCCAGCCGCGCTTCGACTTCGCCACGCTTCACGCAAGGACGCAGCAACCACGAACGAAGCAGCCGCGCGCCCATGCCCGTCACCGTCTCGTCGATCACCTGTAAAAGGGAACGTCCGCCGCCGCCCGCCAACGACTCAACGAGTTCGAGATTGCGCACCGTGACGCTGTCGAGAACGAGATGATCCTGCGGCTCGAAATAAACGAGGTCCGTAACGTGCGCCGCGGCGGCGCGTTGCGTCTCTTGCGCGTAACGCAAACAAGCACCGGCGGCGCGAATGGCTTCGTCTTTGCGCGCCAGGCCGTAGCCGTCGAGGGTGCGGACTTTGAAGTGATTCACAAGCAGGGTCTGGCAATCGTCGCGTTGCCACTGCCAGTCGTCGAGCGGCGTGAGCGTAGAGTCAAAGCCGTATTCGTGACCGGAGACAGCCTGGGCCTCGGCCGCATCGTTATGCAAAGGAAGCGGTGCAGTCGTCGGACGTCCGGAGAGCCCGGTCTTGATCAACGCACCGAGCGAAGCTGGAAACAACAACTCCCGCGGTGCATACGACTCGAGATCGGCGCGAATCCGAGTCCACGAATCACGACCCGTCTCCTGCGTCACGCGAAACTCGCCTGTGGAAATGTCCAGAAACGCCGCGCCAATCGTTTCGCCCGCAGTGCACACCGCCGCGAGATAGACCGACTCGCGTGCGTCGAGCAACTGCGGATCGATCGGCGTGCCCGGCGTGACGATGCGCACGACTTCACGTCGCACGAGTTTCTTTGTCTTTCCGGCCTCTTCCGTCTGCTCGCAGATCGCGACGCGATAACCCTTGCGAACGAGGCGCGCGATGTAGCTGGCCGCCGAGTGATGCGGCACACCGCACATCGGAATCGGGTTGGCGCTGTCTTTCTGCCGCGCGGTGAGGGTGATTTGCAGCTCGCGTGAGCCGGTTACGGCGTCGTCGAAAAAGAGCTCGTAAAAGTCGCCGAGGCGAAAGAGCAGCAAAGTGCCGGGATGTTGCTGCTTCAGTTCCTGGTACTGACGCAGCATCGGCGTTGGATTGGAATTGTTCATATGTGAGTAATGCTTTGGTAAATGGCGGTGAATAATAAACTATGCTAATTTCCACAGCAACGTGGATAACAGTTCACCGAAACTTGCCGCGAGTCTGCTGACGGACTCACTCCGGGAGCACCTGGAAACCGTTCAAGCTTTACTCAACTCCACTCTTCAGGACATCGAACAATCAGGACAGATGATCTGCGACGCGCTCGCCGCCGGCAAAAAGATACTGCTCTGCGGTAACGGTGGAAGCGCCGCCGATGCACAGCACATAGCCGCCGAACTGGTCGGTTGTTACGAGAAGCAGCGACGTTCGTGGCCCGCGATTGCATTGACGACTGATACGTCGGCACTGACGGCAGTCAGTAACGATCTCGGATACGAGCAGGTGTTCGCGCGCCAGGTTGCCGGACTAGCTCAAGGAGGCGACGTTCTGATCGCGATCAGCACCAGCGGCAAATCGAAAAACGTCTTGCAGGCAGTCGAACAGGCGAGGGAACTCGGCTGTCGCACCATCGCGCTCACCGGCGCATCGTCTGATCCGCTCGGCTCGATGTGCGACTTCACGGTGGCAGTTCCCTCGACGCGCACTTCGCGCGTTCAGGAAGCACACATCACCATCGGTCATCTGTGGTGTGAAATGGTTGATCAAATTGAATAAAAACGTTGACACATGCGAGGGATCTAATTAGTCTGAACGCACTAGCATAAGTACTGAAACATCGATGTTGTTTCAAGAACTGTCTGGCTGTGCAAAAATTGCGTTTTACCCCTCCCACTCGCTTCTCCTGCTGAGTCACATCCCCGTCGAAAGAAGAAATTTCAGATTGAACGGCAGCGGTGTGTCTCGAAGTGAGTGTGTGCATTTTGACAATTAGCTGCTGCCTCGCAAGAGAGGCTTCCCTACGGGGTACGTGTGTGGCCGTTTCCATCTGAATGGTGAAGGAAACCGCTACGCAAGGACGGAGGTGTATCCAATGACCACCAATGTAAACGCGACTCCGCAGGGAGCAGCGCGTAAAAAGAAACGCAAGAAGAAAACTGCGCTCGTGGTTTGCCGTGATCGAAAACAGTTTTGGACGACGCAAGCGCAGTTCTGGCAGTGGGTGCGTGACGGCGTCGTGGTCAAGACAGGTGAACAACCGTTAACCGGGCTGTTCAGGCGCGAGCATCAGGAGCTGCTAGTGCTGCTCAGCAACACCGTCCTGAACCTGGCGCACCCGAACCACATGCGTGAGGCGCTGCTTTCGCGACGACTCGGAATGTCCGGGAGGTAAATCAGTGTCGAGACTCGCGCTTGCAGTCCTGCTGATTCTTGTTTTTGTCTTTGTCGCCTCGGCGCAACAGGACGATCGCTACCGCATCGGGCCTTCAGACGTCCTCGACATTCGCATCCATAATCGCCCACAACTCTCGCGCGAGGCAGTGCGCGTCGAGGGCAACGGCATGATCCGCATGCCGCTCATCGAAACCGAGATCCAGGCAGCGTGTCTGACTGAAGGCGAGCTGGCGAAGGAGATCGCCACCCGTTACGCCAAATACTATCGAAACCTACAGGTCGACGTATTTATAAAGGAGTATCACTCGCGGCAGGTCGCCGTCATCGGCGCCGTAAACGATCAGAGCCGTTTTGAACTACAGCGGCGCATTCGTCTGCTCGAACTGCTCACCTACGCCAAAGGCCCGTCACAGAAAGCGGGCCAGACGATCAACGTCGTCCATTCCACGTCGCCCTCGCTTTGCAAACAGCGGGATGAGAACGACGTTGCATCGATGTTTTCCAGTTACAAGTTGAATGAAGTGCTGCAAGGCAAACCTGAAGCGAACCCGTATCTCGAAGCCGGCGACATCGTGACCATACCCGAAGCAGACCAGGTCTACGTCGTCGGCAACGTCTTCATGCCGCTCACGATTTCGTTGCGCGAGCCGGTGACGCTCACGCGCGCCATCGCGATGGCCGGCGGGCTCAAACAAGACACGAAGAAAGACAAGATTCGCGTACTGCGCCAGGAACCAGGCACCGCCACGCGCAAAGAGATCACAGTCGATCTGTCAGCCATCGAGAAGAAGAGTTCGGAAGATCTCGCACTCTTGCCAAACGATATCGTCGATGTTCCCACATCGGCCGGAAAGAGCTTCTTCCGCAGTCTGGTCCAGGGCGTCGTTCCCAGCGTCGGCCAACTGCCAGTTAGAGTCATCCCCTAGCCGTTTAGCCCAGCAAATACATGAAACAACCCAGAGAGCTCATCAGGAGAGAGTCCGAGGTCAACTCTCTCGACGCACCTACAGATCCGCCTCAGTCTTATAACTACGGCGTCGATCCCAACGCCGACAACGAAGTGCATCTGCTCGACTACTGGCGCGCGATCCGTAAACGGATCTGGCTCGTGCTGGGAATTGTCGCGCTGAGCACGATGATGGCCGTTGTCTACGTAGCGCGCAAACCCGACTTTTACGAAGCCCAGGCGCGCGTGCAGGTCGATCTCGAAGACAGCGCCGCGATCATCAACGGCGCGCGTCCTCTTTACGGCCCGGCGGACGATCCGATCTACTTCAACACGCAGCTTCAGATTCTCGTCAGCCCCGGATTGCTGCGCCGTGTCGTTCGAACACTCGATCTCGAACACAACCCCGACTTCTTCAAAGGCAACCCGGCGCAACGGCAGTCGACGTGGCAAACCATGCTGCGAATGGTCGGACTCGGAAGCAAACCGCCGGCTAATACCTCGACACAATCTGATCAACTCCCACTCACGACGACGTCCGTCGTCCAGACACCGACCCAGGAAGACCTGAACGAAGCGAAGCGGCTCGCGCCTTACGTCACCGTGATCCTCAACGGGCTGAAGGTCGACCCCGTCAAAGAAACTCGCGGCTATTACAAAGAGACGCGGCTGATCGACATCAAGTTCACGCACACCGATCCGCAAGTGGCGTCGAAGGTCGTGAACGCAATCGCCGAGACTTACGTTTTCTGGAACCTCGAAAAGAAGACTGAAACCAACAGCACCACGGGCGGCTTTCTGCAAAAGCGCATCGCCGAGTTGCAGCAACAAATCCGCACCGCCGAAGAACGGCTCGTCAACTACGGCAAGAACAACCAGATCATCTCGCTCGATCAAAACCAGAACATGATCGTCGAGCGGCTCTCCGGATTGAACCGGCAACTGCTCGACGCGGAGAATGAGCGGAAGACTGCCGAAGCTGCTTACAACGCCGCCAGAGCGCCCGGCGCCGCAAGCGCGCTCGCCGACGTTGACGCCAAACAGGCTAATGAAATCGAGTCGAAGCTGGTGGAACTGCGGCAAAAGCGCGCGTTGCTGATGGTTGATGCGACTGAAGAGGCGCCCGAAGTGAAGGAAGTCGATCAGCAGATTACCGAGCTCGATAAGCAACTGAAGGATCTGCTCAGCCGCAAGTCAAATACGTTGTTGACGAACCTGCACACGCGTTA
This sequence comes from Acidobacteriota bacterium, assembly GCA_046732535.1. GTDB lineage: Bacteria > Acidobacteriota > Blastocatellia > Pyrinomonadales > Pyrinomonadaceae > PSRF01. Next base: position 6,726 of record JBKPNH010000095.1, read on the forward strand.
CCAGCAAACGCTCGAACGCGAACGGGCGCTGCGCACGGCGTTCGAGGCCCAACGCGCGCAGACGCTGTCGCAAAACGAAGCGGCGATCAATTACCGCATCATCCAACAAGAGATCGACACCAATCGCACGCTGCTCACCGGCTTGCTTCAAGGCGCGAAAGAAAACGACGTCGTGCTGGCAGGTAAACCGAACAACATCTCGATCGTGGACCGTGCGTTGGCGCCTGACAATCCCGTCGGACCGAATCGCGCGCGCACGATCATTGCCGCATTGTTTTTGTCGATCGGTTTGGGATTGGGGCTCGCGTTGTTCCTCGAGTATCTGGACGATACCGTCCATTCCACCGAGGAGGTCGAACGTATGTTGCACCTACCCGCGCTGGCGGTGATCCCTGCGATGGGTGGCGCTGTTCGTCGAAAGTTGATTCCCGGAACGACGGCGCTGCAAAAACAGAATGGAAACGGAAACGGGCACAGCGAGCTTTTGCTCAACGTCGACGGGCGTTCGCCGCTTGCGGAAGCTTACCGTCACTTGCGGACGTCGGTGCTGCTGTCGACGGCCGGACGCGCGCCGAAGTCGTTGCTGGTGACGTCGAGTCTGCCGGGTGAAGGGAAGACGACGACGGCGGTGAATACGGCCATCAGTCTGGCGCAAACAGGCGCGAGCGTCGTCATCATCGACGCCGATATGCGGCGGCCGCGTTTGCAAAATATTTTCGACGTCGACAGTGAAGTGGGATTGAGCTCGATTCTTTCCAGCGATGTTTCTGAAACCGAGATGCTGGCGATGGTTGAGACTGACGAAGCGAGCGGCCTCAGCGTTTTAAGCTCCGGTCCGATCCCGCCGAATCCCGCGGAACTGCTCGGTTCCGATCAAATGCGGCGGTTGATGGCGGCGCTGCAAGCGAACTACACGCACGTCGTCGTCGATTCGCCCCCGATAAGTTCGTTCACGGACGGCGTGCTGATCGCGACGATGGTCGACGGCGTGTTACTGGTGGTCCACGGCGGTAAGAGCTCGCGCCACATCGTGCGCCGCTCGAAACAGTTGCTGAACGACGTGGGCGCAAAAGTCTTCGGCGTCGTGCTCAACAACGTCAACCTGCAATCGCACGACTATTACTACTACCAAAGTTATTACGGTCGGAAATATTACGAGAAGCAGGCTTAGCCACAGGAAGGTTTGCCACAAAAAGGCACAAACCCACAAGAGAGACTTGTTAAATCAGCGGTGTTAGATCTGGAAACCATTCTGTGTTTTTTGTGCCTTTTTGTGGCAAGACTATGCGCGTCTTAGTGACCGGTGGATTGGGGACTGTTGGTGCGGGGCTGATCAAGGAGCTTCGCGGCCGCGGACATCACGTCGTCTCGTGCGATCTTCATCACCAGCCTGACGAGATCGGATTCAGTCTGCGCACAGACGTCGAAACGCCACTCTACGCGCGTTGCGACGTCGGCGACTTCCGCCAGTTGGAGCGCGTGTTCGAGCGCTGCGGGCCTTTCGACTACGTCTATCACTGCGCCGCGGAATTCGGCCGTTGGAACGGCGAGGACTTCTACGAAACGCTATGGCAAACAAACGCCATCGGCACCAAGAACGTCATTCGCTTGCAGGAACGACTCGGCTTTTACCTCATACATTTCTCGTCCTCGGAAGTCTATGGCGATTGGCCCGAGATCATGGTCGAGTCGGTGATGGATGAGTATGAGATCAAACAGCTCAACGACTACGCGATGTCGAAATGGGTCAACGAGATGCAGATCCGCAACTCGGCATTGCAGTACGGCACTGAAAGCATCGTCGTGCGCCTCTTCAATACTTACGGTCCCGGCGAATACTACAGCCCGTATCGTTCCGTAAACTGCCGCTTTCTATATTGCGCTCTACACAACTTGCCCTGGACAGTCTTTCGCGGACACTCGCGCACCTCGACTTATCTCGCCGACACAGTCCGCACAGTCGCGAACATCACGGAGAACTTTCGCGCCGGTGAGACATACAACATCGGCGGCAACGATCTGCACACGATCGAAGAACTGTCTGACGTAGTGCTGAAGGTCACGGGCGCGAGTGCTTCGCTCGTCCATCATCAGGATTCCGAGATACTGACGACAAAGCTGAAGCGGGTCGACACGTCGAAATCGGTTCGCGACCTGGACCATAAAAACTCCTACAGCCTCGAAGACGGAATGCGCCTGACGGCTGAATGGATGAGGCGAACGTATCAGTTGTAAACGGTTGCTTTATGTCGGGGACGTGCCGGTAGAGTCGACGTATCACGGATCCGCGCTGTTGCATCGACTGCTGGCGGATTATCCATCCGACAGATTGACAGTGCTCGAGACAGGCGCAAGGTCGCGGCCGGAGAGACGATTGCCAGGCGTCGCTTATCGCGAGCATCGGCTAGATCGATCGCGCTGGCTGAAGACGAGGTTTCATCCGTATGCGATGGCGTGGTTTTCACATCGCGCGCCGAAAACTGCGCTTTCGCTCAATGGAGTGGAGTTCGACGACGTGCTGACGGTGGCGCATGGTTTTGGTTGGTTGGCGGCGTCGAACCTCGCTCGCAGGCGGAATGTGCCGCTGCATTTTATGGTGCATGACGACTGGCCGCGAGCGGCAAACGTGCCGCGCGGCTGTCGCGATTGGATCGATAAGCAATTCGGCGAGGTTTACCGCCAGGCGCAGTCGCGGCTGTGTGTTTCGCCGGCGATGCAGCGTGCTTACGAAACGCGTTATGGCGCGAGTTGCGAGGTTCTTTATCCGAGCCGCGCTTCGGATCTTCAGGAGTTCGCCGAACCGCCATCGCGACTGGGTCTGAACGATCATCAGTTCACAATCGCATTTGCCGGAACGGTCAACTCGACCGGGTATGTTAAGGCGCTGATCGCCTTGCACGACGCGCTGGCAGCGACAGGCGGGCGGTTGCTGATTTTCGGGCCCTTGACGCCTGAGCAGGCGCGGCAAGCCGGTCTTGATTTGCCGAAGGTCGTCGTGGGCGGGCTGTTGAGCTGGCCTGAGTTGATGCGCCGGCTTCGAGAAGAGGTCGACGCGCTGTTTGTGCCTATGTCGTTCGACGTTGAAGACCGCAGCAACATGGAGTTGGCGTTTCCGAGTAAGCTGGCAGACTGTACGGCGGTAGGATTGCCGCTGCTGGTCTATGGGCCGTCGTACTGTTCGGCTGTGCGTTGGGCAAAGGAGAACGCGAGCGTTGGGGAAGTTGTCGAAGCTGAGGCAGGGCTCGCGGAAGTAGTGAAGCGATTGGTAAATGAGCCCGCGCGCCGTGTCGGGCTTGGAAGAGAAGCGTTGAGAGTTGGACGGGCGTATTTCGCTTGCGACGCGGTGCGCGCAGTATTCAACCGGGCCATAAACCATGGTTAAGTCGCTCATCAATCGCGCGATGCGTCACGTGTTGTTCATCGCACAGAGCCATCCTGAGATATCAGACGCCTGGGGCTATCACATCCGTCCGATTCACTACTACGAGCCGCTGCCGGACTTTCAGTCGATCACCGCGGAACAGATCGAGCGGCGGCGGGAGTTTCCGTCGATTGATTTTAAGTGGGATGAGCAACTGCGACTGTTGCGCGAATTGGTTGAGTATCGCGATGAAATCGGTACGACGGATTTTAAAAATGATTATTTCAGTGGGTTTGATGCTGCTGTTTACTATTCGCTGATTAGGCGCTTGAAGCCGAGGCGCGTGATCGAGATCGGCAGCGGCTATTCGACGCGGATAGCTCAACAGGCGCTGTCGCGCAATGGAAGTCACGGAACGCTTACGTGTATCGAGCCCAATCCAGAGCGGTTAAATGGACTGAGTCTTAAAGTAGAGCTGATCCGGAAGCGAGTCGAGGAGATCGACGTCGAGTTCTTCTCGCAACTCGAAGCGAACGACATTCTCTTCATCGATTCGAGCCATACGGTGAAGTTCGGCAGCGACGTCTGTTACGAATTTCTCCAGGTGTTGCCGGTCGTTAAGCCCGGCGTGTGGGTACACGTACACGACATCTTCTTTCCCCACGACTATCCGGCTGAATGGCTCTTGAAACGACGCCTGGCGCTGAACGAACAGTATTTGTTGGAAGCTTTTCTATCGTTCAATCGCGAGTTTCAGGTCACGCTGGCGAACCATTGGTTGATGCTGGATCACAGTTCTGCGGTGAAAGAGTTGTGGCCGCACGATTGCCCATCTAATTGTTTAGGCTCGAGTCTCTGGTTTTATCGCCGATGAAAATCAGCGCCATCGTGCCGACCATCGGCAGAGTTGATTCGCTAAACGCGCTGCTGGATTCGCTCGCCGCACAGACGTGCAAGGTCGATGAGGTGATCGTCGCGAGCGCTGATCAGGAAACTTTTGTGCGTTCCAGCGGGCTCGTTTTAAAGCAAATCGTCGTTTCACCTCCGAACGCTGTGCGCCAGCGCATGGCCGCGATCGATATAGCGCGTGGCGAATATCTCTTGTTCCTCGACGACGACGTCGTCCTGGAACCCGATTGTGTGCAGCACATGTTGAGCGCGTCGGAGGCGAACGATGACGTAGTCGCCGTAACAGCCGACTTTAGTAATCAACCATGGCCGGAGCCGACGCGGATCTGGCAGTTGTACCTGCGACACGTGCTGAATTTGGAGCACGACGAGTGGCAGGGAAGAGTCGTTGGTCCGTTGTTGCGCTTTGGCTTTAATCCAGTCCCGTCGACAGCTCAATCGATGGAATGGCTGGGATCGGGAAGCAGTCTCGTGCGGCGCTCGGCTTTCGTCGCGGTTGGTGGGTTCTCCGACTTCTTTTTGCATCGTTGCACGATCAATGAAGACGTCGATCTGGGGCTGAAGCTGCAACGCGCCGGCCGCATCATGTTCTGCCCCGACGCGCGCATGGCCCATCATCACGCGCCGAGCGGAAGAGTAACCAGGTTTGTTGCTGCGGAAGACGACCTCTTCAACCGCTACTTTATTCTTCGGCGCACGCTGGGCCATCATTTTGTCCGCGCGTTCGGACTGGTCGTGCTTTATTTTGGTATCGAAACGATCAGCCAGTTTCTCGGCTGCGTGCGGCGGCTGAACTTTCGCGGATTCGTGGCGCCCTTGAGTGGGCGGCTGCGTGCCTTCGGACGCATCCTGATTAGTACATGAATTGGGTGTTCCTTGGCGACAGTCTGACAGAAGGCGTTGGTTCGAGCAGGATCAGTTACGTGAGTGAACTTGTAACACAAATCCGCTCCGCGAAGAGTGACGTTAATGTTCACGAGTTGCGGCTCCGAAATGTAGATCCTCGCGGATTTGATCGATTTGTCGAGTTTAACGTGGCCGGGAAGATTGATGTCGACGGCTCGCAAAACTCGTCAGATCTGTGGTTCTGGAACTTTGCGTGTGAGGGACAGACGATCGAGACGGACATCGAGTGGTTGCCCCTCATCGGCACTTTGCATCCTGAGCTGGTCGTGATTTTTCGCGGCAGCCTGGAGAGCATCATCCGCCCGGCGACCTTGCCGTGGTGGGTGCCGCCATCGTGGCGCGGTTATGCCGCGATGGATCCGCGTTGTTACTTCAGCACGACGTGGTGGCGTAAAGCCAAGCAACAGGCGTTCGACACGACGAAACAGCGAATCAGGCTCAAGCTGCTTTCGCGCGAAGGGAAAGGCCAACCGTTGATGGATCCTGACGGCATCGCCGGTCATTTGACTAAGTTGTTGCGTGCTCTGAACACGCGAGTGCTTGTTCTCGGATTGCTTCCGGTAGACGAGTCGCGCTTTCCGGGGTCGCGTGCCCAATTTGCTTCGGTCAACGCGAAGCTTCGCGAGGTCGTATCGGATGAAGGCGCGGAGTTCTTCGACTGGGGATCGAATCTCGAGCAGGACGGTCTGTTTTATCGCGACGGGTTTCATCCGAATCTCGCCGGCGCCCGTGCGTTGGCGGAGTTACTTCGTTCGCGGCTTTGTCAGCAGTGAAAATTTCAGCCATCGTCACCGCCTACGAAAGAATCGATCAGACGCTGAACACTCTTCGCATCATTAACTCCTGCAATCCTCAACCACATGAGATCCTCGTTCACGTCGACGGTGATCAGACCACCTGCGAGAAGGCGATTCGGCAGGCGTTTCCAAACGTCCGCGTCATTGTGAGCAGTGACCGCATTGGCCCAGGCGGCGGACGAAACAAGCTGGTCGACGCTGCCGCCGGCGCTCTCATCGCCAGTTTCGACGACGATTCTTATCCGATCGATTCCGATTACTTCGCTCGCGTACTCCAACTCTTCGAACAGTTTCCCGACTCGTCGATCATCTGCGCCGCGCTCTATCACGCCGGTGAAGCGATCGCACTCGACGAACGAAAGGCACAATGGACCGCCGACTTTTCCGGTGGCGCATGTGTCTACCGGCGGCAAGCTTTTCTTGACGCCGGCGGATACGTGCCATTGCCCGTAGCGTACGGCATGGAAGAGGTCGATCTCGCGCTGCGTCTGCATTCGCAGGGCAGAAAGATCTTGTCCAGCTCGTGGCTGCGAGTGTTTCATGATACCGATTTGAAACGGCACGCGGAGCCGCACGTCACCGCCGGCAGCATCGCGAATCTCGCCTTGCTGGCGTACCTGCGTTATCCCGTTTGGCTGTGGTCCATCGGCCTGTTGCAGTGCGCTAACCGTGTGTTATGGCTGCTGCGAAACGGCCGGCACCGCGGGATCTGGAGCGGGCTGACGATGATCCCGCGCCATCTGCTGTTTCACCGGCAGTTTCGCCGGACGGTGAGTAATCGCGCGGTGCGATCGTATCTGGCGCTTCGGCGATCGCCGGTGCAGGCAAGAGCATGATCTCGGATTTGAACTGGATCTGTTGTCAACTCGGCGCGCGCGAACATTACGCTGTCCCGAGAGCGTTGCAACGAAGCGGTCTGCTGCGCCAACTGATCACCGATCTTTGGGTCCGTCCGGGATCCGTGTTGCGCTCGTTGAAAACCGGAATGGCTGGTCGATTTCATCCGAGTCTATCTTCCGCGAACGTCACGGACATGAATCTTGAGGCTTTAGCATTCGAGGTAGGCGCAACTCTGAGATGCATGACCAATTGGACGCTGATAACGAGGCGAAACGATTGGTTTCAACGTTCCGTCGTCAATCAACTTCCATCGAATCACGCCAGCCTCACCGTTTTTGCCTACAGTTACGCCGCGGAGGAGATCTTCAAAGTCGCGCGCGAGCGAGGTTGGCAGACGGTATTGGGCCAGATCGATCCCGGCCCGGCCGAAGAGCGAATCGTCGCGAAGCTCAATTCGACGCACAAAGGCGGCTGGCGCCCGGCACCCGCTGACTATTGGAAACGCTGGCGCAACGAATGCGATCTCGCGGATCGGATCGTCGTCAATTCCGCATGGTCACGTGAGGCGCTGCTGAGCGAAGGAGTCGCGGCAGAAAAGATTCGAGTCGTCCCAGTTGCCTTTGAATCGCAGAATCATTCATTTAAGAAGACGTATCCCGCGGCCTTCGACCTCGAACGTCCGCTGCGCGTGTTGTTCCTGGGCCAGATCAACTTGCGCAAAGGCGTGGCGCAATTATCCGAAGCCATCAGGTTGCTCGCGGGAGAGCCGATCGAGTTCTGGTTCGTTGGCCCACTTCAGGTAAACCTTCCAGAGAACGTGAAGTGGTTCGGAGTCGCGTCGCGTGGAGACGTCGCGCGTTACTATCGCGATGCAGACGTCTTCATTCTGCCGACGCTTTCCGACGGTTTTGGGTTGACCCAACTGGAGGCGCAATCGTGGAAGCTGCCCGTGATTGCCTCGCGCTTCTGCGGCGACGTCGTTCGTGATGGTCATAACGGGTTGGTTCTCGAGGAAGTCTCCGGGCCGGCGATCGCCGAGGCTCTACAACAGTTACTGCGCGCGCCTGAACGTCTTCAAGCGATGTCTGAAAACTCGCACGTTGACGAGCGGTTTAGTTTGAACTCACTCGCTGCTTCGCTGTCGAACTTGTAAATGCAATCGTCCGTTACCTGGAATCGTTTTCCGCTCAGCATCGGCGCGACGCCGTCGTTAACCTGGCGTTCCACGCTTGTTGCGCTATTCAGCACCAGTATGGGGACGGTCGCCGCGGTGCTGTTGGTCCCGGACAACCCGAGCAGTCCCGGAGCACTTTTTTACTCGGCGCTCGTTATGTCCGCCGGGCTTGCCGCGGCGCCGGTGACGACGGCGATTCGCCATCCCAAGGCGTTGCTGCGCGGCGAGTCGTTGTTGGCGCTCGCGCCGATCTACTGGCTGCTGCTCGACCTGTTACAAGGCGTGTACCCGCTGGACTACATCACCGCCGACGACGTGCGGCTCGCTTTCATCGGCATCGGCGTCTTCGTCGGCATGGTTTGGATCGGCGCGATTCGGCGGCCGTGGAAGATTCCGCCCGTAGTCGTTCGCTCGGTCTCGCAAGAGTTTTCCGTCAACACCTATTTCGGTCTCGCCGTCGCGTGCTTCTTCATCGGCATGTTGAACTTTGCAATCGCCTGCGACTTCAACGTGTTCGAGATGGTCTACTACCTGGGCCAGGAACGATGGTCCGCGCCGTGGGGCCGTGGACAGCTAGGCGGTTGGGACGCGTTCCTCGATCACTTGCAGTACTTCGGTTATTTGCTGCCGATCCTGACCGTCGTGATCGCGAGACGCGCGGGCGTGCGCACTGTACGAACGCTCATCTGCCTGGGCATGTCGATCATCATGACTCTGTTTCTGGCGCAGAGCGGCAGCCGCCGAGTCATCGGCGTAGTCGTGGGGATGGCGTTGATTCTTTGGATCCTGGACCAGCACAAACTCCGGATCAAACACCTGTTGATGACAGTCGTGGCCGTGGGCGCGCTGTTGTTCACTTTACAGATCATGCTCGAGTACAGAAACGTCGGGCTCGGAGCGCTCGTCGGCAGTACAGACGTGACGATGAACAGCCGGGTCGAGAAACGCCAGCTTCTCGAAGGACAGCATCTGCGTGTTGACGACAACTTCTATCGCCTGTGCCAGATCATTCAGCTCATTCCGCAATCGTATGGTTACGTGTATCAACAGTATCTCGTTTACGTGATCGTCCGGCCGGTGCCGCGCGTGTTCTGGCCCGGCAAGCCGGTCGATCCGGGTTTTGACTTGCCGAGTGCGCTCGGCGTCGAGGGCGTTTCGTATTCCTACTCAGTGATCGGCGAGTTGTACATGTCGCTGGGCCTGCTCGGCGTCGCGCTGGGCGGTTGGTTTTACGGGCGTGTCGCCTCGACGGCGAGCGGGCTGCTTAAACGCAGCAGCACGCAGGGAGCGCTCGTCATCTACAGCATCGTCGTGATGGCCTTGTTTTCCGGAATGCGTTCGATCCTCGAATTGATTCTCGTGAGTTACGTCGTGCTGGCGTGGGTGGGTCTTTCGCAACTGTTCATTAAATTGAGACAAGCTCGCTCTCTGTGAAAGTATTCGTCCTTACTGATTCGCCGTCGCCGTATCAGGTCGAGCTCTTCAACGAGATCGAGAGGCAGGGAAACTGCGAGTTGAAGGTCGGGTATTTGCGAGCGCGCGATCCGCTTCGTCATTGGAAACGATCTGAGATACGGCATGTATCGATGGATATCTCAATTGAGGCGCGCAAAGCGGCGCGTGAGGCAGATTTAGTTGTTTTCAATTACTACCAGCATCCACACGCGACGGAGCTGATCGGCGAGAGAGCGACGCGTGGTGGGCCATGGTGTTTCTGGGGCGAGCGTCCGGGTTTTCGCCAGCCGGCGTGGGCCGGACGGCTGTTGAGAAAATGGAAACTCTCGAAACTGCACGATTCGAGCGTGCCGATCTGGGGAATTGGGAAGTTTGCGGTGGACGAATATCGCCGGGAGTTTGGAGCGCGGCGGTCTTATTTCAACTTGCCCTACTTCTCTGATCTGAAACGGTTTGAGATCGCGAAACCTCGCGATGATGCGGAGCGCGTGTTCCTGTTTTCCGGTTCGCTCATTCGCCGAAAAGGTGTGGACCTCGTCGCGAGTGCGTTCCTTAAGCTTGCTGAAGAAGCGCCGAGTGTGAGGCTCAAGATAGTTGGAGACGGAGAGCTGCGGCAGAGTCTGGAGCATACGCTTCGTCAGGTGAGCGAGCGAGTCGAGTTCGCGGGGTTCAGGGATTGGGATGAGTTGCCGCAGTTGTACTCGTCGGCTGATGTGTTGTGCGTGCCATCGCGGTATGACGGCTGGGGGCTGGTCGTTCCTGAAGGGTTGGCGGCAGGGTTGCCCGTGATTGCGACGGACCGCATGGGCGCGGCGCTCGAGTTTATCAAGACGGGTGTGAACGGATGGTTGATTCCGGCAGGCGATGAAGCGGCGATCCTGCGAGCGATGCGCGAGGCTGCGTCGTTAACTAATGCTGAGTTTGCAGACAGATCAAATTGCGCGCGAGAAACCGTTACCGAGCATACGCTTCAACACGGATCTGCCCGATTCATTCAGTTCGCGCGAGAAACGATCCATGTGTAGCAT
>JBKPNH010000096.1:0-11303 GCA_046732535.1 Acidobacteriota bacterium
TATTCCAATCAGTTTTGTAGAGAGGCCGTGCGTCGTTGCCTTTGCCAATCAAGTCATATTGCAGCAGCGGCTCAGCGCTTTCGCCCCGAATTCCGGCAGCTGCGTTTCGCACGCGAAGGTCGAACAATTCGCGCATGTCAACGTTCTGACCAGCCTGGAACCCGTTCTTCTCATAAGGAGCGGGGTACATGTGCCAGCGCATGCCCAAATTCACCGTGAGGTTGTTTCGTAGTCTCCAATTGTCTTGGGCATAGAACTCAAGCTCGTCATAGCGATAGTCGCGGTGCTTACCGGTGCCGGGAGCAAACGCCGTCCCATCTATGTCGTAGTTGAAGTTCGTCTGGAGTTGGGCAAACCGTCCGAGCAGGAATGCAAAGGCTGCGTCGTAGTTGCCTGTAACAGTCGTGTTTGTGTTCGAGTTGATGTTCGTCGGGCGGAGCGTCGGATCGAGCGCGCTCAGCAAACCGCCGAGGCCAACGGTTGGGAAATTAAAGTCATTGACCAGTCCCGTTTTGGAATCGATTGGCTTAAAAGAGCCACCGAATTCAATCGAGTGCGTTCCCTTGGTCCAAGTCGCGTCATCGCGAATCGTTGGCACCATGACGAACCGATCCTGATCGGAAATGCCGGCAAATGGAGCCGAAAGGCCCATGCCGAAGGTGAACGAGTTCGGGAATGCCGGCTTGAAATTGGTCGGGAAAAGCAGGCCCGAACGCGACACGCCTACGGTGGCCTGGTTTACGAACGTCGAGCTGGCAGTCCACGTGTGACCGACCACCCAAGTGTAATCCTTAACGACGATTTGAGCTGTTTCAGGATCGCCGGGGAATTGTTGGGCCACCGAATTAACAGTGTCCGTCTGCACGCGCCGAGCGATGTTGAAACGGCCAAAGAATTTCTGCTTCGAGGTTGCGTTCCAGTCCATACGCGTCGTGTACGTGTTGTCTTCACGTTTCGACGGAGCATTGAACCGGAAGCCACCGGTGTTGATGCCATCGCCAGCTGTCAGGTCGTTAGCCTGTGGGTAACGGTTGTTGATAAAACTCAACAAGCCGGAATTGCCACCGACTCCTTTGGGGTCGAGCGCAGCAACCTGTGCCGGAGTCAGGATCGAGATGCAGTTGGGCGTGGTGTTGAGACGTGCGCCGGACGTGCAACCCGAGTTGTTGTTGATGAACCCCAAACCGCCATTGCGGAAGTGGTTCAAAGGAACTATTCGCAGGTAAGCAACACCCTGAGCATCACGCCGCCCTTCGTAATCGAAGAAGAAGAAGAGCGCGTCTTTCATGACCGGGCCACCGATACTGCCACCAAACTGATTGCGCGTCAGTTGGGGCCGCTCGACGCCGCTGCGGTTGTTGAAGAAGGTGTTGGCTGCGGTTGCGGCCGTGCGGTTGTACTCACGCAGGTTGCCGTGAAATTCGTTGGTACCGCTCTTGGTCACCAACTCAATCTGGCCGCCGCTGCTTCTTCCCTCGGAAGCACCCGGGTTGGCGGAAACCGTACGGAACTCCTGAATCGCATCGATCGGAGCATTCCCCACAGTGGCAGCGAACTGGCCCGTGGTCACATCGTTCGTGTCGATGCCGTCAACCGTGATGTTTCCCTGGTCAGCGCGTGAGCCGGTAACTGATCCGACGCGGTTCGCCGTGCCGGTACCGACGTTGTTTCCCACCACGCCGGGTTGCAACCCGATCAGCGCAGCAGGCGAATTGCGAATCTGAATTGGAAGCTCTTTAAGTCTTCGTTCTCCGATAACGTTGCCGATGCTTGCGTCGGTAGTATTCAGCGTAACTTCATTGGAGGCTGTCACCACAACGGTGCCGGAGATCTCGCCGATAGTCATTTCGGCATTATGCGTCTCCATCTGTCCTACTCCGAGCGCGACGTCATTGATTATCAGAGTCTGAAATCCCGGAGCGGTGAAAGTGAGCTTGTAGCCGGTTCCCGGCGCTGCCTTAGGAAAGGTATACACACCTTGATCGTTAGTCTTGGTGGTGAGTTCAACGCCGGTCTTTGTATCTGTCAGTTTTACGTCGCCGCCAGCAATGACAGCGCCGTTCACATCCTTTACTGTTCCCGTCACGCCTGCGGTGCTCTGAGCCGATGCCGAGACGGCAAAGAAGCAGAGACTCAGGATCGCAAGCATGAAGGCATAAAACAATTTCTTCATTTGGGCTCCTTCCCGAAACATACTTGTTGAAGGGACCTCCTTAAAGCTGCTAACCAAAACCTTTCTCAGCTTAAGAAGCCAACAAGGACCAAACCGTTAAAAGCAAGGGTGACGGCGGCCCTCTTTATTCGAATAACAGAACGAGTGCCGCGGAACCAACCGATTCGCGAGGCGATAACTAGTCGTTCTTCACACATAAATCTCACTGTTTAGGATTCGTGAGATAAAAAGTCGGAACGCAAGGGGAGACGAACCGCGTCGGTTTAATGCAAAGAATGTTCCGATATTCCTTTTTTAGGATGGTGGTGCAAATTCCTAGAAAGATCTGCGAATAGGTGAAGGGTGAGGCTTCCGTCAATCCAAAAATCGAAAATTATTTTCAATTTTTCAAATCGGCAGGATTTCTAACCATCCGCAAATATGGACATTAGCGCACTTTTTTGGCGCGTTTCTGTGCTCAGCGAGGCACTTCTGAAGCCTTCAAAATGTCCGTTACAACCGAATCGGCAGTGACGCCGTCGAGCTCCGCTTCAGCGCGCAACGTGAGACGATGACGAAGGACCGGCAGTGCTACGTCGCGAACGTCGTCAGGAGTTGCAAAGTCACGGCCGCGAATCGCTGCCAGGGCTTTTGAACACAGCAGCAGCGCGACTGATGCGCGCGGGCTTGCCCCGTAGTGGATGAAGGGATGGATACGTGTTCGCCGGACCAGATCCACGGCGTAATGTTGCACGCCCGGCTCCATGCGGGCACGCGCAACCTCTTCGCGGCAACGCGTGATCGCGTGAGGGTCCGGAAGCGGTTGTAAGTCCACCTGGTCCAGGCGCTTCGAATTGAATCCCGCGTCCCAGCGCGCGAGCACTTCACGCTCGTGCTCTTCGCTCGGGTAAGTCAGGAGTATCTTCAACTGAAAACGGTCGAGCTGCGCTTCCGGCAACGGATAAGTCCCCTCGTACTCAATCGGGTTCTCGGTAGCAAGCACCGTGAAGATCGGCGGCAACTGGTACGCATCGCCGTCGATCGTGACTTGACGTTCCTCCATTGCTTCGAGCAGTGCGGCCTGCGTCTTCGGCGGCGTGCGATTGATTTCATCGGCCAGCAGGATGTCGGTAAAGACTGGACCACGACGAAGATTGAACGTCGACGTCGCGATGTTGAAAACGTTCGTGCCCGTGATGTCGGAAGGCATAAGGTCGGGCGTGAATTGAATACGACTGAACGTTGCGTTGATGATGCGAGAGAGAGTTTTGACAGTCAGCGTCTTTGCCGTGCCGGGCACGCCTTCCACCAACGCATGTCCTTCGGCGAGCAGGGCAATCAGGATCTGTTCGATTGCGTCATCTTGTCCAACGATTACTTTCTGTAGTTCATTCTTGATGTGTGCGACGGTAGAAGCGACTGTCTCGGGCATATGTGTGCTGTACTTTCTACTCTGTGCTCAGCTTTCGTCAAATGTTTTCTGCTGCCTGCCGGACTTCACGTGAACGCATACGCAAGCCGAGGTTGCGTTCGAGCTCCCGCAGCCGTCTCACGAGCTGGATTGACTGCCGCCACGTGATGGGCGAACCGTTGATTGTTTCTTCACACTGCCGCATCAACGTCTCGAGTTCGTGTCGATCAATCGTCGACCGCGAAGCAACGCGTTCGGCTATCTCCGCGCGCGAACTGTTGTAATCAACTCCCGCATGACGCGCCAACACGCGTCTCGTGCGCGAGTAAATGTTTTCTATCGCCAGATCAAACGCCCGCGACCGCTCCTGTAACTCAGCCATCGACGCGACGAACTCGAGACTCGAACGCCGGTCGACGTGCGGCAGCGGCAAGGGCCGTCCGAATCGACGGCCGTTGGTCCAGAGAACTACGAGCACCAACAAAACGAGCTGGCCGGCGATTGCGAGCACCGGAGTGCCTTCGAAATAACCGGCAAATGCGTTTTGGGTAATGCCGCGGCCCTGGTGATATTCGTCGAAAGCGATCAGCCCGTTCGGTGCGAGACCTTCGAGCATATTCATGGCGAGCGAGAGATTATCCTGGAGACTGATACCGCCGTTGCTGACGACATAAGGATCCGTCAAAAGCACGATCTTTCCATTACCATAACTGTAGTCGACTAGAACCGCGCCGTTACTATCTCCCAGATGAACCACCGGCGCAGGTGAGACTGAATCCTCATCGTTTTCTTCGTCCTGGTGTACCGTTACGGGTGTCGGCTCCGGCTCCACGATTATCTGTGTTGGCGCCGTCGACGGGTTCGCAACGCTCTCAATCCGTGGCTCGATTTTCAAACGCGAGGCGAACCGCGAAGGCATCACAGCGCCGATATTGTTTGTGAGCAACGTCGGCTGGACCGGCTGAAGCGCGGTTACGTCCTGCGTCATCTGCGTGACGTCGCCCGGATTCGTGTCGATATTCGGAAAAGCAAAATCGCGGGATGTGATGTTCCAACCTTGCGCCGCCAGAAACTTACTGTCAGGCGAGCGATCGATAAGAACCAGACGTCCACCTTGCCTGACCCACCTGAGCAACACCTCATAATCCTGGTGATCGAATGGAACCCGCGTGCGGCCCACGATGACGAACGTCGATACCATTCGTCCTGACTGACTGAAGAGACGATCCGACGATTCACGCCAGCGTATTACTTTGTGACCCGACTCATTCAGAAAATCATGTAGCGCGCGTATCCCGGTTGGACCGGAGTGATAGGTGGAACGATTCGGCGCCTGTTCCATGTCGTGCGCCGGCTCTTCCTGAACGTGA
Organism: Acidobacteriota bacterium; assembly: GCA_046732535.1. Lineage (GTDB taxonomy): Bacteria > Acidobacteriota > Blastocatellia > Pyrinomonadales > Pyrinomonadaceae > PSRF01. Next base: position 4,934 of record JBKPNH010000096.1, read on the forward strand.
GAAAGGCCATTGATGATCGCAAGCAGACCGATGATCACCACGAATGTCAGAATGATTGTGAGTCGCTGCCGCATCGAGGTCTAGTTTCCAGTCTGCAAAGCTTCACGGTAGCCGGTGCGAAAATCCTGCCAGTCCGTTGGGGTTACCTGCGCGAGGCCATACCAGTGTCGTTCGAAACTATCGGTCAGGCCCTGCATTCTCGAGTGGAGCTGTGGGTGACTGCTGACTGAACGAAGATAGTCGCGATTTGTTTTGTACTGGGCCAGGCTAATCAACTTGCGATCGCCCAGCTCGACGAGCAATGCGATGTAGCCCTTGCGAATAGCGCCGCGCAAATCGCCGCTGCGCGCGAGTGCTTCGGCCTCGGAAAGAAGATCCGACGCCGTTTCTTCCGGCTCGAGCCGCTCACCGAGAACAATTCGCGGCTCGCGCTTCTTGCGAACTCTCTTCGCGCCCGAACGCCTGAACCGAATCAACAACAACCAGACCACGTACCCGATCAGCAGTAACGCAACGCCGACGACGAGGAATTGCACGATCGGAGTTAGAGCGCTTCCCTGGCCCGGTTCCACTTGCGCTGGTTTGGGCAATAGATTCCGAAGCCAGCGCATGAAATCCTGGAGCAGGCGGTTTAACGCGTTCTGACCTCTTGGTCCGGTGGCGTATTCCGGCCGCGCCAGGATGCCTTTGAGTCTTTCGTTCGCTGCATTCTTGTCGTAAGGAACCTCTTTGGCGTTCTCCAAATCCTTGACTCGTTCGCCGAGCGCTCCAAGCGATTCGATGATTCTGGAGATTCTCGCGCTACGCTCGTCAGGTGCGGCTCGTTGAAGATCGTCGAGTGCAGTGTGAAACCAGGAGTTGTCGGCGTTCCAGGTCTCTTCGTCCATTTCCACCGGTTGAGTCTGTGGAAACTCCCGGCGCACCGTTCCTATCGTTTCAGTAAAGCGGCTCTCGTAATCGGAGTCAGCTTCGTCCTCTTCCTTCTTCAAGAGTGACTTCAGATCGTCGATGATGTGTTCAACGTCTTCGCGATAAGTCGCAAGCGGGATCGCAACCGCCGGCGCGGAGCCGAGACAGACGACCACCAGCACAAACAGCAACCGGCGATGGAATGAAGATCGACTGTTTGGAGCGAGAGTTCTCAAGGCGATCAATTTAGATTCAGAATGCGGCTGGATGGACGCGGTCCTGGAGGCGCCGGCGTCTTCGGCACACTCGACCACAGCGCCGTTCCCAAAGGTGATGTGACGTTCAGGTCCGGCAATTCGGGCAGTTGCCGCGCGGCCATTAACTCGATGTCGTAACCTTCGTGCCGCACTCGCTCGTCAACGTAAAGCAGCGAAAGACCAAGCATCCAAACCGGCGTCAACAGGATCGAGCTCAGCGGGCCCATAACGCTGTAGGCAATCGAGTACCACACGGGCCATTGAGCCGAGTTCAAGGGATTGATTCCACTCATGAATCCATACCAACCGAGTGGAACCAACAGAATCATCAGGGCTGACTGGGTGGCGAAGGTGGTGAACACGGTCATGGCAGTCAGCCGGCGAACGTTACCGCGCGCCAATGCAAAGCTTCGCGAGAACGACTCAAAAACGCTTTTGCCTTCAACCAACATCACCTGCGGAACGTATGCAACGCGCGCGACGAGGAAAAAGAAGAGCCAAACAGCCAGCGGCGTGGAGACGAGAAAAGCGAGGACGAAGAGCACTACCGGCAACCACGGTGGAGCGGTGACCATCAACAGCAGGACCAGCGCGCTGAACAAGCTGAGTATGACCTGCCAAACACCCAACGCCACTATGAGAGAGATCCCGATCCATACCATTACGATCACCGAGGCGGCGACAAGTCCCCAGAAGCGTTCGCGCACGGCGCTGTAGGTGGCGCGGGCGGTGACCGGATCGTTGCGCAGCAAGTGGGCCACCAGCGTTCTCGTCGCGCCGCCCATCACGACCAACGTAAGCAGGTATCCGCCCAACATCACCGCCAGCGAAACGAAGGCGCCCAGCAGATATAACAACAAGGTCGGGGTTTCGTCAGTGATGACAACTCGCTGCGCGCAGATCCAAAAGACGATCCAACCGGCGGCAGCGATGATGACCGGCGGCGCCGCGGTCCTGATCAAGACAAACAGGTGACGGCGATAGAGTCTGACAGCGCGATCGATCAGATCACCTGCACCCAGCGGCGCTAGTTGAGGTTGATTGGCTGATAGGATGGTTTTTAATCCGTGTTCTTGCTATGTATGTAACATAGGAAACCTTAGATTATAAGTGAACGGCTTTGAGGAGCTCGTCCTCCTTTGCGGACGGCAGCTTGCCGATCCACGTGTTGACCGCCGTCCCCTTTGAGTCGGTAAGAATGAGCGTCGGCGTGCCGCGCGCGCCTAGAGACGTCGGCGGCGCGGTTCGGATCTCGTCGGCGACGATGCCAAGCTTCTTCAGGTACTCCCGAGCTTCTTCCTCAGCCTGCGGAAAAACGGCGACGAAACGCAGCTTTTTCTTGTCCGCACGCGCTTCAAGCATGCGTTTATAGAACGGTCCGCTCTCAGTGCAGAAGTGGCACGTCGTCGACAGGACCATCACCAGCGTGTTGTCGCTCTCACTCCAGTTGTAGTTCGCGAGTTCGACATTCGTTCCAGCCTTGATCGCCGGCGGTGCGGCCGCCTGAGACTGAGGAGGAGCAACGCTGTCGGCGGGCGCACTCGTAAAGAAGTAGCGTTTGACGATCACACCGCCCAGCAGGACGGCCAGAACAATTATGGCGATGTTGGCGACTATCTCCAGTTTTTTAGCAAACCCGTTCATGTAAAACCTCCAACTTAGTTACGTGTCTTCAGTACTCCAGTTGACCTTCGTACATCATGTCTGAAACCTTGAATAAACGATCGATTCTTGGACCGCGGAGAAACTGCGCGATGAACCGAACGTCGCCGGTGTTGCTATCGATGAATGGCTTCTGCGCCTCACCCTGATTACGCAGGAAGATGAAGCGCGCGCCAAAGCCGTCCTTGCCGGGTGGGATGTACTCCTCCAGAAAAAGACGCTTTCCGTTGCGCTCGAGATAGGTTTGATTTTTAAGTGTCGAGGTGATGGCGCTATTCATTATCTGCATCACGGCCTGACCGTAACGCTGATCCGGCGTTTCGTAAGCGACCGTGACGATGATCGACTCGGTGCTCTTCACGTCGGCAAACGTGTGCAGTCTCTGGGCAAGATCTGCATCCGGTTTTTGTTTCAGCTCCATCAATCTCACCAGTGCTCGCCGTACCGGCCTGGCGGAAAAGAACCGAACCATAAACTTCACATTGACTGCCTGGTTGTTGGCCCCACTAGACAAACGCCCCTCAGGATTTGTCCCGCGTCCTGTCGTGCGCGGATCGTTGGTCGGCGAAAAGAACATCTCGGACGTGTCCGTGTCAGTCTGCGTCTGGGACCAGGGCGAATTGCTCAGTATCTTCTCAGCTTCTTTCTCGTTCCACTCCTGCCAGGGTTTCTCTTCCTTTTGGTTCGACGTGTTTCGGGCAAACACCAGGGAGGTCGACAGCAATACGGCACAAGCAATCATCGCGAAGATTTTTTTACTCATGGGGCGTTCCTTTTGCTGGGCTGAAAGGTTGAAGATTACGTTGAGTCTGATCTGTTTAAGTGAACTTTCGGCTCGAACACTTAGGCCTTGGGGTCGCAGGTAAACTCGCTGAAAGTCGAAAACCGGTCGGACCCATGGTCGGCGGCGATATCTCGACGCTCGTAATCGAGATGCAACACTGACATCAGGAGAGTGGCCTGCTCGTCGACCAGGCGGAGGCTTAAGTCGTTCGCGCCGATCTTTCCAGATACCAATGACGAAAGCAAGTAATGGCGGCAACTATAAGCCGGGACTTCACCCAGCCGCACGCGCGTCGTAAGGCCCGAGGAAGTAAAGATTTCGAGTGTCGGGTTTCCGGCTATTCTCTTGTCGTCAATATTGATGACGGCGATGATTTCGTCGCGAATCATCCTGCTTGAGTCGCCCGCGAGACAAGCGCCGGCGACGATGTAATCGGTGCCGAGACCAGCGCGCCAGGCAGGCTTTTGATATGCACGGGCCGATGCCAAACCAGGACGAAAGTGAGTAAACGCCCTCGCGTTCCACTCGGCGGCCAGGACCTCAACCTTCATCAACGTGTGATTCGATTGCGGCGTGATCGCCAGCGACAGGCCGCCTGAGAACCCTTTCGGCAGCTCGCTACGTGAGCAATCGAAAATGCAACTCTGTTGTCCGGCCAGCTTTATCGCGCCGCGTTCGATCTGTTTTTCGGGAATCGAACTCGGGAGGTTTCCGCCTTCACTGGCTTGCCAGGCGACTTTGCCGTTCGCGTCCGTGATGAATGGATGGAGCCAGAGGATCTCTTCCATCGGCGCACCCGAGCTCAAGTGGAATCGCGAGTCGAGCGTGATGCCGCCGATCTTCTTCGAACGAAATACCAGCGGCGTGTAAAGAACGTTCTTCGCTTTGAAGCGGCCGTCGGCGTCGAATGGGGCTTTCGCGCTCGCGGGTTTGTACGGCGGTTGATGAATCGGGTGCTCGATACTGAAACGCCGGCCGCCTGAGTGCTTGATCAGCATGTAACCAAAGTTCTTGACTGTTCCCTGTCGATTGGTGACTGCGCAAGTTCCACCTTTGGCGCCGCCGCGAAAACCGTTGCGGGCAGACGCACGCTTCTTATCGAACGTTTCTTCAAGGGTGCGAGCGTATTCGCCTTTACGCAGATCGACCAGCACGGACGAGTGCGGATTCAGATCGTAGGGAAGCTCTTTCAACTTCGTCCCGAAATGATCGTAGAGCGTCAATACACCGGCGCTTCGCTCGGCGTATGGATTGAAAATACTGTAGATGCAATCGTAGTCGTCGAGCGGCGGAAAAGGCATCGAGTAGAAGAAGCTGTCCGCGCGCTGCCACTGCAATGGGTCGGGATTGGCGTGAACGTTTGTAAAAGAGTCGCGGCTCTTCCAACGGACAAAGGCGGAGCTGAATAGATCGCTGGCGTGAGTCGGCGTTCGCGTTTTTGGCCGCAGGCGAATTCTCATTCCGCCCCAGAAGCTGCGGTTCGGTCCGACCAGCTCGCTGACGGGAATCACCGTCGTCTGCATCGATTGCGCTGTCAGTTGTCGCGCGATGCCGCTTTCGCCGATGGCCTGGCCGTCGAAATCGTAGAGCAGGATCTGATACTCAGTTGCGTCTGAACCGTCGGCGTAGCCTTGTGCGCCGAGGAAGTTGTCGGACGTAAGAACGATCTCGGAATCGATGCCGAGAGCAGGATCTTGAATGATGAATGGCGCGCAAACGTCCAGCCAACAGGAAGTGCCCTTGTCGCCGTCGCGGCTGAAGGCGAACGACGGGTACAGCGCGGATCCGGCCGCCGCAGTAGAAATCAGAGAAAGGAAACTTCTCCGCTTGAGACTCGTCATGGGTCGACCTCGGCAGAAGCCCACGTAAAAGTACGGATTTTTGAACGATCTCTTGGACGGAAGCACCCGCAGGATACAGGTTTCTGGAGTGTGATTCAAATTTTCGGAGCAAGGAGCGGATTCAGGGTTTGGGCTTCTGCTCTGTCGTGGTCGCCACTGCGCGTTTACTTTGCTCGATCACCTTTCGCAGCAGATCGGCATCGGCCGCTGTCGGCACCAGTTTCAGGTAGGTTTCCAATTGCTCGATCACGAGTTGGTGTGCACCTCGGTCCAAATAAATGGCGCCAAGCATTCGGTAGGCTTCTTTAAACTCACCCGGACTCATCTTGATGCAGGTAAGAAGTTCGGGTTCAGCTTCAGCGGGGCGGTCGAGTTTGACCAGCGTGCGACCAAGAAAATAGTGTGCGACGTCTAATTCTGGTTTGACCTTCAATAGGTCGCGAATAACAGTTTCGGCATCTTTGAATCGCGACATACGAAATAGCGCGATCGATCGATTGGTTAACGGCTCGTGAGCCTCGGGGTTGATCTTCAACGCCGCTTTCAACGCTTCGTCAGCTTGCTCGAGCTCGTTCAAGTGAAGGTGAAGGACGCCGATCTGATTGAGTGCGTTTACAAATTTCGGATATTCGGCAACGGCGAGTTCCAGTTGTTTGATTGCACCTCTGTAGTCTTTCTCACTCGCCAGTTTCGAAGCTTTTTGATAAAGGTCCAGCGCTCGCTTGGGTACTCCGGCGTTGCTGGCGCTAATCACCGCAGGCGACGTCTTGGGCTTGGTATTTTCTTTCGCGCGCAGCCGGATGGTTACGGAGTAAGTTTCAGGCACAGCAGCGCGAGCACGAACGATGTCAACCTCTTGGCTGACTGGCTGATACTCATCTTCACCCTCGATGCTGATCGTATAAACGCCTGACCCG
>JBKPNH010000097.1:0-4252 GCA_046732535.1 Acidobacteriota bacterium
ATCTTCAGCCGGTTGCGAACGATGCCGGCGTTGTTCATCAGCGCGGCGACTTTGCGTTCGTCGTATTTGGCGACTTTCGCGGGATTGAAATTGTCAAAGGCGCGGCGGTAGTTGTCGCGCTTGTTCAAGATCGTTTCCCAACTCAGACCGGCCTGCGCGCCTTCGAGAATCAGAAATTCAAACAGGCGTGTGTCGTCGTAAAGTGGGACGCCCCATTCTTCGTCGTGGTAAGCGATTGACAGTGGCGTCCGGGCCCAGGCACAACGCTTCGTCATCGCGCCACAGATTACACTGTTTCAATGTTTTGCCCAAAGTTCTTCTTGAATCGACGCAACCAGGTAAGAAAGTACTTTTTATCGGTGTTCTCCGTGAGTGCTGCGTGAGCTGAAGTCAGGGAGGCAGGAAGAACACGGATTAACCTGTCGCTGATCAGCAGATCGAACGTCTCCGAATCGAGCAGCTTCAGCGCTTCGGCGGCCGAACTGACGCCACGCACTTTCGCGCCCTGTTCGGCGAGGTCGATGGTGAGCAAATCGAGCGCGTCGGAGTCGTCTTCAACCAGCAGAATCCGCACGCCCGTGAGATCGATATCGACGAGCGCATCGTTCACTGGCGCGGCGGCACGAGGCGCCGCTTCGAGACTGAGTTCCGTGCTGGGCAAAGGAAGTTTGACAGTGAAGACTGCGCCGGATCGCACCCCGAAGTTTTCGGCACTGATTACACCACCATGCAACTCAACAAGGTGGCGCACGATTGCCAGTCCCAGACCGAGTCCTCCATGTGTGCGAGTAATTGAGCCGTCCGCTTGCCGGAATCGTTCAAACATGTGTGGAAGAAAATCAGGTTCGATGCCCGGTCCTGTATCGAGCACCTCGATTTCCACGTATGTTTTGTCCTGGCTGACGCGAATCGCGACCGTACCACCTACCGGCGTAAACTTCGAAGCATTTGAAAGCAGGTTCCACACTATCTGCTGTAACCGATCGGCATCGCCGGCTATGACCTTGAGTCCTTCCTGATAGGTCTCCTCAATGCAGATGTTCTTCGCCTCGAGTGCGGGCCGAACTGCATCCAACGCTGCTTTAATGACCGCAATCAGATCGACTGGCGCGAGGTGAAGCTGAAGCTTTCCCGTTATGACGCGCGACACGTCGAGGATGTCTTCGATGATCTGTTTCTGCGCCCAGGCATTCCTCTCGATCACGTCCATCGCGTGTAGCGAGCTCTCGCGGTCGAGCCGCCCGGCCCTCAACATGCGTGACCAACCGATCATAGCGTTAAGCGGCGTGCGCAGTTCATGAGACAAGGTCGCGAGAAACTCATCTTTCAACCGGTTCGCCTTCTCGGCGTCAGCACGCGCCGCGCGTTCACGCACGAGCAGGTGGGCCAACTTTTCTTCCGCTCGTTTGCGTTCGTGAAACTGGCCGATCTGGAAACCGAGGCTGCCGATCATGTCGAGCAGATCCTGATCCGGTTGGCGAATCTCCTGACTGAAGAACTCGATCACGCCGACGACCTCGTCGCCCAGCAGGATCGGAAACCCGAAAGCGGAGTGCAGCCCGGCGGCTTCCGCGACAGACGCGCGCGGAAAGTTTTGATCTTCCGTCACGTTCGGAATCCACACAGGCTTGCCGCTCTCCCAGATCCGGCCCGGCAAACCGATGCCACGCGCGAAAGTGCGCATGCGAGAAACCTCCTCGAATCCCTGGACGTTCAGCGAGCGCGAGTGCCAGAAGTCGATGCAGCGCAACACCTCGCCCTGATGATCGGCGGCCCAAAGCACGCCGACATGCCACCCGAGGCTCTCGCAGACGGTCTGAAGAATCTCGTGCGTGCCTTCCACAAAATCGATCGAACGCGACAGGATCCTCGTGATCGCGTACTGCAACGCCAGCCTTTGTTCGGTGCGGCGGCGAGCGTTGATCTCGCGCCTGCGGGAGGTGATGTCGCGCTTGATACAGACGTGGCAGATCGGTTCGCCGAGGCTGCTGCGCATTGTGAACGCTGACAGATCGAGAAGTCGTTGTTCACCGGCTTTGGTGTAACAGACGACCTCGCCTGAGTATTCTCCGCTCTCGGCAAGTTGCTGAGCGATCTCGGCAAAGGCATTGGCGCCGAGATCCAGCGCGGGCGTCTGCCCCTGGAGATCGTCGTCCTCGTAGCCGAGCAGCGTGAAATGAGCGCCGTTCTGTTGGAGATAGACGCCGTTCGGGTCGATGATGGCGATGGCCTCGCTGGAGTGGGCGAAGATCTCGCGATAGAGATCGGCGTCCAGTTCCACTGGCCGGCCAGCCGGTTGAGCTTTCATACGAACATACAAGCACTTTAAGGGGATTGGTTACAGGGGTGAACTGATTCTAGCACATGTAGTTGCGGATCTTGACTGGCGCACCTGACCGGACGGATTCGTACACGGCGTTGGCGATTTCGACCGACATCAAACCATCGTGGGTATTTACGAGCGGCGGTGTGCCGTTGACGATCGAATCGACGAATGCGCGATCCTCTTGTGCGTAGCCCCACTTTTCCTCGCGCGGCAACTGCTGCATCGACTGTTCGCTGAAGTGACCCTCGAGATTGCTGCTGCAAACGAGCGTTTCCATCTCGCGCGTTACCAGGGTCGCGTGATGACAGAACACCTCGACTCGTTCAAACGGAAACAACCAACTCGCATCCGCGGCCGTCGCCAGGGTCGCGTGCATTCCATTGGCGAACTTCAGCAACACGGAGAAATCGTCCACCTCGTTGTACTCGTGAGTCGATCCGACGGCGTGGAGACTTTCGAGTTCGCCGAACAGAAAACGCACCATGTCGAACATGTGAATCGGCGTTTCGTAGAGGAAGCCGCCGGTGACTTCGGCGTCGCCTGTCCAGACCGGTTTCAGCAGCTCGCCGCGATTCATCTTGACGTGGGCTGAGTGCGGCCGGTGCGTTTCTGAGAGCAGTTGTTTGAGCGTCGCGTACACGGGCGCGAAACGACGATTGTGTCCGACCTGGAAAACACCTTTGCTCTGTTTCGTTTTCTGAAAGACAGTCTCAGCGTCAGTGATGGTCGTTGCTAGTGGTTTCTCACAGAAGACGTGCTTGCCGGCGTCGACGGCGGCGATCGCGAGCGGGACGTGGCGCGTGTTTGGAGTCGTGATGAAGACTGCGTCCGAACGATCGATTACTTCTTCGGGTGACGAAGCGACCGCCGCGTCGTGCGCCCGCGCGAGTTGTTGCGCGCGATCCGCAATTACATCATGGACCGATGAAACTTTAACCCGCTCGTCTCGCGCGAGAATGCCGGCGTGAACGCCGGCGATGTAACCGGCGCCTATGATTCCGACTCTGATGTGCATACGATCTGTTCCACCGCGGCTTTTGCCTCACGCGCCAATTCAAATGGATCTCGTTCCCAGTACTCGGGCCGGAAGATCTCGACGCTCGCTACGTCGTCATAGCCGATCTTCCGAAACGCCGCCATCATCTCGCGCAACGGCAGGATGCCCATGCCGGGCAGCAGCCGGTGCCGGTCTTCAAGTTGAGCGCGCGGCAGGTCCTCGGCGTCGTTGATGTGAAAGATGTAGATGAGGCGTGGATCGAGCTTCTCGATCATGTGTACGTTCGAACCGCCGGCATAGAAGTGAAAACTGTCGATCACCAGGCCCAGATTGTCGCGTGCGGTTTCGCGCACGATCTTTTCCGCGAGGTCCAACGTCTGCACGCTGCAATCCGGCTGGCCCAGGAACTCGAACCCCAGCGCGACGCCGTGCTCGGCGGCGATATCGCACAGTTCCGTCAGCACGGGAACAGACTCGGCCACCACGTCGACGTCACCTGACGGCAGGCGTCCGGGAACGACAACGATGTACGGGCATTCGATCTCCGCCGCGATCCGGCTCAATTCGCGGCACTCTTGTTTGATTCCTTCGTAAGCCTGTGCGTCGCGAAACGTGATGTGCTCGATCGAATTGATACTCAAGGGCCGGACACTGGTATCCCTAAACAGAACCTTAATAGATCCGTGGTTAAGTTTTGCTTTCCAGATTTCCAGGTAGTCAAAGCCGGCGGCCTGGGCCGCTTGCAAGTCGGTTTCCAGGCTGGCGCGCATCGTTGTTGCGCCGTTTAGAGCGAGTTTCATAGGTTTGCAGAATAACACGGGATCGGCGGTTTGACTTGGCGTGTCATTAGTTGTAAAAGCGTGGCTGCTTCCGCATTACAAAGGAGATAAAAATGGCTCTACGACTTGGCGATATAGCACCCGATTTCA
>JBKPNH010000098.1:0-5419 GCA_046732535.1 Acidobacteriota bacterium
AGCTGAAGGCTAATCGCGAAAGCTTAGGACTAACGCCAGATGAGATCGCGCCCAAAGTCGGAGCGAAGACTGGCGCTGTTCTTGCTTATGAGAAAGACGAAGACGATCTGCTTCTGACGGTGTTATGGGGATATGCCAAACTCGCAGGATACCCGATCGACAATCTGATCTACGACAATCTTGAAGTCCTCATAGAGACTTGCAGTTAGTTTGAACATTACGTCTAGCAGCGGCACGATGGGTACCGCACTTTGAAAGTGGTCGTTGTTTTATTTAAGAGATTTCTCTACATTAGCTCGTATCGTGTTGTACATCCACTGGATTCGAGAGTTGCGAAAGTCATACGTCAGGTTTCCATCGTCGTCAATCCCGACGAACGCCTGTCCGGCGGGCACCTTCCCTGGCTGAACTACTGAAAAGAGCGGACTAGTGAATCCTGGAGCCACAAACCTAAAGAAAATGCAGTAAAAACTCGAGGCCGCAGGGAACTGGTTGTTTCGAGATCTATACCCAGCCTTAAGGGACTGGAGCGGTTCATTTGCATTGCTTGTGCTATCCAGTCCGACAGGCGTGATAACGTGACAATCGATATGTTTATTCAACGGATCGAACCTCTCGGTCACGGAATATTCACCAAACGCGCGGTACTTATAAATCGGTCCCGTAAGTTCTTCAGCTATGAACTTGCCGTCCTCATCAAACTCCACTGTCGCGACTAGATAAAGGACATCGCTGACATAGCGAAACTCGCGGCCATCAAAGTAAAGAATTTCATAGGCGTGACCGAAAGTTAAATCTGAAAGATTGTCGCTACCAAGAATTTCCATTCTCATCAGGGTTGTTGCTATGGACAACGAAGTATCGATCGCGAGATCCAAGTCGATCTGCTCTTGCGCCGACGGATCGCTGATACCTCCCGGCCCGCACAGGCTTTCAACGATATGACTGCCACTACCCTCGTATGCGGACTCTGGATAAAACACTTCTTGCGGCCAATCGCTTCGCCAGCGAAAGCAATATTGTTCACCATCCATGATCCATCCGATTAGTACAACGTTAAGGGAACCGAACTCGGAGTTATTGAACTCTGTCAACACTTTCGCCAATGTTTCTCTTTTTATCGATTCTGCGTCTCCCAATCGTTCATGCAAGACTCGAAAGACTTGTTCAGCGGCAATCAGGTGCCGGTCCATGCCACCGCGCAATTCAATCCCAACTTGCGTGCTTTCTTTCGCAAACCACTCCGCTGGCCGAGCTTGCTCAACACAAAATCCCCAAGTACAACCGGAACTCGATCGGCCTTAAATGCTGCTATTAACGTCATCCGTATGTTCCCTCAGGCACGGGTTCCGTTAGTGTGTTGCGCTCCACTAGAACTAAAATTCTGATCTTTTGCCCCGCGCTGTGGTGGTGAGGAAACCGGGAGGCCGATGCCCAGATCGGCGTTTTCCAAACTCTAAATTCCAATTTTCAGATTAGGACACTGCCCAAACTGTTAGCAGCTATTTTAGCCGGGTTGAGGGTTGGCGACGGACCCTAAATGGATTCGCGCAGGTGCTGCCTTTAGTGGATGAATTGTCGATGCTTTCCCTACCCACCGCGCAGGTAGAGATAATAACCGGGTTCGTCTTGCGCCCGCTACATACCAGGCGTAAGATTCGGCCAACTCAGCAAACATTGCGGGGTCGAGTCCCGTGCGCTAGTAATCCTCAAACCTTCAACAAGGAGTAGTCCGATGAAAAGACGAAACACCTGGCTAACGCTGGTGGTGTTGCTCTTAGCTACGACCATCGCCACCCAATCTACCTCGGCCACTGCGCCAGACCGCGGCTCCTCAGCCTTCGGTCAGGGCAGTTTCTCATTCTTCAATCCCTTCCGACAGGTTCCCCAGGCCGAGGGGTGGGACTTCTTTTTTGACGTGACGGCGAACCAGAAGGGTCATGCGAGGGGACAGGCAATTTTCAACATCAGTACGTTGACGGCAGCGACGGAGGTCGTCGTTAAAATCCATTGCGCGGACATTCAGGGAACGTCAGGATCCGCAAGTGCGACCATGACAGGCACCGTTCTTCACAGTGATAATCCCGATTATCCGAAAGGGGAAGAGGTCGTCTTTGCCGCCCAGGACAACAGCAACTCCTCCATCTTTCACTTCGACATCATTACGCCGTTATTCTTATCGTTTGAGAAGTTTAACGGTAATTGCCACGAGGTTGGTCCACCTCTCACAATGATCCAGGTAGGTTTAGACTCAATCACGATTGAACCTTGAGGCTGTGGTAACAGTAAGGCAGACGTCACGCGCCTGCTTCGTAGCGCTTAAGCGCTTCACGTTGCTCATCGTGAACTCGCAACGCGCGATCGTGAGCCATCCCTCATTGGAGCGCTTTCTGTCCACTACAAGAGCTAATCCATTTTCATATGGCCGGGTTCTTGAGAGAAAAGATTCAAAACCCGGCCCAAACCCCTACCATTGCCCGTCAAAGCTATTGGCAAAGGTCAATCTTACTGGCGGAACGACACTCCATATACGCCTCCCAATTGTCCAGACCTTGAAACTGGTTAGCGCAGGACGCCGCCACGAATTGAGCGTTTGTACAGAAATCGAGCTCTGCGTAGTCGTAGTTACACCGCCGGCGCGTGAGCGGAAGATGTTGCTGCTCGAGGACAGATAGGTGACCTTATCAGAATTAACGCCTGACTCGCAGTTATCCGCGCTGAGGGCCAGCCGGATAACTCTGGTGACTGGTCCTCGATGTAGGGCAGCAGCGAGGCCGCGCGTTGCGACAGTGCGGAGATGTTGTCAGAGAGTGATCGCACCGGCGAGGGCGCCGCGAGAACCTTGGATCTGTGCACAAACAATCCGTTCTCGTAAGACTTACGCGCGTCGTCACTTGTGCATTTGTAGGCCACTCAGATAGGCACACGCAGATCATCGTCGTACCAGATGATCCACTCGAACTGATGAAGCATGTGCTCATTTGTAGCAGTCGGGGGGCAGTAGAATGGGTTCCCCAGGGCGTATGCGCGAGTAATCGGAACGTCAATAGACACTCTTGTTGACGATGCCCGCGAGCTACGTCCGAACACTGGCAGATGGTGACGCAATTCGCTACCCTACAGGGAAATAGACAAGGGGGAAATAACAAATTGCCTGACGACTTCGAGAAACCTTTTTATCGCGCGAGGCGCACCCTGCGCCACCTCTGGCATATAACGAGCGGCGACAAAGCATACAACCCAAACGGCTGTGACTGATGTAAGGAGATCCATTACTTTCTTACCGATCCAACATACCGCGGAGACACAGACTATCCCTTAGGAGTTGAATCCGATCCTGACTTTGGGCCGGAATGGAAACTTGGACCGGACGAAATGGAACTACCCGATCGCGGCGAACGACTGGAGTGCGAAGTATGTGATCGTGTGCAGCCGGTGATTAGGGAAGCAAACGGAGAGGCCGTTTGCGCCGTGTGCAAATTCATATTCCCATCTCTCAATTAAAGAGATGGCGAGGACCGAAGATTAACGTCTGGCGGGAGAGACGGCGCGTCGAAGTGGGGCGCAGGACGTCGAGGCGGCGAGTTAACCTACGGACTTGTCGTCCTCAGTTAGTCGATACATTGCACCCGACGCTAAGAACAATGACCGCGGCAGAGAATCAAGGCTGCGACTTAATCTCTGCCCTTCTAACGAATTTGACATTTACGGAGAAAACAGAAGTTACTATTCGTGACACTGACGAATTTAGTCTAGCTTACACTTGCGTCTGAGTGGCACGAAGCAACCAACAAGTGACGGTAGACCGGCGGCGCATTGCCGTATCAAATCTCGACAAGGTTCTATATCCAGGCGAGAAGTTCACCAAGGCAAAGGTAATCGATTACTACGTTCAGATCTCCAAGTATCTGCTTCCTCACCTGCGAAATCGCCCCGTTACGCTGAAACGTTTTCCTGATGGAGTTTTTGGGGAAGCGTTCTATGAAAAGGATGCGCCCGCTTTCACCCCGGCGTGGGTAAAGACTGTTGCTGTGCCGCGGCGGGAAACGGCTGATCGAGATATTCGATACATCATGATAAGTGATCGCCCGACGCTCATTTGGTCAGCTAATCTAGCGAACCTGGAGATCCATCCTTTTCTGCATCGCGCCTCACGCTTGAACCGGCCAACGTCGATGGTCTTCGATTGTGATCCAGGCGAAGGAGCGAACATCTTAAACTGTGCGCGAGTTGCGCTGGTGCTGCGTGACGTGCTCGCAGAACTAGATCTCGATTCCTATGTCAAAGTTTCCGGGTCCAAAGGTCTACAAGTCTACGTGCCGCTTAATTCTCCGATCACGTATGAAGAAACGCAGCCGTTGGCGAAGGCATTAGCTGAACTGTTGGCCCAACGAGAACCGAAACTCATCGTTTCCGAAATGCCGAAAAGGTTGAGGACCAAAAAGGCCTTTATCGACTGGAGTCAGAATGCAGAGCACAAGACGACAGTCGGCGTCTACTCGCTCCGTGCCAAAACGCATCGGCCTTACGTTTCCCTGCCCGTGCAATGGGAAGAACTCGACGCGGCATTGAAGGCTAAGGATGTTAAAGCATTGTTCTTTACGCCTCGACAAGCGCTCGATCGGGTGGAAGCTCTGGGAGATCTCTTCAGGCCGGTGCTAAACCAAGTGCAGCGACTTCCTCCCGAATTGCGACATTACTTTGAACGCCAATACGCGCCTGGACCAACACGGCCCGATGCGCTTCGACGCTATGCGTCGAAACGAGATTTTCGGAAAACGGCTGAGCCTTCACCCACGGCGCCGCAGCGAAGTCGGCAGGGCAGCCAACGCCGATTCGTAATTCAGAAACATGCGGCTAGTCACTTGCACTATGACTTTCGTCTGATGCATGGCGTTCTAAAATCGTGGTCGGTGCCGAAAGGACCGCCGTTCAAGAAGGACGAAAGACGACTCGCCATGCCCACCGAGGATCATCCGATTGCATACCTCGACTTTGAGGGCATCATCCCCAAAGGTCAATATGGCGGCGGAACAGTTATGGTTTGGGACATCGGCACGTATGAATTGATCGAAGGCAACTACTACAAAGGAGCGCTGCGGGTGTATTTGAAAGGTGCGAAGTTGAACGGCGAGTGGACCATCAAGCGTTTCGCCGGCGGCAAGGACGCGCGAGATCAGCGTGATAAATGGCACTTGATTAAGACAGATCGAAATGCTCGCGCCCTGTCTAAAAACGGGGATGATGAATCAGCATTGACGAAACGAAGTATGAAGCAAATTGCATTAGCGGCGGACGCTACTTGGCAAAGCAATCGACGATGAAGATTGACTTACAGCATTTACCAAAGGCGCGCTTGGATTTCGTTAAGCCGATGCTGGCAAAGCTCAGTGACTCACTTCCGACGCGAGGTGATTGG
>JBKPNH010000099.1:0-7849 GCA_046732535.1 Acidobacteriota bacterium
GAATGGAGCAACGATCTTCTCGAAGCATTTAACATCCCCGCTCCCCTTCTCCCCAAAATCGTTTCCAGCAGTGAAGTTTACGGGTATGCGAAACTCGCTTCATTAGCCGGCGTTCCTGTCGCCGGAATTCTTGGGGATCAACAGGCCGCGCTTGTTGGTCAAACCTGCTTCGATCGTGGTCAGGCCAAGAACACGTATGGCACCGGTTGTTTTCTGCTCATGAACGCCGGCGAAGAACCCGTTCAGTCCAAACACGGACTGATCTCCACCGTCGCCTTCAAATTTGGAGAGCAGCCGACACGCTACGCTCTTGAAGGCAGCATCGCGATCACCGGCGCTCTCGTTCAGTGGCTGCGTGACAATCTAGGTCTCATTTCCTCGAGCTCAGATGTCGAAACGGTCGCTCGCACAGTTAAGGACAATGGCGGCGTGTATATTGTTCCTGCGTTCTCCGGTCTCTTCGCTCCATATTGGCAATCGTCCGCGCGTGGCGTTATCGTCGGCCTCACGCGTTACGCCAATAAAGGTCATCTCGCGCGCGCCGCTCTGGAAGCCACCGCCTACCAGACTCGCGAAGTCCTCGAAGCCATGGAACTCGATATGAAAACCAAAATCGATGTTTTGCGAACCGATGGCGGCATGGTCGTAGACGATCTCCTGATGCAATTTCAGGCTGATATCCTCGGCCGCGATGTCGTTCGACCGCTGGTCAAGGAAACGACCGCACTCGGCGCTGCTTACGCAGCGGCTCTTGCAGTGGGCTTCTACAAAGACCTCGCCGAACTTAAGGAACAGTGGCGCATCGATCGCACCTGGAAACCGTTCATGAACGCACAGACTCGTGAACGTCTCTTCGCGGAATGGAAAAAGGCCGTCACCCGTTCCCTCAACTGGATAGACTGAGATTTGTCCCCCGCGCCCCGAATTTAGATAATACGTCGCAGTTTGTAGATGGCTTTCGACTCGCTATGCCTAAGTTGGCCCAAAGTTATGTCCGTGGTAACACCGCTATCCCTCTGATTGACGAGACCATTGGAGTGCACTTCGATAAGGTTGTTGCCCGCTGGCCCGATTCGGAAGCACTGGTGGTCCGTC
Source organism: Acidobacteriota bacterium (assembly GCA_046732535.1). Lineage (GTDB taxonomy): Bacteria > Acidobacteriota > Blastocatellia > Pyrinomonadales > Pyrinomonadaceae > PSRF01. The sequence continues at coordinate 1,096 of JBKPNH010000099.1, forward strand.
ACCAGGGAATTCGTTGGACGTTTAGCGAGTTACAAAAGCAGGTTAACGACTTTGCCAGCGGGCTGCTTGCGCTCGGTCTTGTACCTGGAGATCGAATCGGGATCTGGTCGCCTAATAACGCGGAGTGGGTTGTTACACAGTTTGCGACCGCCAAGGCGGGATTGATTCTTGTGAATATTAATCCTGCTTATCGTGTGTTTGAGCTGGAGTACGTGCTCAACAAAGTGGGTTGCAAAGCATTGATTGCGGCTTCAGAGTTCAAATCGAGCAACTACACAGACATGCTGCGCGAGCTTGCGCCTGAACTCGTTGAATGTTCGGGCATAGACCTGCATGCGGCCAGGCTGCCAACCTTAAAAGCCATCATAAGCCTATCCGAGATGTCCATTTGCGGTATGCTGCGGTTCGCGGACATTCCATTACTCACGACCTCTGCTCACCGAGAGCAGTTGGCACGGTTATCCGATGAACTTCGATTCAATGACGCAGTTAATATTCAGTTCACGAGCGGGACTACCGGCTTCCCAAAGGGAGCGACTCTCACCCACCATAACGTTCTCAACAACGGGTTCTTCGTCGGGGAAGCGATTCGACTGACGTCTCGTGACCGCGTGTGTATTCCAGTTCCTCTCTATCATTGCTTTGGAATGGTTTTGGGAAATCTCGCTTGCCTCACGCACGCTGCAACCATGGTTTATCCCGGTGAGGCGTTTGAGCCTTCAGCCGTCCTGGAAACGGTGGCAACCGAACGGTGCACGGCGCTTTACGGTGTTCCTACGATGTTTCTCGCTGAATTGGATCACCCGGAGTTTTCGCGTTTCGATCTCTCAAGCCTTCGCACCGGTATCATGGCCGGTTCACCCTGCCCCATCGAACTGATGAAACGGGTCAATCATGACATGCACATGGACCAGGTCACCATCGCTTATGGCATGACCGAAACCAGCCCCGTCAGTTTCCAAAGTGCCGTTGATGATCCGATTGAGCGCCGAGTGACTACGGTGGGTCGCGTGCACCCTCACATCGAAGTAAAAATCGTGGATCCGGAGGGACACACTGTTGCGCCAGGTACTACCGGTGAGCTGCTGACTCGGGGCTACTCCGTCATGCTGGGATACTGGGACGATGAAGAACGCACGGCGGAGAGTCTGGACAGTGAAGGCTGGATGCACTCAGGCGATCTGGCTACGATCGATGAGGACGGATACTGCAACATTGTCGGCCGGCTGAAGGATATGGTGATTCGTGGCGGCGAGAACATCTACCCACGCGAGATTGAAGAGTTTCTCTACCGTCATCCGAAGGTGCAGGAGGTGCAGGTGTTTGGTGTACCGGATACACGCTTCGGCGAGGAACTCTGCGCCTGGATCAAGCTGCGTAAGGGGATGACGGCCTCCGCTGAAGAACTCAAACTGTACTGCAAAGATCAGATCGCGCATTACAAGATTCCGCGTTACATCAAGTTTGTTGAGAATTTTCCTATGACAGTGACCGGTAAGATCCAGAAGTTTGCCATGCGCAAGCAGATGATTGTCGAATTAGACCTGCATCAGGAAAAGAGTGCGTGAGCCAACCGAGTTGCTTCGGTCGTTGTGATGTACTGGATATTACATCTCCATAAGCCAAGCGAGTCCGGCTTCGCTCAGTATTCCCAGAACACCCGGAGGAGCCCTGAGAACGCAATGAATAACATTGCCGTGATCGGACTGAGTTGAGGATGCACTTAACACCGTTCGCTGGTTGGGAAAACTTCTACGTGATCGTGGGCTCGTCAGCGGGGGCGCTGATCGGATTACAGTTTGTCGTCATGACATTGGTCGCTGAAAGACTAAAGCCATCCGCCGAAACCACTGATGCGTTCGCGACACCCAGCGTCATTCATTTCGGCCTAGTATTAATGCTGTCAGCGCTCCTTAGTGCTCCATGGCCCGGAATTGGGGCGGTTGCACTTCTCTGGGGATTGGCTGGTCTTAGTGGAATCGTGTACACGATTGTTGTCGCTCGGCGTCTGCGAAAGCAAGGCGAATACAAACCTGTATTCGAAGACTGGTTGTGCCATGTTCACTTGCCGTTTGCGGCTTACGCAATTCTTGTCGGATCAGCGTTTGCGGCTCGCTTGTATTCGCGCACTGTTCTCTTCTGCGTTGGTGCTGCCGCGCTTTTACTGTTGTTTGTCGGAATTCATAATGCGTGGGATGCCGCTACTTACGTAATTGCTCAAGGACGGCGAGAAAGCAACGGGAACGAGTAGGTCACCATTTCTCACTGTAAAGCTGTAATTGACGACACGGATGATTTACGTTGACGACGATGATGAATAAGTAATATCTTCGCCTTGGACCGGGATCGGGTTACAGACCGGTCCAGTTTTCTCACAAGAATCTTCTCCTTCCATCGCCGAAGGCAATCAACCAGACACCGCCAGCATCCCTGCAAGAACGATGAGGTTGTATTGAATGGTTAACAAGAAATCACCAGCCGCACTGAGCGTACCGCAACGACCTAAGCCCGTCGCTCCGCCAACCTATCGGCCTGGGCCAACGCCAAGAGTATTGCAGACCAAACAGATTCACGCCCCGAAAACTTCCCAGCAAACCCGCGGAACGATGCCACAAGTTCAGAAACCTTTGGACCATCGGCCGCCTAACCTGATACGACCACTCAACTCCAACCCTGCCATCAAACCCCAGGCAACGGTGCAACGCACCAAAGGAGGCGTAAACAGCCGGTTGATGTTGCCCCCAGCGCCGACACAACGCCAACCTGGCGGCGTGAGAGCCGTGCAACCCAAACCTTTAACCGTTTCGGATCCACCAGTCTTTCGGCCAGTGAAAACTATGCCGTCGAAATCACCGGTTGTAATAGTTCGTGGGTTTCGATCTTCCGTCATCAATTTGATGCCGGCGGTTGCCGCGCCTTATCTGCAAACAGAATTAACATACGCCTATAGTGATGTTGAAGCACTGCTTCAGGCTGATGAGCAGACTGAGTTGGACGCGCTGTGGAGCGCCAATTATCAGGTGACCGCCAACACATCAAGAGCGACGAAGAGAACGAGAGGCCGTACTGCCGCCACAAGGGTCAGAACTCGTTTAAACGCAATCCTGGCTATTCCGCTTGTCACTTATAGTGCAAACTTTACGACAAACCACCTTAGCGATGCGGACGTTACTCGAACGACAGCCAAGAACAGAGGCGAAGCAAGAGATCCGATACCACCACACAATACTGTTTTTAAGGAGTCGTATCTGCGAGGTCTTCTGATAGCGGATGCAACCACAGGAGGAGCTGCTGGCGCCGCCAAAGCTGATGGCGAACAATGGCTACGATTTCAGTCGCCGAACCCCTCCAATGGCAGGATTTCGCTGGCCACTCGAAACGGCCGCGGAGGGATGAATGCAGATGACACCGGACTGTATTTCGTCGCTGTGAAATACGATTTGTCGACCGTCGCAGGCAGCAGACGGCAAAAAAGGATTCGTGCGTTTCACATTGAAACTGACGATGACTAAACCCTGAGATTACAACTCTAAAACACCGAGCCCGCCCCAATAAAATGGGGGCACTCTTCCGCCTCACTCGCCCCGGTGTTAAAATCTCACTACTGATGACCACCGCGGAGCCCATGACGGAAGAGCAGGAGGTCTTCCTTAGACACATTCAGAGGAAGGGACTCAAGCGCACCTCTCAGCGCGACCTGATTCTGGATGTTTTTCTGCGTACCGAGGAACACCTCTCCAACGAAGACCTGTACCGGCTCGTGCAAAAAGAGGACCCGGGCGTCGGCCAAACCACCGTCTATCGAACCTTAAAACTTCTCACCGAAGCGGGGCTCGCGCGCGAAGTCCGGTTCGGCGACGGACGCACCCACTACGAGCACAACTACAAACACCAGCATCACGATCACATGATCTGCTCCGAGTGCGGGAAGATCATCGAGTTTTACTCCGCCGAACTCGAAGCCATCCAGGATGCGATGGCCGCCAAACACCGGTTCGAAATCACGCAGCACCTGTTGCGCATCATCGGCGTCTGCGTCGACTGCCGCCGCGCACGCAAGCACAACACGGATTAGACGAATCTCACACCCTTTGCCTTTAGATCTACTAAAGGTGTAATTTCAATCCGAAAGCATCGCCGATAATTAAGGGGGTTGTGAGATGAGTATATCGATAACGTTTGAACCTTCGGGCCTGAGCGGTGTCGTTGCCGAGGGCACTTATCTCATTGACGCCGCCCGACGTATGGGAGTGCCGTTGGGCTCCGGCTGCACCATCGGTAAAGGCGAATGTCCCGCGTGTGCCGTCTCAGTCAAAGCCGGCGCTGACTTGCTCTCTTCTCCAAGCGCCGCCGAACAAAAACAACTTAGCGTCGAACAGTTGGACCAGTCACTCCGGCTCGCTTGCCAGGTAAAACTCGAGCACCACGGCGACGTGGTAGTGATGGCCAGCGCGCACAAACCCGGCGGGGGTACGCCACGCGACACGAAGTCGGAAGTGAAAAAAGACTTCGGATCGCTGCCCCTAAGTGCAAAGATCGCAACACTGGTGCAACTGGAAGCGATTACGATGTCGGAAGCTTTCGACTCAATGATCGAAAAGCCGCTTGCCTTCGGCGCCAGGACGATGGACGCGTTCATGAACCGCGCCCGCGCGAAGAACGATAAAAAGTAACTCAACACCAAATGATCCACGGCGAGCCCCGAGATCGTTCCCGGCGTAAGACCACTGTCATCCGTGCGTGCGGTCTAATGCTGCTCGTCGCGCTGTGCGCCGCCTGTCCGAAGAACCAATCGCCACGACAGCCGCGCATCGGCATATCAACCGATCGGCAGCCGCCATCGCGCCCTGCGCCAATCCCGACCGCCTTCAACGGCGAGCGCGCGATGGACCACGTGCGCAAACAGATCGACTTCGGACCACGCCCGCCTGACACGCCGCAACTCGAAAAGACGCGCGCCTACATCGTCAGCGAATTGAAGTCTTACGGCTTGACGGTCACCGTCGACGAGTTTACGGCAGACACACCGCAGGGCAACAAGAAGATGGCGAACATCGTCGCCGAAATCCCCGGCGAGACTAAAAAGACAATCCTGATCGCAAGTCATTACGACACGAAGTTCTACAAAGATATGAGGTTCGTTGGCGCGAATGATCCTGCCGCATCGGTCGGAACTTTAATCGAAATCGGACGAGTCCTTACCAGCTTGCAGGAGAAGCCAAAGGTCACGCTGAAGCTCGTATTTTTCGACGGCGAAGAGGCTTTCTGCGAAGGTTGGGATGAGTGCAGCAACGAGGAACGTCCGGATAATACATACGGCAGCCGCCACTACGTCTCGCAATTGCGCGCTAAGAATGAGCTGCAAAACACGGGCGCGCTGATTCTGCTCGACATGATGGGTTACAAAAATCTCGAGCTCGGCCGCGATCAGTCCAGCGTCCGATGGCTGCAAGACATCATCTGGGAGACGGGGCGGGAACTAGGCTACAAAGATGTATTCATCGATCGTGAGGAAGGTGTCGGCGGCGACGATCACGAACCGTTTGTTCAAGCCGGAGTGGCCGCGGTCGATCTGATACAGCTCAGCACTTATCCGCACTGGCACAAGGCTGACGACACGATCGACAAGATCTCAGCACGGAGCATGAAGATCGTCGGCGACACGGTGTTGGCAAGTCTGCTGAAGATCCAGGCGCGGGTCTTGCCACAAAAAGGCGCAAACGACACCAAGTGATATGAAAAGAATCGCTGTCATTCCCGGCGACGGAATCGGCCCCGAAGTCTTACGCGAGGCCGTTCGCGTCCTGCACCATCTTCAGCAAACGCGAGGGATCGAACTCGAACTGGTGGACTTCGATTGGGGCGCGGAGAAGTATCTGCGCGACGGCGTGACCTTGCCTGAAGGTGCGCTCGAGATGTTGTCGGACGAGTTTCACGCGATTCTCGCGGGCGCGTTCGGCGATCCGCGCATACCGACGAACAAGCACGCCGAAGACATTCTCCTGGGAATGCGGCGCGGGCTCGATCTTTATATAAACCTACGTCCAGTCCGTTTGCTTCACCAGCGTCTGACGCCGCTCGTCAACCGCACGACAAAGGACATCGATTTCGTCGTCTTCCGCGAGAACACGGAAGGCGCGTACTGCGCGGCGGGCGGTTTTCTAAAACACGGAACTGCCGACGAGATCGCTTTGCAGGACGAGATCAACACCCGGCGCGGCGTCGAGCGAATCATCGTCGCGGCTTTCGAATACGCGCGCGCTAACGGGCGGACGCGCGTGACGATGGCCGACAAGTCGAATGTGCAGCGGTTCGGCGGCGATCTGTGGCAACGAGTCTTCAAAGAAGTTGCCGCAGGTTATCCGGAGATCACGGCGAACCACCAGTACGTCGATGCGATGGCGATGTTTATGGTGCTTGATCCGTCGCAATACCAGGTGATCGTCAGCAACAATCTCTTTGGAGACATCCTCACGGATCTCGGCGCAGCAATTCAGGGCGGGCTCGGTTTGGCCGCCTCGGGCAATATTCATCCCGGGAAAGTCTCGCTTTTCGAGCCGGTACACGGCAGCGCGCCGCCGCTCGCGGGGAAGGGAGTGGCCAATCCGATTGGGTCTATTCTGACCTTGGCGATGATGCTAGAATACCTGGGTTTCCAAAAGTTGAGTGACGAAGTTGAAGAAGCAGTGCGCGCCGCGGTCTCGGCGAACGAGACGACGCGAGATCTCGGCGGAGAACTTTCTACAGAGCAGGC
>JBKPNH010000100.1:0-21966 GCA_046732535.1 Acidobacteriota bacterium
ACGCAAGTGATTGACGTGGGCCAGGTCGCGCGGCGTGTGATTCCGCGCGAGTGCGGCGCGACGGTTACGCTCGATGGATACGCACGGGAGTGGACGGCGGGACGAAAGACGCTTTATCTCGTTTACGAAGCTTACGAGGCGATGGCGTTGAGCGAGATGCAGGCCCTCGGGCGTGAGGCGCACAAGCGTTTCGAGATAGCGCACGTTGGGATCGTGCACCGCACTGGCCGGCTGGAGATTGGTGAGACGAGCGTCGTGATCGCCGTCAGCGCGCCTCATCGCCGCGCCGCGTTCGAAGCCTGCGAGTGGATCATCAAGGAACTGAAGCGCACTGTGCCGATCTGGAAGAAGGAAGTTTACGAAGACGGTGAAGAGTGGGTCGGCACCCAACAGTAACTTCACTCACACAAAAACACGGATAAAGCAACGAGGTCACCGGAATCGAAACTCCGGTGACCTCGTTTGTTTCTACGAAGCTTTGCCGAAAAGCTTACGGCAGCGCTTCCACGTTGAAGAAGAACTTGAACGAACCAGAGGCTTCAACGCCAAGTACCAATTGGATGTTGACGCTCGCTCCGTTAGCCAAAGGCGAAGCCAGAGTGATCGATCCAGCGTTCCAACTGCTGTTGAGCGCGCCACCAATCGGTTGGTTCGGCGGTTCCTCGAGAGTCGTTCCCTGTACCGTGACCGTGCAAGGCGTCGCGGCCGAACCGTTCGATGCCAGACATGTCGCGGAATCCGCGATGCCGCTGATGACGACTGAACCTGAGCTAATAGCCCTCAGATCCGCGATTCCGCCACCTGTAGTCAGAGCAGTGATATCGACAATCCGGAACCGCAACCTGGTTACAGGACCGCCGGTGTTATTTACAAAGCGCCGTCTGATGGTCAGCGTGCCGGTGGAGCCGTTCGGTACCGATATCGAGTTATTGCGTTCACGATTCGGGGACCCGTTTGCGCCCTTCGTCGCGTCAAGCAAGAACGCGAAGATATCGTCGTGCTTCCTCGGACTACCGAGACCTTGCGGTCCAGGTGCTCCCAGACGCTGTCCGGCAACGGTAACCGCACCAGTCGTTTCGACGAAGATCATGTCTTCGGCGTTGTCGTTCGTATCCTTCGTGGCGCCGCCAGTCGGACACGGACCAAACGTCGATGGATTGCCCTTCTTGCCGCACTCATCGCGGAAGTAGCTGTACTCGAGGACGCTGCCAACCAACGGCGTCAAGTTTGTGCCTTCACGCAATAGGTCGCAGGAACCTCCAGTGTTCGAGCCGAAGCCCACAGCATCGAACCGCGACGCGGTCGAGATATGACCAAGGACCGAGGTACTGAAGATACCGACGTTCCGGTCGTTCTCGATGTCCGCGACTGTCTGGTCTGCGGCGCCATAAGCTCCGAGACTGTAGGTCGGACCACCGAACAGGTAATGTCCGCGACCCGGAATCGTCGTGCCGTTTGGAATGAACCCGACTAGCACTGGTGCGTCGCCGCACGTGGCGCCCATCTTGAACAATCCATAACCGGCCGAGCCATCCGAAGCCGAGACGATATGCGGGTTGTCGCTGTTGTTGTAAATCTCAACGAAGTCGTCACCCGCACCGCCTGGGCCACTCGTTCTCAGTTCACCGATCAGGATCGCGCCTGCGGTATTGGTAATGAGGATCGTGCCCGTGGCCGTACCATCCGCGATGGTCGCGTTCACCGGACTCGACAGCACAACGAGGAACGTCTCGTTGGCCTCATTGTTCTTGTTGTCACCCAGGATTGGCACTGACAGCGTCTTGAACTGTTCGCCGGCTGCGAAGTTCACAGTTCCTGACGTCGTGGTGTAGTCCTGACCCGCCGTCGCATGGTTCAGCGCAGGCGCTTCTTGCTGCGTGGTGAAGTTAACTGATGCACCACCAGCAGGAGCCGGGGCACTCAACGTGACCGTGAAGATCATGTTGGCCGTTGTGTTGTTCTTCGGTTCAACCAGGCTCGCGTCCTGGATGCTGATGTTGGTCGCGACCTGAATGTTCACAACGTCGGTGTCGGAGAGTGGACCTCCGGAACCGCTGTTGCCCAGGTCATTCGACGTGATGGTTAAGGTGGCCGCGCCGCTGAAGCCCAGGTTCGGCGTGTAGGTCATGCCGTTCATCGCCGTGTTGACTTCAGTGAGCGTGCCGTCGAACGTCATTGTCGCATCCGCTGTGCCGTCACCTGCGCCGAAGGACAATCCCGCTGTGGTAGAGAGCGTGATCGTGCCGTTGGTGGCGGTGAGCGTTACGCGAATGTCGGCCGAGTTGGCATCGACGTCGGCAACGGAAATCTGGTTGCCGTTACCCGCCGAGAAGGTCAGCGGCGTGTTTTGGTTGGTGCTCTGCGGACCAGGCACTGTGTTCACTGGCGCGTCGTTCACAGCGTTGATAGTGATGCCGCGCGTTGCCGAGCCGGTGCCGACGCCGTCATTCGCGGTGAAGGTCACCGTTCGCGACGCGGTCGGGTTGTCGCTGCTGTTCTGATAGGTGACTGAACGCAGCGCCGCTTGGTAGTTGGCTACTGAGGTCGTACCCGTCAGTGTCAGCACGCCGGTGCCGCTGTTGTAGTTACCAGTGATTCCGAGCTGGTTCGTGAAGCCGAGGGTGTCCTGAGCACTCACGAAGCCGGAAGTGATCGCTACTGTTGCACCAGTCAGGTTCGGACTATCTCCATCCGTGACCGTCAAACCAGGATCGATCGCTGTAGCCGGAGCATTCTCGGTGTACGAGAGATTGCCGGCCGTCGTGGTTACAACCGGATTGTCGTTCTGCGCATTGACCGTAATCGTGAATGACTGCGCGGCCGACGTGTTCGAGTTGGGCGGTGTGTTGCTGCCGCTGTCACTCAAGGTCACGTTGAAGGTCGCGGTGCCGTTCGTATCTCCGGTCGCGGTGTAAGTAAGCGTGCCGGTTGTGGCGTCGATCGCGGGGCCGCTCGAGAACGTGAGCGTTCCGGTCGATCCATTCGGCGTGATGTTGAAGGTCAGAGTCTGACCAGTCTCATTCGGACCGGCCGAGATAGCGGTCGCGAAGTTCAGGACCGTTTGCGGGCCACCGTCTTCGTTACTTGCCGGCGGATTGGCGGCGATGGTGAACGACGGCGGATCATTAATCGGATTGATGGTGAAGCTGACTGAACCGGTGTCAGACTTCGGATCCGATACGCCGTTGGTCGTGCCGTTATCCGTGACTGTGTAGTCGAAGCTGGCTGGGCCGAAGTAATTGGCCGTTGGCGTGAACTCGACGTTCGTGCCGTTGATCGCGACCGTGCCGCCAACCGGATTGCTCACGTTGGTGATGGTGAGCGACTGGCCGCTTTCGTTAGCCGGTCCTGCTGAGTCGTTCGCGAGCAGATCGGCAAACGGAATGACGCGCGTGCCGGAGTCTTCGTCGATCGAGGTCAACGTGTCGTCCACGGCGACTGGATTGTCGTTAACTTCCGTCACGGTGACGACGAACGTGTCTACCGCTGTTTGTCCATTGGTTGCGGTGACGGTAACCGTGATGGTTGCCGTGCCGTCCGACGGAGTGTTGGCATTCAGCGCCGGCGTAATGTTGAGAGTACGCGTGGTGCCGCTGCCGGTGACGTTGATGTTCGCGTTCGGAATCAAGGTGGCGTTGCCGGACGTAGCCGTCACCGAAGCGATCAGCGAGCCGGTGCCGTCACCGAGGTTGAAGCTGAAGCTGAGTAAAGTGTCCTCAGGCGTGCTCTTGTCGGTGATGTTTTCAACGGAAGGATGTAATTCAAACGCGCCGATGTCGACTGTTTGAATGGCGTCGACGTCCTGCGAGTCAGCGACGCGCGGGAAGCCGAGGCCACGTTGATCGACCGGCAGTGTTTCAGCCGTGTTGGCATCGCCGTCGAGGTCGAACACGTCGGCTGGCAGATTAGCGTTGCTACCTGCTTCGACGGCCGTGCTCGTGGCCAACAAGGCGTGCGTTTGCGTCAGGCCGCCGTTGTCGGCGAGTGGGCCGATTCCGGCGTTCGCTACGCCAACCTGGTTGTTATTGACTCCGTTGGTTAGACCACCCGCGCCGCCAGTACCGATCAGGTTGAACGAGCTGGCCGCATCGACGGTGCCGCTGATGTCGTCGGCAGCATCGCTGGCGCCGTCTTCGTTCAGGTTGCCGGCGACGATGGTGTTCTTGAGAGTGGTGGTACCGGCGTGAGCGCGAATACCGCCGCCATCGCCGGCCGAGTTGTTGTCGGAATCGGCGACGTTGTTGGTGATCGTGCTGTTCACGCTGGTCGCCGTGCCGCCCAGCACGATGACGCCGCCGCCACTGCCACCTGCGCTGTTACCGCTGATGGTCGTGTTGATGAGCGTCAGGCTGGTCCCGGTCGCGGTGGTGGCGATCGCGCCGCCGTCCGTCGCGGCCGAGTTGCCGGACAAGGTCGAATTGACGACTGTCAGTGCGCCGTCGTTGATGATGGCGCCGCCGTTGCCGGTCGTGCTGCCGCCGCTCATCGTGAGACCAATGATCGAGGCGGTCTTGGTGGCGTTGATATTGAAGACGCGGCTTGCGCTGTTGCCGCTAACCGTGATCTTCTCGCCACTGCTGTTCTTGATGGTCACGTTCTTGGCAACTTGAAGCTCGCCAGTCGTCAAGGTGATCGTGTGCGGGCCGGCGCCTGCGAGATCGAACGTGATAGTAGTCCCGCTGCAAACGTTGGCCAGCGCCTCACGCAACGTGCCGGCGCCACTGTCTGCCGTGCTCGTCACGATCGGGTTCGGCGTACAAGCGTTCACGACTTGCGCCACGACGTTGCTCTGCGACGGATCAAAGTTTCCATCGCCGGAGTAATCCGCGCGGATGTTGTGCGTGCCCGCGGTCAGCGTTGAAGTCTGACATGTTGCCTGGCCGGCAGTGAGCGGGGCGTCGTTGCAAACCACTGCGTTGCCGTTGGACGTGTCGATGAAGTCGACGGTGCCAGTCGGATCCGCGCCAGCTTGCGCCGGACTCTCCGCAACTGTGGCCGTGAAGGTCACGAGGTCGCCGAAGTTCGACGGGTTCAAGTCGGACGCCAACGTCGTGGTCGTGTCGAACAGATCGACCGGTGTGTTGACTGTGTTTGTGTTTACAGGCGTGCCTTCATTGAAAGTGACCGTACCTGTATTTGAGACTTGTGCCACACCCGGCGGTACTCCCGTCAGGTTCGGCGGATTATTCACGATGGCCTGGAAGGTGATGGTCACACTGTCACCCGGACGCAACGTTCCGATATTGATTGGTCCAACGGTTCCCACCATCGCCGGCGTAACCATTGCACGAGTCGCGCTCAGTTTCGCGTGATTGCTGACCACCTTACGGCTGCTGCCTGCATCCGTCGCCTTCGGCGCCAACTTCTGTTGTGCAACCTCTGAGAACGCGGGCTGAGCTGCATAGTGCGTGGTGTCGTCGCTCGCATGGGCCGTCGGCTCGATCATCGCGAGAACTTCGCCTGCGAAGCTGCTCAGCGATTTGACCGCGCGCGAAATCAGTGACGGCTGCGTCGACTTCGCCGGCACGTTTTGAACGGCCACGGTCGCTACTGCTGCACTGTCGCTCGCCGGGCGAGTCGATTTAGCAAACTGTTCGTTAGCAGGCTTCATGAGAGAGCTGAAGTCCGCCGGAGTGTCGACCGCAAGGCAAACGCCTCCCGGAGGTGCACTTGGGTCAACTGCTGTGCCGGTCAGACTCGCGATCACCTCTTCGGCAGTCGGTGTCGCCGCGTTGCTGGTTGGCGTGTTGGTTCTACCATTCCAGGTCGCCTCGGCGTCCTGCGTCTGTACGCCCGCCTCGGTGAAGCCTTCAAGGAACATGCGGTTAGTGTTCGAGATGTCGCTGAGACGCAGGCGGAAGGCACGAACCGCATTGGCCGCTGCGTTCGTCACGTTGTTGTTGGCCACATCGCCGCAGGTAATGTTTGACTCGCCCGCAGTCGAAGAACCCGAGATAAGGTTGATGCCGGCGATTCCCGCCGTTCTGGGTGTTACCTGGTTGTTTGTAATCGTTGCGTCGACGCGCGCATTTTGGAAGCGCGACTGCACATCGATCGTCGTGTCCTCAGTGCCGTTGACGTTCGAGACCGTGTTGCCGTTGATCTCGACGATCATGTCGCTCGTTTCCTGAGCGACGAGACGGACCGCAATGCCGGCGCCGCCGAGCACTTCGATGTCGGGGTTGTTATTGACGCGTCCTTCCATGTGGCTGTCGAGGAAGGAGGTGATGTTCACCGCCGCGCCGCCACGGCTCTGGATTGTGGGGTTGTTCAGAATGTTGAAGTTGAACGTCGCGGTATCGTCGGAGTTGATGTCGAAACCGGTTCCGATGTCGGTCTGCGAGTCAATAGTGCAGCCCGTGGCATCCATGTTGATGGTCGTATCGTCCTGCGCGAACACCTGGATAGCTTGAGTGCGCAGCCGCAGGAACGAACTGTTCAGGATGTTGATCGTCGCCGTGGGCTGGCCCGCCGCGACGCTGAAGCTGCGGAACTGGAAGCCGCCCTCACCGTTGGTGTTGACCGGGCCTCCGGAAGATTGAGTTTGCGAGTCGCGCAATATCGATCCGCTAATCGTCAGGTTGACGCTCGTGTCGGTGTTGGTGACGGCGAACGCGTCGGTCTCTGAGAAACGAATCTCGGTGTTGTTGAGAGTAGCAGTACCTGAGAGGTTCTGCGCCTCGACGCCGCTCTCGTGTACTTCGTTGCCGGCGCCGTCGACCAAACTGTTATCGAACTTGAAGTTCGCAACGTTGATGGCCGTAACGCCGTTCTCGACCATCGTTCCCGTCAGGTTGAGATTGTCGAAAGTGGCGAGCGTCGTCACCCCGTTCAGGTAGATTGCGGAGTTGCAGCCGGTGATCACGAGATCGTCGCATGCGCCCGCTGCTCCACCGTCAGTGGTGGAGTTCGCGTTCGTGAAGTTCATGTTCTTCAGGACGATCGAATCTGCCGTCTGAATGTCCGCGCCTCGCGCCGTCGTGTTCTGGATGGTTCCGCCGGAACCGTCGGTAGTGCCTGTGCCGTTGACGCGGAAACCGCCGGGGCTGCCGGTGGCTGACGTGTTCAGCAGGATAAGACCCTTGGCGCCGCCATTCGCGGCAAGCGAGGCAAGTTCGATATTCAGAGGAGTACGGCTGGCTGCGCTGGTGCCGGCGATGTTGATGGCTGCCGCCCCCGCCGAATTAACGGTGGATGCTGACGCGGTCGAAATCGCGCCGGTCGTTGTAGTCGAGTGAATGCCTTCGGCGCTGCCCGTTGTGAAAACAGCAATGGTGCCGAGGTTCTTCGCGCCCGATCCGCCGGCGATCGTGATCGCCTGCGCGGTCATTCGGTTTCCGCTCGTACCGAGATTGAGTGTTGTGAACGTGACACTGCCGTTCGCGTTGTTGATGTTGACACCGGTGTTGCCAACGCCGCCCGCGGTTGAGCCGGCGGTTACGGAGTTGATCGAGATGGCGCCGCCGGTGGTCCCATCGATATTAACCGCGCGCTGTCCGGCCGTATTGTGTGTGATCGAACCGCTGTAAGTGACGTTCGGATTGCCGGGGCTGCTGGCAACGTTGAAAGCCGCGCCCGTTGGGCTGGTGATTGTGGACGAGGCGGAAAAACTAAAAGTGCCGGACGACCCATTCAAGATGTCGATTCCGGCATCGCCGCCGTTCAGCGTGTTAGTGCCGTTAAAGTTATAAGTACCGTCGGCATTGTCGAATTGAAGGCCTGTGCCGGCGGTGGCGCTGAGTGTGCCTGTCTGGAAAGTGATTGTACCCGCGCTATGGCCACCCGAGATGCTTACCAGGGCGCCGGTAGTTCCTTTAGACACGGTGCCGGAGTAAACAAAACCTACGGTGCCGCCGCTGACGTTAACCGCCGCCGAGGCTGCCGCACTATTCGACAGACCAGTGCCGGCACCGCTGATGCCGAGCGTGCCGGTGACGTTCACGAGGTTTAAGTTCGCTGCTGGTGAACTGGTCGATTCGAGCGTGGAAAACGTGACGTTCGCTCCGAACGCGCCGCTGGTGAATACGTTGAGCGCGCCGCCAGTTCCTGTAAGGGCGACCGTATTGATGATTGGCGATCCAACCGCACCGCCGTTGATCTTGAAGAAAGCAGGTGTATTGCCGACGTTGAAACCGCGCGCCGTGTTGTCGGTCGAGAGGTCAACGCCGTTGCCGGCACTCGTCACGATGTTCGGAGCCGCGGCTGTCGCGCCTGCAAAAGTTGTATAGGCAGAACTGCTGTTGGCCGCGGCTGTGAACACTGTGTTGAACTGGACCGCATTACCGATCAGCTTTTGCTGCGCGCGCAGATTGACGCCGTCCACTTCACTGTAGGTGCCGGTGCCGGTGCGCAACGAAATGGTGTCGCCATTCTTCGGATCGGGGGCGACTCCAGTACCGGCATTCGCCGTATTGAACGAAGCAATCGTCGTGAATGGATTGCTGAATGTTCCACGATTCAAACCGCCGGCGTTGTTGCTGATGAACCACGCCATGCCGCTGATGTTGATCGTGACGGTGGCGGTATCGGTCTTGGTTCCGTCACTGATTTCGTACGTGAACGTGTCAGCGCCTTCAAAACCGGGAGGTGGTTCATAGGTGAAGCCGCCGTCGCTGTTCAATGTTACCGAGCCCTTTACTCCACCTCGGCCGGCTGCGGTGGTGTCCGTAGCGACGCCGACATTGGCGCCGGCTCCCTGCACCTTCGTAACCGTCAGGCCGGTGTTGTCTCCCGTGTCCGGATCTCTATCGTTTGTGCGCACGCCTGGCGCCGCCAAAGTGATCGGGATGTTGCCGCTTGCGGCATAGGTATCAGGATCGGCGATCGGCTGCGTATTCACGGAGCCGAGAACGAGCGAGGTGTGCGGGTCGAGCGTGTCGTTGAAGGTCACGCCGGTGGCGTCGTTCGTCCCGGTGTTGGTGACCGTTACCGTGTACTCGATCTTCTCCGGGTTGGGACTCACCTCAGGATCCGCTTTGTTGTCGCCGTCGTCGTTGATAAGCACGGCTGCTTTACTAGCCGTTATGACAGCCGCGAATGGCTCGGGTGCGGGCGCGGGGAGTGGCGCATTCGCAGCAGAGACATTCACCGCCGTCGACGCTTGCGACGACTTGTCACGGGTTAATCGTGATTGCCGTTCCGACCCCCGACTCGCGGCTGCCGCTACGGGAACAAACGGCATCATCAAAAGCGCGAATGAGAGCAGACAGGCGATAAATACATTGATATCGCGTCTAGTTATATTGAGTGAGTGATGGGGTCGCATCGGGCTATCTCCTGGGTTCGGACTTGTGATTAGTTTAGCTGGGCGTCAACTTCGTATTAGCGCCCGAGTAGCGCGAATGCGAAGTTGACCCAACTCGTGATTATTGCAAGGAACAGGCGAGTCTTTTGAGGGACCCGTAAAGATTGTTTAGGACTGCTTACGACATTTTACGACGCGCCTGAAATGGCGGTCGGCTGGGACCGCCATTCTAGCGCAAGTCGGCTCGGTTGCGAGCCGGTTTTTTGCCAATAGGTCAAAAACGTTCAATGGCATCGATATTCCTCAACTATGGTCTTTGCGGGAAAATGCCTTGAAGCGCGATACAGAAGTTAAGGGTCAAATAGGGCTGCATGTTGTTGTGCGGCAATCCGCCTCCGGCCGGGGGCAATCCCTGGAAAGCCATCGGCGTAACGGCCAGCGAGTTCGAGTAAGCGTTACCGTTTTTTGATCGAGCCAGGGCGAAATTTGTGCAGACGTTCGACTCCGCCGGGTCGGCGCCAGCGGCCATAAGGCCGTGTACGTGGACTGGAATCTCGCTCTGGAGTAGCGTAATGCTCTCGACTCCTGACATCTCGCCGAGGTCGCGAAGGCTGAGCCCCTGCCCCTGGCCGGGCTGCATGGGTGCGCTGCCCTGCAGATCGGGGAGCGCGAAGGTCGATTTACCGTCCCCACCATAGGTGGTTCCGAGCAAGGAAAATAGTGCCGTGTTCTGGGAGATCGGCATGAGTTGCCCGTCACAAAACGCCCAGCCCGTTGGGGGGAAGTTGAAAGGAAAGATTCGGATTTCCGCTACGAATTGGTCAGACATTTTCTTCTCCTTTAGGTCTGGCTGGGGAACACTCCGAAGAGCGAGATAATGAAATTGATGCAGAGGAACGGCTGCGTATTTTCATGCGGCTGACTGCCGCCGGCAGGGCTGATTGCCTGGTTGTTCATCTGATCCTGCGGTTGGGCGTTGATGTAAAGATCAACCTGCGTCGATTTCGCTACGACGTTATCCTTTGGAGCCTGTTGGCCGGCCGGGTCTAAAGATCCAAGCATCGGGTGCGTGTGATTTGGAATTTGCTGGGTCGTCAGCGTCTCTTGTTCAGTGCCCGCCATCTCACCGATCTGATAGGTGGTGCCATCTGGTCCAGTTCCCATGTGGATCGGAACTCGGCTGGCGAGGTTTGGGAGATTGAATGTCTCTTCGCCGTCCCCTCCGTAAGTGGTCCCGATAAGCTGAAAGAGTACCTCATTCTCCGAAATAGGGAGCGTCTGCCCTTCGCAGAACATCCAGCCATTCGGAGCGAAATTGCCTGCGAACATTCTGATTTCACCTACATATGGTGACATTTTCGTTCCTCCTTTAGTTCTGCGATGGGAAGATGCCTTGCAGAGCGATGATGAAGTTCAGCGTCAGGTAGGGCATCATGTTGTTGTGTGGCTGGCTTCCGCCAACTGAAGTAACGGTAGTCGCGATCAACGGCGAAAGGTTAGCAGGTCCATTGTAGAGGTCATTGGGAGCACTGCCTGCAAGCAGCGTAGTGCTGTCTGGTGCATTGGTATTCGCGGTGTTCGACGTTGCCTGAAGGATGTGAAGGTGCGTCGGCAACTGTTGGATATTAATGGTCACCGAAGTCGAGCCTGCCGCTTCTCCCAACGTGTGACCATTACCCATATGAATCGGCACTCGGCCGCGAAGGTTTGGTAAGGCGAAATTGGTCTGGCCGTTGCCGCCATAGGTCGTGCCAAGCAAGGCGAATAACGCCTGGTTTTGGTTTATCGGCAAAAGCTGACCATTGCACAACGCCCATCCCTTGGGGGGGAAATTAAATGAGACGATCTTGATTTCGCTAAGGAAAGGTTCCGACATGTCTCCTCCTAAAGGAAATTAGAAAACTTCACTTCGTGACAACAGGATAGATTGGTATCTGGGCTGTCGAAGTTTGATTATTGGCCCGAATTGTCTCAATTAAGTTTGAGCGTTTCGGGAGGACAGAGCATAGCCCCTGCTTGTGGAGATCTGAAGATCTTCAGTTGAAGCGGGGGGGATTCTAGCCTGCGTCCACCGGAATTACAAGTTATAAAATGGTCCTCCGTAGAACTTCGGAGTGGGCCAGATGTACGAAACCTTTTGCCCTTCAAACGATCTGAACTCGATATAACGTTTTGCCCACCTCGTCTTCACTAAATCCTACACACGGCCGTGTTCGGATCCTCTACGCTCTCTAACGCGAGAACCGCCCCCAAACACCACCATCAAACCGGCAAGTTAAGTTTTTCTCTGTGTTTCCCGCTAGCGGGACGCCAGTGAGAAAGAATTTTCAGTCGTTTTCTGGAACTCAGCAGGGATTGAGCTTTTACCCCCTGCGAAGGGTGTCGCTGAACACCCCTGAGATACAGCATTCCCGCCGAATTACCTTCCTACGAAAATATCCTTGGCAGGTACAAATAAGTGAAGATAAACTACGGTCTACGAGGCACTTACCTTTAGGCCCAGGAGAAAAATCTAATGCCGCTTTCACGTCGCAGCTTCCTGAGAGACGGACTGTGTTCAGTCGTCTCAGTCACGTTGTTATTAGCCAGCTCCCGCATCAGTCTTGGTCAACAACAAAAGAACGAAATAGGACGAATACCTCCCGGTTCTCCAGTTCCGCTCGAGGCCCAGAAAGACCCCGTCTACTTCTTCCGTGAAGAGACTTTCAAACCCTATGTCAATGGTATATTTCAGGCGCCGAACGCACGCGGTGAGATGATCGAATTGCGCCTGATCAGAGTCGAGGGATTCAAGGCGTCAGCCAGGTTAACGAGCCGCACGCGTGAAACGAAATCGTTCTCGTTGACGTTCAAGGCTTCCGACGAGTTGCCGCCGTTCACGTCAATTCATACGATAAAGCACCCGGCGCTTGGAGAGTTCGACCTGTTTCTGACAAAGCGCAAGACGAACGAGGGAGATCTCTACTACGACGCCGTGATCAATCACCTTCAGTAATTACACAAAGACCATCAACTCAACCGACCTATCCAATGAGCGAATCAAATACCCACACATCTCCCGATAAGGTTTCACTGCGTCCCGTGACGGCCGACGACAAGGAGTTTCTGATCTCAGTCTATGCCGGCACGCGCGCCGCGGAGTTGGCCCAGGTGCCGTGGGAAGAAGGACAGAAAGACGCCTTCATTCGCTGGCAGTTTGAAATGCAACAGAAGGAGTATCAAACGCGCTTTCCGGACGCCCGTTACGACGTCATTCTTGTGGACGGCGTTCCCGCGGGAAGGATATGGATCGGGATCGACGACAAGCAGATACGGTTACTCGACATCGCGGTGATGGCGCAATTTCAGAATCGCGGTGTCGGGACCATACTGCTGCGACGTTTGATGGCTGAGGCGACGCAGGTGAACAAGCCGCTGCGTCACATGGTCTTCGTGCTGAACGACAACGCGCACCGGTTTTACGAACGGCTCGGGTTTACGACCATTGAGGATCTAGGCGGGTACAAGCACATGCAGTGGGTGCCCGGCCAGACGCAGTCGGCCTCGTCGTAAGGATCTTCAGCCGCCGGCTTGATCTGTTTTCGCTTCTTTGTAGTAGTTGTAGACCGCTTCGTAACGAAACCCGTCTGTGTCCTGTGCGATCGGCACGAGAAACAGCTCGAACTCACCCATCTGCGGATGGGCCAGCCGGTAGATGTTCTGGTTCAGTAGAAACTCGGGCGAGCTCGTAAAGAAGACGGAGAAGCGTTCCATGCCGGCCTCTTCATGAGCCTGGCTGGGCCGCGACTCGACGCCGACGAGTGTGAGGTCGATCGGCTTCGGTGTCTCTAGATCAACTAAAACGCGAAACTGTGTGTTCAGGTTTTGTCTGAATTCTTCTTCAGTCTGCCATTCACTCATGGGCGCTTACCTTATCATATTCACGTCGAGGTTTTTAATTGGGCCCGCAGATTTAAATTGCGGATGAGGCGGTGAAGATAGTTAGGATGCACGCCGAGGAGTTTGGCGGCTTCGGTGTAGTTGCCCTTCGCTTCCTCGATAGCTTTCAAGATGATCTGCTTCTTAGTCTGCGTAACCGCCTCGTGATAACCCATCGTCGACTGCACTGCCGACGCCTCACGTTCCAGTAAAGCCTCGGGCAAGTCTTCCGGAAGAATCACGTTAGTCGTGCCCAACACGATCGCTCGTTCAATCGCGTTCTCGAGCTCACGCACATTCCCCGGCCAGTCGTAAGCAGTCAAGCACGCGCGCGCATCAGCCGATATTCCCACCAGCTTCCGATTGCACTTCGTCCCATACTTGTCGGCGAAGTAACTCGCCAACAGCATGATGTCTTCACGACGCTCACGCAGCGCAGGCATCTCCAGCGACACAACATTCAGCCGGTAGTAAAGATCCTGCCGAAACTCACCCGCTTCAATCGCGTCTTCGAGGTTTTTATTCGTCGCCGCAATCACTCGCAAATCGACCTTGATCGTCACCGTCCCACCGACGCGCTCAAACTCCCGCTCCTGCAACACGCGCAACAACTTCACCTGCAACGCCGGGGACAGCTCACCGATCTCGTCGAGAAAAACAGTGCCGCCGTCGGCAACCTCGAGCCTTCCCTTCTTCTGCGAAAACGCTCCCGTGAACGCGCCTTTCTCGTGACCAAACAATTCGCTTTCCAGCAGCGACTCCGTCAGCGCCGCGCAATTGACCGCCATAAACGGTTTCTGCGCGCGTTTGCTGTTGCGATGCATCGCCCGCGCGGCCAGTTCTTTTCCCGTACCACTCTCGCCGGAAATCAGCACGGTCGAGTCAGTGGGGGCCACCTTCGAGATGAAGTGATAGACGCGCTGCATCGCCGCGCCCTCGCCAACCATGTTGTGCTCGATGTTGACATCGGCGAGCAGGCGCTCGTTCTCAGTTTGCAGCCACTCGAAGTGGCGCGCGTTTTCAATGGCGACGGCGGCGATGCCGGCGATCGCAGTGACAAGCTGTAAATGATCTCTGTTGAATTGATCGCCGGCGATTGTCGTGTCGAGGTAAAGCACGCCCAGCTTATGATCGATCATCACGAGCGGCACGCACAGCACGGAGCGCGTGCGCGCCTGGATCACGCTATCAGTCGAAAGAATGGGCTGGGTTGCCGGATCGTTCGCGAGAAGAGCCACACCGTCTCTTAACACCTGCTGCGCGATCGTCCGGCTCACGTTAACTGCCTTGTCTTTGCCGCTGACGCGATCGAGCCCGAATACGAAACTCGAGTCGAGTGAATCGCTAGTCGTCAAAAGGATCGCGCCGCGTTGCGCCGGAACGACTTCGAAGAGCAGCTCGAGCAACCGGTGCAACAGATCCTCCAGACCTCGGATCGCATTGATGCTCGTGCTGATCTTCATCAACGCGCTAAGGTCGCGCGCCATCAGATAAACCGCGTCGTCCATGCGGATCTGCAACGTCGGCCCGCTCACTACCTGCGCCGCGTCGAGATTCACTTCGCTCGAACGCGAAGCGGCTTCACCTTCGTGGGTAAGAAATACGAATTGCGAGTCACCTATTCTTAGACGGTCGCCGTGTTGGAGGACGCGAGACTTCACCGGCAGATCGTTGACGAACGTGCCGTTGAGACTTTCGAGATCAGTGATGACGAAACGATCTTCCTCTTTCTCGATCTTGGAGTGACGGCGCGACACGGACGCGTCGGCGATGCATAGATTCGCCGCAGTTTCACGACCGATGACGAGCGAGTCGTCGCTGATGTTGAAGATCGCCCCTTTTAGTTTGCCTGCGATCGCGGCTAGTCGTGGGCTCATGATGAAACCGTGCGCTCTATCCGAATAGATAACACGGCTATCCGATCGGATAGCCTGATGCGGAACGTTGAGCGTCAATTCTACAGATTTTAAGAGCTTTTGGCTCCAAACAATGTGGCACGAGAGTAGCAAAGCAATGGGTGCACTGGAAGGAAGTCGACTCCAGGTTCAAGCAAACCAGATGAAGGAAGCCCTGGTTTGCCGGGAAAGCTGCGCAGCGGATGCCCGCCCAACGAAGAACGAGCCGCAGGACTCGTCGCTGGCTGTTCTCCCCAAAACAGAGCAGCAACCCAACGCCCCCGGGTTGCTGTTCTGTTTTTTGTCACACCTTGAGGGAAATCTCCACTCAATTCCGCGTTATGTACTAAAAGCAGGAACGATCGCCCAGAGGTTCTTGGACCAGCGGCAAGGCTTGAGGTTTAGGTCAGTCGGCGGGCAGCCCCTGCTGCTGTTAGCTGAAGAGAAGCCAGTCCATTGCCTTTTTAAGACGTTTCAGCATCCAGCGCTTGATTCCCACGCGCGGCACGATCAAGTGCAAGAGCTGATCAACTCACCAACCCAGTTAAAGGGCCACCGGCCCAGGAGGACTACTGATGGCTACTCAAAAGACTAAGGGACTAAAGAGGATCATTGAAGCGCAGCAAAAGCTCAATGAAGCGCAGCAAACCTTCATTGAAGCGCAGCAGGAAATCAATGTAGGCCAACGTGAGATCAACGGCGCGCTTTGTTACGTCGATTGGCATTCCCTAATGGCTGTTAAAGCGCTAACTAAAGCGCTGCAAAGCGCAGGAGTGCTTACGGACGCACAGGTCCAGGAGGTTAAGATGGAACTCAGACGCGCGTATTACACGAGCGAGACTGTCGCCTCGATCGACCCGCCAGGCTGTGGAGTGAACTTCAAAAAGGAAGGGGAGGGAGAAGGGGATCCGTCACAGACTAAGCCGGGGCCATCAGAGACTAATCCGACGTCATCAGAGACTAATCTCGCGTCGTCAGAGAGTAAAGCAGCATAAAGATAAGAAGGAAAAGTTCGTTCCAACAGATCCCCGACTCACATTCTCTTCGCAGGCAGCGAACAAAAATAAGGAATTACTGTTCGCTGCCAATCATTGTCACATTTCTACGCCTCGCCCCTCGTTGACATACAAGTTGCTCATAGTCAGGGGACCAGGCGTAGGCGAAAATTTGATTGCTGTCGAACTTCGTGAGTTGCTTCATCTTATCCGTGTGGATGTCGTAGCTCCAGATGTTTGAAGTGTCCTTCACGTTTTTTATGAAGCTTACCGTGTGATTGTCCAGCCAATACAGACGCTGCCACTCCATGACGGGAATGTTAAGGCGTTTCAATGGTGGCCCGCCCTTAGCTGAAAAGATGGCGACATCTCCGGTACCTGAGTTCAGCGGAGAACGAGCGACGAACAGCTTGTTATCGGGCGAGAACACAGGCATACGATATCCATCACTCAGCTTTACGGGTTCACCACCTTCAAGCCGGACGGCCCATACACTCCGTCCCAACTCATCTACATGGTCATACGCGACCCACGCATCGGCCGAGACCGACGGATAGGCATTGCCGTCGGTTTGGGTTAGCTGCTTTATGTCGTTACCTGTCTGAATATTCAGACGATAGATATCAAACCCACCGTCGCGATTGGATGCGAAAACAATGAACTTTCCGTCCGGTGATGCCGCCGGAGTGTAGTTGTCGCCCGAATTGACTGTAAGCTGGTCCTTATTCGAACCATCGGGGTTGATTCGTGAGAGATTCAGCCGGTCCTGGGCCATTGCCGAGTAGACAATCGTGCCTATGTCAGCCCAGGCAATCCCGGAAACCTCTCCGACTCCGGAAGTAATCGCAGCGGACGGTGACGAACCATCGCGTGTCATGCGCCACATCCACCAGATCCAGTCCGTTTTTAGCGTAATGATCTTTTCACCGCTAACGCTGACGCCGTAATACTCGCTGAGATCGTTGGTCAATCTCTGAACATCTCCAGTCGGATACGAGATTCGCCACAACTGATGCGGCGCCATCGTTCGCTCTCTGGCGCTGATGATCAGACCGCTCACGTCCTGCCACGCGATCTGAGAAACCGACGCCCATGATCGATTTCCAAGCGGTTGTTCTTTCCCCGTATTTACATCAATGGCTATGAGAGCAATATGAAAGCCTTTGTCCCAATGGCCTGCGGGACATACAACGAAGCTTCCGTCTGGAGACCATGCCAAACCGGAAAGTGAAAACCTGTTGCTGGCTTTGCGCGTTGCGAGGGTTCGCTCTTCTGTTGCTGCAATGTCTGATACGAGAACGGAAAATTCATTGGTGTCAGCATAGTAGCGCACAAAAGCGAATCGATCGCCTTGGGGTGAAAAACTGACGGGACTATCGACGCGTTCTTTGAGTTTTACCGGCGGCGCCCCTCGAAGCGCGAGCCGGTAGAGAATGCCGGAACTGCCTTTCTCCGTTCGTGTAAAGTACAGATAGCTGTTATCGGGTGAGAACGTAACACCAACATATTGTACTTCTTCGGGAGGTACCACGACGGAAGTCTCAAAGGTCTCAGGGCTCGTGAGCATTAGCCGTTGTTTTCCATCCTGCTCCTCTGCGTGCGCTACCAACTTTCCATCGCGCGAAATTGCCGAAAGGACGGAGGTTCCGTCATTAGTGAGCGCCTTCTGCGGCTTCATTATCCCAGCCGGCACAGGCTCGTCGACTTGCTGAACAGCGCGGGCCGAGTTAGTGGACGGCTTGAACAACCGCGGTAAAAACGGTAGCAGGACGAGCAAAGCCAGAACACTCGACAGACCGGTAAAGAGTGCCGCCGTTTTGTGTGACTTAATTTCGCTGAAGAGAAACTCCGCCGTCGAGAGCGCCTGCGACTTCAGACGCGTGAATATTGCGGATCCCGAAGTAGTAGTCTGCGTTTTGTAAGTCTCGATCCCTGGCGGATACCACTGCAAGGTTTGCGTGGGCGCAAATCGATCATCGGTTTCGCGTTCCAGTTCCCGTTGCAGCAGGCTCAGATCTCTTGCGAGCATCGTGACTGACTGGTATCGAGTATTCCGCTCTTTATCGAGCGCCTTTTCCACGATCTCACGAAAGCGGCCCGGCAGTTTTTCCGACAAGGCCAGCGCCGGTGGATGAGGGGAAACGATCGCGGCTATCGTGCCGTTGGGCGTCTTGGCCTCGAATGGCGTGGTGCGCGTGAGCATCTCGTACAACACGACGCCGAGGCTCCAGATGTCAGTCCGTTCATCCAGCTCCATCTCGCGCAACTGTTCCGGAGACATGTA
This sequence comes from Acidobacteriota bacterium, assembly GCA_046732535.1. Lineage (GTDB taxonomy): Bacteria > Acidobacteriota > Blastocatellia > Pyrinomonadales > Pyrinomonadaceae > PSRF01. The sequence continues at coordinate 18,337 of JBKPNH010000100.1, forward strand.
TTTCACAGTCCCCATCAAGGTCCCCGCTTCGGTGCGCAGACTTGATGAAACCTGGCTGACTGCGAGTCTCGGCTCCGGTTCCAGCAATACCTCTGTGAGCTTAGCCAGACCAAAGTCCAGTACCTTCACGTAGCCGTCGGGCCGAAGCATTATGTTTTCGGGTTTGATATCGCGGTGGACGATTCCTGCTGCGTGAGCGGCGGCGAGAGCGTCAGCCACCTGACGAGCGATGTGCAATGATTCGAGTGGCGTGATCGGTTCGCGGGTGAGTTTGTCGCGCAGGGTAACTCCCTGGATGTACTCCATCGCGATGAAGTGGCGGTTGTTCCCTGTCACTCCAGTCTCGTGGATTACGCAGACATTCGGATGATTCAACGCTGAAGCGGCGCGAGCTTCCTGTTGGAAACGAAGCACTCGGCGCGGGTCAGTGGCGAACGCGCGCGCGATCATCTTCAAGGCGATCTTGCGGTCAAGCTGGTCATCGTGGGCCAGATAAATTTGGCCCATGCCACCTGAGCCCAACGGACACAGAATGGTGTAGCGCCCGACTTTTTGACCGTTTGGAAACTCACTTGCCTCGGGCTCCTCATCTGACAGCATGCCGACGGCAAATTCGTACGCGGGAGCGCTGAGAAAGTCTTCGTTGCTGTCGTCGGCAGTTAGTAAGGCTTCGACTTCTTCGCGGATTGACGGATCGTCACCGCAAACCTCGTTGAGAAAGTCAAAGCGCTCGGCAGGCGTTCGTTCCTGAGCGGATTGGAAGATCTCTTTTATACGCTGCCACTTGTCATGGGTGATCATGTCATTCCTGAGAGGCTCTAACTGTTGCAACGATGCCTGACTATAACGCGAAAAGCATCGCCGAAATGCCTCACCGCGATTTATCGACCCTCGTAAGTTCCCGTTTTATAAAGGCCTTGGCTGTGCGCCACTCTCGCTCGACGGTGGCGTGCGAGATCTGCATCACTTCCGCTGTTTCTTTGATCGTGAGTCCGCCGAAAAAGCGCAGTTCAACAATGCGCGCCTGGTCCGGATCGATCTCCTGGAGCCGATTCAGCACGTCGTGCAGGGCCAGCAGGTCGGCGTCGGGCTGAGCGCCGAAAGCCGGGACGTCTCTCAACGACACCGCCAGACGGTCGCCGCCTCTTTTAGAGGAATAGTGAGCGCGTGCGTGGTCGACGAGGATGCGTCGCATCAGTTGCGCCGCGACGCCGAAAAACTGCGCGCGGTTTTGCCAGCTCATACTGTGTTGATCGAAGAACTTCAGGAACAACTCGTTGACCAACGCTGTGGGTTGCAGCGTGTGTTGGCGCCGCTCACGTCGCAGGTAGTTCTCGGCGATGCGGTGCAGTGGTTCGTAAACCAGCGGCATTAACTGGTTGAGCGCCTTGTCATCACCCTGGTTCCATTTTTCGAGTAGCTGAGTGATGGCTTCAGAGGAATGAGCCGTCATTTATTATCTCTTTCTGTCGAGCGAGTGCTGTGTGAAGCGGGCGACTTTGCAGGAGATTCTACACCGAAAAAATATTTGAGGGAATTTTCGTGGGGATAACGCGTTAACAATTGACAACGAGAACAAGGGGTAAAACTTAGGGGCGGGGTCATGAACAACTTGCTGTGGGTTGTGAATGAAAAAACCTCGTAAACTTTCTCACCCCCGCCCGCCAGAAAACAAAGCGGCAAGCCCAAATCCTCCGCCCTTGCCGCTTTGTTTTGTTTTTATTTGTGATGCCTAACCGCGGTTTTTGTTTGTGAGACGATGAGCCAATTGTTCGTCGCGGTGGCCGGCACCGTCTTGTGACGTTCCAGCCAGTCGATGATCAACTCGCGAATCTCCTCGCTCGATCGATAAACGACCGGGGCGTTTTGGTACATCGTGTACCCGCCGCCGCCGTTGACTCGATAGTTGTTGGTCGCAAGTCGAAGCTTCTGCGTAGGCGACAGCGGCTCCCCTTTGAAACGAAGGTTCTGAATACGACTGCCAATCGGCTTCGTGATGTCGATTCGATAGGTAACGCCCTCGGCGACGTCGAAGTTGTAAGCAGGAATCTTCTCGTCGATCAGTTCCTGCAGCGACTTGCCGGGCTCGTACGTCTTGAAATACTTCGCCGAGTGCTCCAGCGCATCTTTCAGTTGCTGACCCGTCACTTCCAAAACGGCAAGCGTGTTTTCGTAAACGTAAAGCTCGGTGATGTCACGCACCGTCACCGGTCCTTTGTCGATCCGCGCCTGCTGATTGAAGCTCGCCACCATCGACACGTCCGCCTTACCTGCATCGAGCTGCACCTTCTGGACCAAGTCGAGGATCGCGGTATCGCGAAAGCGCGCATCCTCGGCAGTCAACTCCTCAGGCGACTGTGCAATAACGCGCTCGAGCCACTCCTGCGTCTGTCGATCGTAAGGCTCGGCAAGTTTCACGACTTCCGGATCAGGTTCGACGCGATCGTCAGTAGGAGTTGTACGCGCTGACTTTGCATACACGCGCCACCCATTCGGATCTTTCTGAAGATACAGATCGGCGCGAGCTAGATGGCGTCCCCAATGGTTGGCCTGCGTCAATAACACGCCGTTGATGTAGAGCGACGGAACGTCGCGATGCGTATGGCCCATGAAGATGACGTCGACTCCCGGCACCTCTTTCGCGATCGTGACCGCTTCGTTCTCGTGCGGCACTTGTCCGGGATTCGGTTCGCCGGTACGCAGATCTTCGCCGATGCCCATGTGCATGGCGATGACCACGACGTCGACCTTCTCTTTCGTACGCAGTTCCGTCACCCACTTGCGCGCTTCAGCGACTGGCTCATGAAACTCGAGCCCGGCGTAGTTCGGCGGGTTGTCCCAGTTCGGAACTCCAGGCGTCGTCAGGCCGATGACGCCAATCTTCACGCCCGCCACGTCCTTGACGATGTACGGTTTGTAATGCGGTTTCTTCGTCGCTTTGTCGTAGGTGTTTGCCGAGAGCCAGGGAAACTTCGCTTCACCTCGGGCCTTCTCCAGCACTTTGAGACCGAAGTTGTACTCGTGATTCCCGACAGTCATCGCGTCGTAGTTGAGCGAGTTCATCACCAACATCATCGGGTCCGTGCGCACGTTGTTTTTGCGGCTCTGGAACGATTCGAGCGGCGAGCCTTGAATCGTATCGCCTGAATCAATGAGCAGAACGTTCGGCTGTTCCTTGCGCACGCGGTTGATGAGAGTCGCGACTTTGGCGAGGCCGCGGTTGTCCGCTTTGTTGGTGTAGTAGTCGATGGGATTGATGTTGCCGTGCAGATCGGTCGTGCCGAGGATCGTGATCTGCACTCGTTCGGGCGCGAAGCTGTGCGCGACGAGAACGAGTGTCAGCAAAATGCCGAGAATGATCAGCGACTGGAGTACGGGCGAGAGTTTTCGGTTTTTCAATGTGGCTGATGATTTACAAATACTTCGACGGCTGTGACGCCGTCGATCTTCACCTCATGAATTCGTTCGAAGTTGGCCCGCACGTATTCCAACTCGTCTCGGTTTTCAAAATAGGTGCGGCCGCGCTGTACGATAACGTAAACCGGTCCCGCGACGGAACGCACGTCAAACTCGCGTGACGAGATCGCCTGCGACTTCAGATCCTGGCGCCCGAACGAAGCCAGATAATAA
>JBKPNH010000101.1:0-5861 GCA_046732535.1 Acidobacteriota bacterium
GATGACGCCGCTTGAACATGGAACGAAAGCACAGGTCGCGTTTCGAGTTCTGAACGTGCTCACGTTCGGCAAGTACGTCCATCGTGAAGAGCGAACAGTCGATATGGACGATCGACTCGATATCGCTCGGCGGCTTCAGTATCACACCAGATTCTTGCAGCAGATCGCGAAGTCGAGCACCGAAGTCGACATCACCTGGAACCTGAGCGACGTGAAGGAATCGGTGCAATTCATCGCGGACCACGGCGATCAAGCGGGCAGCAACGCCGCGACCGCTACTGCGCGGATCTTCGCCCGGACCAAAGACGATGAGACACGGCGCGTGTGTCTGGACGGCCTCTCGCGCATCCGCAGCTCCAAAGCAAAGAACGAACTGCTTCGAATCTCCCAAAACAACGACGTCGAGCAAACCCTCCGCGAGCTCGCCAACGAGTACCTCCGCGGCGGCCGGCGAGCTCAGCCAATAGCTGCAACGATCGGCGGCGCTCCAACAATCGCAACCGGCCAGCCCTGATCATGAATCGTCGGACGTTCCTACTGGCTGCCTTTGTGTTGCTGCTGGTCGCGTACTCTTCTGCGATCGCACAGCCCAAACGCTTGGTCATCATCAAGTGTGACGGTCTTCCCTACGACGCTGTGGACCGTCTCGCGCGGCAACGCGATCCGCAGTCAGGCAAAAATGTGCTGCCGTGGATCGATCATATCTTCTATCAGCGCGGCTCACGCCTATCGAATTTCTACGTCCGCGGCATGAGTCTGTCGGCGCCTTCGTGGTCTTTGCTGGAAACCGGCCAGCACTTGCAGATCAAAGGTAATGTCGAGTTCGACCGTTACACGCTTCGTTCTTACGATTACCTGAACTTCTTTCCACTCTACGTCGGCGGGATCGTCGGCTCGCGCATAGATATGCCGGCTGTGGAAATCCTCGACTCCCTCGGCTTGCCGCTGCTCGCGGACGCCTACGCGCATGACGAACGATACATGACGTTTTCGCTTTTCGTGCGCGGCGGCCCGCGTTACGCCATGCTCCAAAGCGGTCTGCAAAATAAGTTTTTAAGAAATCCCAAAGAACTTTTTGATGAATGGACGATGGGTTTGGAGTTTCGCAACGTCGTCACAGACCAATTAGTCAGAGATCTGATTCAGAAGCTGGGCAATCCGAAGGTCAAGTACATGGACCTCTTCATGCCCGACTTCGACCACATCGCCCACCACAACAACGACAAACAATCGCAGACGTACGTGCTGAAACAGATGGATGCCGTTATCGGTCAGGTCTGGACGTCGATACAAAAAACGCCGGAGGCCAACGAGACGGCGTTCGTTCTCGTCTCCGATCATGGCTTCAACACTGACGATAAGGTCTACAGCCAGGGATACAATCTCGTAAAACTGCTCGGCAGCCCTGCCGGCGGCGGCCATCACGTCATCACCAAACGCCGGCTAATGCTCGATTATTCGATCAAAGGCGTCAATCCGCTGGTGCCGCTGATCACGACTACGACCGACGACTCCTACTACCTGAAAGGCGAAAGCACCGTCTACCCGACGGCCATGCTCGACTTCGACGGCAACGAGCGCGCCTCAGTACACCTCCGCGATAGCGATCTCAACCTGCTACACATCCTGCTGCAACAGCTTCAACGCAACGATCTGCGACCTGAAATCCGCAAAGCCGTGACCGACGCGTTCTTCGCGACGATTGAAAGACGGCGCGTGGATTGGCAACGCAAATTGGACGAGCTGAGCAAAGAGTTGGGCGCGCTTAACGTCGCGATCGAACAACAGCGAAAACTCTGGCAGGCGCAACCGAAGAAGTTCACTAAAGAACAGCAAAACGCGGGACTTGACGACGCCGCCAAGCGCATCTTCGTACAACTCGATCGCTGGCAAGCCGAGCAACGCGAGTACACCTATTACGCGCAGACAATGAACAACCTGCTCTCGCTGTCGCAAGAGCTGTTTGCACCGGCGAAACTCAAGATTCGCGAGTTTATCCCGAAAGAGTCGATGGGCGACCGTAACTCGATCCATCAACTCCAAAACTACGTGGCCGGTCTTGCGCCGAACGGACTGGTTCTTAACGGCGACGGTTCACTCGACTTCGAAAAGAGTTTTTTGCGAATCGACTACTTTGCTTTGCTTCACGGCGTGACGGTCCGCAACAACGTTCAGCGCGGAATAATTAATCGGCCCATCGATCTGATCGCGACGCGTCTTTCACGTGATCTCGTACTGCCGCTAATCGGCGAGCGCGACGTCGACGAAGACGTCATTTGGATCAGCGCCGGTGCGGACAGTCAGGCGCTGCTGCTTTCGCGCACAAATGGGAACGGCCAGTTGAGTCTTCGTTATGTGCCGATAAGCAATCTCAGGCAGGACGCCGCGGGCAAGCTGCAATTCAAGTTGATTGACTGGCAAACCGGTCTGCCGTTACAGATGTTCGAGGATCCAAAACTTGTCGTGCCTGATGCGAACCGCGCGGCGTGGTTGAATCAATGGCACACAGACGTTGAATGGCTGGCAGCACTTCATCAAACGAGGTATTCCAACGGCTTCATCGGTCTGCACGAAGAACTTGCGCGTCATCCTAACGAACGGCTATCGACGAACGATGCCACGTTGAGCGACGACGCCAAAGTGATGCGCAATTACGCGCGGCGCAAACGTGAGCTCGTCGAGGCTGACATGCTGATCGTCGCGCATGATCACTGGAACTTCGACGTGCGTGGATTTAATCCCGGCGGCAATCATGGCTCGTTCTTCCGCATGTCCACGCACTCTGTTTTCATGATCGCCGGCGGCGCGAACACCAGGATTCCACAGGCGTTCACCATCGACACTCCATACGACAGCCTCAGTTTCATGCCGACTCTGCTGGCACTAACGGGCGATTTACGCGATGATAACAGTCCCGTTCCGAAACTTTGGGACAAAGGATTCAGACACTTTCCCGGACGCGTTGTGAAGGAGCTGCTGCCCAACGGTCCGGACAAAAAGAACATCTCGGCAAATGGAGTGAATGCAGCGCCTTGAGTGAATCGACAGAAGAGTTAACTGACAACTGGCAAACTGCCGACGCAGAAGAACTCGCCGAAGCACCGGACGCTTCTCCAACCAACAACTCGCGCCGCTACATCTTCTGGCTCCAGGGCATCGCGTTCCTCTTAGGTCTCCTCCTTCTCATCTACGTGATCAATCGCGTCGGCGTCCAGCCGCTTTTCGACGCGTTGCTCCGAATCGGGTTCGGTTTCTTCGTGATCGTCGGTCTCAGCGGGCTGCGTCATGTGCTGCGCACGATCTCGATGCGCGCGGCAGTCCCGGCGGAACACAGGCGCATCACTTTCCGGCAGGCGTTTGCGGCGAGACTCGGTGGCGAAGCGATAAGTTTTCTCACGTTCACCGGTCCATTGCTGGGCGAGGCGACTAAAGTTGCGCTGCTGAGAAAACGAGTGCCGCTGACTTACGGCGTACCAGCGCTCGTCGTCGATAACCTGCTTTACAACCTCTCAGTCGTCTTCTTCATATTGAGTGGCGCAGTCGTGATGCTCGTACGATATCCGCTGCCGCGCGAAGTCAACCTCGTGCTGCTCGGCATCGCTGCCATCGCAGCCTCGGGAATCCTGATCGCCGCGATCGCCGCGAAACGCCGCGTGATGCTGCTGACGTGGGTCATCGATCGCCTGGCGCAACTTAGGCTGAGCCCAAAGGTGATACTCAAGCGGCGTCATCACATCTACCATCTCGAGCAGAAGGTCTACGACTTCTACAAACATCATCCGGGCGCATTCTTCTTGATGATCGCGTGCAACCTGCTGGCGCACGTGGCCAGCGTCACTGAAGTTTATCTCGCTCTTCAAATGCTGGGCTTTGAAACGCAGGTGGCCCAGGCTTACATCATCGAGTCGTTAACAAAGGTCATCAACGCCGTATTCGCTTTTGTTCCCGGCACGATCGGCGTTTACGAGGGCGGCACTGAGGTGATCCTGCAAAAGGGTCTCGGCTTTACGCCCGCCGCGGGTCTTGCGTTGGCGCTCGTACGCAAAGCCGCGATCGTTACCTGGACCTCTGCCGGCCTGCTGGTGCTTACCTGGCGCACGCTTCCGAATGCGTGGCGCCGAATTTTGGATCGGAGCCCGCGGTTACAACGTCTTATGGACAGTCTCGTACTCTCAAACATCTTTCATCGACCTGCGCGCACGGCCGTAAGCATTCTCGGCACTGGCGTGGGCGTGCTGCTAATCGTTTTCACAGTGGGGCTCTCGCGCGGCGTCTTACACGAACGCGGACGCAGAGAATCGAACATCGGCGCGGAGATTATGATCCGCCCTTCCGGTTCGATCGGGCTTGGAGCGTCGGAGTTTCGACTGCCCGTCGCACACGCGGCTGAATTGGCGGCCGTCCCCGGCGTCAGGGCCGCGACGCCGGTTGGACAGGCGCTCGACAAGAGTGATTCCGGATTTGGTCAACGATTGATCGACGGCATCATCTATGACGAGTACGCCAACATCGCGCGCATCATGATTCGCGAAGGCCGAAAACTGGAATCAGGCGACGAGGCGATCGTGGATCCGGAATGGAAGGAACGGCGGAAGGTGAAGATTGGCGACACGGTCGAACTCTTTCAGCGCCCGTTTCGCATCGTCGGCGTTTACGAACCGCCGGGCGGTGGACGCATCAAGATCCCGTTGTCGACGATGCAGGAACAGGAGGGCGCTGACAATCGCGCGTCCGCGATTCTGATCGCGTGTACAGATCCGGCGAAACAGGACGAGGTCGCGGCGACGATTCTGCAACGCTTCCCTGACGATCAACTCGTCTTCACTCGCGACCTTCCAGAGCTCTATGCCAGTGGCGTGCCGGCATTGAACGTCTTCATTAAGGTTGTCGTTGGTGTTGCAGCGGCGATCAGTATGCTGGTGATTCTGCTCGCGATGTATACGACTGTAACGGAGCGTACGCGGCAGATCGGGATACTCAAGTCATTGGGGATGTCGAAGGCGTCGATTGCGTGGGTCATCGAGCAGGAGGCGATCATCGTCAGTTTTCTCGGCGTCGCGGTGGGCGTCGGCCTGGCGTTGCTGGCGCAGTTTGCGGTGATGCGAACGACGAGCCTGACGATCGAGATCGAGCTGCGTTGGGTGCTGGTCGCGCTCGGCGTCGGGCTACTGGGTGGCAGTATCGGCGCCTTGTATCCCGCCCTGCGCGCCGCTCGCCAGGACGCTGTTGAAGCATTGAGTTACGAGTAACGACGGAACTAAATCAATTTCACGTACGTTTCTCAACACGGATAAAAACCAATGTACTGTCCACAATGCGGAACAGAATACCAGTCGACGCAGTACTGTCGTATTTGCGGCGCTAACCTCAAAGTCATCGGCAAGGCGGTGGCGCTCAGCGAGGCGATTGCGAGGAGTGATCGCGGTCCTTTGCCCAAGCTCAAAGAGATGGTCAAGGGCCTCAATGTCGATCAGGTAACCGAGGAAGTCTCGCGCGCGATCGATCGCATGAGCCAGGAGCTTTCGGAGATTTCACCGCAGGAAACACCGCGAGATAAACGCCGCCGGCGGCGGGACGCCAGCCGGCCGCTGATCAGTCTGAGAAAGAAGAAGACGCCACAGGAACGACGCGAAGACAAGATCACCAAGGGCATTGTTTCACTGTTCTCGGGCGCCGGTTTGACGATCTTTCTTTACTATCTATCGGCGGCGCTGGTGTTGAAGCTGCCACCCGAAGTCATCGCCAGGATTCCGTTCGAGATCGATCCGGTCGTCAGGATGTTGTGGGGATTCGGATTTATACCGATGTTGAGTGGGGTGGGAAACATCATCGCTGGTCTGTGCATTCGCCCGCGGCCTGAC
>JBKPNH010000102.1:0-24587 GCA_046732535.1 Acidobacteriota bacterium
GATCCGCATTTGAAGTCTTAACACGCGGATCCATCACCACTGTCAACGGCTGCTCGTAACTCTTTCCTCCCACCGTCAGCACTACGGTGTATTTTCCCGGCATGGCCCATGGTGATGTGGGCGCCGGCGCGGTGTTACGAAACACAGCCGCGATGGGATACTGCGGCGCCTCGCCAGGCACCGGAGCGTAGTGCAGGTCCCAAAGGAAACGGTGGATTCCGGGAGCTACGGCAAGCTGTTGAGGCGGTCTCAGCCAGTAAGGCGGAATGGGAAGAGTTGGATTTGGTGTCGGCAACGGATCGGCGCTCGAATAACGCCGTACGATGTTGCCCGATTCATCTTTAATCTCGAGTGACACCGGTCCGGATGTTCCGGCGCCGAGGTAATAATCGATCATCGCGCCGTCGGGCGGGTTCTCACCCGCCGGGACGTCTGGCGGGAGCGGCGTGTCAGTGTTCAGGTTCCAGCGAACACGCAAAGCCGTCTGCGGACGAAACAGAACTGCAGGCGCTTTTGTTAGAGACGTCTGCACCTGTCGTAGCGGCGTAATGTTATCGAGGATCCAAAAGCCTCGCCCGTGAGTCCCGACGCACAAGTCGTCGCCCTTGATGATCAAGTCCCGAACGGAGCTAGCGCCCATGTTGAGTCGCAGTGACTGCCAGTGATCGCCGTCGTCAAACGAAACGTGGACGGCCCGTTCGGTGCCTGCGAAAAGCAACCCTTTTCTTTCCGGATCCTCACGGACCACGTTTGTGTTTTCGTTGATGGGAAGTCCGGCGGTTACTTCGGTCCAGGTCGCTCCTCCGTCATGGGTGCGATAAATGTGCGGGCGCAAATCGTCAAGCCGCAAAGTATTGACGGCAGCGTAGGCAGTGTTCTTATCAAAGTGACCGGCGTCGATAAGAGAGACCTTCTGCCAGGGCTTCAGTTGTTTTGGAGTTACATCGGTCCAGTGCGCTCCTCCATCGGTCGTGCGATGGATCAAGCCATCGTCAGTCCCGACCCAAATCAGATTCACATCCAGCGGCGAGGGCGCGACCGTGTAGATCACGCCGCGCTGCGTTGGCTGTGCCGTTGGTTGCGAACGAAACTTGCCGACCGTTTCAGAAACCTCGAACGTCTTACGACTTAAATCCGGACTTATCTGGTCCCACTCTCGCCCGCCGTCTCTTGTTTTCCAGAGTGTGTTTGCAGAGAAGAAGAGCAGGTGCGGATCAACCGGGGAGAAGATCACCGGCTGAGTGCGGACCACCCGAAACTCAGCCGAGCGAAACGGCCGGGGCATGATGTTCTGGACCTGTCCGGTGCGCCGATCGTAACGCGTGAGCTTGCCGCCGTAGACGATGTCAGGATCGAGAGGATCAGCGGCGACATAACCATATTCTTCAGCGCCGACCGGATGCCAGTCTCGAAAAGTAATCTCGCCGTCGTTGCCTCGACTGGAAACGCAGGCCGAACCACTCTCCTGTTGGCCTCCGCACAATCGATATGGAAAAGCGTTGTCCGCGCTGACGTGATAAAGCTGCGCAGTCGGTTGGTTGTACCAGGTGCTCCATGACTTTCCGCCATTGACCGTTATCACCGTACCTTGATCGCTGGCCATTATGATGATTTCCGGGTTGTTCGGATTAATCCAGACGTTTTGATAATCGTCACCACCCGGCGCGCCGCGAAACGCTGACCACGTCTTGCCGCCATCAGTAGATTTCCACGAGACAGTCGTTGCGACATACACGACGTCGGGATTCTTAGGATCGAACCTGGGGACGGAAAGATCGCCGCCGCCGATGCGCGAGGCAGGCCGTGTGTCCTTCGTCGCGATGGCCCAGGTATCGCCGCCGTCATCAGAGCGATATAGATTCACTCCGGTTGGATTGGCAACGGAAGCGAACAGACGCTTCGTTAAGCTCGGCGCAATTGCCAGGTTCGCTTGAATGATTCCATCGGGTAGTCCGCCGGAAAGCTGACGCCACGTTTTACCGTTATTGATTGATTTGAAGATTCCGCCGCCAGTGCCATTCCACGCGGCGTTTTCCCATGGGCCCTGCCGCGCTTCCCAAAGAGCCGCATAGGCAATGTCGGCGTTTTGAGGATCGAAAAGCACATCTGCGCCGCCGATGTTCTCGTCTTTGTAGAGAACTTTCTGAAACGTCTTGCCGCCATCGGTTGACCGAAAAATTCCCCGCTCTTCATTCGGGCCGTAAGGATGCCCGGCGACCGCAACCAGGATGCGATTCGAGTCGCGGGGATCGACCGCGATCTGAGGAATCTGCTGACCGTCGCGCAAGCCGAGGTGCGTCCAGGTGCGGCCGGCATCGGTCGATTTGTAGATACCGTCGCCGACGGATAGATCCGGACGCTGCAATCCCTCGCCACTGCCGACATAAACGATGTTTGGATCTGAAGGCGCCACGGCGATGCAACCGACGGAACCAGTCGGTTGATCGTCAAAGATTGGCGTCCAGGTGTGACCAAAATCCTCAGTTTTCCAAACGCCGCCGTTTACCTGGGCCATGTAGAACACGTTCGGTTGTGATGGCACTCCGGCAACGGCGCGTACTCGACCGCCACGAAATGGACCGATGCTCCGCCAACGAAGAGACTGAAAGAGGTCCGGGCTGAACTGTTGAGCAAAGACAGAACCAGCGCTCGTTAAAACGATAAGTAGAGCCACGAATGCCGGCGTTATCCGTGATCGCGTGGAGACAAAACAATGATTATTGTTCATCTTCAAAATGTCCTGAGTTGGAGTGCTTTAAAAACGGTGCGGCGTGGCAGTGTATTAGTTACTAACGTAGTCAGGCAAGCAAACGCGCTCGCGCACTCTGCTAAAGCTTTAGCACTGGGTAGGTGATTGAGGTTAGACGACGGATGCGCGTCAGTCCGCGTTTGGTTTTTTGCGACAGTAGTTACCACCAGGACAGTTCTGTTGGCTGGTGTCGCAACAGAGGGTTTGCCCCTGCAACGGGCCCTGACACGTATCGCCTTCCTTGGTGCAATCGGATGTTTCGCCGCAACATACTCCAGCCTCTCCCAGGACGCGTTGTGGCATTAGTTGTGAGCCGGCAAAGATGATAGCGAACGATGCAAACAAGTAAAGCGCAATTACAAGAAGTCTCTTCATGTGCATTTCACCTCCAGTCAATTGATGCTGTTAATTGAGCATCAGTGTCATCTCGCCATAAACCCGCAGATTGGTATCGTTGGCCGCCACCCAGGGCTCGAGTGAGGAAGTTCGGATCTGGTCGTCCTTGAACCTAAGTGCTCGCAAATACTCTTTAACCGGGAGTATCCACTCGATGCTGCCTTTGTATCTCTTGTCTGCTTCGAGCAAGTATGAACTATAGCTCCTAAGGACGGCCTGACGTTGCTGGTCGTTCGGACATAAGTCGACGATCACCCGGTATGCATTACACTTCTGTTGAAAATAATCTTCATCTGACGCTTCGGCAGCCGCATCCCAGGCCTCGAGCAGATTCAAGTAGCGTTGCAGTTTGTCGCTCCACTCTTCAGTCTTGCGTTGTTCAAGGTTTAGTTGCTCGGAAGTACCGCCAAAGCGAAGATCGCGCGCCGCTCGCAGGATTGCGATTCCACTCTTCGAACTCCAGTACTCCACGTCATCAGCTTTTGGCCCAAAACTTTCAGGTTTGATATCGTCCGCCGTAATAGGTGTCGCAAACTCAACGTTCAAACGCTCGATTACTGGTGGAACGACAGGCTTACCCTTCTTGATCCACGTCACATCCTGGCACGCGGCTGCTGACATGTTCTTTAACAAAAATCTTCGGACAGCGTTGGTGAGTTCAAGTGCCGCAACCTGACGTTCCTTTAACTTGAAAATGAGCTTGTGCACCGTCAGCAGGAATGAATCTCGCTCGATCAAAAACGCGAATGAGCGCGGCTCTGTTGAGAGCCGATCCAGATTCTTTGAGAAGATCGATACAAAAGTGAACGCTTCCTCGCTTGAAGCAATAGCATTCAGGATCAACTTCGCGACGGCGGTGAGCTGAAAGACCGATTGACTTTCCTGCAAACGAGCAGTGATGAACTGGATGTGCGCCAGGCTCTTCTTCTCTTCTTCATTGAAGGCGCGATCGGCAACGGTCAATAAAGTTTCGTAATAGGCATCGAAGTTATAGACGAGTGAATCCGCGCAGGACAAAGTCGGCACCCGCGGCAACGAGATTTCCTCAAACATGGTTCGCGCGCGGAATGCATCGAGTGGAATCATGGAAGCAACGGCTTTGGTTTGAAGCGAGAGCCTATCGAGGCCCATAGCATAGGCCATTGTTTTGTATCCAGCGCGGCTGTCGACAGCCAATCCTACTGACTGTCGCTTAATCGGCTCCCGGACCTTAGAAGATAATCTGAAGGCCTCTTCGATCAATTCTATTTTTCGTGTCTTATCGGTCAGAAGTTTTGAGGTTGAGATTGTCAATAACGCGTCGACCGCGACTTCGGGAGAAGCGCTCCTGGCGAGTTGAATGAGATTGTCAACCCGTAGGTCGGGCTTCGCATTGCCTTTTGTGATTGTTTTAGGCGTGGTTTTCTCAGGCGTCCTGGGAGGAGCCTGCTGAGACAAACAGACGGACGCGCTAAAGCCAATTAGCAACACAGGCCAAAGCAGCGTCCACTGTGAAATGATCTTTTTACCGACCGCCATGTTCCGGGCCTAAGTAGATCCAGTTATGCCGGGTAGCTTTACCTCAAAAAATGATTCAATTTCGCGCTGGATTTCTCCCATGTAAGCGCCTCGCCAGACTTTTAACACGGTACCTTGTGAGGAGACCAGGATCGTCTCCGGAGTCCCCGCGAATCGATAAGCAGAACTGGAAGAACGATCGATGTTCTTGTAAACGGTCAATCCTGGAATCATGCACATCGCATCGTCTGGTTTGACCGCGGCGAGAGAAACCGCGATGCTGCGAAATCTGTCAGACCTTTGCGCCAGAAGCGACTTCAGATTGGCCTCATTCCTCTTACACCAGCCGCACGTCGGGGTAAAAACGTAGATCAGCGTCGGCTTGTCAGTGTCGGAGAAACGGATTGTTGTAGGCTGGCCCTGGAGATCTTCACCGACGATAGATGGAACCTGCGTTCCAGCCATCAATGCACCCTCAGCCTTTAGGGTGCTAATCACATCACGCAGTTGGCGCGCTTTCAGTGAAAGCAAAACATTGAAAATACTCGACGTGATTAACAGAGTCAGAGTAATGGTCCAAAGGACCCATGAGACTGAACGCTTCTCGCGACTGTTGGCGTCTGCTCCGCTTTGACGAAACAATGATTTGACACGCATCGATTGCCCTCCGGAAGACAGAGGCTTCAACTCAAACGAAGACGGTTAGACAGTGCAGTTGGAGGATCAGTTCGCACCCGGAGGCCCGGTCATGCCGCAATAATTGGGTCCGTCGCACGGCGGCGGCGTTGTTTCCTCGCCACAGCACGCTGTCTGACCTGTTCTGGGAAACCAACAGGTCTGTTCTCCAGGACAGGTAATTGAGTAGATGCAGCAGGTTGCTTTCTCCTCGGCGGCTGCGCGTCCTTCAAACAGTTGCGCAGCCGCTAGCGCAAAACTGAAGATCACGAAAAGGTAAACAGCAAGAACGGGCAATTGGATTCGCTTCATACCACGCTCCTTTGAGGAATGGACTTGACGAAAACCCATTACTGCGAGGTGTCCACTTAAAGGGCATCAAGCGCTAATAGTGCAACGCTGATTACAATATTTGAAGATCAGTTCGCACCCGGAGGACCAGTCATGCCGCAATAGTTTGGTCCAGCACAAGGCGGCGGTGTTGTTTCCGGGCCGCAGCAGTCTGTCTGTCCTGACCTCGGAAACCAACAGGTTTGTTCTCCGGGACACGTATTAGAGTAGATACAGCAGGTCGCACTCTCTTCGGCGGCTGCGCGTCGTTCAAATAGTTGCGCCGTAGCCAGGGCAAAACTGAATATGGTGAACAGGTACAGAGCAAGAAGAGGCAATTGCGTTTTCTTCATATTAAGCTCCAGTGGGCCTGACGATATGCTGCCGATTTGATGGGAGGAGTCCGTTGTGGCGACAAACACTAATACTGTTACTTCGACTTGTCAATTATTTCTTGGAAGGGCCTCCGAGGCGGAAACGCACTTGTAGGCTGTAGGCTGTGATTCTATTGACTCCCGCCATTAGGTAGGCGTAGGCTCCGCGATAGTATTACTCTGTAGTACAACCCATTCCCCCGCCTCAGCTAAGAGAAATTCTTAGCCTCACCAAACCCGTACAAATTGGAATTGCTAAACGGAGGATAGTCCTAAACGTAGATTCGATTACAGGACTGAAAGGCCGCTCTAAGTGTCGACCTTTCAGTTTGTCTGCGGAACAACTAACGTTGAAATGTCACCGGCGTTATCCGTGTTGGCCTCGAAACAAGCATGGTTGTTCTTCATGTGGCGAGAGGCTTGTAAATAAGACCGATGACGATGCCGATGATGGTCCACTGTAGGAAGTAGGCCGCAGCCTGTCCCAGAGCGAGTTTCAGTCCGATGTTCAGGTTCACATAATTGTGCAGCACAAATGCGCAAACCACAAAAATGCCAAGAAGAACGCCGAAGCGCACACCTGCCGCAGCCCCCGATCCGCCCGGATGCATCATTGCGAAAAATATGGCGGCTACCAGGATCGCGATGAAAGTTGCGACGAGTCCGACTGGCATAACAGACATCATTTCTTCTTTAGGCCGGAATACGGCTGGGTACTTGTGGCCTTCTTCAAGAAGAGCCGGCACCAGCCACATCACCAGGAAACCAAAGGCAAAAGAAGCCACCATGGCGCCGAGCGCCGCGAGCACAAGACGTGAATAGTTCATTTACACTCCTTTCCGAGTTTGATTTTACGTGAGAAAACCCGATGCTTAGCTTATTAAACGACGGACCAAGCGGGCGCTAATATTACACCAGTCACGGCTCATTCGCTTCGCCGGCACAAAAAAAAGCCGGCGCGAATGTTTGGCATTCGCGCCGGAATAAGGCGGGTCCAGTTAAAGTGATGCGGCGTCGCTCATTTCGGAGTTCCATCTAAAGACAGCAGATAGAGAATCAAGGCTTCAATGTCGCTTGCCGAAAGGTGCGATGTTTTACCATGCGTGTCCTTGATCACTCTGACATTATTGGCTGCTAAAGCCGGGTTGATCTGGCCTCCCACGATCAATGGCGCCAGATTGTCACTGCCGAGTCGATCTATGAGTGGCTTTCCGTTGGAGCCATTGATAAAGGGACTATCCAGACTGACGTAAATCGGTCCCATCCCGTCGCCCGCGAAATTACCACTACGATCCGCAACTGTAATGGGCACCTCTGTGGGCAAATTGTTTGGACCACGGCGATGATCGCTGCGTACAGTGCGGAAGTTAAATCCTCTTTCGCCCGGCTGGAGCAACGGCGAATCAGGCGGCAACAAGAGCTCCCGCAAAGTATGCGCAAAGCCATAGTGCAACCAACGCGGAGTGCTGTCCCACAGTGCGCGCAGGTGCTTGGTGTTGCGGCTACTGAAATTCTGCGGTGTGCCGACGTCCTGTGCTGGTCCAAAACGGGTGAAGAAGTAGTCGTTGTTGGGCCGGAAGAATGGCCCGTCACCATCGACCGTCGACTCGCTAATCACGCCCGGCTCATGAATGTTGAAGTCCTGGAACGTATCGTCGAGAACTCCATTCGTGAACTTGTTGCCGTTATGATGACAGTCGGCACACCCGGATCCACCTTGCGCTACCTTCGTAGAGAAGATCTGTTTTCCGCGAGCGATTTTTGCCGCCTGTTCGGCCGTGGGAAACTGTGCCAGCGGGTTCGGCAAAAGTCTCCGCTCATTTTGCGACCAGAGGATCTGGAGATAGGCCATGTCGTAGTAGCCGATCTTAAAAGCCTTTCCACTCAGATCCGAACGACCAGTCGCACGCGAGTTCTCTTCAGTCTTCTGTAGAACAAATTCTTCGCGTGCTTTAAGCCGATCAATTTCATTGGCCTGGGGGAAAAGCGGCGTTGGCCCACGCTCACCCAGAAGGACTTCACCATTGCACGCGGAAGCATACGCCATGAAGTCGTTGTTCAATCCTTCATACCACTCAGGCCAGTTATCAGAAATGTCCTTGTTTTGCGGACAAACTTTTACACCGCCGACGGCGTTCGCGGCCACGTTCCATTGACAACCGTCGTGACGTCCATCCCAATGACAGAACCCGCATGATTTGTGGCCGTCGTCGGAATAGGCAGACGAAAAGAACCAGCGAAAGCCCTTTTCTTCATCAGTTGCAAACAGGCCCTGTCCGTTGCCGCCCTTTTCCGGATCCGGCGTCGAAGGTGTAACTCCTACTGCCACCAATCCCTGGCGCTGCAAGTTTCCGTTTGCATCAACGCTGAGAAACGACACGTCTTCGGTTTGGAGATTAGCAACATAAAGTGTGCGTCCGTCTGGTGAGGCCTCAACACCCTGCGGAGTGATTCCGCCAGTGAACTGAATGCCCAGCGGCGTGAGTAGTTGCGATGGATCACTCGTATTCTGATTGATGCGAAAGACCTGCACGTTCTCTGAATTGGCCATTGTTACAAACAGCAGGTTCCCTCGGATTGCCATCTGCTCGGGACTACTACCTTTGATTATCTTCTGCGCGGCAGTGTGCTCTTGTAGATCTACAAATTGTCCCGGCGTGACAAGCTGGGAAATATCTCGTCCCTGGTCGACGTACCGGAAAACAAATCGATTCGTAGTAGTGTCAAAGATGTTCAATTCACTACCGATATCGTCGAAGGTAGTAGCTTTAGTCGCGTCGGACATAACCGGCAAGTAGCCAAGGGGCTGACCGTTGTTGCGTATGGCTACCCCATTGGCGTCTTTGGTTGGTAACCCGTGCCCGGTATCTGGTTCATTGAGTCGAGTGTTGGTTTCCTGGCCGGACACGATTCCCCAACGTCCTGCGATCTTTATGTCAGTCGAGAGACCGCCAACGGGCAGAACCTTCAACAACGTGTTCGCATCAGCTTCGACGTTGATTGCAGCAATGGTATGACCCAGCGTGTTAGCCACGTACAGAGTTTTGTTATCCGTGCTGAGAGCCAGATCGCGAGGGTTGGTTCGATCGAGGTCTGTATTGCCGGTCGGCACCTCGGCGATCTGAGTAAAGAACGGTCCAGGATCGACTTGAAACACGCGGACCGAATCCTTGAATCTATCGGTAATATAGAGCCGCGTGCCGTTTGCATTGAACACGGCCTTCTCGCCGTAGAACCCGGTTTCAAAAGTGCCGATGACTGAATCCGTCCTTGTGTCGATCACACTGGCAAAGTTCGCATACTGATTGAGCACAACAGCATATTCGAATGGATAGATGCTGGTATTAAGCGGAGCAACGCGGACTCCGATTGGCCGAAGGCCTCGGTTAACTCCACCGGGTCTCAGATCAATCCAGCTAATAACGCGCCTGCTCGCGCTATCCACCACCGCGACGCGCCAATCCGGATAACCTTCTCGTCCCGGCAACGTCACATACAGCTTGCGCCCATCGGCCGTAAGCGCCATCGCGCGAGGTTGACTTCGAAATGGCTGTTTGATGTTAGGCCATACTTGATTGCCGCTTTTCACCTGGGGATTGTTTGGATCGATTCGCGTGCCTGGATCCGGACGGCCGTCGATATAACTCGCGCCAAACATGATTTTAGTAAAGCGCTGCATCCCACCTCGTTCACCGGCAGACTCAGCACCGACGATGTTCTTGACCGGATCGCTTTGTGGACCTGTGATGATGCGTCCGCGGCTGTCCGTTTTGACGGCGGTAATAAAGATTCTGAGCGCCAGCGGTGATTCACCTGAAGTGCTGAGAATTCGTGGCTGGAAATTCGGTGAGAGTATAAGACTGGCTGGTTTTGCGTCGACCGAAAAGTTGTTCTTAACGACGAGTGCGGCAGCGATGAGTGCAAGCCCCAATATGAATAACAGTATTCTGCGTGTCCGCATGTTCCCTCCCTGCGATGTTCGATGTGTTGGGGGATGAGCTTAGGGGATGACGATTCGCTCAAACACACAGTGCGCGCAGAGTTGGGGAAAATACGTCACGCGAGAAACATTGTGACGAATTTAGTTCATCGTGGGTGAGGGGCACGACCACGCGAGGTACCGCGGAATTGCCTTCCAGCACGTCTCGCCCCCCTCCCATTTGTTACTGCACCGCAGCAGTAAAAGTTGTGGCGATCAAACTGTTAGATTCATAATAGCGAGGGGCGGCTGTGGAGCGCGGCCCTGTACTGACGAGACAGTACGCGAAGAGATTTCAGCATCGAAGAGTGTCTAAAGCTTTACGACCCCTCCCAACACGAAAGGCCCGTATGAGAAAACAACTCCTACTTGTCTTGATGTTCCTGACAATTTGCGGGACGTCTGCCGGACCAGTCTTTGCCCAGAAGCCGCTTAAACCGTGGAAAGAATGGTCAAAGAAGGACGCCCAGAAAATGCTGAATGATTCACCCTGGGCACAACTCCAGGTTGACATGGAGCTTACCGAACCCTCTCGGCTTCAACGCCCGAGAGACGCGAGTATAAACACTCGCTTGAATGAGGAACGTGTTTCGTACGGCATCCGCTTCTTTTCGGCCCGGCCAATTCGTCAGGCTCTCATGCGCATGCTTCAACTCGAACAGAAAGGGCTCGACGCCGACACGGTCTCACGAATGAACGCCTTCGCAGAGAAAGCTTCGGAAGACTCGATCGTCATTGCGGTCACCGCCGAAGGTCCGGACGCTAAGCCCATCGATAAGGTGATGCAAATTCTCAGAGCGGCGAACACACCAATGCTTCGGAGCTCTACCTATTTGGAACGCAGCGACGGCAAACGAATTTACCTCGAACAGTATGCGCCGCCGGGCCGAGATGGATTTGGTGCCCGCTTTATCTTTCCACGCAAAGTGGGTGAAAAACCGTTCCTCGGCCCAGAGTCCGCCACAGTGCGTTTTGTTTCCGACCTCGGCAGTTCAATAAAATTCGACATGATCTTTAAGGTCACCGACATGATGATCGACGGGAAACTTGAATACTGAGTGTTCACGCTTCCCGCTACTTTGCGGTTGCAGCACTCGCCATAGCATGCTGCGCTACCTCGTGAGCAGGATGGACAACAGGATGAAGGTCGATCTCCATACTGTATGCCTCTTCGCTGTGTTGGCTGAGATCGAGTCCGCGTAATTCATCTTCGCCGCTGACACGAACCCCGACTACCAAATCGACGAATTTGAGAATTACGAAAGTCGCCACCAGTGAAAGTCCAATCGTGATCGCGATGGCAATGAGTTGGTTGACGACTTGTGCGCCGTTGCCATCAATCAATCCCACCGGAAGCACATTGCCCGCTGTATCCTTAAAAATCGCGTTAACTGCATTTGTAGCAAAAACTCCAGTAAGGATCGCGCCGACTGTTCCGCCCGCACCGTGGACTCCAAACGCATCCAGAGAATCGTCATAGCCGAGACGCTTCTTCACTTCCGTTACCATGAAGAAACAGGCCAGACCTGCGATGAAACCGATAAGCAGTGCCGACATGGGTGTGACGAAACCCGCTGCGGGAGTGATACCTACCAGTCCCGCGACAGCTCCAGAGATCGCACCGAGAACCGTTGGTTTGCCCTGTCGGAACCATTCTCCCAACATCCAGCCCAAAGTAGCTGAAGCAGCGGCGAAGTGCGTTGCGACAAAAGCCCCCGTCGAAAGCGAATTGGCCTGTAGTGCGCTGCCGGCGTTAAAACCGAACCATCCAACCCAAAGCATGCACGCGCCAATTACGCTGAGGACCAGATTATGTGGTGGCGCGATCGAGTCTTTGTCGAATCCCACACGCTTCCCCAGGTAGAGCGCACAGACCAGAGCTGAAAAGCCGGAAGAGATATGGACCACTGTCCCGCCGGCAAAATCGAGCGCTGGAACGCGACCACCCAATACAGCGTTTAAGAATCCTCCCTTACCCCAGACCATGTGCGCGAGAGGGAAATAGACAATCGTCGCCCACAGTATTGTGAAGAGAAGCATCGCTTTAAACTTGATGCGTTCAGCATAGGCGCCGGTGATGAGGGCAGGAGTGATGATAGCGAACATCAATTGATAGATCATGAAGGTCTGCTGCGGTATGGTTGCAGCATAGTCGCTATTGGGAGCATTACCGACGCCGTTTAGAAATAGATAGCTAAGGTTCCCAAAGAACGCGTTACCTTCAGAAAACGCTACGCTGTATCCATAGATGGCCCAGAGTACAGTGACCAGGGCCATGAGGATGAAACTCTGCATCATGGTCGCAAGGACATTCTTCTTGCGCACTAGTCCACCGTAGAAAAGAGCCAATCCGGGACCGGTCATCATCAAAACCAGCGCTGAGCAGGTCAACATCCATGCGTTATCACCCGCCGTTTGTGCGTTGGTCAACGCGGTCTCCAGCTTTACCAGCCGGTCATCTGCTACTGCTGTTGATGTGGTCGTTTGGCCAAAGGCGTTGATGGCGAGAATGGCCGTGAACAAGGGCAGGGAAAAGGCAACCAGCTTCTTCTGTAGAGGTCTCATTCGGGAATCTCCTTTTAGGTTCTAGCAACCTGGTTGCAAGGAGAATGCCGCAAACCGTTTCTGAAGTTGATCTCAAAAGCGGCCCATTTTTTTCACAATGTGAACAATCGGCTCCCGCGCGAGAGACAGAAATGTAGGGCTTATTAAGCCAGCTTACATTTTTGTAGGGTCGTGCTTGATGGAGGTCGCGCTGGATAAGCAGACCGACACGACCAGACTCGGGAAGTGAGGGAGTCTACCTTGGTCGATCCTACATTTTTGCGGTGATGCGAAGCTGTTCTGACAGAATTGTCGGAGTATCTATCCGCTCATCGAGCGACTCTCAACAAAACTCAAACATATCTCAGCAACAGGCCAATGGCACGATTATTGACACGCCCTCGTCCAAGCTTGGCGAATCATTGCCGTCGCAATGGTCGAAAAATAACATGGCCCATCTGTCCTGGCTTTGGCGGCGCGGAACAGATAGGCCACTGACATCGTCCCTTTTAGGAGACGATTTGGAGCAACATACAACATGCTCAAATCGGAAGCAATCCGGTGGGCGTTCGGCGCCCTCTGCGTGGTTACGTTTGCCTCGAGTATCGTCAAAGCACAGTCAACACTATTCAATATCCCATCGAGTGATGTCGTTGCTTTCAAGAGAGTTTACGTTGAGTTTGACGTCATCAGTCACGTTGAATCACACCAGAAAGGAGGTTTCCAGGGTTACGTCCCACGCGTGGTTGTGGGCGTCACGAAGAACCTTGAAGCGGGAGTTAATGTTGCGTTCCTCGATACGATGTCTTCCGACCAGCCGGTAGAGTTCCAGCCAAACGTTAAGTATCAGTTTTACAGCAATGAAAAGTACGGAGTGGCTGCCGCAACGGGAGGCATTCTTTATACGCCCATTGTTAACCGGACTGGAATAGACACGTTCGGTTTGCTTTACACAACAGTTAGCAAGAAGTTCAAAGGTGATCACGCGCCTCGCTTTACAGGTGGCGGCTATGGGTTGGTAGGACGAGCGAACGGGAATGGATCCGAAGGTGGTGCAATCGCCGGTTATGAACAGCCGCTGCATCCACGAGTAAACTTCGTTGCAGATTGGATCAGCGGAAAGAATCGTTTCGGCTACGTCACCCCGGGCATCTCAATTGTCGTTACAAAGAGCAGCGCGTTCTATGCCGGGTATAGCATTGGCAACATCGGAAGAAAAAACAATGCGCTCTTTTTGTATTACGGCATCACATTCTAAGACTGCAATTCAAGGGTGAGTAACCGGTGAGGTGGTATCATAATCCACGTTGCCATCCAAAGCAGTTCAACTCGCCGGCCTCGGACTCACGATCGCATACGCTGCGTTCATCGTGTGGATCTACGCGACGGAACCGCGCACCTTCAAAGAAGTGACGACCAGTGCTGAGGTCGCCGCCGGCACTTACGAGATCAACCAGGAAAAATTCAATTCAGGTCTCAACTTCTTCCGGCGGGAGCAGTTTCGTGCTGCCCGCGTCGAATGGCAGCAAGCAGATCCGGCGCAGCGAGATCCCCGCACGCAGTTCTACATAGCGTATTCGTTTTACCGCGAGGGTTGGGGCCGCGTTTATTTCGATCAGGAGTTGTTCAAGCAAGGTGTGGAGGCAGTGGATCGAGCAATCGCACTGTCGTCAGCCACCGCGCTGACCGTCGATGATCCAGACCTGCAGATGCATACAGCCGCGGAGTTAAAGGCTGAACTCGAACAAGGATTAGAACGCAACTGGAGTGACGTCAATCCGCTCAAGGTCCTCCGTACAAGGAAGTAAGGAGTTGACTAACGGACTGACACTGACAGGAATAATGTCGCAGACTAATCGTTCGAGAAACCGCGCGCTGGTGGAGTTCGTTGTACTTCCATTTCTGTTTCTAACAGTGGCGCTTTTGGGCGGACTCCGGATTGGTGCGGAGAGTGGCACGTTTATTTTCATTGCGCCGCCGCTGGTCACGCTGTTGCTCGCGACCTTATTGATGCTGCTCATGGTACGCGGTGGTTTGCTGAGATTGCATCAATGGGTTGGCAGTGACTTTCCGCCTCTCACAAATGTTGCGCACCTCTGGATGTTCCTCACGATATTCTTTGCGTCGGCGCAAGCTTTTAACTCTGTATTACCTGAGCGCGGTCTGCTTCACTGGCTGTTCTCATTCTTTTTTCTTTGGACACTCTGGAACAATCAGTTTTCCTCATTCGACGCGCGCCGGCTCTTGCGCAGTCTTACGGTTCTGTTCGGCACAGCTTTCGTCCTGAAGCATCTGTTGCTGGCGAGTCTGTATAGTCCCGAAGGAGGCTGGCTCAAGCGAGTAGCAGGTACGTTATTGCAAGGAGTCGCGCTCGGCACGCTCGACGCGCCCACCTTTGCAGCCGCCACGGGCTATATCGCTTTCTTTACTCTGGCGCTTTACGTAGCGGGATTGATCCTGCTGGCATTCGCCGTCAATGACGTCGCTGACGAGGCCCTGGTGCTCACTGATCCCGTGGTGGACAATCATCCTGTTGTTTGACATTGCGATTTCATTGTTTTGTGCGAGGCCGAGGGGTGTAAATGTCGCAGGGATGTATTTGTCGTCTACATCCTGGCTCTGTATAGGCGGACACTTCTGCTCCGGAATTGATCGATCATTTGGGAGGTTCTGTTTTTATGAGCTCGCGAACGCCTGTCTGGCGGTCTCTCACACCATTATTTATTGCCATCTTATTTCTCGGTGTTACTGTCCGGAGCGCTCTAGCCGCTCCCCCGGCACCGTCCCTAATCTCTCCAGCGGCCGGCGCGGTTGTCGCCCAGCCATTCACCATTTCCGGGACGGCCGTCAGCGACCCAACCGGAATCGCCGCTTACAACTGGCAGGTCAGTTCGTCGTCCGCCTTCACGTCGGTGCTTCTTCAGTCCTCCACTGGCGGTGCGACGCAGGATATCGTCAGCGGCCTCGCCAATGGCAGCTATTTCTGGCGTGTGCAGGCCGTCAACGGCGAGCTCGTCCAGGGAGCATGGTCACAGCCACGTGGCTTCACGGTCAGTGGATCCGGAGCCGGTTCGCCGGGCACGCCCAGCCTCGGACCTCCGCAGGGGTATTCGACCTTTCACCCGTGGGAGGTGATGACTTTCAACTGGAGCGCGGTCCCGAACGCCTCGTCCTACGTGCTCCAGTATTCGGATGACTCGAGTTTCCCGGTATCCTCGAGCGGGAAGTTCGACAACATTCCCAACACCACCTTCTCGTTTGCGGTTGCCGGACCCGAAGGCAATTACTTTTTGCGAGTCTTCGCCGTGGACGCAAACGGCATTTTCAGCGCGCCGTCGAACGTCATCTCTTTCTCAGTCTTCTACAACAATCCGCTGCCTCCGCCTCCGTCGCCCGTCGCGCCTGCGAACGGCACGACCTTGACGCTGCCGGTCACGCTCGAGTGGAAGCACGTCCTAAACCCGCAGCCGGCGGGATACGAGATTCAGATAGCGCGCGACTCGGCGTTCTCCTCTATCGAGGTGGACGACCCGCAGCTCAACGGTCCGACGCGACAGATTCTGTCACTCACCTCAGGCCAGAAGTTCTGGCGTGTACGCTCTGCACAGGGGGATTCCTCGCCCACCACTGCCGCAGTGACCGCCTGGTCCGCGACCGGCACGTTCACCATCAGCTCGGCCCCGCCCGTGCCCGTCTCTGTTACGCTGGCCAAGGAGCGGCTCTACAGCGGTGAGTCCACCTGGATCGCGGTGCAGTTGACGGCGGCAGTAGCGTCAGGCGGCGCCACTATCAACATCAACAGCTCGAACGCGGGCGTGTTGCCCGTCCCTGCAACTGTAACGATGCCCGGCAACACCGCGTGGATGCAGTTTCAGGTGCAGGCAGGGCAGGTGACCGCGCCAACGCCCGTTACACTCACGGCGACGCTCAATTCCGCCTCCGCCTCCGCGCAGTTCACCTTGCAGCCACCCTCGTTGAAGTCGCTTACGATCTCGCCGAGCACCATCAGCGGCGGGGCGCAGCCGCAGGGAATCGCGATGCTCAATGGGATGGCCCCGGCGGGTGGATTAATGGTGACTCTCACAAGCAATTCACCGTCTGTGAGCCCACCAGCATCGGTATTTGTCGACGCCGGCAGTTCATCTGCCTCGTTCCCGATCTCGACGAGCACTGTTACGGCAAACACCACGGCTACCGTCACGGCGAGCGCCGGCGGCGCGTCCGTGCAGGCGCAGATCACGCTGACGCCTCAACAGCCACCTTCATCGCTGACGCTTAGCCCAACCTCGACGACCGGGTTTGGCGGCAGCTCCTTCGCTACCGTTACGATCGCGTCGCCTTCATCGACCGACCAGATCTTGCAGGTCGCAAGCAGCAATCCAGCCGTCGCGTCCGTGCCCAATGGCGTGATGATCCCGGCTGGATCGACGACCGGTGGCTTCGACATCTTCACGAGCTCCGTCAGCACACAAATGGTCGTCACGATTTCCGTCTCCGGCGGGGGCGTGACCAAGACCGCCAACCTGACAGTCAATCCGGAGGCACCGAAGCCGACGGCGACACCGGCGGCGCCAACACTCTTGTCGCCTGCGGCCGACGCGACCGTCGCGCAGCCGATCACGTTTGATTGGTCGGACGTTGCGAATGCGACGAGTTACGAGATACAGATTGACGATTCGAAAAACTTCAACGCGTCGCTCACGTTGAGTCAGAAGGTGAGCGTGTCGCAGGCGACGGTTACGGGCTTACCTGCGCAACGGCTCTTCTGGCGTGTACGCGCCTTCAACTCGGCGGGCGTCGCAGGCCCCTTCTCCGCCTCGCGTCGGTTCACTGCACAGGCGGCTTCCACGCCAACTCCGACACCGACGCCAACGCCAACTCCGACACCGACTCCGATACCGACTCCGACACCAACGCCGACGCCCACTCCGGCACCAACTCCGGCACCAACTCCGGTGCCGACTCCGACTCCGACGCCGACGCCCTCCGCGCCGCTGCCTGCGCCATCGCTCGTCAGCCCCGCGGCGGACGCGCGCTTCAGTCCCGGCTCGAGCATCACCTTCGACTGGACGGACGTCAGTGGCGCGGCCAGCTACACGATTCAGATCGATGACTCGGAAAGCTTCAGCGCGCCGTTGGTAGTGAGCCAAAACACGACCATCTCACAATTCACGACTAATACCCTTCCCACGATCAGGATGTGGTTCCGGGTGCGCGCAAACTCGGCCTCCGGCACGCCGGGCAATTGGTCGGCGGCAAGGCGCTTCGAGGTGAAACAGTAGGGTTCTTACGGGTGGGGAGCCAGCGGCGTAGCGTCGCGCGCTGGCTCGTTCATCCGATGGTCAAGGCGGTGAATCTTCGAAGTAGCGGCGGGTGAGACTACTCCGTCGCTCCCTTCGGGTCTGGAAAGAAAAGAAGCTCGCGCACCTCGCCCACCGTCTCGCAGGCGATGGCGCCCTTTCGCGCCCACCTTAGTGCCTCATCCATATCGGCCGCTTCGAGTATCCAAAAACCGCCCATGTGCTCCTTGGTCTCGGTGTACGGCCCGTCGGTGACGAGCACTTTGCCGTCGGGCTGCTTCCGCACCGTCTTGGCGTTGCCGACCGGAGAAATGCCGCAGGCGAACTTTCTCACGCCGGCAGCAATCATTTCGCGGTTGAGCGCGTGGATCTCTTCGATCATCTCTTCGGTTACGGTGGACGGGTCAAAGTCGTCGGGCAGGTAGTTAGCAACTATATATTGGGGCATGATTTCTCCTTGTTTCTGTGGTTTGTTTCCGATGACTCGTTTCCTGTTCACTCAGAAACCGTAGCTCATCGCTCTTTCGTCCTATAGTCGTTGGCGAGACGGAAAATCGACAGCCACTCCAATTTTTATTTCAGTTCGCGAATCCGCGCTTGCAGGAATTGCCGCTCCGGTTCCTGTTGGGTCAACGCCAGAGCTTTCTCATAAGAGGACCGGGCCTCAGCCTTCCTGCCGAGCCTGCGGTACAACTCGGCACGGGCTGAATGCGCGAGGTAGTAATTCGCCAATTCGCCCTGTTCCAGCACCGCGTCGATATGCGTCAGACCGGCCTCTGGACCATCGCGCATGGCAATGGCTACGGCTCGATTGAGCTGTACAACTGGCGAAGGGTGAATTCGCGCCAATTGATCGTAAAGTGCAACGATCTGCCGCCAGTCCGTCGCGGCTGATGATTCCGCTTCGGCATGAACGGCCGCAATCGCAGCTTGCAGTGTGTAAGCGCCGAAGCGGCGGGACTGCAGAGCTTTTTCCACCAACGCCACTCCCTCAGCGATGTGATCCCGGTTCCAGAGCGAGCGATCCTGGTTCTCCAGCAAGATCAGCTCTCCGGTCGGAGAGTTCCTCGCGGCGCGACGCGATTCCTGCAACAACATCAGGGCAAGCAGCCCGATGGTTTCCGGCTCCGGCTGGAGTTCCGCCAGCAGACGTCCCAATCGAATGGCTTCGCCGGTTAGTTCGGCCCGCGTTACCTCCACTCCCGCCGCAGCCGAGTAACCTTCGTTAAAGACGAGATAGACGACCTGAAGCACCGCGGTCAGTCGCTCGGGCAACTCCTGCGGCGACGGTACCTCGTAGGGAATCGATGCCTCTCGAATCTTTGCCTTGGCGCGCACGATACGTTGGGCCAGCGTTGCCGGTGTAATCAGAAAGGCGCGGGCAATCTCCTCCGTGGTTAGGCCGCAGATCTCGCGCAGGGTAAGCGCAACCTGTCCTTCCGGAGATAGAACGGGATGACAGCAGGTGAAGATCAGACGGAGGCGATCGTCCTCGATCTCTTCGTCCCCGACCTCTTCAAGATTGGCGGGAGCGTCGTTGACGCGCGATTCCATGTGGGCCACAAGATCTCTCTGTGCTCCATCGAAGCGCGCGCGCCGGCGCATAACGTCTATGGCCTTGAAGCGTGCGGTTGAAATCAGCCAGGGGCGCGGGTTATTCGGTATACCAGTCTGAGGCCAGGACTCCAGAGCGACAGCGAATGCCTCGTGCATGGCCTCTTCGGCGAGATCCAGATCTCCGAGGAGGCGCACGAGCGTCGCCAGCACTCGGCCCGATTCTGATCGGTAAAGAGCCTCAATGGTCCGGCTGAATTCTTCGATCCCAGGCGGCGGCATTGCGCCAAACTAGCAAACGGACTGGCTCGACAACAACTGCGGCGCAGATAAACATTGACCACTGGCCCGGCGGATCTCTAGAATGCTTGGGAAGCTCTATCGGAGCTGCTCGTCTTAACATCCCACCTGTTTCTGAAATTCCGGAACCTTATGAAAAGTATCAAGTGCCGCCACTGTGGGCTCGTCAACCGTGACGATGCACCACGATGTCTTCGCTGCAAGAATCCAATTGATTCAACAAATGACGTCCATCAGAGCGCTTCGCTAATCGAAGCCCCAATCGGCTGGGAGACCGCCATTGAACGGCCACTGTGGGTGAAAGTTGGCTTATGGGGACTTAGTTCTCGACCGTCTGTATTGGTATTTTTCGCCTTAAGCATGCTGCTGGCAACTGGATTGACCATTTATTGGAGTTGGTTGGGAACGGGTTTCTACCTCTCGGCTGCGTGGTATTGGTTTTCGATGCGCTGGGTCGACAAGAACGATACCTGGTAAGTCGGCATTATCGTCCGCCGCCGATATTTACTATGAACCCAAATCTTATCTGACGGCTCGAGCCGAGATCCTGATCGCGCCTGAACGTCCTGTTTATCAGACCAAAGCCGGGGGCCGAGAGCGTCGAAAACTGCTGTCCGGGCTGGAGCTGGTTTTTCGAGCTGTCGGTCCCGAGAGCATTTGGCAGCAGGGCGACAGGCTTGTCGTAATTCACCCAGTTAAAAACGTTGGACACTTCAATCCGAAATTCCGCTTGAGAAGTTTCACCCTTAAGAAACTGTTTCCTAATCACGAGATCGACCACTTTCAACGATGGCCCGCGTAACGCGCCGCGCTTCAGATTGCCGAAGGTGCCGGGCGCCGGAATCGCAAACGCTTCCGGATTCAAAAACGAGAGGCCGTTGCGAAGATACGGATTCGCTCCAGGCACCAAATCGGGACGGCGCTGTGCGAGTGACGAACCGCCGGCGGGAGTGTTGATAACCGCTGTGCGACCGGCTGCGGGATCGCTGAACACATGCCCAAGTCCGTCGACGTAAACGATATCCGGACGCGTCAGCAGAACGTGAATCGGCCTGCCGGTCTGAAAATCAGTCAGCGCCGCGACGGTCCAATTGCCGGTCAACCTTTGTAGCACTCCGTCGGCCTCACTTAAGAACCTCCTGCCTCGACCAAACGGCAATCCCGCAAATAATTTCACGCTGACTTTGTGACGTACATCGTCTGGCGCATATCCCCAATCGTACTCGTAATCGAACGGATTCCCTGTAGTGACTGTTTTCGATCCGCCGTTTGTATTGTCGCGGTTATCCGCGTACGAATATTGAAACTCGAAGAGTGGAAACAACTTCTTGTGAAACCCTCGCACCGTAGTTTGAAAGGAGTTGTAATTGCTCTTTCCCTCACTCGTGCGAAAATCGATTTCGCCAAACGGCTTCAGGATCGTGTTGCCGTTTACGACGTCAAACTCGCGAATGACGACAGCATCCTTCGCCGGATCGGCGTTGGTAAATACCTGCGAGATGCGATTCGTAAAGTTGCGCAGCAAGAGGTTGCGCCCCTGGTTGCCAATGTAACTGACAAGTAGTGAGAAGTTTCCGAACAGCGGATACTTCAGCGCCACGTCATACTTGTAAACGCGCTCTACGTTCGAGTAATTGGGCGCGAGCGCGAGTGGCTGATACTGCCGGTTATCGGGATTGTTCAGAAAGTCTGACGCGAGAGTATTAACATTTGACGGGAACACCCCGCCACGCTGAGTAACGTAGATTATGCGATCGCTTTCAATCGGCTTGGCCTGATCGAGAAATGGACTCGGCCCCAGATAAACTCCAAAGCTCGCGCTCAGCACGACCTTGTCTTTTGCAAACTCACACTTCGAATTGAGTATCGTGCACGCATTTCGCGGCGCCCAGGTAAGAGCCAGACGTGGAGCAAAATTCATTTTTGAAGGTTTGTAAAAAGGAGTGCCTGGAGGCGAAAGCTT
Organism: Acidobacteriota bacterium; assembly: GCA_046732535.1. Taxonomy (GTDB): domain Bacteria; phylum Acidobacteriota; class Blastocatellia; order Pyrinomonadales; family Pyrinomonadaceae; genus PSRF01. Next base: position 21,662 of record JBKPNH010000102.1, read on the forward strand.
GCCGGCGTCGACATCAAATACGACCGCTCGATCTTTCGACTCGCGCAGCACGGAATAGTATTCGTACCTCATGCCGTAGGTAAGAAAAACGTGACGCGGGAGCATCCATTGATGTTGTCCGTAGAGTATGTAGTATTCCTGCTCGGCCTTTCGTTCGCCGCCGGGAGTTGCACCAATCGGGCTCGGTGTTCCCAGGTCGCCCAGATACTGAACCGAAAATGGTTTGGCCTGCAAAAAATCCTCGACGTTCGCGAACGTGTAAGTGATGCCTGGACGCACGTCCATGTAAGTGCGCAGGAAACGTACTCCACCGCCGAACGTGAAGACGTGGTTGGCGCCTCGAGGCATTACGACCTGTTCGTTGAGCTGGATATTGTAGGGAGTGAAGAGCAGACCGCGGCCCAGAAAGACGTTGTTCTTGCGGAGCAGTGTCCCGGGCGTTGCGATACCCAACTTACCTGGTTGGCCCTCAATCCCCGTTTGAGGCACCTCGCCCCTGATCAGAATAGTTGCCTGTGAGAGATCGGGATCTTCAGTAGTTGAAAGCCGGCCGCCCAAACGTACCGGACTCGAGTTCACGCCAAATACAGTTTCGCTTTGGATATTGGACCCGAACGTTCTCTGATAACGAAGGATACCTGTTTGTCTAACGTCGCGTTTAATCTGCCGTCGTCCCGTAACACCCTCGGGAAAATCTTCAGACGCCTGCTCGCGCAAGTAGATCAGGTTTGCTTCATGACCGATGCGAATCAGGTTGAGATGAACCGCTACGCCGTTCTTATTAACCCGGTTTCTGGAGTTGAGCTCGACAATGTCGAAGTTAGGATCCGACGAAGCATCGTCGACAATCTGCGCGCCGCCCTGATTGAAAGCAGGAAACAGCCGAGCTATCGAAGGCACTGCACGCGTTAGCGCCTGCGCGCTTGGAATGGCTTCGAACGAGCGTGCTCCGGATCTCACGCGGCCGCCTTCGTAGTTCACATAGAAGAAGATCTGATCCTTTACGAGTGGTCCGCCAAACTGAAACCCGTACTGAGCAAAGTTAAACGACGGCTTTGAAACCTCAAACGGATTGCGAGCGTTGAATCTGTCGTTATTGAAAAAGCCGTAGAAGTCCCCCGCATACTGAGCAGGTTTACTGCCCCGTTTGATGTCCGCGCTTATCTGTCCGCCGGTGCCGGTTCCGAGAGTAACCGGGTAGTTGCTTGTATCTACCGCCAGGTCGTTGAATCCCGAAAAACGCGTCGGAACTTTCAGACCGAGCACGAACCCACGATTCTCCTGGGCGGAACTGCTTGGTATGAATACCAGCGGACCAGTGTCAATGCCATTAACGCGAAAGACGGTCTGTTCCTCGGAAATACCGTTGAAGGTCAATCCGCCATCGGCATCGATCGTCGCACCAGGGGCTTGCACCAATAGACGTTCTCCATCCAAACCCCTGCCGGGCGATTGTTTTATTTCAGAAGCTGTCAGCGTCATCCCAACTCGTCCTCGATTGAGCTTCAGTGGCGCAAACTCTGAGGGCGTTGGTGTCGGCACAGCAAGCGCGGCAACACCCGTGATATTAAGGTTCTGCGTAACGCTGTCGCCCGGGAAAAGTCGCACGGGTTTTGAGTTCTGTGGTATCGACACCGTATACGTGTCGGCCTCGAGAGCCGCAAACAAATAACGCCCGCTTTTGTCTGTCGTCACTGTGCGAGTCTGCCCTGTTGTCAACCTCGTGAGAGTAACGACGACACCCGCGACCGGTTTTGCTTGCCCACTTGAATCAGGCTCAAAGACGATCCCTCTGATGTCACCGTAATCAGTTTGCGCAAAGACAAGGGCTGGAAGAATGAGGATGATCGTAAGCACTGCTGTGCCCGTGAGTATGGACCTCATCGCCGTTGGTTTTCTGTTGGTGCACATGAGCGCCTCTCAGTCTGAAAAAATGTGTTTCTGTTGCGGCCGCTGTTGCTTACAGGTGAAAGATTTCAAGAGCCTGGTCCGGACTACTTGCCGTTCTAAATTTAGCGAGACGGGCGAAGTGTCGTTCTTCAGGATTCTCGCCGACGAAAAGGCACGTCTGTGGCGCATCGGCTTGTCCGGCGAGAGCCGCTGCTTCGAGAAAAATCGAGGTGGAGTTCTTGGCCCCAAAGACGATCAGCGACGGCGTTAAGAATTGCAGTAGACCGGCTGCATCCAATGCCGCTGTGACAATGGCTGGTTCAATGGTGCCGGCGTCGGAGATGATGCCCAACGGCACGCCATCGTTATCCAAAATACGCAGTGCTTCCGCCACTCCGGGAAAGACGTCGATGCGCTCGATGTTCTTGCCGTCAGCGGAGAGGTGCACCTTTCCGAGGGTCCCGCCGATGTCAAAGAAAACAAACTTGAGGGTGTCGTTCGTCACTTGCATATCTCCCGTCTTGTCTAAAGGTTGGGCGGAGGATTTCGATCCTCGACGATGTTCGTTAGGGACGCGCCCGTGGAGCTTGCATTTGGTCCCATGCCGAAATGTGCAAAGGCAAACCATGCGGCTTTGATAGTTTTCCTGAAGTCAGCTTCGGAAAGTTTGCCCGACGTCCTTTGTCCTTCGAGGGCACGCAGGATGCCATCGCGCGCGTCGAGAAAACTTGGATTTGCGGGCGTGAGCTTGAAACCGTCCACGACGATCTGCCAGCCGAGAAGATGCCCGCGTTTCTTATCGCCGAGTGCCTTTCCGAAATCACGGTTCATCTTCATGAGGGTGGCGCACCAGATTTCCCCTATGTTGTGAAAGCGTGGAGTTCCCTGGGCGTTCCTATCGTATGGCGGCAAACCTATCTTTCCGAACGTTCCTTTTTTCTGATACTCGTCCGTGTAGGGAGCCATGCGAATGCCGCTCGGGCTATTGATAACCCATGAACCGACAACTGTTCGCTCTTCCTCCAGGAAGTAGTTC
>JBKPNH010000103.1:0-8213 GCA_046732535.1 Acidobacteriota bacterium
TCTTAAGCTCATGCGCAAATTAAAGCATGAGCAGTTGTGAGTGCCAACTGTGTATCAAGGAGAGATTTTCGCCAGGTCGTGAAGTCGTTTGCGTGCCTCGGTGGCTTCGGGGGTTTTGGGGTGGTGGCGGAGGAGGAGGCGCCACGAGAAGCCGTCGTAGTGGAGGCGTTTGGTGGGGCTGTCGAAGAGGAAGTGGATTCCCTGGCGGTTGTAGCGGTCGAGGGAGGGGTGGTTCAGAAAGTAGGAGAAGGCGGGGGCGGCGAGAGGGACGTTGGTTAGTTTGCGGGAGATCGAAGTGGAGAGTTGCGTGGAGAGGGATTCGGCTGTGTCGCCTAGTAATAAAAGGACGGCGGGGCGGAGCGGTGAACGCGGGAAGTGATCGAGGAAGATTCGGGCGCGGACGATGCGATCGAAGGCGACGGAGTTTTGGATCAGATCGAAAAGGCGGCGGTCGTCGCCGACGTGAGATGGTGAGACCACGGATTCACGTTGAATCCAGCCCCGCGTGCGCGTTGTTACGTTGACGAATAGAAATGTGACGCCGTCTGGGCTGATTTTCACGGATCGGATCGCAACGAGGCGCCCGCGGCTGAGACGACGAATAAGGTTGCTATGCAAGGTGGGGGTCGAGCGCAACGCAGCGAGACGTTCGTCGACCACGACCGCAAGACGCCCGCCGGTCGGAGCTTTCCGTTGTTGAGCGGATGTATTAAGACAAAAAACGAATAGAACCAGAGACAGTTGTACTGTGAGTTTGTGAGGACGCATGATGTTTTCTCCTTGTGAGGTAAGGTTTATACCAACTTACTTACCGATCGCCGCGACGATGCGGTCTTTAAACTGCGCGTGATGGAAGTGACAGATTGCCGCCGCCAGCGCATCCGCCGCGTCATGCGGCGACGGCACACTCCGAAGCTTCAATAGCAACCGGACCATCTCCTGGACCTGATGCTTCTCCGCGTTCCCATACCCGACGATCGTCTGCTTGATCAGCCGCGGTGAATACTCATGAATCTCGAGCGCCGCACGTTCCGCAACCAACAGGACCACACCGCGCACTTGCCCGAGTTTCATACTCACCTTGACGTTCGTCGCGAGAAACGCATCTTCAAGCACACACACGTCCGGCCGATGTTCCGCGATCACTTCCTCGAGCCCATTGCACATTCGCAACAGTCTCGCTGGAAACCTCAACGTAGACGGCGCGCGCACTGAGCCGAAACCAACCAACGCATAGCGCCGGCTGTCTCCTTCGACAACGCCCCATCCCATTATTTGACTGCCGGGATCGACTCCCAAGACACGCATCGCGCCGAAGTATACACGTTGACGCAAACACGGATTAAAGAAAAATGATATTCTGGAGTTCCCCTACGACCCCTAAAGTATTGAAAACCCTGCGGAGGTCATGTCTGCGTTAGTCGAATCGATCATTTCAACGTTCCGCAAACCCAAGGGCGACGACGACGAGAAGCCCTTTCAGGCGGAGTTCTTCAGTGTCGAACGTCTCGAGCAATACGCTCAAACACTCGCCGCTGAACACAAGACCGTAACCAAAAAGGGCCGCGCCCAACTTCTGCCTCGTCTCGAAGACAACGGACGCCAGCTCGAAGCCATTTACAAAGCCCTCGTCGAAGCGATCGGGAGAGGCCGGCCAATCTCGCCCGCCGCAGAATGGCTCGTCGACAATTACCACATCGTCGAAGAGCAACTGCGCGAGATTCGCCAGGACCTGCCGAAGAGTTACTACCACGAGCTCCCGAAGCTCGCCTCGGGCGAACTCGCAGGCTACCCGCGCATCTACGCCGTCGCGCTCGCACTAATCGCACGCATAGATTCGCGTCTCGATACAAACACACTCCGAAGATTCATCGCTGCTTATCAAATCAATGCGCCGCTCTCGATCGGCGAACTCTGGGCCGTCGCGATCACGCTTCGCCTGGCCCTCGTCGAAAACCTCAGACGCCTGGCCCTGACGATCATCCGCGCCCGCGAAGAACGTGAAGAAGCAGACCGGCTCGCCGATAGACTTCTGGAACTCGCCTCACGGCAACCCGCCGGAGTGACGACGCTGGTCAATGAACGTCTCAGCAAACGAGAAGAGCTGCCGCAAACGCTCCTGGTCCAACTGGTGCAACGCCTGCGCGAGCAACATCCCGCGGTCGTCCCCGTCGTCGACTGGATCGAAAAACGACTCGGCCGCGAAGGCTTGAGTATCGAGCAGATAATCCACGCAGAACACCAGCGCCAGGCAGCCGCACAAGTCACGGTCGGCAACATCATCACCAGCATGCGTCTCCTCTCGACGCTCGACTGGAACGATTTCTTCGAAAAAGTCAGCTTGATCGAGCCGCTGCTCGGAACCGACCCGGCGGGCGTCTATTCGCGGATGGAGTTTGCCTCGCGCGATCGCTATCGCCACGTGATCGAACGAATCAGCAAGCGCACACGCGCCGACGAGATCGACATCGCCAAAGCCGCGCTCAGTCTCGCCGGCCAAGGAAAAGAGGGAAAAGAAGAAGCAGCCACACACGTCGGCTATTACCTGATCGACGCCGGGCTGGACCAACTGGAAACTCGCTTCCGCTATCAACCGCGAACGGGCGAACGGCTGCGCCGCTTTTTGCTGCGACATCCAACCGGTTCATATCTCGGCACACTCACGTTCCTCACGTTGCTGGTACTGAGCTTTATCCTGGTCTGGATGAATCAATACGGAGTGGGTTGGCCGTTCCTGCTCGTCACGGCCATCCTCGCGCTGATTCCCGCGAGCGACCTGGCGATGACGGTGTTGAACTGGGACCTCACGCATTTCTTTCCGCCGCGTCTGCTGCCGCGGATGGACACGTCGACCGGCATTTCCGCTGAAGGGCGCACGTTTGTCGTCGTCCCGACCATCTTCATGAACGAAGAGCAGGTCCACGAACTCGTCGGACGGCTCGAAGTCCACTTCCTCGCCAACCAGGATTCAAACATTTACTTCGCGCTGCTGGGCGACTTTCCCGACGCCCTTGTGGAAGAGACGCCGAACGACGCGGCGCTCCTCGCGATGGCCCAAAGCGGAATCGAAGCCCTGAATCGAACTTACGGCGAAACTCGTTTCCACCTGTTTCATCGCAAGCGTCTCCAAAACCCGGGTGAAGGCAAGTGGATGGGATGGGAACGAAAGCGCGGCAAGCTGGAAGAATTCAATCGTCTGTTGCGTGGCGAGGGCGAGACGAGCTTCATCGTCCGCACCGCCGACGACACGCTGCTTCGTTCGGTCCGTTACGTGATCACACTCGACTCGGACACTCAGCTTCCGCGCGACGTCGCGCGCAAACTCGTCGGCGCGGCGATGCATCCGCTCAACAAACCACGCATCGACGAGCGCGTCAATCGCGTAACTCACGGCTACGGAATTCTGCAGCCGCGCGTCAGCATCTCGCTCTCGAGCGCGTCGCGATCCAAGTTCGTTCAGATATTTTCGGGTTACACCGGAATCGATCCCTACACCACTGCCGTCTCCGACGTCTACCAGGACTTCTTCGGCGAAGGTAACTTCACCGGAAAAGGTCTCTACGACGCCGACGCTTTCCAACGCACGCTCGAAAATCGCGTCCCCGAGAACTCGTTGCTCAGTCACGATCTCTTTGAAGGACTGTTCGCGCGCGCCGCGTTAACGACCGACATCGAGCTGCTCGACGACTATCCCGCTTCGTACGAAGCCTATGCGAAACGCGCGCATCGCTGGGCACGCGGCGACTGGCAGATCGCGCGCTGGATGCTTCCGAAAGTTCCGGACGGGAGCGCTAATCAAGTTCGCAACGTCCTGCCGCTGATCGCGCGCTGGAAGATCCTCGACAACCTGCGCCGCAGTTTGGTCGCGCCGGCGTTGTTTCTCTGGCTCGTCGCGTCGTGCGTTTTGTTCCCTGGCTCGGCTTTCCTCTGGAGTCTCTTCGTTTTTCTGACGATCGCTTTTCCGGTCTACCTGCATGTCACCACCGGACTGCTGATGCATCCGAAAGGGATTCCATGGACCAGCCACTTCTGGAGTCTGTGGGGCGACTTCCGCACCAACACCCTGCAGATCGCACTCTCGTTCGTTCTTCTCCCACATCAAGCGTATCTGATGTGCGACGCGATCGTCCGCACGCTTTACCGGCAGCTAGTCTCGCGCAAGAAGCTGCTCGAATGGGTCTCGGCGGCTGAGACTGAAAGAAAGATGCGCGGCGACTTCACCTCGTTTTTCAACTTCATGCTATCGGCTGAGGTCCTGACCCTGATCGCCCTTGCTTTGACGCTCGCGTTGCGGCCCACGGCCCTGCCGGTGATGGGTGTCTTGTCGGTGATCTGGTTGTTGTCGCCGCTGATCGCCTATCTCGTCAGCCAGCCGCGAATGATGCACCGCGAAGTCCTGTCGAATGAAGACGCTCAGTTCGCAAGGCTGATCGCGCGGCGAACGTGGCGCTTCTTCGAAAACTTTGTCGGCCCTGAAGACAACTGGCTGCCGCCTGACAATTTTCAGGAAGATCCGGCGCCCGTCGTGGCCCATCGCACGTCTCCGACAAACATCGGTCTGCTGTTACTGGCAACCTCATCCGCACATGATCTCGGTTACGTTGGTTCACTCGAGTTTGTCGAACGCGAGGAGTTGACGTTCACGACGATGGCGAAGATGGGACGACTTCACGGTCACTTCTTCAACTGGTACGACACCAAGAGTCTCGAACCGCTGCTGCCGCAGTACATCTCCACCGTTGACAGCGGCAACCTCGCCGGACATCTGATTGCGTTGAAGCAGGCCTGCGTCGAGTTTCCCGACACGAAGCTCTTCGATCGACGAGTGATTGAAGGGCTGTCCGACACTCTCGACGGCGTCGCAACCCAGGCTTCAAGTTTAGGCAGCGTCCGGCAACGAACCGACGTCGTGACCGTGCGCCACCTCGAAACCGAAATCGACGCGTGCCGTAAACTGCTGGCCGCAGTCGAAAGCGATAACGATCTCGCATCGTGGTTTGTCCTGCTTGATTCCCTATCCCGGCGCGCATCGGATATTGAAGATATCGTCGGCGCGCTCGCGCAGGAGCATGGCGAAGCCACTTTCAAAGAGCTCAGGTCATGGGTGGGCGCATTGTCGCACCAGGTCGCTTCGTATCGCCGAGACGGCGACTTGTTGACGACGTGGGGACGCCTGCTTCCGTTACTCCGCTCACAAACAGAAGCAACAACCGCGGGCAGCGAATGGTCATCCATTCTCGAGTCGCTTCAAGTTGTTCCAACGTTAGCGGAGGTCCCGCAACTCTGTGATCGCGTGCTGGTCCAGCTTGCGGCGCTCGACAACCACGGCTCGCCGGAAACGACTTCACGACTGACCAGAGCTCTCGAACAATCGGCCGGCGCGTCCGCCGACATGCTGTCGCGTCTCAGCCGTCTCGCGCGTCGCTGCGATCAAACGATCGACGAGATGGACTTTTCAGTCCTCTTCGACATGGAGCGCAAGCTGTTCACGATCGGTTACAACGTAACGGCCTCGAAAGCTGACGAGTCTTACTACGATCTGCTCGCCTCCGAAGCGCGGCTAGCCAGCTTCGTCGGCATCGCGAAAGGCGACGTGCCGCAACAACATTGGTTCCGCATGGGCCGCACGCTCACGAAAGTCGACGGCGGCCGCGCGCTCATTTCATGGACCGGCACGATGTTCGAATACTTGATGCCGCTGCTGGCGATGCGCAACTACGAGAACACGCTGCTGGCTGAAACTTATCAAACAGTCGTCGATCGGCAGATCGAGTACGGCGAGGAGCGTGGCGTGCCGTGGGGCATCTCAGAAGCTGCCTACAATGTCCGCGATCTTCATCTCAACTATCAGTATGGTCCATTCGGCGTTCCCGGCCTCGGTTTGAAACGAGGCCTGATCGAAAACCTTGTCGTCGCTCCTTACGCAACGATGCTGGCGGCATTGATCGATCCGAAGGCGGCCGTGCGGAACCTGCACCGGTTGAAGGAGGAGGGCGCGTTCGGACCGTACGGCTTCTACGAGTCGATCGAATACACCGCCGAGCGACTGCCCGAAGATCAGAAGTCGGTGATAATTCGCGCTTTCATGACGCACCATCAGGGCATGAGCCTTGTCTCGCTCGCGAACGTGCTTCACGACAACCTCGTCGTGCGGCGCTTTCACGCCGATCCGACAGTGCAGGCGACCGAGTTGCTGTTGCAGGAACGAGTGCCCGTCGGCGTGCCTGCCGCGCATCCGCGTGCCGAAGAAGTCCTGACCGGACGCGTGGTCCAAACGATGCCCGGCATGATCACGCGCGTTTACGAGTCGGCGAGTCTCGACACGCCGCGTACGCAGCTACTCTCGAACGGCGCTTACAACGTGATGGTCACGACCGCAGGCTCAGGTTACTCATACTGCGAAGGAAACGCTGTCACTCGCTGGCGCGAGGACACCACGCGTGACAACTGGGGCGCGTTTATTTACCTGCGAGACGTCCGCACCGGCGCTGTCTGGTCGGCGGGACACCAGCCCGTTCGCACGAAAGCCGCCGCGTATCAAGTAGCCTTCTCGGAAGATAAAGCCGACTTTCGCCGCGTCGATTCCGGTATTTCAACTCGCATGGAGATCGTCGTCTCGGCCGAAGACAACGCCGAGGTGCGGCGTATCTCGTTGACGAATAACTCGTCGCGAACGAGCGAGATTGAACTAACCAGCTATTCGGAGGTCGTACTTGCGAGTCCGTCCGCTGACGCCGCGCACCAGGCGTTCAGCAATCTCTTCATCGAGACGGAGTTTTTCGCCGGGGAGAACGCGCTGCTGGCCCATCGACGGCTTCGCTCGCAGGAAGACAAGCCCATCTGGGGGATTCACGTCGTCGTCGTCGAGGGGGAAACAATCGGCGCCGTGCAGTATGAAACCGATCGCGGCAGGTTTTTGGGACGAGGCCGCACGCCGAGCAACCCGATCGCCGTCATGGAGGATCGTCCGCTTTCAAACACGACCGGCGCCGTGCTCGATCCGGTGTTCAGTTTGCGACGGCGTGTGCGGATTCCGCCGAACCAGACCGTGAGGTGCTCGTTCAGCACGGCGGTGGCGCGCTCGCGTGAAGATGCGATGGCACTGGCTGACAAGTATCACGATCCAAACATCTTCGAACGGGAACAACGTCTGGCGTGGACCAAGGCGCAGGTCGAGATGAGCCATCTCGGCATCGACTCGGAAGAGGCGCACCTGTTTCAACGTCTTGCGGCGCGCATCATCTCTTCCGATCCCTCGCTGCGGCCGACGCCGCACGTGCTCGCGATGAATACCAAGGCGCAGTCCAGCCTGTGGGCGTACGGCATCAGCGGCGACTTGCCCATCGTCGTCGTCCGCATCAACAAGGCCGCCGACCTTCGCACCGCCAAGAAGCTAGTGCGTGGTCACGAGTACCTGCACTACAAAGGACTGACGATCGATCTCGTCATACTCAACGACACGCCTACAGACTACTTGCAGTTGCTGCATCAGGAACTCGAGAACATTATTCGCACCAGCGGCTTGCAAGGTCTACAGGGCAAACCGGGCGGCGTTTACCTGCGGCAAGCGGACCAGATGCCTGACGATGATCGCATCCTGCTCCACGCCGTGGCGCGCGTGGTGATCGTTGCCGATCGCGGCACCTTCGAGGACCAGATCGAACGCCCGCGCATCGAAGAACCGTTACCGCCGCTGCTCGTTCCGCGCGTGCCGTCGCAGATTTATCCGGAATATTCAGTCGCGCCTCCTGACTTGAGTTTCTTCAACGGTCTCGGCGGATTTCACCAGGGCGGACGCGAATACGTCACTACTCTCGGGGCCGAACAATGGACGCCCGCGCCGTGGTCGAACGTGGTTGGCAACTCGGTGGAGTTTGGTTTTCAGGTGACGGAAACGGGCGGTGGCTACACCTGGTCGCTCAACAGCCGCGAGAACCGTTTGACGCCGTGGTCCAATGACGCGGTCAGCGATCCGCCGGGCGAGGTGATCTACCTGCGCGACGAAGACTCCGGTACCCTCTGGTCCGCAACGCCTTTGCCGATCCGCGAGAAAGAGCCGTACATCGTCAGGCACGGGCAGGGTTACAGCGTCTTCGAACACACGAGTCACGGCGTGTCGCAGGAACTGCTCGTCTTCGCGCCGCTCGACGCGTCAGTGAAGATCTCGCTCTTGCGTTTGCGCAATCGCACCGCGCGCAAACGAAGATTCACTC
>JBKPNH010000104.1:0-3941 GCA_046732535.1 Acidobacteriota bacterium
TCAAATCTATTAAGGATAGCGCTCCGCAGGTAGGACTCGAACCTACAACCCTTCGGTTAACAGCCGAATGCTCTGCCATTGAGCTACTGCGGAATAAGCGCCCTCACATAGATGACTATGCGGGGCGCGAAGGCGTTTTTATAGCAAATGGGTTTTAGAGCGTCAAGGAGCGCCGGATCTCACAACAGGAGCCCCGGATCACAGGAAGCCCGGATCTCACGCGCCGTGGATTAGCGGAAAGGGTCCACACATACCGGTAGATAGCGGGGCCAGCGGTAACCAAACTTGCGCTCGGAAACAAACTGCGAGAATATCTCCAGCCCTGCCACAGCAGAAAGCTTTACACCCAAACCCCGGTAGAAAGGTCCGACATGGAACGCCGCACTACAGCCTGGTTTAGCCAGAACTTGAGCACTGAAATGCCGCTGGTCGCTTATGGCCACGCGGGTCCGCCACTACTGATGTTTCCCACGGCGGCCGCAGATTATCTCGAGTACGAGCGTTTCTACCTGGTCGACGCGATCAAGCCTTTCATCGACGGCGGCAAACTGCGCGCTTACTCAATCAACAGTGTGAACCGCTACAGCTTGCTCAACGAGCAGATGCCCGCGCCACTCAAAGCCGAACTGCTCACGCGCTACGATCGATACATCCTCGACGAAGTGTTGCCGTTGATTCGCAAAGACTGCGGCGACGGCGAGAACCGGCCCATTACGACCGGCGCGAGCCTGGGCGCATTCCTCTCGGCGAATGCGTACTTCAAGCATCCGGATCTGTTTCGCGGCGTGATTGCGATGAGTGGGAGTTACGATGTGCGGGCGTATCTAAAAGGGCACTACGACGACAACGTCTATTTCAACAACCCCGTCGACTATCTTTCCAATTTGAACGACGACTATTACCTGCCGCTGCTACGCAAAGCCGACTCGATCCTCATCATGTCGGGACAGGGAAACTACGAAGCTCCTGAACGCAGCCGCGCACTGTCAGACATTCTCAACGCGAAAGGGATTCCGCACACGTTGGACCTTTGGGGCCATGACGTCGATCACGACTGGCCGTGGTGGCGAAAGATGCTGCCGTACGCGCTCGGCAAGTTACTTCAAATTAATTAGGCGGCTCGCCGTCGCCTTTCTTCCCCTTCTTCTTTGCGGGCTCAACTTCGCGCGGCCGTGTAGTGGTTGCGGGCGGCGGAGTGTCGACTTTGGGAGTCGCAACCTCCGGCTTTGGTTGCGGCGGAGCCGCCTCGTCGTCAGTCTTAGGTGGAGGCGGCAACGTCATTTGTTCGAGCTTCGGCTCAGTCGTGCCCGCAGGCAGCGCGTCGTCCTCTTGCGCTTCAGCCGCTGCCGCGGCGAACTCGGCGCGTTCGGCGGCTAATTCTCGTTGACGTTGACGAAACAGCTCCCTCATGTCTTCGGGCATTTCAGGAGCTTTCTGAAACTCTTCCTTCGGCTTGTCTTTCAGAAAAGTCTTCATGAACTCGACGAACATCGGCAACGCGCCCTTGCCGCCGGTCATGTCGTTACCAAGCGGTTTCTTCTTCCCGGGATAACCCATCCACACGCCGGTCACATACGTTGGCGTGTAGCCGATGAACCAAACGTCAGTGTGATCGTTCACGGTGCCGGTTTTGCCTGCGACAGGCACGCCGATCGCACTCGCCGCGGTTGCGGTGCCGCCCGTGACCACGCCGCGCATCATTGAAACCATCGTCAGCGCGACGTACTCGTTCATCACTTTGTAAGTCTTGGTACGGTCCCACTCCTCGAGTGCCGCTCCGTCGCGATCGAGCACTCTGCGAATCAAGTGCGGCTCGACGCGGATGCCTTTATTCGGAAACGCCGAGTAAGCCGAGACCATTTGATCGAGCGGCACTTCCGTGGCGCCAAGAGCGGAAGGAAGATACGGCGACATCGGAACTTTGATTCCAAACCGCCGCACCATCTGTGCGCCCGTTTGAATCCCGACTGTTTGCAGCAGATGGACCGCAGGAATATTCATCGACTTCGCCAGCGCCGTTTTCATCGGCATGTCTGCGTTGCCGAGCGACCCGTCGTAATTGTGCGGTTGCCAGTCGCCAATGCTGATCGGTGCGCCGCTCACGGGCGTATCGGGCGTCATACCCCATTCAACGGCGGCCGTGTAGACGAATGGCTTGAAACACGAACCTGTCTGCCGATACGCCTGCGTCGCGTTGTTAAATTTGTTCGTGTAGAAGTCGTAGCCGCCAACCATCGTGACGATCTCGCCCGTCTTGGCATTGAGCGTCATCATCGCGCCTTGCACGGCGGGGATCTGCGAGAGCTCGACTGTCAAACGACGGTCCTTTTCGTCGACCTCTTTGATTTCAAACTCGGCGAGATGCCCGTTCTTGAATTCGTCTCTCGGTTGTCGTTTGCCCCAGCCCATGTCGGCCCCGGTTAGCGTCGCAGTAAAGTTTCCGAAACGAACCGACGCTTCGTTGCGCGCGCGATCGACTTTCATGATCAGGCCCATCAAGTGCCGGCCTGGTTCGTAGTCGTTGCCGTACCAATCAGGATGCTTGTAGTTCTGGAGTTCCTGCTGCGTGGCCGGACCCTCACCGTTATTCGTGGTGGTGGGAATCATCGTGTAGTTCGAACGCCAGCCGGTGTGCGAACGATCGTATTGACGCAGTCCCGCACGCACGACTTCGTAAGCGCGCTTTTGTGCTTCGACATTAATCGTCGTGTAGACGGCGAGGCCACCCTGCGCGACGCGCGTCGTGTACTGCTCTTCAAGCTCCTGACGAATGTACTCGACGGGGTAATCAAACGGGGTCGATTTGCGTTGTGACTGGTAGTAAGCAGTGTCGGCGAGTTGAATCGGTTTCGCTTTAGCGGCATCAGCGTCAGCCTGGCTGACGAAACCGTTTTTCGCCATCAGATCGAGAACGAGGTCGCGGCGCTTTTTCGCTTCGGTCGCGTTTGCTGTCGGCGAGTATTCACTCGGCGCCTTCGGAATGCCGGCGAGCAACGCTGCTTCGCCGAGTGTCAGGTCTTTTGCTTGTTTGCCGAAGTACGTCTCGGCGCCGGCTTCCATACCGTACGCGTTTGCGCCCAGAAACATGTGGTTGGTGTACAACTCCATGATCTGGTTCTTGGTGTAATAGCGTTCGATCTGGAGTGCCAGGATCCATTCGTTTACCTTGCGCGTGTACGTTTGTTCTTTGGAAAGAAAAAGATTCTTGGTTAGCTGTTGAGTTAGTGTCGAGCCACCTTCGATTCTGTCAGTAGTCAGGTTCTTCCACGCGGCGCCCATGATGCGAATGGGGTCGATGCCTATGTGATCGTAGAAGCGGACGTCCTCTACGGCGAGAATCGCGTTCTTCAGGACTGGAGGAATTTCTTCGTACTTCAGCGGAATGCGTTTCTCGAGCGCAAACTCGCCTATCACTGTTTCGCCGTCGTCTGCGTAAACTCGGGTGACGACGCTGGGACGATAAGTCGCCAGCGCCGCAACCTCGTTGGCGGCACGCGAGTAGTTCAGTTCGTAGGCGGCGATGATCCCCGTTAAGCCGCCGGCGGCCAGGGCCAACAGCAACACGGCAGGCAGCCAAAATCGCGCCAGTATGTGTTTGCGCTGTTCCGGCGGGGTATTGATGATTGCTTTCGGCGAATATTTAGAGTTTGCGGCCATAAATCTTCATTTTCCCCCACGACAAGGTGCCCTGTTCAGGGACTTTTGGGCAACGTGGCTACCCACAGGACAGCAGAATTATACTGCGCAGCGGGTGGATTTCGAGAATCGCGTGTAAACCCTTATAATTGACGGGCTCGCAAATTGGGGGCGACAGGCTTCGACAGGAACCTGAACGATCGTCGCGATGCATGCCGGGCTACCTTATGCAGCTCGTTAAAACGCGTAGGGAAACACAATTGCCAATAACAATGAATTGGCTCTCGCTGCCTAATTAAGCACCG
>JBKPNH010000105.1:0-38218 GCA_046732535.1 Acidobacteriota bacterium
GAATGGGCGTGGTGTTTCAGATGCCGGCGGTCACCTATGTTCTCGCTCGAATCGGCCTCGTTACCGCGAAATTCATGGTCAAGATTTGGAAGACGGCGCTAATCGTCATCATGATCGCGGCCGCCGTGTTGTCGCCGACGTCGGATATCCCAAACATGATGCTGTTCGCAGCGCCGATGATCGTCCTTTACATCGTTTCCATCTTTGTCGCCTGGATTTTCAACAAGCCCCGAACGGCTACTTAGACTGTCAACTAGATTGCCAACTAAACCTACAGTTTTCGGGTCTATTTACAACGGGAATCTGTCCGTTTCTATCGCGGTTTAGGGCAACTAAGTTCGTGAGCCACCGCATCTTGACTGTGTTCTCAGCGCGATCTTAGAATCCTTGGTCTCCAACGGCGCCCGATTGCAGTCCGTATCGCTCGAATTCGAACAGAGTTCATCAGGAGTTTTCGTAATGTCTTACCGGAAAGTCGCTATTCGTCTGGCCTTTATCGCTGTTCTCTCTATTATCGCCAGCCCCGCTGTTTTCACCCAGGACCAAACAGATCCGGCCAACAAACCGCGTAACGTTAAGCCGGAACTGAAAAAGGCATATAA
Source organism: Acidobacteriota bacterium (assembly GCA_046732535.1). Lineage (GTDB taxonomy): Bacteria > Acidobacteriota > Blastocatellia > Pyrinomonadales > Pyrinomonadaceae > PSRF01. The sequence continues at coordinate 603 of JBKPNH010000105.1, forward strand.
AGACTGGCTCGACAAAGACGTCACTTACATCATCACCGACGAAGAACGCAAAGCATTCAAGAAACTGGCGAATGACGACGAACGCGAACGCTTTATCGAGGAGTTTTGGCGCCGCCGCGACCCGGATCCGGATACTGACGAAAACGAGTTCAAGGAAGAGTATTACGAGCGCATAGCCTACGCTAACGAGCACTTCAGCTCCGGCATTCCCGGCTGGAAGTCCGACCGCGGCCGCATCTGGATCATGTACGGCAAGCCTGACGGGCGTGAGACCCATCCGATGGGCGGCTCTTACGAACGGCCATCGTACGAAGGCGGCGGTTCGACGTCGACCTATCCATTCGAAATCTGGTTCTATCGCTATATCGCCGGCGTCGGTTCGGGCGTTGAAATCGAGTTTGTGGATCCGACGGGCAGCGGTGAGTACCGCATCGCACGCAACCCGTACGAGAAGGACGCGATGTTGATGGTTCCCGGCGCGGGCCTGACGCTCTCCGAACAGTTGGGACTGTCGAACAAAGCGGATCGCATCGCCGGTGCATCGGGCATCGGCAATGCTAATTATCAACGTGAACAGGACAGTCCGTTCTCTCGTCTGCAACTGCTCGCCGACCTGAGCCGTCCGCCGCAGGTGAAGTTCAACGATCTGGCGACCGCGGTGAACACCGGCGTTGTCGAAGAGAACCCGCTGAATTTCGAACTGCGCATCGACTACTTCCGTCAATCAGATGAACGCGTGATCACGGCGTTCACCATTCAAGCTGAGAACAAAGACCTCGTCTTCCAGGACAGCGGTGGCTTGCAGCAAGCGCGCATGAATATCTTCGCGCGTATTACTTCCGTCGCTGGTCGTCGAGTCGGCATCTTTGAAGATCCTGTTATCACCACTGCGACTGCGGAAGAGCTCAGCGAAGCACGCGATCGCAAGTCGGCTTATCAGAAAGCCGTGCCGCTCGCCCCGGGCACTTACAAAGTTGACGTCATCGTTCGTGACACTGCTTCCGGCGCTACCGGCTTGAAGCAACTGGGCTTCACTGTTCCAAAGTACGATTCGGAAAAACTCTCGACCTCGACGATGATTCTCGCAGCGAAGTTGGAAAGCCTCGCGGACCAACCTGCCGTGGGCCAGTTTGTAATCGGCACCACCAAGGTGATCCCCAACGTGTCGAAAATTTACCATCGCGGCTCGCCGGTCGGGCTCTACTTGCAGATCTACAACGCCGGCATCGATCAAACGACCTTGCGTCCCTCTGTCGATGTTGAATATGCGTTGATGAAAGACGGCAAAGAAGTCGGCAAGCAAACCGAAGACTGGCGTGGCCTCAGCGATTCCGGTCAACGACTGACGCTTGCTCGCTTGATCGATACGCGCGCGCTCGCGCCTGGCGAATATGAAGTCGCGATTCGCATTCGCGACCGCGTCAGCGGACAGTCGCTCGCGCCGTCGGAAAAATTCACGGTCATTCAGTGAGGTAATCCATGAGATTAGTGTTCAGACTCGCCGTTATTCTTGTTCTCGGCTCCATCTCAACACTGGTCGTTCCCGCTCAAAAACAAAACCCGGAAGAGCAACCGCGCAAGATCAAACGCGAACCCAAGAAGGCGTTTGTCGAGTGGATCAAGGACCACGATCTGATACTCACCCAATCTGAACGCGACGCCTGGAAACTACTCGACAACGACGACGAGCGCGAAAAGTTCATCGAGGAAGTCTGGCGCAGCCGCGACCCCGATCCCGATACACAAGAGAACGAATTCAAGGAACAGTTTTACGAGCGAGTCGCCTACGCAAACGAACACTTCTCTTCAGGCAAGCCCGGCCGTCTCACCGACCGCGGGCGCATCTACATCAAATTTGGTAAGCCTGACTCGGTCGAGTCGCGTCCAGCCGGCGGCGCTTACGAGCGCGAGTCGTGGGAAGGCGGCGGCTCAACGACGACTTATCCGTTTGAGCGCTGGTTCTACCGTTACATTCCGAACGTCAGAAGCGGAGTCACACTCGAGTTCGTCGATCCAACCGGAACGGGCGAGTATCGTTTGGCGAAAAATTCCGATGAGAAGGATGCCTTGATTCACACCGGCGGTGGCGCCACCCTCAGCGAAATGATGGGTATCGAGACTCGCGCTCAACGTATCGCGAATCTTGGCGGCTTCGGACGTGTCAATTACATGCGCGCCGAAGATTCGCCGTTTCAAGTAATGGATTTGATCACGTCACTCGATCGCGACCAACCGAACGAGCGCAACTATCTCAGCACGCTCACCAACACTCCCACCGTCGACGACAACCCGATCAACTTCGACACTCAGTTCAACTACTTCCGCCAATCCGACAATAGCGTGATGGCAGTTCTTACAGTGCAGACCGATAACAGTCAGATCACTTTTACTGACAGTGGCGGCCTGCAAACGGCTCGAATGAATATCTTCGGCTGGGTAACGACAGTCGCTAATCGCCGGATGGGAAAGTTTGAAGATTCGGTGAGTACGACGGCGACGGTGGCAGAATTGAGCAGCGCGCGCATGCGAAAGTCAGCCTACGCTCGCGCCTTCATCCTCAACCCCGGCCGATACAGAATCGACGTCATGGTGCGCGACGTGGAGTCGGGAGCGATGGGTGTGCGGCACGTCGGTTTTCAGGTGCCGGAGTTTCCGGCAGATCGACTGTCGACGTCGAGCATTGTGTTGGCGGCTAAGATCGAGAACATGGAACGCGGCGCCGCCGTTGGTCCATTCGTGATCGGGACGACGAAGGTCATTCCGAATCTCTCCGGGGTCTTTCATCGGGGCGAGCCGATGGGCGTTTACTTACAGGTCTACAGCGCCGCCATCGATCAAACCACTTTGCGACCGGCAGCCGACGCCGAGTACGTCTTGCTGAAAGATGGGAAGGAAGTGAGCAAACATGTGGAAGACTGGCGCCAGATCAACGACGCGGGCCAGCGCCTGACCTTGTCGCGCCTGATTGACACCAGCACGCTCGCTCCCGGCGATTATCAAATCCAGGTGCGCATCCACGATCAAGTCACCGGCCAAAACCTGACGCCGTCCGCGACCTTCACGATCGCGCCGTGACGCTTAGTGTTACGGCACGGACTCGCGGATGAATTCGACTACCTGCTCCAGATACGGGTCACCAAGGGAACCGAAAACGTTGTGACCCGCACCGTAAAAGATTAACAGCCGCTTCGGCTCATTCGCCGCCTCAAACAGCAGTCGACCTTCGCTTACCGGAATCACCGGATCCGGATCTCCATGAACGATCAAAACCGGCGCTCTCACCTTTTGTAACTTTCGCGCCGATTCAAAGCCATTCCTTCCGAGAAAGTGCAACGTTTGTGGTAACCAGGAAAAGCGATGCACTGCGAGCGAGCTTGCCGAGCTCAAGCCGGATTCAATTATCAAAGCGCCTACCTGACGCCGCGAACCAACATCTGCGACAACGGTCGTGCCGAGCGAGGTTCCGTACAGAACGATCTTCGCCGGAGGTACATCTTTCTCCTTAACAACGAAAGCGATAGCCGCATCGCCGTCCGAGTAAAGATCCCATTCGCTTCCCTGTTCACCCTCGCTGGCCCCGTAGCCGCGGTAATCGACCAGTAACACGTTGAATCCTCTTTCGGCGAACCATTGGCCCAACCAGCCCACGTTGAAGATGTTTCCACTGTTGCCATGAAAGAAGATTACGGTCGCTGTGCTCGGTTGCGTCCGGCTTTCGAAAAACCAACCATTCAACCTATAGCCGTCGGCAGTCTTAAACCATACATTCTCGCCACCTGACGGCGGCGTCCAAATCTGGCCTGGACCAACGCGAACGGGATGAAACGTCGTGAAATACTCCAACCACCGGAGCCCATAAACCAACGTAGCCATGCCAAATATCAGCGAGATAATTAGCGCTATCGTTCGCTTACGCGTGAACACGATTGTTATACGCAAAGTTAGCCTGTCTGTTTCCCGCGAAATGCGACTGTCAGTCGCAGATGCTAAGATAAATCCGTCATGAAGCAGGGGCAGGAATTAGTGGGAATGAGCCGGGAGGAGCTCGTTTCGTTCGTCGAAACGATGGGTGAACCCGCGTACCGTGCGCGGCAAATATTTGCCGCGCTACAGCACCGGCGCCTGCGCAGTTTTGACGAGATGACCGATTTGCCGAAGGAGCTGCGGACGCGCCTCGCGGAAATCGCATGTCCCGCCACACTGACTATCGAATCTCGTTACCTTTCGGAAGACGGCACGCGCCGCTACTTGATGAAGACTCATGACGGGTTCCCAGTCGAGACAGTCTTCATTCCTGAAGAGCGCCGCGACACGATCTGCTTCTCATCACAGTCAGGCTGTCCGTTGCAATGCACCTTCTGCCTGACGGCGCAACTCGGCTTGCTGCGCTCGCTGACAGCCGGCGAGATCGTCGAACAGATCATCATCGCGCTCAACGACGCATACGGCATCGGCAATCAACCGCCGCGAGGAACGAACCTCGTCGGTATGGGCGCCGGCGAACCGTTTCTGAATTTCGATTCGTTGTTGAAGGCGTTGCGCGTGATGGCCGATCCGGAAGGACTGTTCATCGTACCGAACCGGGTCACGATCTCAACTGCCGGAGTGGTCCCACGTATACTCGAGCTCGCAAACGCACCGGACCGGCCGCATCTCGCGATCTCGCTCGCCGCTCCAACCGACGAACTGCGAAACAAGTTGATGCCAATCAACAAGCGTTGGCCGCTCGAACAGTTGCTGAGCGCGTGCAAGCAGTTTGAAAAGACTCTGAAGCCCAACGAGCGCCTGACGTTCGAATACGTGATGCTCGACGGCGTCAACGACAGCGACGAGCAAGCGCGCCAACTGGCGAACCTGCTCAACCGGCATGACCTGAAAGCGAAAGTGAACCTGATTCCACACAACCCGGCGGAGCCGTTGCCGTACCAACCGTCAGACGACGAAACCGTTGACCGTTTCAAGCAGATCCTGGAGTCGAAAGGTATCCACGTTTACGTCCGCCGCCCGCGCGGTCGAGATATTTTTGCCGCCTGTGGGCAACTTGCGGCACGCCAAAGCACACCTATCACTATTAATTCGATCGGAGCTTAAGCACACAGAAATGACCAAACGTTCGCTCTTGTATAAGACACTCCTGTTAGCGGCAGTTTTGTTGATCCCGGCGCAGCTCTACGCGCAGTCCTCCAGCGATGTGCAGGTGAGCGGCACGATAACACCGGACAAGATAAAAAAGGGACGCACGGTCAAGGCGAACGTCGTTCTGGAGATACCCAACGGCCTGCACGTGCAGTCGAACCGGCCACTCGACAAGTTTCTGATCGCGACGAAACTCGACGTCGAGACGCCCTCGGGAATGACAGTGGGCCCGATCGCTTACCCGCGCGCTCTGATGCGAAATCTCAAGTTTTCGAAAAGCAAAGTTGCGGTCTACGAAGGCCGTACCATGATTCGCTTCCCAATCACAGTACCGGCGAACTACTCGGGCGGTTCAGGTGAAATCAAAGGCAAGCTGCGGTTCCAGGCGTGCAACGACGAATCCTGCTTTCCACCGGTCACGCGCGAAGTAAAGATGTGGCTCAACGTGGAGTGAGACCCACGACAGCCATTAGCCGGCCAACCTTTCCGTTCACTTTTTTTTCTTTGCGATAGGAGAAGAAAAGATCTGTGCGGCACATAGTGCAGATCGGCGCGACGTGTATCCTTTCCGGGGACACTCCCGCAGATATCAACTGATCCGCGTTCGCTTTAAGCAAATCAATCCTGGCATGACCGGAACGCGTCGGCGTGAATAACCCATCGTCACTGAATTTCTCAGTGAACGCATCGATCACTTCGGCGCCCACTTCGTAGCAACATGGCCCAGCAGATGCTCCGATGGCGACGCGCACGTCCGCGGGGTTCGCGCCGTATTCGTCACGCATTCGCTGGACGCCCACGGCGACGGCGCCCGCCAGCGTTCCGCGCCAGCCCGCATGGATCGCGGCAAACGCGCCCGTAACCGGATCGCCAATCAAAATCGGAACACAATCCGCTGTCTTCACTGCAGCCAGCACGCCTGAGGCATTACTGACGATAACGTCGCAATAGATCGTCTCGCCGAGTTGGCCCTCAGCCGGCTTCGCTTCCTCTACCGTATTGACGACGCGAACGTCCGCGCCATGGACCTGCCAGCAACCGGCGAGAGACCACTCGCCAGGAAAAAGCTTGAGAAAGCGGCGGCGATTCTCCAGAATGTTCTCCGCTCGATCGTCGTTGAAGCCCGCGAGACTCAGCGCGTCGCGCGGCATGTCGCTGACACCGCCGAGACGGGTGGAGAAGCCGTTTACAAAACCATCCTGCTCGAGTAGCTCGCAGACAAGGGCGCGAACGCCGTCGGTGTCGCGCCAGTAAAAACCAGTTCCGTTCAGTTCGTCGTCGCTCGTGATCATTTCCATTGGTATAGACATTATCGAAGTTGCACGGATTCGCGAAGTGCTGCTGCGCACGCCGCGTTTCGTCGAGCGCGTGTTCACGCGCACTGAACGCGAGTATTGCGACAGTCGCGGGGCCGTATCAGCGCAGCATTATGCCGCGCGCTTTGCGGCAAAAGAAGCGGCTTTGAAAGCGCTGCAAACGGGTTGGCGCGGCGGAATCAGTTGGCAGGACGTGGAAATTTTGGCGCGTGAGAGCGGTGCGCCGTACCTGGTCTTCACTGGACAGGTGCTGGAAGTTTTCAAAAGGTTTGGCGCGACGCAGACGCACCTCTCGATGTCGCACACGACGCAGCACGCGATCGCGCAGGTCGTGCTGGAACGCTAACGCGTCTCCTCGGCGAACGGGCTACTCTCCACCGGCAAGTTTCCGTGGAAATAACATTCGAGATGGGGCGACGTTTGCTCAGTCACTGCGATCAACTCCCGCAGCGGACACCAAACATTCGAAATCAGCCCCGTCGCCGAATCGATCTCGACGAACTTGATTCCTTCCGGACACTCGAAATTCGAGCCACCGAGATCAGGCCTGACGGCCACCGCTTCCTTCATGAACTCGGCCCACGCGGGCAGCGCTGCTTCAGCGCCCGTTAACCCAAGCTGTGCGTTATCGTCAAAACCGATCCAAACGGCGCACACAAGGTTCGGCGAATAACCGACGAACCATCCATCGCGCGACGTGCCTGTCTTGCCGGCGATCGCGGTTCCGGGGACCGCACCACGAGCTTTCCGTGCCGTACCGCGATCGACGACGGCGGCGAGCATATTCGTAATCATGTAACTCGTCGTCGGCTTAATCACCTGATCTTCCGAAGCCAGATGATGCGTGCCCGGCGGCTCAGCCAAACTCGCGATCACCTTTGGCTCAACACGCAATCCGCCATTCACAAACACAGCATACGCGGCCGCCATTTGCAGCGGCGTGACTTCTTCCGTCCCTAACGCGAGCGCTGGATAACGTTCCGGCTTTGGCAGACCGAACCGCGTTGCGAGGTTCGCGATGCGCGCGAGCCCTGTTTGCAAAGCGACGTCAACCGTGACGACGTTGAGCGATTTGACGAGACCAGTCCGCAGCGTGACTTGGTGCATCGAGTAGCCGCCGCCGTAGTTTGCCGGGCGATACGTCCGCGTACGGTCGTAGATAAACTCGCGTGGCGCATCCATGAACATCCGCACCGGCGACATGCCGTCTTCCAGCGCCGCCGCGTAAACGAATGGCTTGAACGTGGAACCCGGTTGACGCCGCGCGTCCGTCGCTCGATTGAGTTGCGACTCCGCATAACTTCGTCCGCCAACCATGGCCAGGACCTGGCCCGTATGCGGATCGAGCGCGACCAGCGCGGCCTGCGGCTTTGCTTCTCGTTTTGCGTAGACCTTGTCGAGGCGTTCCATCTGGCGTTTGAGCGCCTGTTCCGCAATCTGCTGCAACTCCAGATCGATCGTCGTGTAGATTCGTTCGCTCACCCCTGAGGTGTCAAACTGCGATTGCGCGATGCGGTTCACGTAGTCGACAAAATACGGCGCTAATGAATCGTCAAAACTCCGATCAGCCGCCAGCACGACGGGCTCCGCTGAAGCAGCCGAGAGTTGCTCCGCAGTGATCGCGCCGTTCTGTTGCATCAGCCCGAGAACGACGTTTCGGCGCGCCTGGGCCGCTTCCGGATGCCGTACAGGCGAGTAACGCGCCGGGCTCTGAATCATTCCGGCGAGTGTCGCTGCTTCCGCGAGTGAGATCTCCTTGAGTTCTTTTCCGTAGAAGACGCGGGCCGCTTCCTTCACGCCGCGCACCGACACAGCACCGCGCTGGCCCAGGTAGATCTCGTTGCAATAGAGCGCAAAGATGTCGTTCTTCGAGAGTCGTCGCTCGAGCGAAAGCGAGAGCATCGCTTCCGCGTATTTGCGTTGGAAGGTCTTTTCCGGTGAGAGATATGTGTTTTTGACAAGCTGTTGCGTGATGGTCGACCCGCCCTGGCCCAATCGTTCATCACCCGCATTGCGGATCAGTGCCCGCGCCAGGCCGCTGAGATCGACGCCGGAGTGTTCGAAGAAGCGCCGGTCCTCGATCGACACTATCGCCTGGACCAGCACCGGAGGGATCTCGTTGTAGTTAAGGATCTCGCGTTTGCCGGCTTTGGACGAGAGGTCGTTCGACAAGATCTCGGGTTCGAGCGTGAACGACTCGAGCACGACTCCGTCGCCGCGCAGTTCCGCAATCTGCTCACCGTCAAACGTGACGCGCACGACGCGCGGTTGATTACCACTGGTGCGATTCGGCCGAATCTCGACGACAGACCCATTCGCTACAAAACTTCCACTCCAGACGCCACTGCCCTGCGATTCAACGTAGCCCGCGCGACGCAGTGTGGTAACCAGTTTCTCGACGGAAAACTGCTGCCCGGCCTCTAGCACGCGCGGGGCCGCGTACAGTCCCGGCCTGCTCGTCAGGTAACCGGTTGCGAGTCGGGCGTCGATGATTTGTGAGTAGAAGTTATAAGAACGGACCAACGCGTCGCCGGCGCACGCGACTGCCATCACGAGCAACGCCACGGCAATTACGATGTTGCGATTGCGTGTCCCACGCAGATCCGGTACAGAGGTAACCTCGATTGACATCGACAATGCGCCAACCAACCTTCAGTGCTTCTAATATCGTGTGCTTTTTATAAACGATTAAAGGACGAGGGATTTCACGGATCTCGTTTCGATGAGAGCGAGAATTTCGGGCACGCTCTTGAGCGCTGCGGCATAACCGGCATCCATCAGTTCGTCTGCGCGTCGCATTTCATCCCAACGAATGTGACCGACCTGTGGCGTTATAACTAGATCTGCCGCGGCGAGTTGATACTGCGAGGAGGTCTTTTGGACGACGAGCATCGCTTGCAGCAGCACTCCGATCACGGAACCAGTCGAACCGAAGAACGTGGCGCCCGCCGCGTTCACGTCAACTGCGATGACGATGTCAGGACCAAGCGAACGACACACCGTCACGGGAATCACAGCCACCAGGCCGCCGTCGACGAGTTGCCGTCCATATTCATCCGTGACCGGCACGTACCAACCGGGGATCGTGCAACTCGCCCGGATAGCAAAAGGCACGTCACCTTGGTCGCGCATCACAACCGCAGTGCCGGTTTTTAAATCGGTCGCCACCACCGCCAACGGCACCTGCAGGTCTGCGAATCGAGTCACCGGCAAGCGCTGACGGAGATATCGCTCCAAACGTTCGTTGCTCTGCATGCCCAACCGCGACATCGTCATGCGGCCGACGTGCCGCCACCGCAAGTCACGGCCAAACGCTGCAATCTCCTCCACCGGCATGCCCGCGGCATACGCGCCTGCGACGATCGAGCCGGCCGAAGTTCCGGCAACGTAATCGATAGATATGTTGTTCTCAGTCAGGGCCCGCAACACGCCCACGTGGGCCGTGCCACGCGCAGCGCCGCCGGAGAGGGCGAGGCCAATGGTCGGACGGTCAGACATCAAACAGGACTTAATATCACGATCTCGGCACGTTCTCGCGCGGTATCAAGAAACGTGTCCGTATCAGACTCGATTTTCGCCTCCATCAGCGTTTGTTCAATCTGCGCTCTCGACTGCTCGAGCGTCGGCACGATGCGGCCCGGAAAGCGCTCTTTGAAACGAGGCACGTAAACGTCGTTGTAATAATTTACGATCTCCTGCTGACTAATCACCACAAAATTACGAAAACGAAAATCGAGGTACTTTTCCATCTTCAACCGCTGTTCGACAATCTCATCCAGCTTTTCGCTCGTCAAACCGACGCGCTGCAAACGCTGCTGAAACTCCTCCTGCGTCCGGAAATTGCGCGCGAGTTCGTTACGGGCATTACTGATTTCCGCGGGGGTCGGCACGATCGTCGGCAGCTTCTCCGCTTCCTGAAGAATCAGACGCTGGTCAATCAACAAGCGCATCGCGCCGTTGAGGTCAGCGGACGTCGGATTGTCGAGCGGCGTGTTCGGCTGCAACGCCAACTGCCACATGAGATCCGAATAGGTGATCAGATCCGTTTTTACTCCGGCATTCACCGTCGCCACCATCTTGTCGACGATCTGCTGCGCCGCGCACGGCGAAACTATCGCCAGCACCATCAACATTGAACTGATTAATCCAAATCGCTTCATACTCAGAACGTCTGCGTGATTCGAAAATGCAATGCCCCACGGTGCAGCCGGAAAACCGCCGGCGTACCGTCAAAACCGCCGCCCGGCCCGCGTTGCGGTACCAGAAACTCCGGCGGGTTCAGCAGGAACCCATAGTCAACGGCCAGCGCGCCGCCGAAAGGTGTGGTCCAGCGGAAACCTATCCCAACAGTGTTGGACCAACGGGTCTTCAGGTTCTCGGCCTTGATGAACGCCAGAATATCACCCGGTGGAACCGGATCCGCCTCTCTCTTGCCAAACAGATCGCTGACGCGACGATAAACATTGCCGCCATCGTAAAACGGCACGATCTGAGTCGTACGCGTCATCGGAATACGCGCTTCGAGGTTCACGAGCGCCAGCGCATTGCCGCCAACCGGAACCGTGAACGGATTCAGAAACACCACGTTGTTGTCCTGATCACGAAACTGGCCCAGGGGAATGACGATCTCTCGTGGTCCAGCCTCTTCGAAACTGAACCCGCGCAGCGTAGTCGAACCACCAGAAAAGAAACGTTCGCTGATCGGCAACGTGAAATCGATCTCGTCGATAGTGCCGTTTTCGTCGCGATCGCGCGGATTGAAAACGTTCGCAAGACCTAACGTCATGTTTCCCGCGAACACTGTGTTTCGCAGCGCACTCATTTTGTAGTAGTGCCGGTACGTGGCCTGGAAACGATTGAACGAAATGTTTCCGCCGAGCTGTCGCAACGCGATCGCATAGTCGACGCTCAGAAAACCGCCGCGCGTCGCGTCGACCTGGTTGTAACGGCAAACTTCGCCGGGCTCACCGCGCTTTTCCTCGTTCTCGACTGAGCGCGCGCCGAACAGGCCGCGTTCGCAGCGTTCGCGCGTGTCGCGCACGAAGGAAGCTCCAATCTTGGCCAGCCGCACCTTCTTGTCAGGCTCGAGAATCGGTCTCACGACAAGGCTTTCGAGATTGTAGAGACGAACGTCCTCGTAACTGACGCGTCCGAAGAGGATGGTGTGCGTCTCGCGATCCAACACGCGTTGAGTTTCGAGCGCGGCGGTAAAGCGATTGATTGTCGGTTCGTTCACCTGCTCGCCGAAGATGTTGATCGGGTTCCCCTCTTCGTCGAGACGCTGAACGATCCCATCCGTGCCGCGATCGATCGCCGAGCGGAAGAACCGAGTCACCGTCGAGTCGCGCATGTACTCGACCGACGCGGCGAGTGGCGCAAAATCAGTCTTGTTGTAACGAGCGAAACGCGGATCGAGATACTCGAGTCGCACGAGTTGCTGCAAACGGCTGGCGCGCAAACGAAGCGCTCCGTGTCGGAGCCTGTTCATCAAGTTGACGTTGCTGATTTCAAACAGACCGAGCGCGCCCGCGTCCGTCGAATAACCGCCACCGTAATCCATCACGTTCGGCTGCTTCTCCTCGACGTCGATGATCACGTCTCGCCGTTGATAGCCGGAAGAATTTTCACCGGCGGGCTCGGTGCGAATGATGACCTGGCGATACGCGTCCGTGAGATAAAGCTCGCGCTCAGCTTCTGAAACGCGATCGGCCCTCAGGATGTCGCCTTCGAGAAGCGGAATCGCGCGCATGATCGCGGCGCGTTTTGTGCGGCGAGTGTTTCGATCTCCGGTGACGCCGTTGATGATGATCTGGTTGATGAAAACTTTCTCGCCTTCGGCCGTGATGGCGTACACGAGCCGCACCTGTTCGTCGTCGCCCTTCTTAGGCAGCTCGACGACCGAAAAATCGACGCGCACGTCGACATAGCCTTCGCGGGCATACAACGCGGCGACGCGATCGCCATCGGCGCGCGCCTGCGAGCGCGAGTATGGCGCGTCGATGACCGTGCCCAACTCCTGACGAATTCGCTCGTCAGTATGAATCTGGTTTCCCTTCACCTCGACGCCGGCGACGCGCGTGAGTGGCCCTTCAGTAACGTCGAACGTGATGATCAGGTTGTCGCCGTTGATTGAAACGCCCTGGAGCACCTGCGCCTGCGCCTTGCGATAACCCATGTCAACCATGAAAGCGCGGACTGTGCGACGGTCCTGCTCTAACAGCGTCAGGCTCGTGTAACCGCGGCCGTAGCCGAGAAACGGAATCAAGCCGATGGCGTTCTGTCTCTGAGTCTTGAGGGTCGCTTCGATGTCTTCGACCGACAACTTGTTAGTGCCCGTGATGCGAATGTCTGTGAGCCGGAAACGCCGGCCCTGCTCGACGTCGTATTTGATCTCGACGTTGTGTCCCGTTAACTGGTTCGGGTTGAGATTCTGGCAAGTCTCGTCCGTGCCGTTGGCGCCGATGTCGGCCGGCGGATTGCTGACGGTGCAGCTATGCGTCACCTCGGCGAAGAAGAAACCGTCTTCCTGGAGCTTGTTTCGAATGCGGCGCGCGCCTTCGACGATCGCCGAGTAGTCGATGTTTCCTTCTCGCTTGACCGGCAGCAGCTCGCGTTGGGTTTTGTCGCTGATGTTGTAGTTGTTGACGACGACTCGGACCTTCGGTCCCTGGTCACCTTTCAACAGGATGCTGATGCGGTTTGTTTCCGGATCGCGCACGACTCTGGGATCGTCAAGCACCGGTGCCAGGTATTCTGCCGTCACCAACGCGTCGCGAATCTTGCCGAGATCAGACGCCAAGGCGTCGCGTGTAAACGGCGCACCGGACTGAAGCGTCAGCGTGTTGCGCACGTTCGTCGAATTAAATCCCGTGATCTGAATGTCGAATTTGTCGACGCGCGCCTGCTCGCCCGGATTGACTCGATAAATGACGGCCGCGCGGCCGCCCCCAGGAGTTAATTCCTCGGTCGATTCGACAGTAGCGTTGAAGTAACCGCGGTCGCGCAAATAGACCTGAATCTCATCGGCGTTACGCGCGATCAGTTGTTTGGAAAGACGAGTGCCCGGTTGGATGAAATTCAAGCGAGCACGAAGCTCGTCAGTTGAGATTGGCGTGCCGGTGACGGCGCCGAGTTCGATGCGGACGTCGTTAATCAACACTTGCCGTTGAACGACGAAACGCAGTCTTACCGGTCCAGTTCGGCCAGTCCCGGCTTCGACGACTTCGACTCGCGCATTCGCAACGCGCCCTGAGTCAAACAACGCCTGCAACGACTCACGCACGCGCACCGCGGAGTACGGCGTGTTCGGCGCGACTCGCAACAACGACATGAAGTCCGCTTGCAACGTAGGGAGTTGACGCGAACCCTCGATCACGAGTTCGACGCCAACGATTTGCCGGCCCTCGTAGTCTTCGATGCGGGCTTCTTTACCCGTCGCGCCCTGCGCCCTGGATATAAACAACAAAACCAGCAGGATTATCGGCGCTATACGAATACTGGACATCAGTCGCAACAATACGGATTCCACCCCTTGCTCAAAATCGCTTTCTAAAACGAATCTCAAAATTGAAGTTGTTAGTGCGAGCACTCAATCGTCGGGTGGAAGCCTGTTCATACTGCGCAACAAACGACAGCCGGTCAGAAACTCGATACTCGAGCGCGATGATCTGGTTCGGATCGGAAGTGACGTTGGTCGAGTAAGTCACGGTGACTTCTTTGCTGAGTCTTCGTCCGAGCGTCAGCCGCGCGGCTGGAGTCGATCCAGTCGTACCACCTATGACCGGATTGATCTCGAAACGTGTCAGACCGAAGAGCTTGTTCGTGGCACGCTGCGCGGGCGCGTTGATGAGCGCGTCCGTCAGCAAACTGGTCGCCGCGCCGACCTCCGATTGCGCAAGGACCGACGAACTCGTGTCTCCCGAAGAGAGCTGACCGGTCGTGATTAACGAAACTACGTCTGCCTGCGGCAACGCCGGCTCGGAACGCACGGATGCTTGCGGCTGCGACAACGGACCAGTCAGCGACACGATTACGCGATAACCGCGAAGCTGCGACTCGGCCTGGATATTGAGTATCGGATCGGCGTTTCGGCTCGGCGGCAGATCGACGAGAGCACGCGTGATGTCCCAGCGATCGTTGCGGAAATTCAACGTTCCGCTGGTGGCGGTGACTCTTCCCGAGATCGTCGGATCGCTTACCGGGCCATTCAACTGCAACGACACGGATCCGACGAGGTCCGCGAGATTGTTGCGCACGACCAGCGCATTGCGACCTTCGACCCGAAGCGAAGCAAACAAAGCCGTGCGCGCAAGTTCGATCTCGGAGCCTTGCTCGATCGACTCGCCGCGCCGCGTGTTGATTAAGTCCGCAAGTTCGATGTCTTGCGTGTACTCGGTGCGACGTAGAGTCACAACGCCGCCGATCAACTGCTCGCGCGACGAGCCACGGATCTCGACGTCCGCGTCGAGTGTCGAACGGAAATCTGGTGGAAACGGAACGGTGACGTCGTCGCCGCGCAGATTGACGCGAAACGCAGAAACCGTGAAGCCTTCGAGCAACGCGCCGCCGCTGGCGGTAACGCGGCCGCCGCCGAGCGTGCCGCTCGCGGAATCGAGTTGCGCCTGGTTGGCGGTGAATCGCATCGTCGCAGCTAAATTCGCGACAGTCCACCGCTCGTTTCCGAGCAGCAGCGACACGGAGCCGTTGTTGACTGACGCGGTGCCAATCACGCGTGGATCTTCGTAAGTGCCATTGATGCGAACGGCGACCACCGCCGTGCCAGACGAGAAGAAGTCAGGCGAAACGCCGTTCAATACCCGCAGGTTCAGGTCGCCGTTGATGTTCAGGTTCTGCCTGCCGCCGGCGCCGCTCGCGAGCGAACCGTCGAGCACGATGTTCGTGCCTGGTCCAGTAAACCGCGTTCCTTTGAAAGTGATCTCGCTCGGATTGAAAGCGATCTCGAGAGGCGTCGTCGCGTTGAGTTGAACGTCTTCGACGCGAAAACTCAGCTCGGAGAATTTGGCCGAGCCCGTCAAACCGGCTAGCGACAAGTTGCCATCCTCGTCGAGCAGGTTGCCGCTCGCGCTGATCGAGCCAGTGGCGCGGCCGCCCATCCTAACGCCGGCGACCGGCAACGCAAGTTGAAACAGGTTCGTCAGATCGGCGCCGGTAAACGTCGTCTCGAGAGTTGAGGCGAGAAACTCGTTTGCTAGATTGATCTGTGCGGTGACGTCCTGCGGCGCGCCGAGCACGCCGGTGGTGAACTTGATGTTGAGTCGCTGGTTCTCGGTCCTGCCGGTCAGCGCAACCGTGCCTGCGGGACGGCCGTTAATCGTGACGTCGCGTCCCTGGCCGTCGAACGTGATCTGGTAAGCGGAGAAGTTTTGTGCCGCCAGGTTGCCGACGACGTGGGCCGAGAAATCGCCGACACCAGTGACGGGCGGTAAGCCCGGCCGATTGGCCAATGCCACGACGCGCGCCAACTGAACGCTCTCAGCTTTGCCCTGGAAGTCGAAATCGTTGCTCTTGGTATTGAGCGTGCCGCTGGCGACGATGTGACCAGTGGCGAGCCGCAGATCCACGCTTTCGACGTTGACTGTCGGACCGTTGAACGTGGCGCGCGCGGTCATCGATTGAATCGGCTCGCCTGCCAACCTGCCGGCGCCAAGCCGCAAATCGGCGCTGCCGTTCATCGCGTTGGGTATGCCGGTGACTTTTATCTGACCTGACAGATCGCCGTCAGTATCAGACGCAAACTCCTGGTTGTTCTTCAGCGGCGAAAGTGCGAGCAATGCGCGGGCGTTCATCCGATCGAGTGTGGCTTCGACGGAGATATTGTTCTCGCCACTACGCGGCGCGACCACTGAAAACTGTAGGCCGCCGCCGTCACGTTCGGACAAACGTCCATCCGGAATCCGAATCTCCGTGCTGTTCATCGCGACTGACGCCGAGAGAGCGCCAAGGTCGATGCCCTTTACGAGCAGCGAGCCCAACGAGAACCTGCCGGTCACGTCGGGAGATTTCAAGCTTCCTCGAATGTTGCCATTGAACGCGAGTTGGCCCGCGAGACCGACGTCCCACGTACGAAGTTGCTCTTCGAGATCGGGCAACAGTCCTGACGAGATCAACACGGCCTGAAGTTCTTCGGCGTCAGACGATGTGAGATCGACGTTGAGGTTCGAGTCGTTTTCAAATGAAAACTGACCCGTCGCATTGAGCCTGGTCGCAGGTGTTTGCAGGTTCACGTTCTGAATGTCGAACAACCCGCGATTGGCACGAATCGCGACCTCGCCCGTGATCGGAATTCTGTCTGCACTGGTTTCGCCCGCCTCGGCGGAAAGTCTCGTGGTGACTGTTCCAGTGGCGAGTTTGTATTCGGTGCCCGGGAACGAAAGATCGACTCTGCCGGTCGCGCGGCCGGTGAGTGGCACGGCGCTGCCCGCCAACGCCGCCAGTGGTCCAGCTACGTCGACGTTGTCGAAGCCCGCGCTCACTTGCGATGTTCCGCCTTTGACGGTCGCGATACGTGCATTGCCGGTGGCCCGTCCTTTGAAAACATCGGCGGTGAAGTTGTTGAGCTGGATCTCACGATTGGTGGCGACCACGGACGCGCGTGCCTGGCCCATCGCCATCTGGCCCATCACGCCGCCGCCAATGCTCAAGTCGGCCGTCGCACGATAGCTGCCCGACGGCTCGACGACAAACACGGGTCTCGCGAGTTTCACGTTCTCTGCCTGTCCATCGGCAAACTTCACGGTGCCGGCGTCGATGTCGGCCGTGGAGCCTTCGATTCGCCGGTTCCGAACGGACAACCGAACGCCGGCAATGTTGAGATTTCCGATCTCCGCGCCCGCTGCACTCGTCGCGCCGACCTGCACGTCTTTAACGACAAGGCTCGTCACGCCGCCGCGATCGACCACGTCGATGTTGTTTGCCGTAACGCCTTTCACCTGCGCGCCCGACGCCGAGATCGTTCCCGCTTTAACATTCGCAACTGTCGCCGTCGTGACGTCGTTCTCGTTCTTTACGCGCAAGTCGGTCGCGGTGATTCCGTTTACTTTCGCGCCGGAGGTTGTGAGACTGTTGGCGCTGAACTGTTTCGACGAGGCGGTGAGTACACCGTTGTTCATCTCGGCGCGGGCGTCGCGAAGAATCAAACCAGTGAGCGTCGTGCCGTAACTTCTTTCGGCAACGGCCCGCAGCTCGCCCACCCAACGGAAGTTGGTGCCGGTGCCCATCACCTGTCCGGCCAGTTGCAGCGAATCGATCCGGAAGTCGCCGGCGTTCAGCAGATCGGCAACTGCCTTGCCGTTGATGTCATAAGTCCGACCCTGCACCGTTCCGCTTGCGTTGACGTTCAAGCCTTGCAGGCGGATGTTGTCCGCCGCCAGCGCGTCTGATTTGATCTCGCCGGTTACTTTGAACTGATCGCCTTCGCCGGTGACTGTGCCCGCAAAGTTTCCCTCGCCACGCAGAGTCGCGCCTGGTTGCAGAATGTCCGAAAGCTGCGTCAGGTGGACTGACGAAGTGATCTGCATCTGGTAACGAAGTGCGCGCCAGTCGTCCATCGTTCCCTGCAAACGCGCTTCGGCGACGGGCGATCGCAATACAACCTCGTGTATCTCAGCGCGCGTTTGGCTGACGCGGCCGCGCGCATGAAGCGAGATTTCGTTGACGGGCCGGCCGTCGTAAGTGAAGGTCGAATCGGTGAGATTCAAGGTGACGGTGTTCATCCGGCTCTCGGCAGGCGCGTTCGGGTCGTCAGGCTGAATCGTCGCTTCGAGATTGCGCGCCTCGCCTGAGATCTCGTGACGCTCGTCGCCGTAGTGGATCACGCCGTTTTTGATTTCGACGGCGGCGGTCGAGTAAGCAAATAGGATGCGTTTGTTTGGTTCGGGCGGCGGAATGTGGATGTTGCGAAAGTTTGAGCGTCCCTGTTCATCGAACGTGACCCACGCTTCGAAGCCTTTGATCTTCAGATCTTTCAGATTAATGTTGCGTCGCAGGTTGAGGGCGTAGAGATCTTCGATCCTGATCGTGGCGTCGAGTTCATCAATCTTGCCGATTTGCGCTCCCGTTTGCGCGTCATAGAGCTCGACGCCGGACATGGTCACGGTCTGCGGCGGAACGTCGGCGTGAAACTCGCGAATCTCCGCGCGGATGCCGTAGTTGGCGAAGGTCTGTTTGATCTGGTTGGCGATGTAGCGATCGACGAAGCCGAGACGATAGAGAAAGAACGCCACCACGATCAACGCGAGCGCGCCGCCGGCGATAATCAGTCCGGCGAGAATCGCGTGACGGCGCGAGAAGTAGCGCCAGCGCGTTTTCACCGAGGGCTTCTCAGGTGTGGGCTCAGGGAGATCTTGCTTGTTATCCGTGTTCTTTGGATCGTCTACACTCATAACACATTCGAGAAACTTCGATGCTTGAGGGAGAGACCGAACAAGTGTCAGCTTTATACTGCACCGTTTACACGGATTTTAAAGTGCTGGACCATCAGGTTCGGATGGCCCAAACGCTCAGGTTCGTTGCTCGCTGCTGTCGACGTCCGAAGCCTGCTGGTCCCGGGGCGAAGCGGGCTCGCCCAGCGGCACATTGCCGACAACTGAAAGCTCAAAACCTTCCAGAGCTGCTACTTTGGGGGGATGATTCGATAGAAGTAATATCTGTCGCAACCCCAGCTCGTGGAGGATCTGGGCTCCCACGCCGTAGTCGCGATCCACTCCGTAACTCGTTTCCAAACTTGCCTCTCGCTTATTCAGCTTTCTCTCCTGCATCACGGCGTACGTACGCAATTGATTGACCAGATCCAGGCTATGCTCGCGCTGGCGCAGGTACAGGACCACGCCGCGCGCGGCCCCGGCGATCTTTTCGAGCGCCGTGTGAAGCTGAAAACCCGTGTCGTCGATTAGCGAGCCAAACATGTCGCAGGTCACGTTTTCAGTGTGGACGCGAACAAGGACCGGCTCGTCAGTCCTCACGTCGCCCATCACCATCGCGAGATGCACGTCGCCGTTGATCACGTTTTCGTAAGCGATGGCGCGGAACCGTCCGTAAACCGTCGGCAAATCAGTTTCGACTACGCGACGCACCAGCATCTCCTTGCTGATGCGATAGCGCACGAGGTCCGCAACCGTGATCATTTTCAGGTCGTGTTGAGCGGCAAAGACTTCGAGCTGCGGAAGACGCGCCATCGTGCCGTCTTCGTTCATCACTTCGCAGATCACGCCGGCTGGGTAGAGACCGGCGATGCGGGCGATGTCGACGCTGGCTTCAGTTTGACCCGGACGAACGAGGACGCCGCCGTTCTTGGCGCGCAAGGGGAAAATGTGACCGGGCCGCGCGAGATCCTGTGGCCGCGACGCCGGATCGACCGCGACGAGAATCGTCGTCGCACGATCGGCTGCCGAGATTCCGGTCGTGATGCCGCGACGCGCGTCGATAGAGACGGTGAACGCGGTGCCCAAATATGAAGTGTTATCGGCGACCTGGGTGGTCAGGTGCAGATCGTCGCAACGCTCTTCGGTGAGCGGCAAGCAAATCAGGCCACGGGCGTGGCGGGCCATGAAGTTGATGATTTCCGGCGTGACCTTCTCTGCCGCACATACAAGATCGCCTTCGTTTTCACGATCTTCGTCGTCGACAATGATGATCATGCGTCCGTCGCGTATGTCCGCGACGGCTTCGTCGATGGTCGCTATAGCCATGAAAGTTATGTTAACCGAAAGCCCGAAATTGATAAACCATCCGCTCTATCTGTGTTCAACCAGGCGTTCAACGTATTTCGCGATCACGTCTACCTCGAGGTTCACGCCGTCGCCCGGCTTCAGGTGCGACAGATTCGTGACTTCCCAGGTCTTCGGAATGATCGCGACCTCGAAATAGTCGTCCGTCAGTCCGGCAATCGTCAGGCTGATGCCCTCGACTGCGACTGAGCCTTTGAAGACGAGATAACGCCCAATCTCCTTCGGATAGCCGATTCGAACCGTCCAAGACTCGCCGTGGTCTTCGACGCTCTCGAACGTGCCGCGCGCGTCGACGTGTCCTTGGACGATGTGTCCACCGAGCCGCGTCGCCGGAGTAACGGCGCGTTCGAGATTCACGGGCGTGCCGGCGGTTAGATTGCCGAGGGTCGAACGATTTAGCGTTTCGCGCGAGACGTCAGCGGCGAAGGAGTCCGATTGAATGTCGAGCGCCGTCAGACAGACGCCGTTGACGGCGATCGAGTCGCCGTGATTGGTGCCCTCGGTGACGATGTCGGCGCTGATCACGATGCGCGCGTTCTCGCCGCGCATCTCGATGCTGCGAACGGCGCCGAGCTCTTCAATTATCCCTGTGAACATGGCTCATCATTTGTTCGAACGTCGATTGAATCGAAAGCCCGGTTGAATCGATGACTACCGCATCGTCGGCAATCTTCAGCGGCGAATCAGCGCGGGTCGAGTCGCGCCGGTCGCGCTCGATCATGTCTGTCAGCGTTTGCGCCAGGGTGACGCTGGAATTTGTCACTAGATCTTCATGGAAGCGGCGGTCGGCGCGCTCTTCCGGCGAGGCGGTCAGAAAGAACTTGACGTCGGCGTCGGGAAAAACAACAGTGCCGATGTCGCGCCCGTTCAGTACCGCGCCCCGTTTCCCCATCGCGCGCTGACGCGCCACCATCGCCCGCCTCACTCCCGGAATACTCGATACAATCGACGACATCGCCGTAACCGTCTCGGTGCGAATCTGTTCCGTGACGTCGCGGCCTGCCAAAGAGACTTTCAACGAATCGGGATCGCCTTCCAGATCGATCTCGATACGTTGGGCCAACTCAGTCACGCCGTCCTTGTCCGCCGGATCCAACGACGCTTCGATCACCGCAAGCGCGACTGCGCGATACATCGATCCGGTGTCGATGTAGAGCAGGTTCAATGCGCGCGCCAGCATGCGGCCTAACGTCGATTTACCGGATCCGGAAGGACCGTCGATGGCAATGATCATGATTGCTCTATACAAACGCCGCAAAGACTTCGTTCGACATCAACGCTCCGTTACGCGTCAGACGGATTAGATCGCCGTCAAACTCAACCAGACCCGCTTGCCGAAAACGATCCAGTTCGTCTCGACGCTCGGCGCGCAAGTCGACGCCGAACGTTTCGCTGTACTCGCGCAGATCGACGCCGCGCATCATTCGCATTCCGAGAAACAGTGCTTCCGCACGAAGGTCGACGTCGCTGAGCTCGTGTTGCTCGACGACGGGCGACGTGCCATGCTCGACGGCTTCCACGTACCGCAGCACGTCACGTTCGTTGGACCAACGACGCCCTCCATTTACGGAGGCGCCGTCAAATGAATGCGCCGAACAGCCGAAACCGTAATACGGCGCACCGGTCCAGTACTTCGTGTTGTGACGCGAACTGAAACCCGGTTTGCAGAGGTTCGATATCTCGTAATGCTCGTAGCCATGCGCCGCCGCTCGCTCGAGCATCCATTCGTACATCTCCGCCGCCAGATCTTCGTCAGGCTTCGGTTGCAAACCGCGGCGAATGTGGTCTGCCAGCGGCGTTCCCGAGTGGACCTCGAGCAGATAAAACGAGAGATGCTCGGGTTGCAGCGCGAGCGCTCGATCGACGTTCTGCTGCCAGCCGGTGAGGGTTTGTCCTGGCAGTCCGGCGATCAGATCGAAGCTGACGTTATCAAAACCCGCGGCGCGTAACTCGCGAAAGGTTTCCAATGTTTCGGCGGACGTGTGCGAACGGCCCAGTTTCGCCAGTTCAGCGTCGTCGAAGGTTTGCGCGCCAAAGCTGGCCCGATTGACTCTGAGCTCTCGGAACGCGCGCAGTTGCTCGCGAGTGATGGTCCCCGGATTCATCTCGAGCGTCACTTCCGAGTCTGGCTGGACCTTGAACTGTTTATGTAACGCCGCGAGGATTCGTTCGAGCTGTGCCGGCGTGAGCAGTGAAGGCGTGCCACCGCCGAAATAGACCGTATCGACAGCGCTTCCAGTCTTCGCCGAGCTAGCGATCTCGTCGACGAGAGCATTTACATAAGTTTCGGCAAGCTCGCCGTGATAAATGCCGGTCGCGAAGTCGCAATACGAACATCGCGAACGGCAAAACGGAATATGAATATACAAACCTGCGGGTGTCATTTGAATTCAACGAATAATAACACGCACCTGTGTATGATTTCTTTTTAACGTTGTATCGTTTTCAGAACTCTCAGCGCATAGTCAACGCATAGCTCGACGCCGAATTTCCGCTATTTCCTAATTGGCACGCATGTTGTTTATCGAGTCAGTAGCTAAATGTTAATCAACCAACACGGGGAGGATCGATAACATGGCACAAGACAGAATGAACGACGATCTCGACAGGAACATGGGTCGTCCGGGCCAACAGGACGATCAGGAGTTCGGCCAGCAGTCACCCGGACGCAATCCGCAACAGGATCAGCAGACCGGACAGAAAGGCGCGGGCCAAAAGAACAATCCACTCGAAGACGATGATTTCGGTAAGGGCGGCGGCCAGGACCAGGGAGCCCACTCAGGACGTCCCGGTGGCCAGAATCAGTAGGTAATCAACTCTCTTCTTTCACTTGCTTCAGTTGGGAACGTCCGTGTCATCCGTGGCAACACAGATGACACGGATTCTTTTATTTGATCCTTCGCGTACTGCCGTCGCCGCTGATCGACTTGCGCATCGTGCGTGAGACCCGTTCCGCTTCCGCCATGGCCCGCAACAAGTTTTCGCCCAGCACTTTTCTGATGTCGCGCTCGCTATAACCACGCCGCAGCAGTTCGTAGGTGATGTTCGGCAACATTGAAACGTCTTTCGCGCCTTCGGGCATGTCGTTGGCGCCGTCGAAGTCCGCGCCGATGCCGACGTGATCGATCCCCGCGACTTTGGCGATGTGGTCGAAGTGGTCAATCAATTTTGAGAGCGGCAGCGGCGGCAACGGATTCGCCTGCTCGAGCTTGTCGCTTTCTTCGGCAAGGCGCTCCGGATCATTTTTGTATTTCTCGTCGAGCGCGTCCTGCTGCGCTTTCAACCGCTTGTCGCGTGCCTGGCTTTGCGGCGTCACCGTCTTCGTATCGACGAACGCGCTGTAGAAGTTGACATGGATCACGCCGCCGTTCTTCGCGATTCGTTTCAGCAGATCGTCCGGAATGTTTCGCGACATGTCGCTGAGCGCGCGCGCTGAAGAATGCGACGCGATGATCGGCGCTTTCGAAACGTCGAGCGCGTCGCTCATCGTCTCGTCAGAAACGTGTGAAACGTCGACGAGCATTCCCAACCGGTTCATCTCGCGCACGACCTCGCGGCCGAAGTCGTTCAAACCGCCGTACTTCTTCTCGCCGCGTCCGGCGTCGGCCCAGTTGTTGGTGTTGTTCCACGTCAGCGTCATGTAGCGCACGCCGAGCCGGTAGAACTCGCGTAACGTCGGCAACGAGTCTTCGATGGCGTGCCCACCTTCGATACCCATCAGCGCCGCTATCTTGCCCTGGCGTTTGGCGCGGCGGATGTCGGCGACGGACGTCGCGATCATTAAATCGCGAGGATGACGTTCGACGGCGCGATACACGGCGTCGATCATGTCCAGCGTACGGCGCGCTGAGCCGCCGTGTTCGACGTACCACGGGCGGATGTAGAGCGAGAAAAACTCCGCTGTCATTCCACCCTGTTTCATGCGCTCGATGTTGGTCCGATAGGGCACGGGCGGCGGGCCGCTCAGGTCGTAGTAATTGTTGGTCATCGGCGTCGTCACGTCGTTGTGTGTGTCGATGACGATGGCGCGACGATGAATTTGCAGGGCTCGTTGCCACAGTCGCTCGTCGCGAGCCGGGCCGTCCTGGGCATTAACCACGGATGGAAGCAAAATCAGGCCGATTAGGCAGATTAGGGTTTTGGGCTTCATGAGGTCACTCATAGTGCGAACCGGTGGCAGGCGTCAAGCATTATCTGTGGTCAGCCACGTTGCCGCTCCGCACGTGCGGGCGATATGATCGGCTCGTCATGTCGATCCTGATTGCCGAAGACAATATGGCCCAGCGCCACTACCTGCGCGAGATTCTGGAGAAAGAGTTTCCCTCGCACGCGCCGGTGTTCGAGGCGGGCGACGGCGAAGAGACGGTGAAGCTCGCGCTCGCCGAAAAACCGGAAGTCTGCATACTCGACATCCAGATGCCCAAGCTGTCGGGCGTGAAAGCCGCGCGCGCAATCTGGCGCGACTTTCCCACGGCACGCATCATTTTCTGGACGCAGTTTCCGCACGAGATCTACATCAACGAGATCCGCAAGATCGTCAAGTCAGTCGATCCGCCGCCGGCTTACGGATTCATTCACAAGAACAATCCGGAGTCGCGTTTTCTGCGCTTCGTGGCCGCGGTGCTGGAAGACGGCGCGGACATGATCGATCCGGCGTTCAAGGACTCTTTCAAGCGCCCGTTGCTGACTGAGTTTGAAGCGGAGGCGCTCTACTATCTCGCGCTCGGGCTTTCCAACTGGGCCATCGCGCGCAAGTGTTCGCTGAGCCTGCGTGGCGTCGAAAGCCGGCTCGCCACGCTTTACGAGAAGCTCTTCGTCAGCGTTGCGGAAGGCACGGAACAGGAAGTATACGAAAAGCTCGCTTACAACATTCGCACTCGCGCATTCTTCGAAGCGCTTCGTCGCGGCCTGCTCAACAGCGACGAACTCGAAAAGGCCGGGCACGATCTCGACGCCTGGTTGCAGAAGGACCAGAAACGTTTCAACGAAGAACAGAAACGCGAGGCTGCGACGAAGAAGAACCCCAGATAACACGGATGTTCAGAAGCAGATCAGAATGGTTGTTACCGCTTCTTGTTTGCTTCTGTGTTTTTACTGGGTTAGCGCAAACAGCAGAACCACAACCGTCGCCGTCGCCCTCCCCGTCGCCGTCGCCGTCTCCCTCGCCTTCACCAACACCAATCACAGGCCTCCACCAATGGGGCGCGGTCACGTTGTTTCATGGACTGCCCTCCGATCGCGTGCGCGCCATCGCTCAAACAGCAGACGGCGCGATGTGGTTTGGCACCGAAGCAGGACTGGCGAAGTTTGACGGGCGCCGCACACAAACAATCAACGATATGGCGGTACCCGAAGGACGAGTGACGGCGCTGCAAACCGATCAGGATGGAACCTTATGGATCGGTAGCGAAAAAGGGGCCGCCTGGTTCAATGGTCAGGTTTTTATAAAGGTGTATGAGACGGTAAACCAGGCTGTCTCGTCGATCGCGATTGCGGAAAAGGGGGTCGCCGTGATGGCGACCGAACAAGGGCGCGTGTTTGAGTCACGCGTAAAGGTCGAAACGGCCACGGTGGATGAGAAACTCGTCACCAGGCAGTTCGTCGAAAGTCGCGAGCTCTTGAATAAGCCGCTCGAAAGCGCTGACCGCGAGCGTACCGGGCCGCTTCCAATCACCAGCATCAATTTGTCAGACGGCCGGTTGCTTATCGGCACGTTGAGCCGGGGGTTGATGGAAGTGAGCAACGGCGAAGCAAAACCAGTGCAGATGCGGCCGATGATGTACTTCGTCAACGCCGTCGAGCGCGACAGGAATGGAAAACTGTGGGTCGGCGCGCGGGCCAAAAAAGAAGAGCCTGGCGCGTCAACCGGCGATGAGCCCGCCAATCTGAAACGCACCGAAGCGCCGACGGGCCCGGTGTTGTCGTTGAAATCAATCGACGATGAAGTATGGATCGGCACCGACGGCCGGGGCGTGTTTCGCGTTTCGCCGGCGAAGACTCAACGGTTCACTTTCGACGGCACCGCGGGCGGTTTGCGCTCGGATCACGTATACGCCATTTTTCGCGATCGCGAAGGCGTGATCTGGTTTGGAACCGATCGCGGCGTTTGCCGCTACGATCCGCAGGCGCCGCGTGTCGAATCAGTCGGCGACGGCGGCGAGAGCAACTTCGTACGAGCGCTGTATCAGACGAGCGGTGGAAAAACGATCGCCGGCACCAATCGCGGGCTCTTCGTTTACGACGACAAGACGTCATCGTGGGCCAACGTTCCCGGTCTGGGCAGCAACATCATCTATTCGATCTCCGAAGATAAATCGCAGCGCTTGCTCGTTGCGGCTGTCAGCGGTTTTTACGTTGCGCCAAGAGGGTCAGAGCAGGGACTGGAAGAGCAGGTCTTCACGCGGCTCGAATCGGGCTCAATCAATGCAGACGGCGTCGGCAGCGTGCGTGCGGTCACGCAATTTCGCGGCGCAACTTACTACGCGATCTATGGACGCGGCGTCGAACGGATCGACGGCGGACGCTCGAGCCTTGCGTGGCCCAATGGCGTTGCGCGCGACGTGATCAGCCTGATGGCGGACGGCGAAGACAGGTTGTTGATTGGCACGGCAAGAGACGGCGTGCTCGTTTCAGATGGAAAGACTGTGCGCGAGGAGCCTCTCTTTGCAACTTTGAAGGGTAACGTAGTTCGTTCGATGACCCGCATGACGACGGGCGTGCTGTGGTTTGGAACCTCTAACGCAGTTTTTGCCTGTGCGCCTCAGCAAGCCTGCAACGTGGCGGTTCCCAATGTTGATGCTCGCGTTGTGTTCCCCGCCCTGGATGACAAAGTCAGCGAAATCTGGTGTGGCACGCTGGGAAACGGCCTGCTACGCATTCGGCTCGATCCGATTTTCGGACCGGTGGTCAACCAACTCGACTCCGAACAAGGACTGCCATCGCAAAACGTCTTCGCTGTGTTACCGCTTCGCTCGCGCGACGGCGTTGAGTCGCTATTGATCGCAACGAATCGCGGCGTCGCTCGCTACGTGCCGGGGAACGTGGCGCCGGCGTTGTCTGTCACGCGCATACTGAGCAAACGCGTGCACACGCCGTCGGAACTACAAGCCGGACTCGATCTCGAGTATCCGCAGAATAGTTTGCTGCTCGAGGTAACCGCGATCAGCAGCCGCACCTTTCCAGAACAGTTTCAATATGCGTTTGCGTTGGACGACGGCTCAGGGAAGCAGGTAAGACAAAAACTCTCGCGTGAGTCGCAGTTCACGATGGAAGGTTTGAAGCCCGGCAAGTACACCGTCATGGCGAGGGCATTTACGAAAGACCTGACTCCGTCGGAGCCGTTGACCTTTTCGTTCACAGTTGCGCGCGCGCCTTTCCCGTGGACGTCGACGGCGCTGGCGATCCTTCTCGCGCTCGCGCTGCTGGCGCTGCTTTGGGCCATACTCGAACGCCGCCGCATCGTCGCCACCAGCGCGGCGCTCGTCGCCGCCAACAGCGAACTCGCGGACGCGCGTTTGAACCTCGCGAATGAAGCTGAACGCGAGCGCGGCCGCATCGCGCGCGACCTGCACGATCAAACACTCGCGGACCTGCGTCATCTCGCGTTGTTGACCGATCAGATCAAGCCGAACGGCGATTCATCCGGGAAACAGACGTCGACGTTGCGAAGCGAGATCGAGACGATCTCCCAGGAAGTACGCCGTATCTGCGAAGACCTGAGCCCATCGGTTTTGCAAAACGTCGGCTTCGCGGCGGCGCTCGAGTTTGCCTTGTCACATGCGGTGCAGGATGCGCCGGTGGAGAAACGTTTCGAATACGAGTTCCACTGTGATGAGTCGATCGAAGAGCAAACACACCTGCCGTCAAGCGTGCAGTTACAGATCTACCGGATCGTCCAGGAAGCGGTGAACAATATCTGGCGTCATGCTGCGGCGACGGAAGTCAAGATGTTCGTCGATACTTCGGCCGCGGGCGACTTTGCACTGCGGATCGAAGACAATGGACGGCCATTCGATTCGCAGAACAACAACTCCGAAGGCCGCGGACTGGCAAACATGAAAGCCCGCGCGGGTTTGATCGACGCGCGCATCTCGTGGGAGCCGGGTGATAGCGGCGGGACGGTTTTCACCTTGATTCGAAAAGCATGATTGAAGTTGATCCCGCAGTCGCGGCAGCGAAAGCCGTCGTAGCGCTCGAATCAACCGTGATCGCGCACGGCTTGCCGCGGCCGCTGAATCTGGAAACTGCGCGCAGGCTCGAGGAGATTGTGCGCGAGTCCGGCGCGACGCCCGCGACCGTCGGGATCATTGGTGGGAGGTTGAAGGTCGGGCTCAACGCAGAGGAAGTGCGCAAGCTCGCCGAAGAGGACAACATTCGGAAGGTCAGCACGCGAGATCTCCCTCTTGCGTTGGCCCAAGGTTGGGACGGCGCGACGACAGTGGCCACCACTTGTTGGATCGCCGATCGTGCGGGGGTCAATGTCTTCGCGACTGGCGGCATTGGCGGCGTCCACCGCGGTACGTTGCCGGATATTTCAGCCGACCTGCCGGAGCTTGTCCGCTCTTCGATCATTGTCGTTTGTTCGGGCGCGAAGATCGTTCTCGACTTACCTGCAACGCGCGAATGGCTTGAAACGCACGGCGTGACTGTTGTTGGTTATCAGTGCGATCAGTTTCCGGCTTTTTATTCAAGGCTCAGCGGTCTCGCCGTCGACGCGCGGGTAGACACGCCTGAGGAAGTCGCTGCGATCTTTCAAGCGCAATTGCGTTTGGGGATCGAATCGGCGTTGCTGGTGACAGTGCCTGTGCCGGAAGACTTTGAAGTTCCGCACGAGCAATTACAGGAAGTGCTCGATCAGGCATTGGAGAGCGCCGAGCGCAACGGTATTGGCGGCCGCGAATTGACGCCGTTTCTGCTGGGCCAGATGGCCGAGCGCAGCGGTGGCGCCACGCTGCGGGCGAACGTCGCGCTCCTCGAGAACAACGCCCGCGTCGCCGCCCGGATTGCCGTAGCTTTGCGATCTCAGATCTGAGATCTCAGAGCTTTGTGCTACTCTCTACTCACGCAATAAAAACCTGGAGGGATTCATGGCCGACGATAACGGAAAGCAGTGTAAAAATCCGAGCTGCACTTGCCCGCCGCAGGAGGGTGGCAAATATTGCAGTGCACAATGCGAAGGTGCGGGTGACACGATCGAGCTTGATTGTGATTGTGGCCACGACGCGTGCGGCGGGAATTTCTAAGTCCCGATCGGTATCAACTTTGGTTTAAGTCGATGAAATGTGATGCGAGTCTTGGTCCAGTGCCCTCGTCTTCGTGCTTGAAGAAGACAAAGGCAGTCTTCCAGTCCTGAGCCTTCATCCGACTAATCCATTCACGTAAATCCGCCGTCGAATACTCAACTCGCCGCAATCGCAGGTAGCCCCAGTCGGCTGTTTTGTCGATGTGGCTGGTTGGGAGATCGTCTGTGTCTGAGACGCAGAGGGCGCGGTTCTGGCTGCGCAACAACTGGATCACGTCGTCGTCGAACCACGTTGGATGGCGAAACTCGAACGCCGCCGGCGGGTCGGCGGGCAGTTGTTTGAGAAAGGTCTCGAGACGGTCGAGATCTTTTTTCATGTTCGGCGGTAGTTGATACAGCACCACGCCCAGGCGATCCTCGAGCGCCGAAACCGTATCCAGCATGTACTTCGTCTCGTTCTCAGCTTCTTTGAGCCGCTTGAAGTGAGTGATCCGCTGCGACGCTTTCACGCAGAAACGAAACGTTTCCGGTACCTGCGATTTCCAGCTCTCGACCATGGTGCGTTGCGGCAGGCGATAGAACGTGTTGTTGAGCTCCACCGCCGGGAGTTTCGAAGCGTAGTAAGGCAGCATGTCCTTCGCGGCGAGCTTCTCCGGATAGAAACTGCCCTTCCATTCTTTGTAGCTGTAGCCGCTGGTGCCGACGTAAAGTTTCATTTGCGATTGCTCATTGCCAATCCCCTATGATACACAGGCAAACCAAATCAAGGCTTAGAAAAAGATACCATGTCGACTGTTACCACTAACATCGAGTCAATACTTCAGGAAGAACGTGTCTTCCCGCCGCCGCCCGAATTCTCCGCGCAAGCGCACATCAAATCTCTGGACGAGCTCGAAAGCCTTCGCGCCGAAGCGAACGCGGATCCTGAAGCCTTCTGGGCACGCATGGCCGAAGAGCTTCATTGGTTCAGAAAGTGGGACACCGTACTGAAATGGACACCGCCCCACGCCGAGTGGTTCGGCGGCGGCAAGATCAATGTCTCTTACAACTGTCTCGACCGTCACCTCGCAACCTGGCGACGTAATAAAGCCGCGCTGATCTGGGAAGGCGAACCCGGCGAAACACGCACGTTCACGTATCAACAACTGCACACGGAAGTCTGCAAGTTTGCCAACGTCCTGAAGAGCCGAAACATTCAACGCGGTGATCGCGTCGCTTTGTACATGCCGCTGATCCCGGAGCTGGCGATCGCCATGCTCGCCTGTGCGCGCATCGGCGCAACTCATTCAGTCGTCTTCGGCGGATTCTCGAGCGCGGCTTTGATCGATCGCATCAACGACGCGAGCTGCAAACTCGTCGTGACAGCCGACGGCGGCTGGCGCCGCGGCAACGAAGTAAAACTGAAAGCCGCCGTTGACGAAGCACTCAAGCAAACGCCTTCAGTCGAAGCCTGCATTATTGTTCGCCGTACCGGTTCACAACAACACATGGAACCCGGACGTGACTTCTGGTGGCACGAGTTGATGGAAACGATCAATGCCGATTGCCCGGCGGAGGAGTTGGACAGCGAGCACCCGCTTTACATCCTTTACACCTCCGGCACGACCGGTAAACCGAAAGGCATCCTGCACACAACCGCCGGTTACCTGTTGCAAGTACACCTGACGACGAAGTGGGTGTTCGACCTCAAAGACGAAGACATTTACTGGTGTACCGCCGACATCGGTTGGGTTACCGGCCACAGCTACGTCGTGTATGGTCCGCTCTCGAACGGCGCGACCGCACTGATGTACGAAGGCGCGCCAAATTTTCCGGAGCCTGATCGCTTCTGGAACATGATCGAGCGCCATCGAGTCAACATCTTCTACACGGCGCCGACCGCCATCAGGGCGTTCATCAAGTGGGGCGAGCACTGGCCGTTGAAACACGATCTTTCGAGCCTGCGTCTGCTGGGAACAGTGGGCGAACCCATCAACCCCGAGGCGTGGATGTGGTATCGCGAGTTGATCGGCAAGGGACGTTGCCCCATCGTCGATACGTGGTGGCAGACCGAAACAGGCGCCATCATGATCACCCCGATTCCCGGCGCGACGCCGACGAAACCCGGATCAGGGACTAAACCATTCCCCGGCATCGAGGCCGACGTCATGACACGCGATGGCCAATCGGTCGGCGCCCATCAGGGCGGTTACCTCGTGCTCAAGCGCCCGTGGCCCTCGATGTTGCGCACGATCTGGGGCGACGACGAACGTTACCGCCAGCAGTACTGGTCGCAGATCGAAGGCATCTACTTCGCCGGCGATGGAGCCCGGCGGGATGAAGACGGCTATTTCTGGATAATGGGCCGCATCGACGATGTTATCAATGTAAGCGGTCACAGACTGGGAACAGCGGAGGTCGAGAGTGCGCTCGTGTCGCATCCTGCGGTCGCCGAAGCAGCGATCGTGGCCCGCCCGGACGACCTGAAAGGATCCGCGATCGTGGCGTTCGTGACCCTCGAAGGTTCCCACAACCCATCCGACGCGCTGAACCAGGAACTCCGTAATCACGTGGCCAAGGAGATTGGCGCCCTGGCTCGTCCCGACGACCTCAGGTTTACCGACGCGTTGCCGAAGACGCGTTCGGGCAAGATCATGCGACGGCTCCTGCGCGAGATCGCCACCAGCGGCTCGGTCGCCGGAGACGTTACGACACTCGAAGATTTTTCAGTTCTGGAGAAGTTAAGGGCGGAGGAAGAATGAACATGACCCGGTACACCGAACCCGACAATCGTTCCGGACCGCGTTACCTCGCCAGTTTGGAAGTAAAGGCTGAATGGGACGAACCGAGTGGCGCGCACATAGTCGCCGAGGGAACGACGGAGAACGTCGGCCCCGAGGGCACACTCGTCCACTTGCCGCGCCAATTGCCCCAGGTTGGAAGCCGTGTTCGGCTCGAGGTGTTGGGCGAGTCGGGCGAGAGGCTGCAAGTGATTGCCGAGGTGCTGCGCATCGAGCGGCATCCCGGGCACCCACTCGCGGCGCTGCAATTGCTTGGTGAAACTGACGAATGGAAAGGTCTCGTTTGGGAGCCAGCCGCGCCGCGCGTCGCGCCGCCGCCGCCCGCGGAAGGCGAGGGCGAGGGCGAAGGCGAGGAGTCAGCAGAGGAAGATGACGATGTCACCCACTGATGAATTCGTAACACCGGTATCTACTGACCGCCGGCGCTATCCGCGTTACTACGTCACGTCGCGCGTGACCCTGGCGATCGAAGACGAGGGCCTCAAGGAGTCGCTCGGGATAGGCGAGCCGCAAGACATCAGTCTCGGCGGTGTGAGAGTCACAAACCTCCCGGCGGGTCAGCACGTGAAGGTTGGCGCGCAACTCGGTCTGTTGCTGCTCGACGGCGACGACGCGCTTTCGTTGACCGGCGAAGTGGTGCATCACGCAACCCCCGATACGTTTGGAGTTGAGTTCAGAGAGTTGAGCAATCACGATCAGAAGGCCGTCGGAGAGATGATCGGGCGCTTGCACGCGCGCATCTGATGGTGTCTGTGTCATCGTATGGCTGCGAACGAGACAAAAGATGCCGCCGTCACGGCGGCTAAAGCGGCGGTAGAAGCTTACGGACCTCCGACTCGCGTTATCCTGCGAGTCATCTTCATCCTGCTCGTCGTTATTGGTCTGTTGTGGGTGATCTCGAAGATAACGGGGATCATCCTGCTGCTCGTGCTGTCGATCTTTTTCGCATATCTCGTGTCGCCGCTGGTTGAGTTGTTGCGGCGGCCGAGAACGATCGGCAACCGCGAGATCGCGATACCGAAAGCCGGTGCGATCGCATTGGCGTACGTGATCATTCTCATAGCGATCCTGGTGGCGATCTTCGTAATCCTGCCCAGCTTGAGTAATCAGTTTCCGGAATTCGTCGCGCAGGCGAAGGTCTATTGGCAATCGTTCGGCGAAAGAGCACAACAGATCATCGAATACTCGCGTTCGCGGCGTGTGCCCGGGCCGGTTGTGAACGCGGTGAACAAAGCGATACCGCAAGTCGTCGAGAAGATCGGTCACACGTCGACGGAGTTTGCGACCGCGGCGGTGGCGTATCTTGTTTATCTGCCGTGGCTCGTCTTGATACCGATCCTTGCGTTCTTTTTGTTGAAGGACGCGGAGAGTTTTCGGCGTTCCGCGTTGTTGATGTTGCCGCGCGGTCGCTGGCGCTGGCGTGGTGACGAGTTCTTTCAGGACATCAACAGCACTCTCGCTGCATATATTCGAGCGCAGTTGACCGCCTGCTTGCTGATCGGCGTCGTTTGCGCGTTGGGGTTTACATTACTCGGCCTGCCGGGCGGGCTGGTGATGGGGTTTATCGCCGGCGTCTTCGAGTTTGTACCGCTGGCTGGACCGTTGATGATTGCAATCATGGCCGCGATCCTCGCGGTGCTCCACGCTGGTGCATTTAATGCGTTTCTGGTGCTGCTGTTCCTCGGCGTACTGCGAATCGTTCACGACTACTTCATCTATCCACGGCTCATCGGACAGGGTATTCATCTTCATCCGCTGGCGGTGATCTTCGCGATACTTGCGGGTGAAAAGCTGGCGGGAGTGGCGGGGATATTTTTGGCGATTCCGGTGGTGGCGATTCTGACTGTCAGCTATCGGCACTGGCTCGAGCATCGAGGCAGCGAAGGTTTTGCCGATCTGCTGGAGCCGAGTCCGGCTATCGCTGAGGAACTGCCACCACCAAACCCGGAGCCTTTTGAAGTGGCCGCTCCAAGAGTAGCCACAAAAAGGCACAAGACACAAAAAGACAGAACGACTGGGTTCAAAACGTGATCTAGTGCTTAGTTCTTTTGTGTTCTTTGTGCCTTTTTGTGGCTAAGATCGCTCATCAACTCGATGAAGCGGTGGAAGTGATGTTCCGCGTCGTGAGGGCCGGGGGCGGCTTCAGGATGGTATTGTACTGAAATGATCGGCAAGGTGCGATGCCGCATTCCCTCAACGCA
Source organism: Acidobacteriota bacterium (assembly GCA_046732535.1). Lineage (GTDB taxonomy): Bacteria > Acidobacteriota > Blastocatellia > Pyrinomonadales > Pyrinomonadaceae > PSRF01. The sequence continues at coordinate 35,022 of JBKPNH010000105.1, forward strand.
CTGATCATTGAGATTGATGTGCGTGACCTCGACGTCAGGCGGCAGACTCTCAGCACTAACAGCAAATCCGTGATTATGCGACGTGATCTCGACGCCACGTCCGGATACCTCTTTCACCGGCTGATTCCCGCCCCGATGTCCGAACACGAGCTTGAACGTCTTCGCTCCAAACGCGCGTCCCAACAACTGGTGCCCGAAACAGATGCCGAACATCGGAACGCTCGTCTGCAACAACTCTCGAATCTCCGCGACTTCCTTGTTCATCGACGCCGGGTCGCCTGGTCCATTCGACAGAAAGATCCCGTCCGGCTTGAGCGCAAGCGCTTCGCTTGCCGGCGTAGAAGCCGGAACGACAGTCGTCCGCACGCCAAGCTGCGCCAGTTCACGAAGCGAGTTTTTCTTCACCCCGAAGTCGTAACAGACGACATGAAAACGTTCCTGGCCCACCGGGGGAAACTCGTAACGTTCCTTTGTAGTAACGACGCTGGCGAGCTCGCGATTCTCCATCGGCGGCGACGTCCGCGCCTTTTCGACCAGCCTGGCTTCGTCGAGATCCTTGGTCGACAGACACGCGCGCATCGCGCCTTTGTCGCGGATGTGGCGCACGAGCGCTCGCGTGTCGATACCTTCGATGGCGACGATGTTCCAGCGCTTCAGATAATCTTCCAGACTTTCTTCGGCGCGCCAGTTGGACACGATCCGGCTCGCCTCGCGCACGACGAATCCCTCGACCCACGGCCGCGCCGACTCTGAGTCAGCGTCATTCACTCCGTAGTTGCCGATAAGCGGATACGTCATGCAAACGATCTGTCCGGCGTACGACGGATCCGTGAGTACTTCCTGGTAGCCCGTCATCGACGTGTTGAAGACCATCTCGCCGCAAACTTCGCCGTCGGCCGCCCACGATCTGCCGCGAAACATACGGCCGTCTTCAAGTGCGAGGAGTGCTGGAGTTCGTTCAGTCATCTGGATTTTTTATTGGCTGCTCTTAATGAACTGCTGGGCTTCGTTGAGCCATCGTTTGCTGGTGCGATACTTGTAGGCCGGCGCGGTCTTAACTGCCTCAATGCAAGCCTGCATCAAGCTGGTCGCCTCGCGTTTGTGACCGAGCCCGGCGTGCGCTCGTCCCATCAGATAAAGTCCTTCCGGATCTGACGGGCGGTGTTCGAGAAAACGATCGAGCGCCATGCGTGCGTCTTCAAACTGGCCCGCCGCGATGTACGTGGCCGCGACCTCGCGCCAGATCTCGTGTAGCGAGTGGGCCGGATCGCGCGCGACGACCTGTTCGAAGTTCTGAATGGCGTCGGCGTATCGTTTCTGCTGGCGCGCGATGCGTCCCAGTTGATAGCTGGCGTCGGTCTCGCCGTCGTCGATCTTCAACGCGCGCTCAAACCGATCGCGAGCGGCGTCAAGCTCACCGCGGCTTTGATGAATCAAGCCAAGATTGTAATGGGCCGAAGCATCCGCAGGATTCAGCGTTGCCGACTCCAGGTTCTGCTTGAACGCGGCCTTCGCACGATGGCTGCCCATGATGTCGCTGAAGTAACCGCGCAGGAGCAGCAGCATCATCACCAGCAGGAACGGTGAACCGAGTACGCTCAAGAATAGCGATTGCACGATGGGCGCGACGATCATGGAAGCAAGACCACCAATAATCACAACGCCCAACGCTCGCAAAGCCGACGTGCGAAACGCGTCCTTCACTACAAAAATCATTCCGATACCGAACAATCCGTACACGCTCATCAAAAAGAGGCCCTCGGATTGAATGGAAGGATCCTTGAGCCGGTCTAATGCTTCAGGAGGAAGCGTGCCTCGCCAACCCTCGGCGTTCTGAATCGCAGTCGCCACGATTTGCGACTGGAGTCCGCCATAATGAAGCAATGCCGCGATCAGCGTGGAATAGATACTCGCCACAGTCAAAACATAGAACATCGACGCCGCAACCGGAGCGTACTCCTGCGTAATCACCACGCGAAAACTTCCGCGTCGCTCGAAGGTGTTAGCGATCAACGTAAGAATGGGAACGACGACAACCGCGATTACCGCAACCACGGTTGCAGCTTTTCGAATCTGCCAGAAAAGTCCATCGCCGATGGCGAATTCTGACGGACCTGCAAACTTTTGGGAGACGAGATTGAAGGCAATCTGGCTGAGAAACGCCATCAACGCAATCGGCGCGAGCGAGCCGCGATCGCGGACCTCGCGCATCCCGCGCAGCGGCGCGTAGAAGATCATTAGCAGGAGTCGCAGCCAATCAATCATGTGAAAAAACTACGCTCAACGCTGCTGTGGGCTTGCGTCGCTTAGTGGCGTCGGCTGGAACTCAGGCGGCGTGGTATAGGGCGGAGACGGCGTCTCCAGAGGCGTGACGTCCTCGTGATGTATCACACTCGCCGAAGTCAGCGGCCAGTAGCGAAACAAAGCCTTGCCGTAGATGTACTTCTTGGGCACCAGCCCCCAGAGCCGGGAATCGCTCGAGTTGTCGCGATTGTCGCCCATTACGAAGTAGTAATTGGGTTTCACGTCGATCGCCGCCAGGCTGCGATGCGAGAGGTTGAGGCGCGGATCCAGGTACGACTCCGATATTTCCTGCTCGTTTACGCGCACGACGCCTTCGACGATCTCGATGCGGTCGCCGGGAAGACCGATCACGCGTTTGATGTAGCTCTTGGAGGGATCGTCAGGAAACCAGAACACTACGATGTCGCCGCGATCGACCTTTGGGGCCCAGCGATACTCGTCGTAATAGATCAGTTTGTTGACGAAGATCCGTTCGCCGTCGTGCAAACGCGGCAACATCGACGTGCCTTCAACCTTTACCGGTTGCACGATAAACACGATGACGAGCGCGGCGATCATAAGCGCAAAGATCAGGTCGCGAAAGAGCAAGCGCGCTTCGGACCAAAGGTCGTCGCGTGACGCGTCTTCAGGCTTGTGTTCCTGGATGTCTTTGTCGTCGTCGACGTGGACGCCGCCAAATGGAGGCGGCCGGCGTTTTCGAATTCCAAACATGGTCGGGTTGAGGTTAACTTTCGCTTTAACGCTTGTCAAACAATCGAATTGACTCACTAAAGATCTACTCCAAAGGGCATTCGTTGCCTCATATAAAAATCTACTCGAAAAGTAGACACTGCCGCGGTCCGAAAGGGCTGGAGGGCAGCGATGAGGCTAACGATGAAGCAACGACAAGCGGT
>JBKPNH010000106.1:0-5730 GCA_046732535.1 Acidobacteriota bacterium
CCTTTGCGCCTTTGCGTGAAACTCTTTTACTTCCTCGCAGTAACGATAACGTTCCAACCGATCCGCTTTCGCAGTCGATCGAAAAGTGATTCCGAAATCAGTGGTGACAAAAACCGAAGCTCACTCCGAGTCAACTGTTCCACATCCACGACGACTTCACGAAACATATTAAACAAAGCTCGAGTCTGCGCTCGGCTGTAGACTTTAACAAGCGGCCGCGCGTCGTGGTCACTGTGTTCGATGACGCGGCTCATTATGTCTTCCGCCGAGCGTCCGCGTAAAAACTCGAGTCCTAGTAATCCGCGCCGCAGAACGATCTCGACCCAGTAGTTCAGCGAGTTGCGATGGTAAAGCATCACCTTCGCGACGCCACCTGGACGCAGCACGCGATGCACCTCGCGTATCGCGCCGGTCGTGTCCGGCGTGTGGTGCAGGACGCCGTTTGAGTAGACCACATCAAGACTTTCGGAGCGAAACGGCAGACGTTCGCCGTCGGCAATCATAAACGAGCCGCGCGCGCCGTAAAGCCCAAAACGATGTCGCGTGATCTCGACAGAACGCGGCGTCAGATCGATGCCGATGCAGCGTGCGCCACCACGCGCGAACTGCAGCAAGTCAGTGCCCATGCCGCAGCCGATCTCGAGCAGATCCCGATTGCGAAAGTTATCAAACTCCATTAAGCGCGGCATCCACGGCGCGTATTCTGCGTAGCGATAGCGCTCGACACTCTCGAAAAACTCCCGAGTCCCAAGCTCGTGCTCGCGATCGTATTCGGCGCCGCACGGATCCTGGCTCCACTGTTCGCGCGCGCGAAGTTTTTCTTCAGCGAGAGTGCTCATTCAATTGATTAAATGCCTGCAATACTCGTTCGGCGTTGCGTCTCCAAGTGTGTTTCTGGATAGCGACTTCACGCGCACGCGGGCCGAGACGTTCGCGTAAGTCACGCGAATCGACCAGCTTAATAATCGCTCGCGCCAGCTCGTCGACGCTTCCCGGTTCGACCAGCAGCGCCGTTTCATCAGCCTCCAGCACTTCGCCGATCTGCCCGAGGCGGCTGGCGACGATCCCCTTGCCCATCGCCATGTATTCAAACACTTTCGTAGGCGACCCGAAAAAGTCGCTGCCGTCTGCCAGTGGTATATGAGGCGAGACAAGGATATCGCAAGCGTCGAGCAACTGCGGTACGCGCTCGTGCGGCACCGTGCCCGTGAAGATCACGTGCCGCGACGCGATCTCGTCTCGCAACATCCGCTCGACCTCGCCGTGCAAACTGCCGCTCCCGACGAGCAGGAACCGCGCGTTTGACGGCACGCGCTTGATTGCTTCAGCCAGTTGCACTACGCCGTGCCATGGTCCGAACGTGCCGACAAAACCGGCGACGACTTCCGCCTTGCCGATCCCCAACTCCTTTCGGACCTCCGCGCCGCCAATACCAGGTCGAAACCGTTCAGCATCGACGCCGTTCGGATTGACGACGATCTTCGCCGAGGGGACGCCGCGCGCTTCGAGGTTCTGTCGTTCCACCTCGGAGACGACAAAAATACGCGCGGCCGCGCGAAGGTTCAATCGCTCGTAGCGCTCGAGCAGGTCGAGACTGCCGACGTGGTCCCAATGACGTCCGACCCAGACTTCGGATCCGTTGTATTCGAGAAAGAGCAGCCGGCGCACGCGATTCGCGGCGACGACGCCGGCCCAACTGAAACGAGCGTAGCGTTGATAGATGAAATCCGGCTGCGCTTGTTCGATGAGCGGAACGGCCGCGCGTGTGAAGACGAGGTTGTTGTGAATGTCGAAAAGCGCGCGCGTGGCGCCGATAGTTTCCGGTGGAATGATAGTTAGTTTTGAAGCATCGAACCCGGCGATCGCGTCGTTGCTGATGATCTGCACATCCGCGCCAAGCTCCGACAACGCCTCGACGACGCCCTTGATGTGACTGGCGGCGCCGCCCGCTTGCGTTCCCGGTCCCGGGGTTGACCGGAGATAAATCACACGCGGATGATCAGTTCTTCTCGGTAAAAATCCGTGGTTTTCATGCTCGAGTGACAATAGCTCCCGTTTCGACTGAATTAAATCCACGAAGCCGGTCACCGCTTCGTCAGCCACCACTGCGGGCGCGCCCGCCAGTAGCTCAAAACGAGAAACGCGCCGCATGCCTCCGTGCCCGTCAATCATCACTGACTCGCGCGCGCCCGCCAGCGCACCGAACAACATGAACAGATCCTGTCCTCTTTGCCACGCGAGACGCTCCGTAGCGATCGCAAACACGTCCGGACGCCGCGCGCGCAACGACGCGAGACGTTTCATCACGCTGCCCGTCTCAAATTCGTTGCGTGAAATGGCTTCGATCGAAGCGTGCGGGTAAAGCTGGGCGAGTTTGTCGCGAGCGGAGTTGCCGCTGAGTGCAAGCAGCACGACTTTCATCCGCGCACCGTCTTCGTGAAGGCGGAAACGCCGGTCGCCGCGAGGAAGTGACGAGCGACCAGCGCGAAGATTAACGCGTAGCTCAACGTCGAAGCGATTGCCGCGCCGCGCGCGCCAAGCCGTGGCACAAGGTAGAAGACCAGCGACAGGTTAACGGCGAGCGTAACGACCCAGTAGACAGGAATCGCGCGCGGTAAGCCGAGGGCATTGAAGTACTGGATTAGCACCGATTCAAGTCCGACAAGATAAACACCCGGCAATAGAATCAATAACAGCCACGTCGCTTCGGTAAAAGCCGAACCGTAGATCAGCGGCAACGCAAAACTAAACGGCACCGCAGCGAGACAGCAAAGCAAGCTGACCATCGCGGTGTATTTCGTCATCTGCGCTGTCGTTTCGCCGCGCACGTCCTGCTCGGCCGTGACCCGGGGGAACATCACCGTCGCAATGACTCCCGGCAGCAACATCAACAACATTCCAAACTGCGTCGCGACACTGTAAACACCCGCTTCATCCGCGCCGCGAAAATGATTCACGACGAGCAAGTCAGCGCGGAAGATGATCGCACCCGCGAGGATCGAAATGTGAAACTTGATTCCGTAACGAATCATCTGCGCGAGCAGCGATAGATCCGGCCGCCACTCGGAGCGCGCGAGTTTCCGGGCCGCTATCGCAATCAGAACGATCACAACGATACTCATCAAAACGGCCGCTGCCGTATTCATAATCACGACGGCTGCCAGTCCGCGTCGCAAGAAGATCAGCGCCACCAACGCATTGATAAGGCCAAACGATTGGCCCACCAAATCGAGCAAGTTGAACTGGCGTATCTTCCCGATCGCCAGCAGTATGTTGAGGCCAATCAACGTGATCATCTGATACGGGATTGAAAACGCTGCGATGCGGATTAGATCAGTCGAAACAAAACCAAACCAGTCAGGCCGAGCCACAGCCAATGAACTCAAACCCAATCCCAGCAACCCGCCGATGAACAAGGCGAGAAAAATGGAGTTCACGACCGCCGTACGTAGACGGCTCAGATCCTGAGCGATCAAATAAGTATTTGAAGAAGGAAGGCCGAGGCTTCCGAGCTGAACGATCGTGGCGACTGCCACGTTGATCACCGCCAGTTCGCCGACGCCCTTCGCGCCCAGCCAGTGCGCGACGATCACGCCCGCGAGGACGCTGTTGACGATCATCAAAATGCGCGTCGCGAACGTCCACGCTACGTCAGCGAACAGGGATCTATTTCGGATCGATCCAACGTTCATACCAAAGACTCAAGTTGAGCAGCGCCCAAAGATGAAAGCCCCAATCTTTCTTCCTGCTTCGATGCTCAGCCAACATGCGTCCGACAAACTCATAGTCCAGCAAGTTGCGCCGCCGCATCGTCGAATTCATCAAATGCTCGTCAAACCAGCCGCCCAGTCCTTCGCGAAACCACTCGCGCACGGGCGCGCCAAAGCCGCGCTTGCGTTCGTAAAGCAGGTCGTGCGGCAGGATCTCCTCGAGCGCGCGCTTCAGAATGTGCTTGCCGCTCACGCCCTCCACTTTCAACGAGCGCGGCAACCCAAGCGCGTATTCAACGAGGTGATGGTCCAGAAACGGCACTCTAGCTTCCACGCTCGTGGCCATCGTGATCTTGTCGACGCGCATCAGCAGCAATTCCGGCAGCCGCAGATTCAGCTCGATGTACGTCATGCGGGCCAGAAAATCAGACTGCGGACGCTCAGCCTCGATACGGTCCAGGAACGATTCAATCACTTGCAGCGACGATAGACCATTCATTCGTTCGCGCATCTGTTTCGACAAAACGCGTGACTTGAACGACTCGTCGTAAACCACAGCGCCGCCCCAAAACAGCGGTTCATCAGCGCCCAGACGCCGTATCAGCTCGATGGCCGTGCGCTTCCGGCCGGTGGCCTCGAGCAACGGCCGCGAAAAGTTTGAAAACGCACGCCGCAACCCTCGCGGAACTTTTTCAGCATGCTGCCAGAAGTTTTCATAGAGGCGAAGATGGCGGACGTAGTTTTCATAACCGCTGAAGATCTCGTCGGAGCCTTCGCCGACCTGGACCACGATCGTTCCCGAGTCGCGCGCGAGTTTCGAAACGTAGTAGAGCGGCACGCAAACCGGATCGGCTATCGGTTCGTCTTGGTGAAACACGAGAGCGGGAAGAAAGTCGTGCATCTCTTTTTCGGAGATGATCACTTCGTGATGGTTTGTTCCAAACTGTCGTGAAATGCGGCGCGCCGAGTCGAGCTCGTTGAGATATTCGGCGTCGCTGAAACCGACCGTGAACGTGTCGACCGGCCGCGTCATCAGTTCCGACATGAGCGCGACGTTGGCGGACGAGTCAACGCCGCCTGACAGGAAAACACCGAACGGCACGTCTGACATCATGCGTTTGCGGATCGAATCGCGCAGCAGACGAAGAATCTCAGCGCGGTGCTCGGCTTCGCTGACGTCGGGCATGTCCAGTCGCGCGACGGCATCCCAGTAACGTTGCACGTGCAAGGTGCCGTCGCGTTTCATGAGCAGAAAATGACCCGCGGGCAGTTTTTGAATGTTACGAAAGAGCGTGCGCGGCGCGGGTGTCGTCAGGAAAGTCAGGTAATGATAGAGCGACTCCTCGTCGATGTCCGGTGTGACCGCGGGATGTTGCAGGATGGCTTTGATCTCGGAAGCGAAAATGAAGCGGCCGTTCTCGTGATAGAAGTAGAGCGGCTTGACGCCGATGCGGTCGCGGACGATCATCAGCGACTCGTTGCGTGCATCCCATAGCGCGATCGCGTAGTCGCCTTCGATGTCGTGAATGAAATCGACGCCGCGCTCTTCGTAGAGGTGCAGGATCGTTTCCGAATCTGTACGCGACGAGTAACGATGGCCGCGTTGTTCGAGACCGGCGCGCAACTCCGCGTGGTTGTAGATCTCGCCGTTGAAGACGAGCCACGTCTGTTCGTCGCAGCCGTGCATCGGTTGGTGGCCGGCGGGCGAGAGATCGATGATAGACAGACGGCGAAAGCCAAAGCCGCCGCGCGCGTTGTCGAAAACGAGTTCACCGGAATCGTCCGGGCCGCGGTGAGTCATCTCGTCGCGCATACGCGCGAGCAGCGAGGGCTCGACCGATCCTTCGGTCGCACCGTATTCCCAAACTCCGCAGATTCCGCACATCTAAAGACTCAGTTTCCAACTCAGCTTGCCCGGCCGGCCGGAAAAGCGCCAGCAAGCAGACATCGCATCACTCATTTCGCCGTATTCCCGCGAGACCGGCTGACTCTCCAGCACCGGTTCGCCGTTGTTTAAGGA
>JBKPNH010000107.1:0-16832 GCA_046732535.1 Acidobacteriota bacterium
GTCTCCTGCGAGCTATCGAAGAGTATCGCCTTATGTTTCGCGTGCTCAGTCCTCAATCAATGCGTTTTTCAGTTTACGAGTGGCTTCATGCGTTTACGGCAGGACAAGCGATGATCATATTGTCCATCTGGTTTGTTGCGGCACTGGCTTTCATGATCGGATGGAAAACAAAGATCGCCGGATTCGTCCTGGCGGCGACCATGGGATACACGTTGTTTCTCGATCAGCAGCTCTATTTTTCGCACCTGTACCTGCTTTGCCTGATCGTCCTGCTCTTGACGATGTCGTACATCGGCCGGCCCACTGAATCGCGATCTGTCTGGCGCTGGCCCGTATTGCTACTGCAAATTCAGTTGTCGATAGTCTATTTCTTTGCCGCCATCACGAAGCTGAACCCTGTTTACCTTTCTGGTTATATCCTACGGACCACTCTACGGCAGGATCTGCCAGCGGTGATTTTTAACGCGAACGTGTTGCGTGCGATGACAGTGACCTCAATCGTGATTGAGTTGGCTCTGGCTGTCGGATTCTGGATTAAGAGACTGCGGAAAGGCGCAGTAGTGGTGGGAGTTCTGTTTCACTTCACGATGGTGCTGAGCTTGACTCCGCTGGTTGCCGTGCAGCTTGCGCTTTTCGCCGCGGCCTGTATCGCAATCTATCCGCTCTACTTCATTGAAAGTGAGCATCAATGCGCAGTGTCTTCGACCTTCGCGCCGCGAAATTGAAATCCGTGCTCCTCTTCTTCCTGGAAGAACTTCACCGCCTTCACGCCGTACTGTCGCAGCCGTCGATACAACTTGCTGCGATCGATTCCAAGCGCAGCGGCGGCGCGCACCTGGTTCCCGCCGAATTGCTGCAACACCGTAAGAATGTAGCGCTTCTCGATTTCGGCCAACGGGACCGTATCGTTCATGTAAGCCTGCAGCACCGATCGGAAATCGTGTAGATCAGATGGCACGTGGTCGGCGATCTCTATCGGCAGATCGGCGAGGCCTAATTCCTCGTCCATTCCAATTGCCAGCGCATACTCGACAGCATTCTCCAATTCGCGCACGTTTCCCGGCCACGGATAATCACGCAACGCGCGCTTCGCCTGCGGCGTAAAGTTGCGCGGCTGTTGACCCATGCGCTCCGCTTTCAGCCGCAGGAAATGCTCGACCAATAGATCGATGTCGTTGCCGCGAGTGCAAAGTTCGGGTAATTGCAACGGCAGCACTCGCAAGCGATAGTAAAGGTCCGGCCGGAAACGTCCTTCCGCAACCGCCTGCGCCAGGTCGCAGTTGGTGGCGGAGATGATGCGTACGTCGATCGCGATATTGGCGCGTGCGCCGATGCGGCGCACGGTACGTTCCTGCAACACTCGCAGCAACTTCGCCTGCGCCGAAAGATTCAAGGCATCGATTTCGTCGAGAAACAGTGTGCCACCGGACGCTTTTTCAAAAAGTCCGCTGCGGTTTTCGTGCGCGCCGGTGAATGTGCCGCGCTGGTGGCCGAAGAGCTCCGCTTCGATCAGCGTGTCCGGAATGGCGGAGCAGTTGATGTCGACGAAGGCAGCGTCGCGTCTGGGACTCAGATCGTGAATGGCGCGCGCAGCTAGTTCTTTTCCGGTGCCCGTAGTACCGGTGATCAAGACCGACGCATCGGTGGGCGCAACGCGCTCGATGACGGAGAACAATTTTTTCATCACCGGCGACTCGCCGATGAGAGTGGGTGTTCTTGAATTAGTGGTTCTGGGGCTTTCATCCGCACTCTGGCCCATAGAGTCGGATGGGGAGTTTTTACTCGAGTGAGTGGTCTCGTTATTGGACCAACCATCGATAGCAGTGGGAGTTACAAAGGGCATTAACTGAACTAACTCCTGGGGCCAAAGTCCTCACTCAGTTAGGGCGTTGCAGTGAGTGTCCTTCGTGGGTTTCAACCTCTTGGAGCACTCTCCTTTTCAAACTGTGGTAAATAAAACGTCTAAACGATTTGCTGTTCCGAATACTGAACGGCTTACGACAGTTGATGTAATGCCGGGCGATTAAACTCCAGTTCAGAGGGCATGGATCGCTACCGCGGATTTATTGTGTTAGGTTTGGAAACTTACGAGACCCGTTTGGGTTGGGTAAAGCTATAGCTAAGGATACTGCTCCTCGAAAGTTCCTGTTTGCTACTACCAGACCTCGACGCTTCTCACACGCTCAGGAAGGATGCCACTGAATCATCAGCCTTCCAGGCGCACGTTGTCAGGTGTGATGTACAGATACGCGGGCTGCCTCCTCGCAACTCCGGGGCCAGCGGTGGTCCATAGCCGTTTCAGTCAAAATTCATACAAAAATCTCAGCGTAGAAATCTCATCGTCGATCGTGTTGTCCAGGATATAGACGCGCCTTCTAGAATCGAGACTAAAAGACACCGCTCTGGAAGCCTATCGACATTGCTTGTTTAAATTCAGTGCAGACACAAATCAGGAGAAATGATGCTGGCGATCCAACTATACGTGTGCGCGCTTACCATTGGGTTTCTGTTCCTCTCAACGATGAACAGGGGAGTGGGACTGCTGGAAGGCGTAGTCATCACGTGCGCGTTTGTATACCTGATACTCGACGCGCGCGCCGATCTGAAGCTTCGTAAGGCGGACTTGCGGCAGTTGGAAGGTCTCGAAAAGCAACTCGCAGTACTTCTCGGCGATTAAATTATGGAGTTCTTCATCAATCTGACTTTGAGTCTTTTCACTGCACTCGTGGTTCACGAGTTGGGGCATTTCATCGCAGCCCGCGTTTGCTCGGTGCCGGTCAAGCAGGCGGGACTCGGTTGGGGACCAAAGCTCTTTGGCGTTCGACTGAGCCGCGTCGACTACCAGCTCCGTCTTCTGCCCGTCGGTGCGTACGTCCAAATGGACATGACGGCCTTACAGAGCCGGCCGCTGTTTCAACAACTCTTCGTTCTCGGTGCGGGAATCGGTGTGAACCTGACGTTCGCCATGTTGACGTGGGGGACGCTCTTCGGCGCGCTCAATCTCGCGCTCGCAATTGGAAACCTCGTTCCGTTGTATCAACTAGACGGCTGGAAGAGCGGCATGGTGATCTGCCGCCGCATGTTTGGACGGCCGAGCCCGCTGGTCGAGTGGATGCTGACTCTTGGCGGCGGCGCCGTCGCTTTGGCAGTTCTAATCAGGGCGTTTCTCAATTTCTAAAAATGACTTTCTTCCCAAACATCGACAGTCGTCGACTTGCGCGAGCATACGTGGCGCTGGCCTTTGCTCAAGACATGGCGAAAGGGTACATCAACGAAAGCTCGGAACACGCCTCGCTTCATCCGCTGCTGTCCGCGCTCGATATGTCTGCGAAATTGTTGGAAGAGATACTTGAGGATGTATTGCCTGAGGTAGAAGAAGCGGAACCACAGATTACGCAGATCATGTGAGATCTGCGTAATCCGTGGTTAGCACAGTTTACATACCCATTCCGCTCATGCCGCCCATACCGCCCGGCATTGCGGGGCTGCCCTTGTCGTCTTCGGGAAGCTCCGAAACCATCGCTTCCGTCGTCAACATCAAACCAGCAATTGAAGCTGCATTCTGAAGCGCAGTGCGAGTTACCTTCGCCGGATCGATGACGCCCGCCTTCACGAGGTCTTCGAACGTTTCGGTCGCCGCGTTGAAGCCGATGTTCTCGTTCTTCTCAGTGCGAATCCGCTCGACGACAACCGCGCCTTCCTTGCCGGCGTTCTGAACGATCTGACGCAGCGGCTCTTCCAACGCGCGGCGAACGATGTTCACGCCGATCTGCTCGTCGGGATCGCCTTCGCCGTCCTCGCTGATGTTGTATTTCTCGAGCGCTCTCGCCGCTCTCACCAACGCGACGCCGCCGCCCGGAACGATTCCTTCTTCAACCGCCGCGCGGGTTGCGTGCATCGCATCCTCGACGCGAGCCTTTTTCTCTTTCATCTCGGTCTCGGTCGCGGCGCCGACTTTGATCACCGCCACACCGCCGACGAGCTTCGCCAGCCGTTCCTGCAACTTCTCGCGATCGTAGTCCGAAGTGGTGTCTTCGATCTGCGCGCGCAGGGTCTTGACGCGGCCTTCGATGTCGCCCTGCTTGCCGACGCCTTCGACGATCGTGGTGTTGTCTTTGTCGATCGTGATCTTCTTGGCGCGGCCGAGGTCTTCGAGCTTGACGTTCTCGAGCTTGATGCCGAGGTCTTCGCTGATGACTTTGCCGCCGGTCAGAATCGCGATGTCTTCGAGCATGGCCTTGCGGCGATCGCCGAAGCCAGGCGCCTTAACGGCCGCGATATTCAACGTGCCGCGCAGCTTGTTGACCACGAGGGTGGCCAACGCTTCGCCTTCGACGTCTTCGGCGATGATCAGCATCGGCTTGCCCATCTTGGCAACCTGCTCGAGCAACGGCAGGAGGTCTTTCATCGAGCTGATCTTCTTCTCGTTGATCAAGATGAGTGGATTTTCGAGCACCGCTTCCATGCGTTCCGGATCCGTCACGAAGTAGGGGCTCAGGTAACCGCGATCGAACTGCATTCCTTCGACGACTTCGAGCGCCGTCTCCATCGTGCGCGACTCTTCAACCGTGATCACGCCGTCTTTGCCGACCTTGTTCATCGCTTCGGCAATGATGTTGCCAATCGTGGTGTCGCCGTTGGCCGAAACAGTTCCGACCTGGGCAATCGCATCGCCCTTCACCGGCTTCGAGAGGCGCTTGATTTCCGCGGTCGCGCGTTCGACGGCCTTGTCGATGCCGCGCTTGAGGGCCATCGGGTTTGCGCCCGCCGCCACCGTCTTGACGCCTTCACGGAAGATCGCCTGCGCGAGAACGGTAGCGGTGGTGGTGCCGTCGCCGGCCACGTCGGAAGTCTTGGAAGCAACTTCGCGAACCATCTGCGCGCCCATGTTTTCGAGCGAGTCTTTCAACTCGATCTCTTTGGCGACAGTGACGCCGTCTTTGGTGATTGTGGGTGAACCAAACTTCTTGTCGATCACGACGTTGCGGCCCTTCGGACCGAGTGTGATTTTGACCGCATCGGCGAGCTGGTTGATTCCACGCAAAATCGCCGCGCGCGAGTCCTCACCGTGGATTACTTGCTTTGCCATTTTTTACTTACCGCCTTTCTTTCCGCTGGCTGCGCCTGCGCGCTCGAGGATGCCGAGAATCTCGTCCTCGCGCATGATCAGCAATTCTTCGCCGTCGATTTTGATTTCCGAGCCGCTGTATTTGCCGAAGAGAACGCGGTCGCCCTGTTTCACGTCGAGGGGCTGACGTGTTCCGTCTTCTTTGTATTTGCCTTCGCCTACGGCGACGACTTCGCCTTCCTGGGGTTTTTCCTTGGCAGTATCCGGGATGATGATGCCACCCCGCATCTGCTCGCCTTCTTCGATCCGCTTGACGATCACGCGGTCATGAAGAGGCCTGATGTTCGTTGCCATTACCTTGTCTCCTTTCGGTTTTCCGGAAAAATTTGGTGATTTATTATGACGTTTATAAGCACTCTCAGTGAGAGAGTGCTAAGAATAGAACCGGTCAGGTAGGCTTGTCAACCGGGTAGGGCCAGGAGAGTTGAAATGGAGTTACCGGGCGGCGCGCTTGTGGGTGCGGGCGCCGTTGCGGTCCTGCTTTTCGTAGGTGGCGACGCGTTTGGCCAGCGTGTTTCGATGGATGCCGAGCACGACGGCCGTCTTGGAAAGGTGCTGTTTGTGCCTGGCGAGGGCCTTCTTTATATAGAGCTTCTCAAATTCCCCAATCGCCTCGTCGAGGAGGATGTGGCCTTCCAACATTTCGTCAATTAAGGTTTCGAGCCGGTTGTGAATCAAAGCTCTTTTCCTGTCAGCAATCTATAAGCTTCGAGATAACGCGCCGTGGTCGCGGTGGCAACTTCCGGAGGAATCGCGGGCGCCGGCGGTTTCTTGTCCCAGTCGAGGGTTTCCAGATAGTCACGGACAAACTGTTTATCGAACGAAGGTTGTGAACGTCCCGGCTCATACGACTCAGCCGGCCAGAAGCGCGAGGAGTCGGGAGTGAGCACTTCGTCCACCAGCATCAACTCCCCATTCTGGTCCAGGCCAAACTCAAACTTCGTATCCGCGATGATGATGTCGCGTTCGCGGGCGTAGTTGTGCGCCTCGGTGTAAAGACGCAACGACGTGTCGCGCAGCAACGCGGTCTGTTCTGCGCCGATCAGATCGCGTACCTGGTCTTCGGTGATGTTTTCATCGTGACCTTGTTCCGCCTTGGTCGACGGCGTAAAGATCGCCTCAGGCAGTTTCGCTGATTCCTGTAAGCCTTCCGGCAATCTGTGACCGCAGACCTCACCGGTACGTTTGTAATCTTTCCAACCAGAGCCCACGAGATAACCGCGGACGACGCACTCGACCGGAAACACTTCCGCGCGCTTCACCAGCATTGATCGTCTGGCGAGTGTTTCAGAATGACGGCGCACCGGCTCGGGCATGTCTTCAATCCTGCTGGCGAGCAGGTGATTGGCGACGACGTGTCCCAACTTCTCGAACCAGAATTCGGAAAGCGCCGTCAGCACTTCGCCTTTGCGTTCGATTGGTGTTGGCAGAATGCAGTCGAAAGCGGAGATGCGATCCGTGGCGACGATCAGCAAGCTCTTGTCGTCGACAGCATAAACGTCGCGCACTTTCCCGCGACGGACCAGGGTCAGATCAGACAGTGACGTTTGCAGTAGAGTGGCAGCACTCATGTTTGATGGCTGCCTTGGAAGCAGCGAAGCATTCAGATTTTATAAGAGGCGATCCGGATTGTGCTCGCGCGAAAAAACTTTGTCAAGACACACTTCGATTTAAGTTAATCCGTGTTTGAGATGAAGTTCACACATTCAAGATCTCACGCAGTCGACGGATTTGATCGGCGTGATCGTGCGCGTGGTTTGCGTAGATCGTGAGCCACTTTTCCGTCGAGTATGCACCACTTTCTGTGTGCGTTCCCGTACGCTGCCAATCCTCTTCAGACATCGCGTTCAAGAGCTGGAGCGTGGTTTGGCGGGCCGAACGGAAGGCTTCGAGGGCGGGCGCCATGTCGCGTTCGTTGTAGCGAAGCATTGTGGCAAATCGGTCCTGATCGTAGCCCTCGATGATGGCGTTGTCTTCCACCAGCAGTTTGCGCAGCCGAAAAGCTGAAGTGCTCTCGCTGTCACCCAGATGGTGCACGATCTCGCGAGCGCTCCACTTGCCGGGAATCGGGCGGGCACCCAGGCTCTCCGCCGGAAAACCGTTCAACGCCTGCGCCACTTCGTCATAGCCGGCGGCATACCTTGCGATGAGGTCGTTTCGCTCTTCAGGGGTCATGCTGTTGCTCTCCTTTTTAGCACGGCAGCATATCAGATCCACGGCACACAGGCGGAAACACTGATTCCACAAAACAAAACTTTTGCACTTGTACACCGGACCATTTCTCTTGTACTATCTGCGCTTGAACCGAGATGCGCCGATGACCCCGTGGTGCTTGCCCTCTGAGCCTCCTGCTTGTCAGTTCAGATCGACTAATTACTCTGATGGCCACAGCTACTGACAGACAGAAAACCGCTAAAGATGGTTTACCTGTTCCCGAGACAGGTGAACGAAAAGTCTCTCTGCTCGTCGTCGAGGACGACGAGAATATCTCGACGGCAATCAGCGAGTATTTCTCGCGCGCCGGCTACAACGTCAGGACCGTCGAGGACGGCCTTAACGGTGTCAAGGCAGCTTTGGACGATCCGCCGGACGCGGTCGTCCTCGACTTGATGCTGCCCAAGATGGACGGCCTCGCCGTTTGTAAAGAACTGAGAGAGAAGGTCGGCTACCTGCCGATATTGATGCTCACAGCCAAGGACGACGTCGTCGACAAAGTCCTCGGGCTGGAGATGGGTGCTGACGATTACATCACGAAGCCTTTCAGCCTGCGCGAACTCGAGGCGCGCATCAAGTCCGTGTTGCGCCGGACGCGCAACGGACCGAGCGCCGACGGCATGCGTGACGAAGCGCCGATCGTTCGCGGACGGCTGCGCATCGACTCCGCTAAACGCGAAGTCACTATTGGCGACCGCCAGGTGGAACTTACGCCGAAAGAGTTCGATCTCCTCCGGCTCTTTGCGTCCAACCCGGGCCGCGTCTTCCCGCGCAAGTACCTGCTCGAAAAGATCTGGGACTACTCCTACGAAGGTTACGACCGGACGATCGATTCGCACATCAACCGTCTGCGCGCCAAGATCGAGGAGAACCCCGAGAACCCGCAGATGGTCCTGACCGTCTGGGGCATCGGGTACAAGTTCAGCGACGAACAGTAAACAAGAACAGGCGGGGGGCATTGCCCCCTTCCTGACTTGTTCTTCCTCCTTACATAATCCTCTATTAATTTCCAACCACTTATTGTATTCTTCGCGTCGGTTGCTACAAGATGTGGACTCGCCGACCCCTCCTTACTTGATTTCCAGGAGTCGGAGAGATGAATCGTATTTACAGGCGGAGTGTCTCGGCATTTCTGTTGGCGACATCCGTTTTGACAGTTTGCGTGTCGGTTCACGCGCAGCGCAGCGTGGGCGCCGCCACGCGTCCTTCTATAACAGTCCTCGACAGCACAAAGGAGCAGGACGGTCTCCTCGGCTCCGTGCGTCGCGTTAAGACCGAGACGGCGAAGATCGAGCTGAAAGACGGCCGCGCGGTTGAAGGTCACGCCCAGTTATTAGAGGTCACGACGTACGGGATCAAGGGGAACCGAATCGAGAACACTTCCTACCCGATCGGCGACTCGCTCGTAGGCAAAGAAGAATACAAATACGATCCGCGCGGCAACATCACGGAGATGACGCTGCGCGACGATCGCGGCTCGATCATCAGCCGCGAAGCCTACACGTATGAGTTCGATAAGTTTGGCAACTGGACCAGGATGGTCACCAACCTGGTCGTCTTCGAGAATGGCGCGCTGAAGAAAGAGCCGGTGGAAGTCACTTATCGGACTCTTACTTATTATTTTGATGAAACTATAGCTAAGGCTGCCGCGGAACCCGTCCCCCCGCGAGTTCCGGAACCAATCCGTGTTTCACCTGTCCCCGAGCCCGTCACTACTGAAGTTCGAGCTGAAACTTTGGAGTTGGAACTGAACGTTCCAGGTTCGTCCGTAAACACTGGTGAAGCTCCAGCAGTTCCAAATCTCATAATCACGGATCAAAAGCGAGCCAATGACCTTTATCTCCTTGGCTACTCATACCTCAAGTTAGATAAGGATCCGGAAGCTATCAAAGCGTTTCAGGACTCCATCAAGCTCAACCCGGACTCGGCGGAGGCGCAATACGGGCTGGGACTCGGCAATTTCCGCGTCCGCCGCTTCAAAGCCGCTGCCGACTCGTTCAAGAAGGCGACAACGTTGAGTCCCAAAATGGCGAAGGCGCATTACGGACTCAGCCTCGCTTACCAGGAACTCGGAAACCAGGAGGGCTTGATGGATGAGTTACGCATTCTCGAGACGCTCGATACCAATCTCGCACGCAAAGTGAAGCTAACGTTTCCAGATTCCAAGCTTCCATGCCGTCGCGGAATAGGCTGTCCCTGAATCAGTATTAAGGAGTTTGAATGCAGAACGATCGGTTTGTTGTATTAACTGGACACCTCAGCAACTATCCCCTGTCCGATCTCGTCGGCATTCTTCGTCATCAGCGGAAGTCGGGTCGATTACTGATCGAGTATTCAAAAGGTCCGGCGACGTTCTTCTTCCAGAACGGCCAGTTGGTTGATGCACGGATGAATGAGCTAAGCGGCTTGCAGGCGATCGTCGTTGCGATGTCGCAGCCTGAAGCGGCGTTCAACTTCAATCCGTTGATCCAGTCACCGCGGCGTTCGATCGAACCGTCGTTGCAACGAGTGGTCTCGGAACTGCTCGGCTGTTGGGACGAGAGCGCGGTGCTGCAAATAGAAGCAGCCCCAATCACACCTCTGGCCCTTCCACCGGCCCCATCGGTTCAGCGACGTTCGACGTTACTCGTTGCGGCAGTTCTGATTGGGATTGGATTATCGACAGTGATTGCTGTTACCCAGGGATTCAAAACTGACGTTCCTCCAACTCCGACTCTGAATCCAGTAGTACAGCAGATTCCGGCTTCGCAGCCAGTTATGCAACCGGAACCAGTTACAAAACCAATTCGTGCTCAATCTGTGCCTAAAAAACGGACCACGGATAAAACGGATCCAGAGTCAATAAAAGTCGTGATGCAGATCGAGAACGGCCGGGTATTGAAAGCGTCAGTCGCCAATCGCCGCCCCGGCATGGAAAGCTACGAAGCGCTCGCGCTGCGAATTGCACGGCAACGCCGTTACGCGCCCGCAATCAATGGAGGCGAAACCGTAACCATCACCGTCCGCCCGCAACAATAGTGAGGTGCCCGATGTTATTTCTTGAAAGCAAGACGCTGAACCACGCAGTCGACGGCGACGCCCGAACGCGGCTCCTTCAGGAGCTTCAGGATCGAGAACTGATGCCGCTGATCCGCTCGACACGACTGCGGTGCTTCGAAGACGTCGTGCTCGACGCCGATCGAGTCGGCGAAGTCGAGTCGTCACTCGCCTCATGGAACATGACGACGATCGACGAGCCGTACGTTCGCGGCGATCTGTTCTGCTTTCACGATTACATCCTGTTCCTGATCTTCGAAAACGAAGAGGCATCCTTCGTCCGGGCCGGCATCGTCTACGAAGCGCGCACGCCGGAACCGTTCCGCAAACTCGATTCATTCTGCGAGCAGGTCCGCAACCTTCTCAACACCGCTTTCGACAGCTACTTTCCGGATTGGGAACTCGGCAAAGCCGCAATGCCGCAAGGCTTTCGCACCTTCGTCGAACGCCAGGACGCCGACTCGCTTTACACCAGCCTGCGCAAAGAGACGATGAGCCGCCGCATCCTCGCCGCGTCGAAACTGGAAGACGAACGCATGCGCGTCTTCCTGCGCACCGCACGCAACGCGCACCAGGAAGGCTACGCGGCCAAACTTCTCAACGGCAACACTGACTCCGACAGAGTCCCCATCGAACGGCTCGAAGACGCCGGTCTCGTCGAACGCGAAGTGCAGATCAGTTGCCGTAAAACAGGTCATGCCTTGTTCCGTCTGCCAAATCCGCACGCGCTCGCCGTCGTCACTGTCAGCGATGCAACGTGTAGCGAGTGTGGCGCACCAGTCGCCGATGAAAACGTCGAGGAAGTGATCGCGCCGACACAGTTGGCGTCGTCATTACTCGAAGACGGATCGTGGCTTGTCAGCCGCATCCATTTTCTATTGCGCGAAATGGGCGTGCCGGAACGCGAGATCGCCGTCGGACCATCGGAAGGCACCGGTTACGGACAATTGATGGCGAACATCTGCGGCGAATCGTTCCTGATCGTGACGCGCGACGGCGATCTGACGCCGGCGTTTGCGCGTTGGGCCATCGATATGGAGATCGATACCGAAGCGTCGCACCTCGTGATCATCGCCACCGGTCGCATTCACCGCGAAGCAGGCGTGCTGTTGCAGAACCACTCGCGACGGCGTGTCAGCGGCGGTCAGGATTTCGAAATGATTCTCGCGGATGATGCGGCTACGGCCGGTCGCGAGTTGGAAGCAGCGCTGGAACGAGTATCGCAGCGCGTCGTCGCCGAACAGCTTTGCGTGTTGGATAACAGTCTGGGGTTGTCAGTTAGTCGTCTGGTCTTGACGAAGTTCAACTTGCTGCGAGCGCGGGCGGTGGACAAGAGCCCGGAGGTCATGACAGAAAGTGAGCCCGAGTTTTCTGTGCCCACTGTGCCGCCAGTGCCGCTTACACTGGCGGCCCATGTGGGTGAAGACCTGAGTTTGAACCCTGAGCGTTGAAGAGTTAAGAGGTTTCCCGCAAAGGCGCAAAGGCGCAAAGCGTTACCATTTTCAAAACGGTCTTTAATACTTTGCGCCTTTGCGCCTTTGCGGGAAAATCTTCCTGACTTTCCTCGACCTTGTTGAAGACGGAGATGACAGACGAGCGCTGGAGTCGCGACGTCGCGACTCTGCGACGAGCGGCCGAAGAATTAGCGAAGCGACGCAACGGACTACAGAGACACAGAGTTCTTACTCCGTTTGACCAGATTGCGTACTCGCTCGACGATCCGTCTGCCGAGGTGCGCCAGAAAGCAGTCCGCGATCTCTATCAACTCGATCCGGACCGCGCCGCGACGCTCGTCAACGAAGCACTCCGCGACGGCACGCCCGACGAACGCCGCCGAATCGGGACCGCACTTGCCGACTCCGGCCTACTTTACGAAGCAATCGACGATTTGAAAGCCGAGAACCACGAAAGGTGTTACGGCGCGTTCTCGTTGTTGTTTCTTGTCGCCAAGGCCGGTGTTGTAGAACCGCTCATTTCAGTAATCGAGAATAATGCGAGTTCTGATCTGAATCTTGCGCTTATAAGACTGCTGGCGTCGAGCGGCGAACCGGAAGTCGCGGCCGCGTTTCGTCGTTTATCAGCCAATGCTTCACTTGCTCCTGAAGTGCGTCACGCCGCCGCAGAATCTCTCACCCAGTTGAACGCGCAGTCCTCCGCTGCTTAAATAGCAGCACCCATGCAATTCAAGTTACATTCGGAATACCGACCAAAAGGTGATCAGCCGGCGGCGATCGACGCCCTCGTTCGCGGGCTGAACGACGGCGCGAAAGACCAGGTGCTGCTGGGAATCACCGGCAGCGGCAAGACCTTCTCGATTGCCAGCGTCATCAATCGCACGCAGCGTTCGACCCTGGTGCTCGCGCACAACAAGACACTCGCCGCGCAGCTCTTTCAGGAGTTTCGCTCGCTCTTTCCTGAGAACGCCGTCGAATACTTCGTCTCTTATTACGACTACTATCAGCCGGAAGCTTACGTTCCCGCCGCCGACGTCTACATCGAGAAGGAAGCGATCATCAACGAGGAGATCGATCGCTTGCGGATGTCCGCGACGCGTGCGTTGTTCGAGCGGCGTGACGTGATCGTGGTCGCCAGCGTCTCGTGTATCTACGGTCTCGGCGATCCGGATGCGTACTACGGTTTGCTGTTCTTTGTAGAACCAGGCGCGCGGATGTCGCGCGACGTGTTGCTGCAGCGACTGGTGGAGTTGCAGTACGAACGATCGGACACGAACTTTCAGCGCGGGACGTTTCGCGTGCGCGGCGACGTCGTCGAGATCTATCCGAGTTACCAGGACCAGGCTTTCAGGATCGAATTGTGGGGCGACGAAATTGATTCCATATCGACGATCGATCCGCTGCTTGGCGAAGTTGTCGAGAAGCACACGTCCCGAGTGCCGATCTATCCGAAGACGCACTACGTGATGTCGCGCCCGACGATCAAACGGGCAATCAAGACGATTAAGGAAGAGCTCGAGTGGTGGGAACCGAAACTGATTGCGGAAGGCAAGCTCGTCGAGGCGCAACGCCTGCACCAGCGGACGATGTTTGACCTCGAGATGATCAAGGAGATGGGTTTCTGCCGCGGCATCGAGAACTACTCGCGACACCTCACCGGCAAAAACCCCGGCGAGCCGCCGCCGACGCTGCTCGATTATCTGCCGCGCGATACGTTGATTGTTATAGACGAGTCGCACCAGTCGATTCCGCAGGTGCGGGGAATGTTCGAAGGCGATCAGTCGCGGAAGCGAACGCTTGTCGAGTATGGATTTCGTTTGCCTTCAGCGTTGGATAATCGCCCGTTGAACTTTCGTGAGTTTGAGGCTCGCATCGGACAGACGATCTACGTGTCGGCGACGCCGGGACCGTACGAACTGACGAAAGCGAGCGGCGAGGTTGTCGAACAGATCATTCGGCCGACCGGACTGATGGATCCGGAAGTCGAAGTGCATCCAGTCAAAGGGCAGATCGATCACTTACTGGAAGAATGCCGCCAGCGAGCCGAGAGTCACGAACGCGTCTTAGTGACGACGTTGACGAAGCGTATGGCTGAAGACTTGACGGAGTATTTTACCGAAGTCGGCGTGCGTGTTCGATATCTTCATTCGGACATCGAGACTCTCGAACGGATCAAGATCCTGCGCGATCTGCGGCGCGGCGAGTTTGACGTGCTGGTCGGGATCAACCTGCTGCGCGAAGGTCTCGATCTGCCGGAAGTGTCGCTCGTTGCGGTGCTCGACGCTGATAAAGAAGGTTTCCTGCGTTCGGAGCAGTCGTTGATCCAGACGATCGGCCGCGCGGCGCGAAACGCTCGCGGAAAGGCGATACTTTACGCCGATCGAATTACCGACTCGATGAAACGTGCGCTCGACGAGACGCAGCGGCGGCGCGCGATTCAGGAAGTTTACAATCGCGAGAACGGAATCGTGCCGCAGACGATCGTGAAGCCGATCGAGGCGACGTTGATCACTGCGTCGGAAGCCGATTACTTCAAAATGCCTTCCGAGGTCGAGGAGATCGAAGACTACTCGCCGGAGAAGCTTGAAGCGACACTCGCACGGTTGGAAGTCGAGATGCGCGGCGCCGCGAAGCGTTTCGAATTTGAAAGGGCTGCCGAGCTGCGCGACCGCATCAAGGTGCTGCGCCAGCGCGAGTTGCAGTTGAGTTAAGTTGCTCCGTGATAGTTAAAACGAACGACCTTCAAGATTATCTTACCGACGCCAGTTTTATCCGTGACGGATACGCTGAGAAGGTAGTGATTCCGGAGACTGTCGAGGAAGTTGCGAAGACGCTCGCCGAGGCGAATCGCGATCGCGTTCCGGTCACTGTTTCCGGCGCCGGAACGGGCACTGTTGGCGGGCGCGTTGCTTTTGGCGGGATCGTGTTGGCGACGGACAGGCTGAATCGCATCAAGAGCATTGATCGAGACGAGAGACGTGCTGTTACGGAAGCGGGCGTGATCTTGTCTGACTTTCAAAAGGCCGTCGAGAGTGAAGGTCTGCTTTATCCGCCTGATCCGACGGAGCGCGGCTGTTTTCTCGGTGGGACTGTTGCCACGAACGCCTCGGGCGCGCGAACGTTCAAGTATGGACCGACGCGCAACTACATCAACGGCTTGAAGGTGGTGCTCGCTTCGGGTGAAGTGGTCGAGTTGAAGCGCGGAGCGATGAGAGCAGACGCGCGAGGCAGGATGCGCGTCGGTTCGGTTGAGATTCTATTGCCGAATTTGCAGCGGCCGGCGACGCGCAAGAATGCGACCGGTTATTTCGTCGCGCCGGAGATGGATGCGATCGATCTGTTTATCGGCAGTGAAGGTACGCTCGGCGTGATCTGCGAGATTGAAACGCGGTTACTGCCGAAACCGGAAGGCCTGTTGAGCGGCGTCGTGTTTTTTACAGACGAAGCAGACGTGCTCGCACTGGTGGCGGAGGTGAAAGCGGGCGTCGACGCGCGGGCGATCGAGTTTTTCGACGACGAGTCGCTGAACTTCCTGCGCGAGAAGCATTCGACGATCCCGCAGGCCGCGGTGGCGGCGATATTTTTCGAACAGGAAACCACTACCTCGAGCGAAGAGTCGGTTATGGAACAATGGATGACCTTGTTGGACCGTCATCACGCGCTGGCGGAAGATTCGTGGTTCGCGACCAATGCCGCCGATCAGGCGAAGCTGCGTGAGTTTCGTCATCAACTCCCGGTGCTGATGAACGAGTGGTTCGCACGTTACGGCCAGCGGAAAGTCTCGACGGACATGGCCGTACCTGATGAGGCGTTTCCCGGACTGTTTCGCTTTTACCAGGACTCGCTGCGCGGAAGTGGACTGCGCTACACGATCTTCGGTCACATCGGCGACAACCACGTCCACGTCAACATCCTGCCGCGCGACAACCTTGAAGGCGCTCGCGCTCGCGATTTTTACGTGCAATTCCTGAAACACGCGGCGGCTGTCGGCGGCACGCTTTCGGCGGAGCACGGCGTGGGAAAATTGAAGCGCGAGTACCTGCGTCTGTTCTATAGTGACGATCAACTGCGCGAGCTGGCGGCACTCAAACGCGCCTTCGATCCAAATGGAATACTAGGAAGAGGAAACATCTTTTCCGAAGAATTGTTGTAAGCTCTGGTCTATGCTTCGTTTCACCACAGCCGGCGAATCACATGGACGCGCTCTCGTCGCCATCGTTGAAGGCCTGCCCGCGGGTTTGCCTGTCAACCCGGAGTTGATCGACTACGAACTGCGCCGCCGCCAACTCGGTTACGGACGCGGCGGACGCATGAAGATCGAGCGCGATCACGCGGAGATTCTGACCGGTGTCCGGCACGGCCTAACGCTGGGATCGCCCCTCACGTTGCAAATCGACAATAAGGACTGGTCTAACTGGACTGACGTCATGGCCGCCGACGCACGTGAGATCGCGCCCGAGAAGTCTCGCGTTTTGAAACGTCCGCGCCCCGGACACGCGGATCTGCCCGGCGGTCTGAAGTACGACGTGCGCGATCTGCGAAACATTCTCGAACGGGCGTCGGCGCGCGAGACGACCGCGCGAGTCGCATGTGGGGCACTGGCGAAACAGTTGTTGACCGTGTTTGGTATCGAAGTGCGGAGCCACGTGATCCAGCTCGGCGGCATTCCCGACACGCCACTCGAGTTAACGTGGGACCAGATCGCGGCAATCGCGGACGACGCGCCGCTGCATTGCGCTGACGACGATGCCCAACAGCGCATGATCGCGCTTATCGACGACATCCGTCATAAAGGCGACACGCTCGGCGGCGTTTTCGAAGTCGTCGCGCGCGGCGTCGTACCCGGTTTAGGTTCGCACACGTCGTGGGACTTGAAGCTCGACGGGCTTCTCGCGCAGGCAGTGATGTCGATACCGGCGGTGAAGGCGGTCGCCATCGGCGCGGGCGCGGAGGCGAGCAGTCTGCCGGGTTCTGAAGTACACGACGAGATTGGTTACAAC
>JBKPNH010000108.1:0-10340 GCA_046732535.1 Acidobacteriota bacterium
ATTCACGCCAGTCGCGGCCTCGAGCACCTCGGCGATATAAGCGCCGCCGACACGCGCGGCGATTTCGAGAAAGTAAAATTTCCCATCTTCATCGCTCTTGATGAACTCCGCGTGCGTGGCGCCACGTTCCAAGCCAAGCGCCTTTATCAACTTCTTGTTCGCATCAAAGAGCGACTTCTCATCGTTCGAGCCTCTCTCGACTGTCCTCGAAATATAAGCGCCGCCCTGATGCGCCACCTGCATCGGCGGCCGCCCGTACTGGTTCGCGCCCGAAAACACCACCTTTCCATTATTCACTACCGAGTCGACGTGAAAAACCTCGCCCGTGACGAAACGCGCTAACAGATAGTAAGAGGCGCGCTCTCGCAGGTTCTCACGCTCGTTCATCTCGTCCATCGCACGCATCACTTCGTTCGCGTTATCAACCTTCCGAATGCCGATCGCCGAGACGTCCGAGCGCGGCTTGATGATCCATGGATCGGGAATCCGCTCCATGAATTGATGAACTTCATCGCGATTGATCAACGGCACGAACTCCGGCAGATTCACTCCCGCACGTAGACCATGCACGGCCATCGAAAGCTTGTCGCGAAACACTTTCGCGTGCGAACTATTCATCCCCGGCATACAAAGATGCTCGCGCATCAGCGCCGCCGTCACCACGTCAAACTCTTCCAGCGCAACGACGCGATCGATCTTTCTCTGCCGCGCCAAAAACGTGAGCAGATCGATAAACAACGCCGGACCAGCATCGTTCG
This sequence comes from Acidobacteriota bacterium, assembly GCA_046732535.1. Taxonomy (GTDB): domain Bacteria; phylum Acidobacteriota; class Blastocatellia; order Pyrinomonadales; family Pyrinomonadaceae; genus PSRF01. The sequence goes on from JBKPNH010000108.1 coordinate 759, forward strand.
GCACGGCAATCAACTCGTCGAGACTCTCACGCGGCCAATCTTCGCTCAGCATCTTCTCTTTCGTGATCAGAACCACATGACAGCCGTGCGCCTTGCACTCCTGCATAAAGTCGACGCCCTTGTAGTAGGTCGCGAGGCATACGATATTGAGCGGAAGGTTGAGCGGATAACTCATACGAAATCGGTTCCTTTTATAGTAATCTGTGGCGCATGATTATCAAGGGCCCATACCCGGATGTCGACATTCCCGAGACCGCTCTGACCCCTTTTGTTTTGCGCAGGGCCAAAGATCTTGCCGAGAAACCCGCGCTCATCGATGGCCCCTCGGGGCGAACACTTACGTATTCACAACTGGCCGACTCCATCGCGATCGCGGCCCACAACCTGCGCGAGCGCGGCTTTAAGAAAGGCGACGTTTTCGGCATCCTGAGCCCGAATTGCCCCGAGTACGGGATTGCCTTTCATGCCACCGCAACACTCGGCGGCATCGTAACTCCGATCAACCCGCTCTACACGCGAAACGAGATCGCCCATCAACTTAAAGACTGTAGCGCGCGCTTCCTCGTAACGATCCCTACGTTCATGGACAAAGCGCGGCTGGCAGCTAACGACGCCGGCGTCGAAGAGATATTTGTTTTCGGCGAAGCAGAGGGCGCAACTCCATTTTCTTCATTGTTGGTCGACAACGGGCGCGCCGAACAAGTCGCAATCGATCCAACCGAAGACCTGGTCGCACTTCCCTATTCAAGTGGAACGACCGGACTGCCCAAAGGCGTCATGCTAACGCATCACAATCTGGTTGCGAACATCCGCCAGATGGAAGGCCTCTGTTACTTCTTCGAAACTGACACGCTGATCTGCGTCTTACCGTTGTTTCATATCTACGGTCTCGTCGTCGTACTGAACATGGGCCTTTATACAGGCGCAACGATCGTGACGATGCCGCGGTTCGAGCTGGAGTCGTTTCTGAAAGCGGTGCAGGATTACGACGTGAGTCTCGCGCATATCGTGCCGCCGATCGTTCTCGCGCTCAGCAAGCATCCAGCCGTCGATAACTACCGTCTGCCGAGGTTGCGAACGATCTTTTCAGGCGCGGCGCCGCTCGGCGAAGAACTGACGCGCGCGTGCATGGAGCGGCTTGGTTGCAGCCTTCGCCAGGGATACGGCATGACGGAGACAAGCCCGGTCACGCATTCGTCACCCGCGCCGCCACACGAAGTAAAGTTTGGCTCAGTCGGAGTGCCGGCGCCCAACACTGAATGCAAAATCGTCGATCTCGAAACCGGCGAAGCGCTCGGCGCGGGAGAGCGCGGCGAGGTCTGCGTCCGCGGCCCGCAGATCATGAAAGGCTACCTGAACCGTCCCGACGCCACCGCGCAAACGATCGATCCCGACGGTTGGCTGCACACCGGCGACATCGGATACGCCGACGAAGACGGCCACTTCTTCATCGTCGATCGTGCGAAGGAACTGATCAAGTACAAAGGTTTTCAAGTGCCGCCGGCGGAACTGGAAGCGGTGCTGCTGACGCATCCGTGCGTTCTCGACGCCGCCGTGATTCCGTGTCCTGACGATGAAGCCGGCGAAGTGCCAAAAGCGATCATCGTATTGCGCCAACCGTCGGATCCCGAAGCAATTATGGAATTCGTCGCCGAACGGGTCGCGCCCCACAAACGAATTCGCCACCTCGAATTTGTCGATACAATACCGAAGTCTCCTTCCGGAAAGATCTTGCGGCGCGTGCTGGTAGAAACGGACAGAGCCAGGAGCGCGTCCTCTTGACACGGTCGGACGCTGCGACTAGAGTCGCCATCATACTGATTCTGCGGATGGAGATATCGAATCAGCTCTCTCCACGTGGTCAAATAACAACCTGAGGAGGTAAATGACATGTATTTTCGTCGTCTACATTTGGCGCTCCTGATCGCCGCGTTATCAGCGGTCGCTGTTTCCGCACAGGTTAAGCCGAGTGCCACCGACTGGAACGAGTGGGAAACCATCACTCCGGAAGGCGAAGAATTCACTGTCTCGATGCCAAAGAACCCGACCACAGAGGCAGCTAAGTTTCCTTATCACAAGATGGAGCTCAACACGCGCTTGTATCTGGCGAAGGCGCCAACCGGGGCGTTGCTCGCCATCGCTTCACTGAGCGGCATCAAGTCTGACCCGTCGGCCTATTCAGATTTTTCCAGATTCAACTCTTATGTCGACGCATTCAAAGATTTCTTCCCGCCGAAAGTGCGAACCAAAGATACAGCGCTGACGAAGATGACGCTCGTAAGCAGCCGTCCGTTCCATGGCCATACTGGCCGCTCGTACAAACTTTCGATCGGCGAGCTCAACGGCGTTGCCCACGCTTTCGCGACCAAGAAGCGGTTCTACGTAATCGTCTCGTTGAATACCAAGAAGGACGAAGCACTGGAGGAGAAGTTTCTAAGCTCGTTCGTGCTGCCGGAGCGCCAGGTTGAACAGCCGAAGAGCGCCGCCGGGCAGGACGTACAAAATGCCGGGCAGAACGCACAAAACGCGCAGAATGAAACCAAACTGCCGGAGCCCACTGAAGGCCAGACCGGCGCCGAGGGAAACACCGAAGCAACACCCACACCAAACACGGAAGGCGCCACCAAGCCTCAACCAAACCCGAATCAGAAAAAGGGACCGATTGCCGGTGGTGTGTTGAACGGCAGAGCGATCTACTTGCCGCAGCCGGAAGTTGGCAGCGACGCGTCGGGCGTCGTTATCGTCCAGGTGTTGATTGACGAACAAGGCGCGGTGGTCGAAGCAAAACCCGTCTCTGGTCCACAGAATCTACAGGCCGCCGCAGTCAACGCAGCGCGACTCGCGAGGTTTACGCCGACCTTGCTGCTGGGCGAAGCGGTAAAAGTCACCGGCACACTTAGTTACAATTTCGGTCGATCGAATTAATCAGTACGCACAGGACGAATTAAACAAAAACACCACCGATGACACAGCTCAGGACTGATATGGCCATCTCGTGTCCTGCCTGGTCCATCTCCGGTTACCTGGAGGTGCGTGAAGGCCACTTGAATATCAGCGGCGCTGACGCATTGGACCTCGTAGGGCAATACAACTCCCCACTTTTCGTCTTTTCTGAACCGCGAATTCGCAACAACATCGCTCGCTTGCAACACGCCGCCAGCGTCGTCGATCGCCCGATAAAGTTTTGCTACGCGTCAAAAGCAAACTCGAATATGGCGATTCTCAAGACGGTGCTCGACTCCGGAATCGACATCGAGGTCAACAGCGGCGGCGAGCTCTTCAAGGCGCTGCGCGTCGGGTTCCAGCCCGATCAGATCATCTTTAATGGCACCAGCAAATCAGACGACGAGATTGACGAAGCCGTGCAAGCCGGGATCTACGCGATCAATGTAGATTCGGTTTACGAGATCGATCTCGTCGAGGAATCAGTCAAGAGGCTGCGCGCGCGCGGCGAAGACGTTCCGCCGGCGCGCATCACGCTGCGGCTGGTGCCGGAGATCGGCACGCGCTCGCATCTCGGTTTGCAAACTGCGTTGTTGACTTCGAAGTTTGGCATCTCGTCGTCTGAAGTGTTGACGGCGTTTCGTCGTGGCCTGGAGAAGCGCGACACGATCGACATCTGCGGCATCCATATCCACGTCGGATCGCAAACTCCCGACGTCGAACCGTTTGCCGAAGCGTTTCGGAGCATGTGGGAGCACCTCGTTACGATCCATCGTGAGACCGGGCACACGCTCCAGCACATCAATCTCGGCGGCGGCATTCCGGTCAACTACCTGCGCGACCGTTCGCAGGCGGATCAACTTCCGGAACACGAGCGCGACATGCTCGGCGCTGAACTCGAACCATCCGCTGTACTGAAAGAGGCATTGCGAGTCGCGCGTGAATCGGCGCGGGCCGCTGATGCCGAACACCTGCTCGATCAAGTCACGATCGTGCTCGAGCCCGGACGCAGCGTCATCGCTGATGCCGGTCTCGTGCTCACGACGGTGCGCAACATCAAGAGTCGTCCGGAAACCGGCGACGTTTGGCTGTTGACCGACGCCGGTTACAACATCATGCTCTCGATGAACAACTACAAGTGGTACTACCACTTGATCTCCGCGTCACGCGCCGGCGAGCCTTACGCTCATGACTACAAAGTTGCCGGGCCGTTGTGTGATTCCGGCGACGTTTATTTCGATATCGAACGCGAAGGACGTCTGCCTGATTATCGAAAGCTGCCGGAAAACGTTGCGCCCGGCGAAGTCCTGGCGCTACTCAACTGCGGCGCCTATTCATTGGCCCAGATGTTCCACTACAATGGGCGTCCTCTCCCCGCGGCAGTTTTGATTCGCACTAACGGCAAGATCGATCTGATTCGACGACGCGACAACTACGAAGATCTGATCGCCAACGACGTCGGCTACTGACCTCGAATAAAACTGTGCAACCTGAACATACCCAACTAATCCGCGGTCTTGGACTGATCGCCGCGATCTCGGTCAACGTCGCAAACATCATCGGCACGGGCGTGTTTCTCAAGGCACGCGTGGTGACGTGTAACGTCGGCAGTCCGGGAAAAGCGCTGGCGATCTGGGTATTTGCCGGACTGCTTTCACTCGCGGGCGCGTTGACCTATGCCGAGTTGCTCGCGATGATGCCTCGCGCCGCCGGTGAGTACGGCATCATCCGCGACGCTTACGGCCGTCCGTGGGGTTTCATCTACGGCTGGACTCAATTCTTCATCGCGCGCACAGCTTCCGGCGCCGCGCTCGCAATGGGCTTCGCGATCTTTCTCAATGACTTTATCGGCGGCGGGCTCAAAGTTTCGATCTTCGACGTGCCGCTCCCGTGGGGAGGCGTTTTCACGTTCTCACGTCTGCAACTCGTCGCGCTCGGCGCGATCATTATCACCACGGTTATCAACTGTGCCGCTGTCAGTTTTAGCGGCGGCGTCGCGTCCGTTCTGACGGGTCTGAAAATCCTGCTGTTACTCGGCGTGGGATTCGGCGCGTTCTTTTATTCCGGCGGCGACTGGGGCAACTTGTCTCTCGTCAATCAAGGCGGCACTTGCGAAGGCGTCGCGGTAACGAGCGGCGGCGTCGCCGGGTTCGCGGCGGGAATGCTCGGCGCTCTGTGGGCTTACGACGGTTGGAACAACATCACGTTCATGGCCGGCGAGGTGAAGAACCCGGGACGCAATCTGCCACTCGCGTTGATCGGCGGCATGCTCCTGGTGATGGCCCTGTACCTGTTCGTGAACTCGAGCTACTACCACGTGCTCACGCCCACGCAGATCGCCAGCGTTCCCGCATCGTCGTCGGTTGCGGCTGAAGTGGTGAGGCGCCTGTTGGGCTCGATTGCCGTCACGTTGATGGCCGCCGCGATGATGACGTCTTCGTTCGGCGCGCTGCACGCATCAATACTCGCAACCGCTCGACTTCCTTACGCACTGGCGCGCGATGGTCTGTTCTTCAAGAGTCTTGCTGAGGTATCGCCGCGGACGCACGTGCCGGTGAAATCGCTCGTCGTTCTCGCCTTCTGGGCCTGTGTCGTCGCACTGTCAGGTTCGTTCGATTCGTTGACTGACTACGCAATCTTCGCGCTCACGTTGTTCTACGCACTCGTCGCCGCATCGGTCTTCATCTTTCGCAAACGCCACCCGGACGCCGAACGCACTTATCGCGTGTGGGGTTATCCGTTTGTGCCCATTATCTTCCTCATCGTCTCGACGTGGCTGATCGTTCAGACGATCTGGAGCCATCCGCGACAGACAGGGATCGGGCTTGGACTGATTCTGTTGGGTCTGCCGGTTTACTGGCTTTTGGAACGGAGACGTTCGACCTGAAGCAGTGGCGGTGACTTTCCTTCACTCGTGGTCAACAACGCGTTTCCGTCAGCACGATACGCTATCGCTTCGCCCTGTTCGCGCTGGCCGAGCGCAAACGAGTCCATCTTTTGCTTCCAGATGTCGTTGAAGTTCCTGCTCGACGCAGGCAGCGTCAATTCGTATCCCTGCAGATAATCGCAAAACGCGACGTGCCGGCCATCGGGAGAAATACTGCCGCCGGTCAGCACGCCGCCAAGCAGACTCGGCACCTTTATCTCAGCGATCTTCGTCATCGTGATTACGTGCCCGGCAGTGAGAGGAGCAGCAGCTTCGTAAACGACCGAACTACGCAGCATCACTTTCGACACGATGTACAGATTGCCGGTGACAGGATGGACCAGGAGACTTTCGGCGTCATGCTTGCCGTCAGGATAACGCAGCCGAATCGCTTCGGCGGGCGCGGTCGTTCGTGATCGCTTTTTGGTCGCGTCCCTGTCTGCGTCCACCAGCGCTGGTTCGGCAACACGATAGACGACGATCTCCGCTCGTGCTTCGTCGTTGTCTCCGATGTCGCCGATATACAGATACGACTGACCGCGGTTCGGTCCTGGACCAATCGAAATGTCTTCCCAATCGCGCGCCTGGGCGCCACTCACGCGAAAGACGCCCCGCGATTCCCCCGTCGCGTCGAACGCATAGATGAACGGACCATCGCCTGAGTCGTTATGCGTCCAATACACGCCCGGCATCGAACGTGAAGCGACGAGTCCGCTGCTTTCGTTGATGGAAGAATTTTTTATCGTCGCGAGCTTCGTAGGAGTTCCAAAGGACGCGACCAAAATCAATGCAAGAATCAACAATAACTAACCTCTCGTCGACAGCGCCGCTTTGGCAACTTCCTTATCGTCGAAGTGAAACACCTCGCGGCCGATGATCTGATAATCCTCGTGACCCTTGCCCGCGATCAGGACCAGATCGCCGCTGCGGGCTTCGGAGATCGCCCGGTGAATCGCCTCGGTGCGATCGGCGATCTTGCGGTACGGTTTGCCTGTTTTCCGGATTCCCTCTTCAGCGTCGCACAGGATCTGTTCGGGATCTTCGGTTCGCGGATTGTCTGAAGTCAGTATCACCACGTCGCTCAAACTTCCGGCAGCTTCTCCCATCGGCGCACGCTTTGAGCGATCGCGATCGCCGCCACAGCCGAAGACGGTGATGATCTTGCCCTGCACCACCTCGCGGGCCGTGCGCAAGACATTCAATAGCGCATCGTCGCTATGCGCGTAATCGACGACGACGGAAAAGTCGCCATCGTGGGCCACACGTTCGAAACGTCCCGGCGCGCCCGTGCAACTCTCGAGCGCCTTCGTGATCACGTCGAGCGAATAACCGAGCGCGAGCCCGCTCGCCACCGCTGCGAGCGTGTTGTAAATGTGCGGCGGGCCCACGAGCGGCGAATGAAAATCTCGTTCGCCTGCGGGAGTCGTCAGTCGAAAGCGCATTCCGGTCAAGGAAAACTCTGCGTTACGAGCGAACACGTCGGCGGGCGCGTTCACCGCGTAGCGAATTACTTTGAGGCCGTCCCGTTCCAGCGATGCAGCTAATTCAACGCCGTATGGATCGTCTACGTTGATGACGGAATTGCGCGGGCGCGTGCCGAGGCGGCCGTCAAACAGCCGCTGCTTGGCATACCAGTAGTTCTCCATCGTCTTGTGATAGTCGAGATGGTCGCGAGTGAGATTACTGAATACCGCGACCGCGTACTCGAGCTCGTCACAACGACGAAAGTCCATCGCCTGAGATGAACACTCCATCACGGCAGTGCGACAGCCGATCTCGACAGCCTTTCGCAGAAGCCGTTGCATGTCCGTCGCTTCGGGCGTCGTGCGATCGGCCTTGAACCTCTCCTTGCCGAGACGGTACTCGACTGTGCCCGTCATCGCGACAAGCTCGCCCGCTGCTTCGGGAATCGAAGCGACGAGATAAGCCGTTGTCGTTTTGCCGTTGGTGCCGGTGATCCCGGTGAGCTGAAGCTCGCGCGATGGATGATGATGGACTTCGCTCGCGGCAAGGGCCATTGCGCAGCGAATGTCTTCAACCTGGAGCCAGACGCCGGCGAAGTCTTCAGGCGCGGGACGTTGAGACAACACGCCAACCGCGCCCTGCGACATCACTTGCGGCACAAACTTGTGCGCGTCGAACACCTCGCCTGACACTGCGGCGAACAATGTCCCCGCGCCTGCGCGACGCGAGTCATGACTCACGTCAATGACGACGACGCTCGCGTCTCCGGTAAGTTTGGCCCCTGTTTTTTCCTCGATCCGTTTGGTGGTAACTGGTTTTTGATCCACGACGCTACTTTACCACTACCGCTGGAATATTTTGATCGCGGACAAGTTTATTGAACGCCGATACGTCGGTGCTCATGATCTGCGCGAGCTTTTGCAGTTGCGCGTCGATCTGCGCCACCACCTCTTCGTAAACCGCGTACGACTGCGCGGTGGGCGCGGCTTCGGCGCTGCCGACGACGCCCGCGAGCGCCGCGAGTTTGTTATTCAACCGGATCGGGTAGTTCAGCGGATCCTGGTTGCTCTGGTTCTTCGTCTGATAGAGCGCTTCTTCTATCGACGTCAGGTTCTTGTTCAGCGCCGTTCCTGCGTCGGTCACGGCTTTGTACTGCGACTGGCCTGCGACTCTCTTCAACAGATCTTCCACCTGCCGCCGCGTTTCGCGAATCTGGATGATCGCGTTGTGCGTCTCGCTCAGCTTATCGCGAATCTTCAGACCCAACTCGAGTTGTTTCGTGTAATCCGCGGCAGTAGTGTTCAGACGCGGGTCCGATTTGATTTCGAAGTTTTGCGTCAGGGTCTGGCCGTCAACCTTCATTCTCACCTGGTACGTTCCGGGCGCCAGCTTTGGACCACGCATCTCGCCGGCCCACAGGATCAAATTCGGGAAACGCACCGCGTCCGCGTATCTCGTGTCCCAAACGAATCGATTGAGACCGGCTTCCATCGGCGGAGGCGGCGTTTGCGGCGGCCCAAAACCGCCGCCACCACCTTGACCTCCGGCTGGCGCGGGCTGTTCGCCCGGCTTTGGCAGCTTCGCCGTGAACTTCTGGACCGTCTTGCCGGCAGCATCGAGAAACTCCAGCTCGAGATCGGTCGTCGGCTTCGCCTTCAAAGAGTAATAAACGACGACGCCGTTCGGCGGATTCTGACCGACAGTCGCGGTTGGACCCGGAGGTAAACCGCCGCCGCCCTGCGTGCGATAACTTTCTTTCGGTTTGAAGAGTTTGGTTGTCTTGACCGCATCAAAACCGCCGGCATCGATCATCTGGTGCAGCAACGGCAGATCGTCGAGAATCCAGAACGACCTTCCCTGCGTCGCCACTACCAACTCCTTCTCGCGCTTGTGAACCGCGAGATCCGTGATCGGCACGACCGGCAGATTCAGTTGGAACGACTGCCAATGTTCGCCGTTGTCGAACGAGACGTACATTCCGGTTTCGGTTCCCGCGTAGAGCAGTCCGCGTTTGTTTGGATCCTCGCGAATCACCCGCGTGAAAGCCGTATCGGGAATGCCGTTGGTGATCTTCTTCCAGGTCTTGCCATAGTCGCTCGTCTTTTAGAGATACGGCCTGTTATCGTCCCACTTATACATCGTGCCCGCGATGTAAGCAGTCGCCGGATCGTGCGGCGAGGCATCGAGCGAGTTGATCTGGATCTGTCTCTTATACACATCTGACGCTGCCGACGATAACAGAGTAGTGG
>JBKPNH010000109.1:0-10949 GCA_046732535.1 Acidobacteriota bacterium
TCGCAGGCTATCGCCCATCATCGGCATGCGGCCCATCGAAGAGAGCGTGTTGTTCAACGGCGTGGACCAGGCGCTCACCGGCGTCCCGGCGCGCGCCAGCCGGTTTACTCGTGCGGCAACGCAGAATCCCGTCTTCAACAATCTATCGCTATATGCTCAGGACGATTGGCGCAAGACTTCGCGCCTGACGTTGAACTACGGTTTGCGTTGGGAACTCAACCCGCCTCCGTCAACTGACGCGACGGAGTTGTGGCAAACAACCTATGCGAACTTTGCGCCGCGATTTGGGTTCGCCTACAAGCTTCAGGAAGACAAACTCGTCGTGCGTGGAGGAGTAGGAATTCACTACGATCTCGGAAATGAGCGTGCGGGCGATGTGTTTGTCGATTCGATTCCGTTTGTCAGCGGTGCAGGAGCGCCTTTTCTGACGTTCGACCCGCACTTGAAACTTCCTTACACGTTGAATTGGAATTTCTCAGTCCAACGTGAACTCGGATCGGATCAGTCGATCACGGCGTCGTATGTCGGCGCGGCCGGCAGACGGCTCCTTCACACGCAGACACTTTTGGATCAGAGCGCGGAGTTTCCTTTCCTGCGGCTGACGACGAATGAAGGACGATTCGATTATCGGGCGCTGCAAGTGCAATTCGATCGGAGGTTGTCCAGCGGACTGACGTCGATGGTTTCGTACACGTGGGCGAGATCGTTGGATAACGTCAGCGAGGATTCGGCGCGGAACGTGTTGATGACCAGTTCGGATCCCGATCTCGATCGCGGCCCGTCTGATTTCGACACGCGGCATCAGCTCAAAGGGTTCGTCTCCTATGAAGTGCCCGCGCTGTTCTCTTCCGGTTGGGGTAACAGTGTCTTCCGCAACTGGTCGGTTGACTCGATCGTCAAACTTCGCTCGGCGAAGCCGATCAACGTCGTCTACATGGTGCCGACTTCTTTTGGCGTAGCTTACTTTCGGCCCGACACTTTCACCCGTAATGCTCAACGCGGATTTCCGTTCTATCAATTCGATCTCGCCTTGCGCCGCCGCTTCAACTTCAGCGAATCCGTCAGTCTTCAACTGCAAGCCGACGCGTTCAATGTGCTCAATCATCCGAACTTCGAAGACCCAACGGCACGCGATCGCGTCATCGGCAGCGTCTTCGCACCCGGCACTTTCACGCCAAACGCGACCTTCGGCCAAACATCCGCTCTTGATGGCGGGCCGCGGGCGGTGCGGGTTTCAGTCAAGCTATTGTTCTAGATTGAGGTAATTAGGCTAGAATACGTCAATCCGTATTCAATCTGTGGCTCGGTCGAACTGCCCGGTTGAAAACTCGTATTGACTGTTCATGACTGACGCTGACGATTCGACAGGCAAGTCCAGGAACGACCAGGGCGAGAAAAAACGGCGTGAAGAAGCGTTGCCGGAACGCCTCCTCCGCCGCGTGCTCGAAGGAATGGGCGACGTCGTCGACCGCCGCTTTGGCCGCACCGTCGAACCGCGCAGCGGACTCACCACTTCCAAGCTCATCGACCGCATGAAGAAGCTGATCGACGAGCGCGTCCGCGACGAAGGTAAAAAAGGACGTATCGCGCCTCACCATCTCATCCTGAAAGTCGAATGGGGCACGCACTCGGAAGCACCGCCCGAAATACTCAACGATCTGAAGAACGAAGTTCTCGCCGCGGCAATCGATCATATCAACGATCATCGATATCGAACACTCGGTCCGGTTACCGTCGAAGCCGAGGTCGACATCTTCACGAGCGGCATTTCGGTCGATCCCACGTTCGGCGAGTTCGAAGAGGACCTGCGACGCCAGGATGAGCAGCGGCGTGTCGCGAAAAGCGGCGTCGCCATACCATCAGCCGCACCGTCGATGCCTGACATCCAGGTGATCGCGCGGATCACACTGCCAAACGGCACACGCGAGATTCCCCTGATCTTCAAACCCGGCGGCAGACGACTTAACGTCGGCCGCGCCTCCGACAACGAACTGACACTCAACGACGCCAGCGTCTCCAAAATCCACGCGGCACTGCTGATGACGGGAGAAGGAACGCTGCTCGTCGCCGACACCGGTTCCACAAACGGCACTTACATCAACGGAAGACGCATCGCGTACGGCGAGTCGCGACAGCTTGAAGAAGGAGACGTGGTCGGGTTTGGCGACGTGGAAGTGCGACTGCGTAAAAGTGAGTAGAACTGGATGACCGTAATCACCTTACTGTTATTTCTCTTCCAATCTCCCTCACCTTCTCCCCTTCCCACGCCGCACGTGCCCGAGCGAATGCCCGCGCTGTTCACGCTCATTTACGTCGGCGGTCTCGGCTTCATCCTGCTGCTTCTTTTAGTCGGTCTGCTGCGGAACCGTCGCCGGCCGGTCACGACGGCGGCAATTCCGGAAGACCTTCCGAAAGCAGTACGCAAACGACTCGGCTCGACGTCAACCAACCGCGGCCTGCGCGCGTTGCGCTGGCTGTTTATCCTGCTCGCAATCGGAATGTTTTCGTTTCACATTTACTGGGCCAGGTATGCCGCGGAACAGAACGAAAAGTTTCAGCAACTGAGTTACAAAGACCTGCGCGTCCGCCGCTTGTCTGAATCGACCTTGCGCGGCTGGATCCTCGATCGCAGCGGCCGCCTGGACCAACCGCTGGCCTACTACAAACGCAACGCGAGCGGCGACATTCAGCGCGAGTATCCGCTCGACAAAGCACTCTCGCATCTATTCGGTTCCGATCGCGGCGACCCGGGACTGGAGCGCGCACTGTTCGGCGTGCAAAGCGGCGCGCTTCCCGAAGCGCTTGAAGTCGTACAGGGCAAGGCGGTCGAGTTCAAAGGTAACCAGGATATTCGCCTCACGATCGATCGCCAGCTACAACAGACCGCGGTCGAGCTATTGAAAGGCAAGCACGGCGCGATCGTCGCCCTTAATCCGCAGAACGGCGAAGTGCTCGCGATATACAGCGAGCCTTCCTACAGCCTGGCCGAAGTCAACGACGAGACGACGTGGATTCGTCTCGAGGCCAACGAACGTGACAGACCGCTCGTCAGCCGCGCGCTCGGCGCGTACTACATTCCCGGCTCAACCTTCAAAACCGTCACGATGATCGCGGCGTACCTCGCCGGCGAACAAGACACGGAGTTCACGTGCAGCGGCGCCGGTTACTACGCGGCGCAGGGTGCGAACGTGATCTTCGACGACGGTGGCCCAGGAGAAGTACACGGAAAGATCGGCATCGATCACGCTTACGAAGTCTCCTGCAACCAGTACTTCGCGCAGATGGGTGTAAGGCTTGGACCGGAACGTCTCAAACGCGCCGCACAATTGCTCGGTATCGGCGCGTACGACACGCCCTCGGAAGCGCTGCGTGGCCGCAAAGAGCCGGAGTTTTGGAACGGCAGCAGCGAAGCCGTCAAACGCGCACTTGCGCCACGTGAAGCGACGATCGTCACCGGCAAGCAGGTCACGAGATACGACCTTGCCTTGATCGGATACGGCCAGGGTTACGCAGGACAAATGACGCCGTTTCAAATGGCGCTCGCCGCTGCGACGATCGGCAACATCGAAGGCAAATTGATGAAGCCGAAGATCGAATTCAACCTCGCGCCACAGGTATTCAATCAAGTATTGCCGGCGTCAACTGCTGCTCGACTGCGCGAGATCATGGGGCTAGTGACAGGCGGCGCGAGCGGCACTGCTCGCGGCGTGTTTGCGCCTGTCAAAGCGGCGGGCATAAACACCGGCGGCAAGACCGGCACGGCGCAAAAAGTCATACCCGTTTACGATCCGAAGACAGGCCAACCCAAAACACGGCACAAAGTCGAGCGCGATAATAAAGGCAACATCATTCGCGAGTACGACGAAGTGATCATGGACGAAGAGCACCCGCGCATTGACGGCTGGTTTCTCTGCATAGCGCCGCTCGAGAGGCCGCAGTTGGCAATCGCTGTGATCGTCGAAGGCGGAGGATACGGTTCTCGATCGGCGGCTCCGATTGCCGCGGCGTTAGTTATGAAAGCAAAAGACCTGGGGTACTTGAGAGTCAGATGAAAAACCGCGCGTCGTCACATCTGTTGCTGATCCTGATGATTCTGGGTCTCGAGATCATGGGCTACGTCGCCATCCATCGCGCCGGGCTGTTGCGCGGTTACGAGACGTCGATCATCGGCGCCGTTCGCGACCTCGCGATGTTCATTCCTTTGATCATCGTCGCGCTCTGGCTCTCGCGGGCAAAAAGGTTCGCCGGCAACTGGGTCTTATTCACGACGGCCATACTGCTCTTCGGTTTCGGCATGCTGATCCAGTACCGGCTGTACAGCGATCCCGAATACAACGCGCGAAACAAAGCCGCCGCGCGCGAAGAAAAGATGGAAGCGCTGCGGACGCGCTACATTCTCGAGAATTACGATCCGGTCAAGAAGCAGTTGATGGGCCTGCCGCCGACCCCCGCGCAGCCAATCGACATCGACCAACTGCCGAAGAAGGAATCGACCTATTCACTCTCGAACGCGATTACTTCGAGTTACACATGGATCCCGATCTTCTCGTTCATCGCCTTCGCGATCGCTTACTCGATGTGCGTGCGCGACGGATTTCTGCTGTGGCTACAGCGCAACAGTTTCATTATCGTGTTGTTCACGCTCCTGCCGCTGGCGATGGCCGTGATCACGTCGAGCGCCGGTAAAGCACTCGGCAACATGACGCCGTGGGAGCCGTCGAAGATCCCGTTCCTCGTCGGCTTTGCAGGCATACTGACCGCGCGCTACAAGGATCTCGCGGAAACTTACTGGGGCATCCCACGCGCGCGCGACATCGTGCCGTTGATCGTGATGGCCATGTTGCCTTTCGTTCCGTTCTTCGCGTTGAAAGACTTCGGCCAGATGCTGATCTTCAGCGGTGCGTACACAACGCTGTATCTCGTCGCCGTTCGCCGTTGGCCGCAACTGCTGCTGTTTGTCGGCTCAGTCATACTCGTGATTGGGATTCTGGTCGTCGGTGCTTTGCCCAGAGACGTTCAGGAGCAGGTGCCCCTGCTGCCAACGATCGCCCGGCCCATCAGCACCGCCCTTCCCTCTCGCATTCAGCAACGCTTTCATCTCTGGCTCGACGGTTTTGATCCGCCATCGCCTGAAGTCTCGTGGTGGAAGGGCGACTACGAAGACACGCTAAACAGAAACCCGGAGATGAAAGAGCTTGCGGCGCAGAGCCCGGCCCTGCAAAAGACGGTGAACGTCGACATCTGGTTCGACCGGCTCGCCTTCCAACCGGCGCAGGCAGTGTTCGGAATCGCGTCCGGCCGTACTACCGGCCGCGGCCTGGGACTGGGCTTTCCGGAAGTCATTCCGATTGCCGACTCAGACTACGTTTACGCCGCAATTGCCGAGGAAACCGGGCTTCTCGGCGGGGCCGTGATCATCCTGGCAGTGATAATTTTTGTGGTCGCTGGTGTTCGCACTTCGTTGGAGTCGCGTGATATGTTTACGAAGCTGTGCGCGGCAGGTCTAACGGCATTTGTGGGGTTTCAAGCTTTGGTGAATATCGGCGGTATTCTGCGGGCCTTGCCGATGACGGGCATTACGTTACCGTTTGTCAGTCACGGCGGGTTCAGTCTGATTACGAGCTTTGCGATGTTGGGGATGTTGATGGCGTTTTCAAATAGAAACGCGCGCGACAGAGTGATCGCGGATATGCCAGAGACGAAGAGTTCCTCTCCCCTTAAGCTGGAGGCAGTGCAATGAGCGAAGACAGGAAGACCTTCAAGGTTCAATCCTCAGCGCTTTCCGACCGCGGCCTGAACGAACGTCGTCCCCTTAACGAAGACGCATTTCTACACGATCAGCAGCGGCAGATCTTCGCCGTCGCCGATGGCGTTGGCGGCGCGGAAGCCGGCGAGGTCGCTTCGCAAACGGCGATTGAAGTTCTCGACGAAGCTTTTCGTCATCAGGAAGACGGCGCCGACGTCGAAGACCTGATGGAGCTCGCCATCCAACGGGCCAACGCGTCGATTCACCAGATGGCCCAGGAGCACGCAAAGTTCTCGATGATGGCCACCACCATCGTCGCGCTCCATCTCAAAGACAACATCGCCACCTTCGGCCACGTCGGCGATTCTCGTCTCTATCGACTCACGCCTGACGGTGTGCTGCGCCGCGAAACTGAAGATCACTCGATCGTCGAAGAAGAGGTTCGCGCAGGCCGCATGACGCCGGAGCAGGCCGCAAACCATCCCAGCAAAAACGTGATCAGCCGCGCGCTCGGCGCCGAACAAGGCGTCGAGGTCGACATGAAGACGATCGAAGTCGAGGACGGGACCGAGTTTCTTTTGTGCACTGACGGCATCACTCGTCACATCAGCGACAACGAGCTGCGCCAGTTGCTCGTCGTCAGCAACAATCTCGAAGACGTTTGCAACGAACTGAAGCGACGCTGTTACGAGCGCGGAGCTGAAGATAATCTGACTGTCGTCGTCGTGCGTGTCGGCGAACGTCTCGCTGCCGACGATCGACTGGGCGACCTGGAACCGACCTTAACGCCCGAGCCTCAAGTCGCGACACAGCCTAACGGCCAGCCGGCAACCCATCCGGCGAATGTCGTCGCCCAGAATCAAGGCAACCTTGTTCCAGCGTCGCGCATTGCCTTTCCCGGTCCGCAGGGTGATACGCCTATGGCCCACGAGAGACTGAACGTTGGTGATCCCGCCGTGGCTTCGTCCGGCGGAAGCGGCGTCACGAAAGTTCTTGGCGCCCTGCTGGTTCTCTTGTTGATTGGCGGAGCGTTTTACGCCGGCGCGCGTTACAAAGAGCGAATTCCCTTCCTCGCAACCAAAGCACAGCCTGTGGCTGCGCCGGTGAATATGCCGACGCCTGTTCCGGAAGAGCCATTCGTCAAATTCGAGAGAGCGCGTCGGCAAGTCGATCAGGATCCGCGCGCCTGGCTTCAGACCGACACGGGTAAAGAATTGGTATCAGCCGGCGTGCAGAATCCGCTCGAGTCGCCAAATGCGGAGTTTTTGTATCTTTACGGTCGCGCAAATCTACTGACCGGCAACACGGAGGAAGCTACGAAGGCCTTCGACGCCGCCATCAGCAAGGCAGACGCCGCTCCCTCGCCGACTTCCGCCACTATCAAGAAGGAGGCGATTCTCGGTCTGGCAGCGCTTAGCTTCAAAACTCAACGCGACCGCTGGAAAACTCTCAATCAGTACGAAGAGCTGACGAAACCTCCCGCAAACAGCGCAACCCCCTGAAACTTTGAAAGTTGAACCCTGATGTGTTTGTTATGCATCTAAGCCATGCGAATCAGGGCATAAACGATGTCGGAACTCAAACTTCAACAGAGCAGACTCGATGGGCGCTATGACATCGTCGACTGTCTCGGGCGCGGCAGTTATGCGGAAATTTACGTCGCTAACGACAACGCCGCCGTTGACGGCGCGCCGCGCACTGTCGTCATCAAGGCGCTCAATCTGTATCTCGGGGAAGAGCCGGATGTCGAGCTCGAGCGCACGCTCGTCGCGAATTTTCAAAACGAAGCCGTGGCGCTTGACCGCGTGCGCCATCCCAACGTCATCAATCGTCTCGGACACGGTACCGCGATCGACCTCGCGGGAACGACTTTTCACTACATCGTTTTGGAATATCTTCCCGGCGGCGACATGTACGCGCTGACGCGCACGCATCCGTTGTCGATCACAAGGGCGCTTCATTACCTCGAGCAGGTCTGTTCCGGTTTGTCGCACGCACACAAGTGCGGCGTGATCCATCGCGACATCAAGCCGCAGAACCTTTTGCTGACTGCCGACAAGGAGGTCGTGAAGATCGCCGACTTCGGAGTCGCACGACTCGACGCAACCGAAGGCGTCATCACGCGCGTCGGCACCAATATCTACTCCGCGCCCGAACACAATCCGTTGATGCACACAGGCCAGCTCGATCCGAGTGGACTACGAACGCCGGCGCGCGATTATTTGACACCGGCCGCCGACATCTACTCACTCGCCAAAACGACCTACTCGCTGTTGGCCGGCGAATCGCCGCGCCGGTTCGCGCAGCACGCGATCACCGAATTGCCCGCAACCGTGAGCGGAAGCTTCTGGTCCCGCCCGATCCTTCGCGTCCTTGAGAAAGCGACGCAGAGCCGTCCTGAAGATCGTTATCAAACCGTCGAAGAGTTTTGGGACGAGATCGCGGAGGCCGCGCTGCCGCCGACGCGTCCGTTGCAGATGGTTGCACCCACTGCTGAAGCGCGCAATAAACCTCGCAAACCGAGCGAGGATCTTTCGCTCGAGTTGGAAGACTTCACCGAGGCCGCGCCGCCGCGCCCGCACTTCGTGATACCCGAAGCGCGCGGGATGATGGCCGCAGATACGGAAGCGATCAAACGGCCGCGCATCGTGGTCCCGATCAATCTTGAAGCGCAGCGCCAAATGGAATTGCGCGAACAGCAGCAAAGCCAGGCGGCGAAGAATTTTGCGGAAAGCCGGTACGACAAAAAGGCGGCTGGTTCAGGGTTGCCGCCGAGCCGCACGCGGCGCGCACTCGTCGCGGCGGGATTGATCCTCGCGTTCTCCGGAATGCTGCTCGCGACGCACAAATACGTCACCACGCACTGGAACCCGTTAGCAGCGATTCCGGCGGCAGCGCCGCCAGATACCGCCGTCGTCGGCCGCCAGGGAGTCACTACAACCGATTTGAATCTGCGTCCGGTCGCGAGCAGCAGATCGAATGTCCCGATCGGACTGGCGGAATCCGGTTCAAGAGTTAAAGTGCTCAGCGTCGATAATAATTGGTATGAAGTATTAGTGGTTGAACATAGCCGCCCGAAGAGCGATCCTTTTTCGTCAGATCGCGGGTGGGTCAACAAGAGTTATATAAAGTTTGATTGATAACAGGAGGGCCACAGATTGGGCCTGCTTGAATCGATAAGAAAATGGATAGACGGCGAGACCGGCGAAGACCTGCTCGAAGCAGCCGACGAGCATGCTAAACCACGGCGCGTTTGGGAAGAGTTTCTGGTAAAGATCGCGCGCGAAGTCGAAGCGGCGATGCAGCGCGAGATGTTCACGCCGCCGGGTGGCCCAACTTATATTCCTCGCGAATACATCGTCTACCTCAGTCCCGACGACGACAAAGACTGGCAAGGCGACAAACGCCGCGGTCTCGAGCAGGGCCTCTTTCACGTCCTCTCAGAACGCGCGCGCGAACTGAGCGGGACCACGCAACTGGCCGTGAAGTCTTTCGCCGTCGAGTTGCGCGTCGACGGCACCTTGAACAAAGGCGAGTTTAGAGTTCAGGCTGTGTGGGATGAGACTGAGAGCGGCCACACGATGGTGACGCCGCGGGTCACGCAATCTTCACAGCAATATTCACCGCAAGCTTCACACCAATCTTCACAGCAGGCGTTCAATCCAAACGACACAGTTGTCGAAAAGGCCGACGACGTCAGCGAGAGCGAGCAGACGGTAGTGCGTCCGAAAGCGACGGCGCTTTACACTGTCGAGGTCTGGCGCGATGGCGTGCGGGAATCAGTAGTGCCGATCACCAAGAACGAGATCACGATCGGACGCGGCTCGCGCAGTATTTCAGTCGACCTTCCCATTAAGGGAGATCCGGAAGTCAGTCGCGTTCATGCCGTGATGTCGAGAGATAACGAGGGACGTTACTGGCTGGTCGCAAAAGGAAGGAACCCGACGCTGGTCAACGGCCGCGAGCTGCAGCGTGAAGAGCCCACCGAAGTCGCGCCCGATCAGAAGATCGCGATCTGCAACTTCGTCATTCGGATCCAGCCGAGGTGATTTGCCACGCACTATACTGTGCGAAGTTGAGCTTGCCATCCTCCTTACGCTAGTGGCAAACTGTAAGCATTTCAAAGCGCACCGGTAACCTCATCGCGACTCTGTTACCGGGAATTTCTCAACACGTATCCAGCGGGGTCCGTTAGCCGCCGTTCCTGGCATCGTCCAACCGATGTGAGCCGCACTCACACCGAATATACAATCGCCGGAGGCTGACAATGACTAGTTCCTTACCCGATAGGGTATTCATCTCATATAGCCATGCTGATCAGCGATGGCTTGATAGACTGCTCAAAATACTCCATCCCGTAAAGTCACAACTCGACGTCTGGAGCGACCACAGAATTGCGCCCGGTGCTCTCTGGAAGACCGAGATTCTCGACGCACTGGCAAGCGCTAAGGTTGCCGTCCTTCTGGTCAGCTCGAACTTCCTCGCCTCGGATTTTATTTCTAAAGTCGAACTGCCGATTATTCTGAAGGCCGAAAAGCGCCGCAAGCTAAGAATTGTCTGGGTTCCCCTTCAGGACTGTTTGTACGAAGGTACGGCAATCGAATTATTTCAAGCAGCCAGCGATCCCAAGAAACCGCTGGAGTCTTTACCTTTAGCAAAAAAGAATGCCGAGCTCACACGGATTGCCAGAATCATAATCGCGGCGGCCACGTCCAGTGCACAGGCGACAACATCTCTTCCCCGCCGAAACGAGCCGAGGACCGTTAAGGCCGGAGAACCTGAAGTTGAGGTCGCCTACCGATATGACAAAGAAGCGCAGGGTAAGGATCTTCTGCTTACGAAGGCAAAAGAGGCGAAGTTTATCGCTCTCACGTACCGGACGCTTGGTTTGGCATTAACCAGTCCTGAAGGCATTCGACAATTGGTGTCGTTACGGCACGCCGAGGTTGCGGTCTATGCGCTGCCGATCGTTCTCCAGTGGCACCCTACACTTAGAACGAAACCGGATGAACTTGCAAAAGAGTGGAAGAAGGGAGTAACCAGCGTATTATCGGCATTGACCGATCGTTCGCGTTGCCCCAGGCTCGAGCGGCTCGACATTCGCGTCGTTAACCGAGTGCCGACCTTCACGGCATCTATCGTCACAAAGGACGCCGAAATGCGGATTCGCTATACGCCCGTCCTCGAGGGTGAGAACCCGACC
>JBKPNH010000110.1:0-5577 GCA_046732535.1 Acidobacteriota bacterium
GTGTAGGAGCGAACGGCTTCGGCCGCATCCGCGAATCCACTCATTGATGATGAGCGCATATACTTATCCAAAATTCTGAACAACAATCCGAAATCCAAGTAATCACGCCACCGTTTTCCTCAAGATTATTGCCCAACGGTCACCCACGTGTACACTTTTTTGTAGGCGTTTCCACTCATGGCAGCAGCTCATAGCGTCCATCGAAAAGCAGGCGCCAGCGACAAAACCGTGAATAACCGGACAGCCTGTCCCGGTTTATGAGTGTTTTCACCTATAACTCCGAATCAATGAGGCCTTTCGCCACTTAAATCAGGAACACGCATTGCTGGGTTGAAGTGTCCGACGCCTTTTAATAAAGCGTTCCCTCGAACGTTAAAAGAGATACACAACCCATGCGCAGTCACCGAGGACCTTGCTGGTCAGGTCTCCGCCTAGACTTTTTCGCGCCGCCGACTTTTGTGATGAAACCGGATTTGGGAGCGAGCCGGGCAGGGCAATCTCTCCCTTCCCCAGCAATCTGTCAGGTTCAAACACATCACACACGCCCGCCGACACTCTGGATCTAGCGCGGGATCCGTAGACGTGTCGGATAAAACAACGCCAACTAACTAACCTTTCTGTGAGGGAGGAACACAAGAATGACAAAGCTTTTTTCAAGGATTACAGCTTTGACGGCCTTTGTCGCCTTACTTGTGGTACCCGCTTTTGCTCAAACGAGTACTACAGGATCAATTGCAGGAGCTGTAACAGATCCAACCGGAGCGGTCGTAGCCGGAGCTGAGGTTGTCATCAAGAACACTGGCACCTTGGCGGAGAACACCGTTACCACTACTGATAATGGCACCTTTAACGTTCCGAGCCTTGCCACCGGTGTTTACACCGTGACGATCAAGGCAAGCGGATTCAAGCAGATGGTGGTAACTGACGTTAAGGTCGATGTCGCCAAGGCGTCTACCGTTAACGCACAGCTCGAAATCGGTGCTCCAACCGAAATCGTTACCATCGTTGGTTCCGGTGAGCTACTGCAAACGCAAAGCGCCAACGTAGCCAGCACCATCACAGGGCGGCAAATCACGGACCTGCCGTACGCCTCGAGAAATGCTCTCGACGTCGTTCTGTTTCTGCCCGGAACCGCGACCGTCGGACGCCCCCGACAGTCTTCTGTAAACGGCTTACCGAAAGGCGCGCTCAACATCACGTTGGACGGTGTTCAGGTTCAGGACCCACTGTTGAAGAACAGTGACGGCTTCTTTACCTACATCCAACCCAAGACCGACGCGATCGAAGAAGTAACGCTTTCAACTGCCACTCCAGGTGCTGAGAGCGCCGGCGCAGGTGCGGTCCAGATCAAGTTTGCGACTCGTCAAGGTACTTCTGAGTATCACGGCAGCGCTTACATCTATCATCGCAACTCCTGGTTCAACTCAAACTACTGGTTCAACAACAGAGACCTGCCAGAAGATCCAGTGGATCACAAAGCGCCACGCGCTCGCGTGTTGCTGACACAACCCGGCGTCCGGTTTGGTGGTCCAATCCTGATTCCAGGGTTATTGAAGAGCCGCGACAAAGCGTTCTTCTTTGTGAACTACGAGGAGTACCGGCTGCCCGAAGCGACCGCAAGACAGCGGACGATTTTTGCGACGCCAGTGCTCGGCGGCAACTTCACTTACATTCCGACAGGTTCAACAACTCCGGTTGTCAGAAATCTCTTGACACTCGCAGCGGGAACCGACTGCAACGCTGCCCTCGCCGGCGTCCAGCCCTGCCCGTCGACGCTCGATCCGACGATTGGTGCTCTGTTGAACGATATCCAGGCGTCGACTAGCGAAGGTGGCGTTCAGCCCACAACCGATCCAAACTTGAACCAATTCAGCTTCATTAATAAGGGCGGACAAACGCGTCGCTTCCCGACAGTGAATCTGACCTGGAACATCACGGACAATCACCAGTTGAGCAACGTCTGGAACTATCAACAGTTCACGTCGGTTGTCGACTTCCTGAATAACGCGGATCCGCGGTTCCCGGGTTTTCCGAACTTCGGTAGCCAGTCCTCGAATCGATTCTCAAACTCCACTGCGCTGATTTCAAAGATCGGCAGCTCGATCAGTAACGAAGCACGTTTCGCTCTCGTGGGTGGAACAGTTGTGTTCTTCCCGGAGACGAGTCTGGCGCAGTTTGCAAACCAGGGTGGTTTCAACCTCGGTATCAACGCGGGCGGTATCACAAGCGCAACATCCGCGACTGCTCCGCAGCGACGCAACAGTCCGGTCCAAACATTCAGCGATACCCTGAACTGGGTCAAGGGTAATCACACCTGGAGCTTTGGTGGAAACTACACCAGAACCAACCTGTTCAGCCTGTTTCCAAGTGGAGGCATTGTCAGAGGCGTTACGCTTGGAATCGACCAGACCAGCCAGGGCGGAGATCCGGCAAACGCGATCTTCAACGCCACAAACTTCCCCGGCGCGAGTGCTAACCAATTGGCCAACGCAAGGGGTATCTATGCAACACTCATAGGCCGGATGACGGCAGTCGGCGGTACCGCAGTGGCCGATGAGCAACTCAATTACACGTTGAACGGAAATGGTATTGAACGCGCGGGCCAGAAGGCATGGGCCCTCTTCGCGCAGGATCAATGGCGCATCCGTCCCAACATCACTTTGAACTTCGGCTTGCGTTACGAGCTCCAGGGTCCCTACTACGCGAAGAACAACGCGTACACGGTTCCATTGAGCTTTGAAAATGTGTTCGGATGCTCCGGAGCATTCAACTTCTTCAACCCGGGTCCTTGCAGTGAGGCCAAGACTCAGCTGAAAAGGTTAGAGCCCGGTTCGCCGGCCTACAACACAGACCGGAACAACTTTGCTCCGAACTTCGGTATCGCTTATAGCCCCGACTTCAAGAGCGGTTTCCTTCACCGCGTTTTCGGCGACAGCGGCCAGAGCGTTATTCGTGCGGGCTACTCCATCGCCTACAACCAGGATGGCACAAACGTCGGTTCGACAGGCTTAGGCACAAACCCCGGACAGAACTTCAGTGTGGCAGTGAGCACGGCGAACAATACGCTGCCCATTGGTAGCTTGTTCCGGACGCCCGGCTCGATCCCGAACCCGACCATCACCGCACCGACGTTCCCGTTCACGCCCGGCCTCAACGATCAGGCCATCGCCTTCAGTCCGGATCTGCGGATTGGTTACGTTCAGTCGTGGACCTTCGGCATCCAACGGGAAATCGCAAGAGACACGGTGTTTGAAGCACGGTACGTCGGAAACCGCGCGAAGAAGCTCACTCGATTGTGGTCCATAAATGAAATCAACACGATTGAGAACGGCTTCGCAAATGAGTTCAGGCTGGCCCAGGCAAATCTGATTGCCAACAATGCCAGCGGCATTGCCGCTCGCCGCGGCAGCTTCGCGTTTTTTGGATCCGGTAGTAACACTTCACCTCTACCAATCTTCCTTTCGTATATAAATGGAAGCACCGCCGTCAATACGCCCGGCGCGTATAGTGGTGCGAGCTGGACAGCGACGGCGATAACCAACAACCTCGTTCCAGTTGCTGCAAGTGTAACCGGAGCGGCTGCTCAGCTTTCCGGCAGTGCGGGATTCCGTGCGAACGCACTTGCTACCGGACGGCAGAAAAACTTCTTCGTTATCAATCCCGAAGTTCCTGCCGGAGCGTTTGTCGTTGATAACAGCGCCTCGTCAACTTACGACGCACTGCAAATTGAACTGCGTCGCAGGATGTCAGCCGGCTTGCTGCTGCAGGCAAACTACACCTGGGCGCATGCGATGAGCGATGCGTTCGCCAGCAGTTCAATCGCGCAGTCAAACTTCACGACCATCCGCAATCCGCGGCTGGGCTATGGAGTATCGCCGTTCGACATCCGCCATGCCTTCAAGGGCGACTTCATTTATGAGTTACCCTTTGGCAGAGGACAACGATGGGCCAGCGGCATCGGCACCAAGACAAACTTGATGCTGGGAGGCTGGGGCGTTAACGGTACCTTCCGCGTTCAAAGCGGCTCACCAATCAACTTCGGCAACGTACAACTCATAAATATGGACCGTGGCGACTTGCAGAAGATGATTGAGATCCACAAGAACCCGACGACGGTAACCTGGCTGCCGGAAGACGTGATCGTTAACACGATCCGGGCGTTTAGTATCAGCTCGACTTCAGCATCAGGTTATGCCGGTACGCCGCCGGATCCGAGTAAGCCGTTTATCGCGCCGGCTGGCTTTGCCAATTGCCAGGCAAGATTCAACGGCGAGTGCGGCATCAATAACCTGGTGCTGTATGGACCACGATTCACCAGGATCGATGCGAGCGTGGTTAAGAAGTTCGGCTTCACGGAAACCACCAATCTGGAGTTTCGCGTGGAGGCGTTGAATATAATCAACAACCAGAACTTCAAGATTGGAAGCTTCGCAGCGGATACGGTTAGTTTGGCAGGCACCTACGCCTCGCCGACTTTCGGACAAACGACAGTTGCTTACCAGGATACGTCGACGACGACGGATCCCGGCGGCAGAGTGATTCAGTTTGTCCTTCGCTTCAACTTCTAACCTGAAGTAAATTGACAAGGGAGAAGGTGCATTCCAAGTGCCTTCTCCCTTTTTTCTCAAAGAGACACTTACCGGAGGGAAATAATGAGAAGAACTGCTCTCATATTTTTCGTGATGTTGTTCGCTGCGTCAGCGCTGATTGCGCAGACCGGCAAGCCGTGGCTCGAATGGAACATGAAAGAGACCACGAAGGTGCTGAATGAGTCGGGATGGGGACAAACTCAGCTCGAAACACGGGAAGCTGACGGCGCAAGCGCCGCGATCACCAACACCGGCTCGTCTCGCAACATGATTCCGCGAGACGCAAGTAAAGACTCGCCGGGCGCAATCACTTCTTACATCAAATACTACATTCGATTGCTCTCAGCTAAACCGGTGCGACAGGCTGTTGTTCGTAAGTTGATGATCGATTCACCTGAGATGCCTGCTGAGCGCCAAACCCAGTTGAAGGCATTCGCAGAAGCAACAACGTCAGACTACATCGTGGTTGCTGTGGTGGCGGAGGCAAAAGATGCATCGATGGGCGGCATGGCATTGCAGGCGTTTAAGACCGCAACTCTCGAGTCGTTGAAGGACTCAACGTATCTTGAAAGGGCCGACGGCCAACGACTGCCGCTGGAAGATTTCGTAGCTCCGGTTGCGGACGGGTTGGGAGCGAAGTTCGTATTCAAGCGCATGCTGAATAACAAGCCGTTCCTCGAAGCCGGCAGCGGGCAAATGAAGTTTTATTCCCAGCTCGGCAAAAACATCAAGCTGGAGGCGCGGTACAAGGTGTCTGAGATGATGTACGACGGACACCTCGAATACTGATCGATCGTGCTTCCAACAATCTGCTTTCCACCAGGGCCTGCTGCCATTTCTTATGAAACGCAGGCCCGCCTTTTTTCAACGTCTCAGTTCGCCGGATAAGTGACAAACGCCATATTCCCTTTTACGTTGCAACTTACTCTTTGATCGAGAGCTTTATTAAATAGTTCTCTCAATACCCGTTCATCTCTCGGCCTTACAA
>JBKPNH010000111.1:0-18571 GCA_046732535.1 Acidobacteriota bacterium
CGATTGCTCCGGGTGACGAGATCCATCCACTTCCCTTCATCTCGTGATGGATCTTCGAAGCGGGCGGAGAAAGTCTTTTGCACCGCATTTTCCGGCAGGAGTCGATTGATTACGCTCACGACCGTCGTGGAATCAAGCCCGCCGGAAAGACTGGAGCCGACGGGAACGTCCGCGCGCAGGCGAAGATTGACGGAGTTGGTGAACCGCTCGCGAAACTCCTCCGCGTAACGCTCTTCTTTCCAGCCGTCGATCGTCACTCGCGGGTCGATGTCCCAGTAGCGGCGCTTTTGCAGGCGGCCCCTCTGTGTCCCATTAGCGGTCAGCGTCAACGAGTGGGCCTGCGGAAGGCGCAGGATGCCATCGTAAATCGTCTGTTCGCCGATCTCGACCTGGCCGTGTTGCGTGAAAAGACCAAGGGTTTCTTCGTGAATGCGCCGTTCGGCCAAACCCGCGGCCCAAAGCGCCTTCATCTCGGAGGCGAAGGCAAACAGCCTCTCTGGAATATAGACGTAATGGAAGGGTTTTTCGCCAAACCGGTCGCGGGCGATGAACATTTTCCGCACCGGGGCGTCCCAGATGGCCAGCGCGAACATGCCGTTGAAGTGCTCGACACACGATTCGCCCCACTGCTGATAAGCGGCGAGGATGACTTCCGTGTCGCTGGTGCTTTTAAAATCGTGGCCGAAAGCGGCGAGTTCGGTGCGAAGCTCGCGATAGTTGTAAATCTCGCCGTTGAAGACGATCCAGAGCTTGCCGTCGTGACTGGACATCGGCTGATGTCCGCTGGGCGAGAGGTCGAGGATTGCCAGTCGCCGAAAACCGAAGGCGAGATCGTAACGTTCAGACCGGAATTGGCTGAGATCCGGGAGCGAAAGGCGGGAATCGGTGTCGGGGCCGCCGCAGGACCGCGCGCTGGCGTCGCGGGTGTCGACTAGCAGATACCCCTCGTCATCCGGCCCTCGGTGGCGGATGGCGTCGGTAGCGAGTTGCAGCTTTCCCTGATCAACTGCTTCTCCGTCCAGCTTCCAAATTCCAAAAATTCCGCACATTAGACGTTCTAAATCCGTGTTACCAAAAGCGCTCGTACACCGCAGTGATGTTTCTCACAAAAGCTTCGGGACTGAACCTGTTCACGACCGAGGCCCGCACCGTCTGTGGGTCGAACGAGACGCGCTCCTGAATGAAATCGGCCATCGCGCCCGCCAGGGCCTTTGCGTCGGCCACGTCGACCAGCACTCCGTTTTCTTCGTTCACAATGAACTCCGGACCACCGCAGCGGGTCGAAATTACCGGCTTCCCGCAAGCCATCGCCTCTCCGACGACCACGCCGAAGGTCTCATGCAGACTAGATAAGACGAATACATCGCATTTCTGCATTCTTTCTCTAACTTGCTCGCGATTCAGCCCGCCGAGAAACTGAATATACTGCGTAACATTCAGGCTTTCCGCTAACTGTTGGAGCTTCTGGCGGTCCGGTCCGTCGCCGCCAATTACCAGCTCGAACGAATTGAGCCCGCTGTCGAGCAGAACATGGACAGCTCTGACGAGATGCTCCAACCCTTTCTGTTCCGCCAACCTCGCGGCGACGAAGAAACTCTTCCCCGTTCCGTTCGCTTTGTCAACACGCCCGTCCGCAGGCACAAAGAAGTCCGTCTTCACCGACTCGCCGATGACTTCGATCTTTAATCCCGGCTCGAAATCCAGAAGCTGCTTCGCTAGCGCCGGACTAATCGCCACGATCTGGTTAACGCCGGTAAGCGTCTCCCGCACGAGTTTTCGACTCAGTTCGGTCCCGAGGTGCATCGAAAACGGACTGGAATGCTCCGTCAGTACAACCGGTATGCCGTGCTTTCTGCCTACTCCGAGCGCCGACCAACCCGCCGGCAACACGACGTGCGTGTGGATGATGTCAGGCGTGCCCCATTCCTTCAGGATCTTCTTGAATCCGTTTTGCGCAGCGCGCGCAAACGTGTTGTAGTCGGTCGACTCCGGGCCATGCGGAATGAGCGGACGCGCGTATTCGTGATAGACCGTCAGTCCCGACTGCGTCTTTTTCACCGATTTGTCAGGCGCATCCGGCTTCACGACGTTTCGCCAGGCGGCCATCTTCGGCAGCAGCACCGCGACGTCATGCTCTTTCGACAGCGCAACCGCCTGCTCTTCGATAAAAACCCCGGCGATCGGATCTTCGGGATTGGGAAACCACGAGGGCACAAACAGAATCTTCTTTTTCATACTGTACTTTCCGAACGCACGCGAAGCCGCACCACTGACAGCAGCATCTTCACGTCATCCGGCGTTGGCAACAATACCTCCCGCAAAGATGCGCCCGTCTCGCGAACAAAGAACACGATCAACAGCAACGCGCTTAACGTGTAGGAAACCGTGCTCGCTATCGCCGCGCCTACGATGTTGAGATTGGGAATCAATGCCAGATCCAAAGTGATCGTGACGATCAGCGACACACCCGAAACCAGCAGGTTCAGTCGCGGCTTACCGATGCCGGCCATGTACGCCGCCAGGACATTGGCGACGCTGAAGATCACGATTCCGGGTAATACCCACAGTAGCGCCGCGACGCTCGGGCGAAATGCTTCGCCGTACAACAGTGGGATCGCCTGAGTTCCCAGCACGCCTAATGTCAGGCCGCACAGCGCCGTGGCCCAGAGCGAGAGTCGCGTGACTCGCGCCGTGTGTCGAATGCTTGCGCCGGCGTCGCTCGAGGCTGTTGAGGCTGCGATCTTGGGTAACAGAACGCTTGCCACGGAGTTGGACATCAGCCAGAGCAGTTGGGCCAGCGACACCGCTAGCGTGTAGCGTCCGACGGAGGCCGTGCCCGCGAAAAATCCGACTACGAACACGTCCAGTTTGTAATTCAGAAACTGGGCGACGTTGGCGGCGTAACATGGGAGCGCGAAGGCAGTCGCAGCTCTGAGTCCGGTCAAGTCGCGCGACAGTTGAAACTTGAAACCGAGCGACGCGAATTGCAGAAGGCTGATCAGCATGCTGGCTGACAGTGCGACCAGGAAGAGGAAGCCGACGGATAGTTGCTTGCCTGAGAGGTAGAGTATGCCGAACAGGATAAATACGCTGACGAACTGGGTTACGCGGCCGGCGAATTCGGAGTTGTTGACGACTGCGATCTGTTGTTGTCCGATGTGAATTGCGGCCCAGAACTTTGTGATCAGGTCGACCCAGACGTACAAGACCACGCCGGCGATGATCCACATGCCCCAATTCGGAAGAAATAGCTGGAAATAGGGCGTAAATCGAAGAATGCTCAATACAAGAAGCGCAATCAGGGCTTGCAGTATTGAGACAAAAACCAACTGTGAGGCGATGACGCTGGGCGCCGCCTGTCCCTGCGCCACCACGAACGTGACTCCCTGTGGCAGAGACAAACTCAGCACCATGCCGAGCA
Organism: Acidobacteriota bacterium; assembly: GCA_046732535.1. Lineage (GTDB taxonomy): Bacteria > Acidobacteriota > Blastocatellia > Pyrinomonadales > Pyrinomonadaceae > PSRF01. Next base: position 3,422 of record JBKPNH010000111.1, read on the forward strand.
ACGTGGCAGTGGCCACGATGAGATCGAGACTGCCCTTGCCCGTTGGCCCAACGGTGTGGGCGATCAAGATACTGGTGGCGATTCCTAAAGGCAGAAGAAAGATATTGACGCCAAACGCATGAAACGTCTTTGGCAGTCCGAAAGTCCAATTGGCGCGATTTCTGATCGTCGTCGACATTAATTCTTTTTTATCGCCAGGATGTCGTTGCCATATTGGAGCTGCCGATATCCGTGGCTACGAAGAAGGTTGCGCGCCTGGAGAAATTCTTCATCAGACAACAAGTGGTGTTCGAATAAGATGACCGAAGGCTTGTAACGCCTCAGATCGATCTGCGACAGAACTTTGTAATCGAAACCCTCCGTATCGATATGAATCAGATCAATCGACTCGACCCGGTTCCTGTCAAACACCTCCTGCAACGGCAAACACTCCACCTCTTCTTCAACAATGTACGGGCTCATCTGGTCGCCAAGCGCTCGCGTAATGTGCGCCTTATCGAAAGAACCAAGCTGATCATGCCAGTACGGTAAATCGAGCTCGCTCTTCGCCTTCTCCGACACGTAGTAAAACGTCTTAGTCCCCTTTTCAGTCCCGATCGCCACGTTCTCAAACACAAACCTCTCAGCCTCACCATAATTCTTCCGCAAACGCTGAAATAGGAAATCGATCGGTTCGATGAAGATCCCGCTCCAACTCTCCCGGCTCACAATGAGGTCATGAATCGGATCGCCCTGAACCCCATCATTCGACCCGACTTGAACAAAGAACACCGCAGCTTTTCCGCCAACGGCCTTCAAAATCCGTTCTTGTATCGTGGGATCGGTCTTGCGAAACCGGCGATAGATCCATTTCGCAACACCATAAACCAGCGGGAGATTGCGAAGCGACTCCTTGATTCGAGCGCCGGCGGGTTGCAGGTTTCTGACGTCAGTATTTGTCACAGTCCTCTCAACCGAAGAATACTAATCCGCGACTTTTTCCTGTTATCCGTGTTCGTCCGAAAGCCGGCGACGGTAGATGTGGCGCAGGATATCCGGGGAGACTCGCAGAGCTAAACACACCAATAAGAGTTTCCAACTGTGTCGGAACTTTCGCGCCTCGTTGAAATATTTACGCGCGCCGTCGAAGTCTCTGCAGATCAGTTTCGCTTTACCGTTTTCCAACGCGAGCTCGCGCAAGGTCCGCTTCATGTTGAACTGGAGCGCCTGATGTTCGCTGGCGGTCAATCCTTTGACTTTGATCGCCTCGATGACGGCAAGCGTCCGCTCGAGCTGGCTGATCGTGCCTCCGGAAAGTCCGCTCTCCACTATCCGGTGACGGGCCAACACGTCACCATGATAGGCGAAGCGAGTTCCGTGCTTTGCCAGGCGCAGCCACAGATCAAAATCATGACCGCGTCTGATCGTTTCATCAAACAAGCCGACTTCGAATATGGGCGACTTGCGGGCGACAACAGTCGAGGTCAACACCGTGACCTTAACCGAAAGCAGGTTCTCCGGCGTGGCCGCACCACGCGATGGTTGCATCTGCATGAAGGTTCGACCCGCGAGCGATGTATCGCCAACCAGCAGCGCATCGCAAAAAACAAAATCCGCATTGCTGTTTTGGAGAAACTCCATCTGCTTTTCGAGAAACGTCGGCAGCCACGTGTCATCGGCGTCGAGAAAGGCAATGAATTCTCCGTTCGCCGCTCGGAGTCCGGTGTTGCGCGCCGCCGCTGCGCCCTGGTTTTCCTGTTTCAGGTAACATAGATTCGACGCGTAGCCTTGCAACACTCGTTCGAGATCGGCAGTGTCAGGCGAACCGTCGTTGATCAGGATCACTTCGAAATTCGTGAACGTTTGCGCGAAGATTGAGTCGAGAGTTTCGCCGATAAACTCGGACGCGTTGTAGGCAGGAATGATCACGCTGATGAGCGGCTTCTCACTCATACTTGAACCAATAGTAGACCATCTTCACGTACTCGATGCCGATCGTACGCCAGCCGGCCGGACGTAACCACCAGAACGCTTCCAGCGATGACGGCACCGGCTCGAGACCAACGGTCTTTCCCGTGCCGGCAAACGCCTGGTTCAACGTACGAAGCGCGCGTCGCGAATGATAAGACGAAGTAACCACCAAAATAGACTGAAGATTTTGGGTAACGACGTAATCCTTCAACAGCAGCGCTTCATCGCGAGTGCTCTCCGCAAGGCCGGGGACCACGATTATTCTGTCCCGCGGAATACCGGCACTGATCAACTCGTCGGTGGCCCGCTCGACAAAGAACGGGTTTCGTTGTTGTGCACTGGACCAACCGCCGCGCGTGTGATCGTCCGTCAACAACACCAGCGGCGCCCGGCCTTCGTGATACAACTGCGCGGCCTTCTGCGTCCGTTCACGATAAGCACTCGAACCGCTCATAATCACGATCGCATCCGCGGAAGCAAGCGGCGCATTCACCACCAGCGCCCGCGGCGCCAACGCGGCCATAACCACCCACGCCACGACCACCAGCAATAAGATCTTTAAAATCCGTGGTTTCAAGACCATCTGGATCGCTTGATCAGGCAATCGACGACCGTCAGATCTCCGGCAATGCTGATCGTGTGCGTCGCCAGCAGATCCTTGTCCCAATTCGGAAGAATGCTCGACACGTGCTCCTCACTGAACTTTTCATGATCGAGCTCGAGCACACGATTGATCGAGATCGCATAACCGTACCTTCCGGACGAATCCTGCGCCGGCCGATAGACGTCTTCGTTCCACTCAAACAACGCGCCCGCCGGACGTGAACCTCTAACGTCTGATTTCACCGGATTGCGCGGGTGCGGTGTCCATGGTCCAAGCGGCGACGGCGCTGAAAACAGGTACAGCTCATCAGGAATGCTGTGTTCCGCGATGGAGACAAACATCCACCACGTGCCGTCGATCTCCGCTAAAGTCGCATCCTTCGCGCGCACGCCGGTCATCAGGACTTTTTCCAGTTGCCATACGAAGGGAAACGATTTGGCGCGATACAACTCGACCGTTTTGTTCGCGGCGGTCTCCGGCAACATGTAGTGGTTGCCGTTCCATTCAAACACGAACGGATACGACAAATGATACTCGCGTTCGAGCACTTTCCGCGGTCCACTCACAACGCCCTTGCGGTCCAACTCGATCACAGAAATGTGCCCCTTGGCCGTCTCATACGGATACTCTTCGATGAAGACGTAATAATGATCGCCGGCTTTTATCGCGAACGGATCGGCCCAGAAACGATCCTTCGGCGGCAACAAGCGCTTGAACCTGTACAGCGTGTTATTTGCATCTCCGGCACCGGATCTGAAGCGATATGCGAGCGCCCATTGGTCGCTACTCAGCGCGGCTTGAAACTTACTCGCCACGTATTTCGCGCCAAGCCGCGACAGCCGCGAGAACATCTCGCCGTTGGTCGGCATGCGATACAACCGGTTCGAATACGGACGATAAAGTTGCTTCTCAGGCGGGCAGACGGGAATGCCTTCCGCCAGATCTTTCAGCTTGCGAACGACGAAGGCAGCCGACTTCCAGTAGAGATTGTTGCGATTGGCTTTGACGGAGAAGCGGTCACTCGTCGGAGACCACGAGCGATAGATGACACGGCCGTTGTCGAGATCTTCCGTGAGGACTTGCAGCACCGAACCGGTCACCGGCGTGTCTTCCATCACTTCCCAGAACGCAGCCGGTCCACCGCGATTCACCTGATTGTCGCCGTGATGAAATGACCACACACCGTGGCGTGCGATGTTGAGTGCCTCGCCTTTGAGTATGCGAAACCCGAAACACAGCGCGACGTCCAGATCGAACTCGCGTATCTGCTTCAGACTGTCTTCCGGAAACCAGTCGGAGTACTTCTTCATCTCCGGCGTGACCGTCACCACCGGACAATCCCCCAGCAGCGGCTTCAAATCAACCGGCTCAAATGCATCCGGCTCGACTTTAACTCGACGTTGGTCGATCTTTTCGTAGAGCGCGTAAAGCAGATACTGGCGATTCTCCCAGTAACTCTTCAACCGTCCCTGCGACGGCCCCGACGTCTTCAACGCCGGCGTCTCATTCTTGATGACGAGCGTGATCTCGGCGAAATTCGAGGATTGGATCTCGCTAACGACTTGATGGATCCATTTACGCTGGACAAAAGAATCGATCAGCAGTCCGATGCGCAGCGGCCGGCGCGGAGTTGAGGAATCAGCATTGTTCACCAGCAAATGCCCTGGTAGTTTTCATTTGAAGTTTGCCCGTCGAACAGCCGCACGAGGTCGATGACCTGCTGGTCCTTGCGCAACCGCTCGCTGACGCTGCGAAACTCTTCAGCGCGGTTGCCGATGATGATCACATCGGAATCGGCCAGCACTCCGTCGACTCCGCCACGCATCAACTTCGATATGTGCGGTATCTCGCGCTCGATGTACTCCTTATTCGCGCCGACGAGCCGCGCCAGCGAGACGTCGCGATCGTAGATGGCCAGCTCAAAACCTTTACCGATCAGGGTCTCGATCAACGTCACCATCGGCGACTCGCGAAGATCGTCAGTCCCTGCTTTGAAGCTGAACCCGAGCACGCCGACTCTTTTCTTTCCCGTCTGCGTCACCATCTCAACCGCGCGCTCGATCTGTAGCCGGTTGCTCGGCAGGATCGCGGACAACACCGGCACCTCGACGTCGAGCTCTTTTGCTTTGTAGTTGATCGCGCGCAGATCTTTCGGCAGACAAGAACCGCCGAAAGCGAAGCCTGGTTTCAGATAGTAAGGAGACAGGTTCAACTTCGTGTCCTGGCAGAACACGTCCATCACTTCATGGCTATCGATCTGGAGGGCTTTGCACAGGTTGCCGATTTCGTTCGCGAAGCTGACCTTGAGTGCGTGGAAGCAGTTGCAAACGTACTTGACCATCTCCGCAGTTTTCAACGACGTGGCGTAGACGGGCGCGTTGATCTTTGCGTAGAGACTGCGCACCGCCGCGACGGTCTCTTCGTCGTCCGCGCCGATCAACGTGAAAGGCGGGGAATAGAAATCCTTCAACGACGATCCCTCGCGCAGAAACTCGGGATTGATGCAGATACCGAAATCCGTTACGGCTTTCTTTTCCGACGACTCTTCGAGTGCCGGAACGACTGTGTTCTGCACTGTTCCCGGCAGCATCGTGCTGCGAATCACGACGATATGCCGCTGTTTCTTCGACTTCATCGCCGCGCCGATCTCGCGGCACACCTGTTCGACGTGACGCAGGTGCAGGCTGCCGTTCTGATTGCTGGGCGTGCCCACGCAGACGAGCGAAAGATCCGATTCATTGACCGCGCGCGCCGAATCAGTCGTGGCAGACAGGCCGCCGGTCTCGACCACTTTTGCGATCAGCTCATTGATGCCTTCCTCGATGATCGGGCTCTTTCCGTCGTTGATGATCTCAACCTTGGTGGGGTTGACGTCGACGCCTATGACTTCGTTTCCTTCCTCGGCAAAACAGGCCGCGGAAACACAACCGACGTAACCCAAACCAAAGACGCTAAGTTTCACTCGTTCGTTCTCCCGTTTTTTGCCACAAAAAGGCACAAAAGACACACAAAGTTAGGCGAAAGCCTTTTGTGTTTTTTGTGCCTTTTTGTGGCTGATTGCGCGGTCGCAAATGGCTGCAAAGCTGTCAGCGACCGTGTCCCAGCCAAACTCCGCTCGCACTCTCGCTGCTGCTCGCTGTCCGATCTCATCGGCAAGAATTTTGTTTTGCAGCAGTTTTACTACGGCGTCGGCGAATGATTCAGGTTCGTCAGCCAGGACGATCTCTTTGCTGTTCGTGACTGGCAAACCTTCCGCGCCGATCGACGTTGAGACGATGGCTTTCTCCATCGCCATCGCTTCGTAAATCTTCAGGCGCGTGCCGCCGCCGATCCGCAGCGGGACGATATAGACTGCGGCCTCTTCCATGTACGGTCTGACGTCTTCAACACGGCCGGTCACGATCACCGATGGGTCGCGCTTGCTCAGTTCAAGCAACGCCGGATACGGATCACGTCCGACAACAGTCAAGGTCAAGCCGGGGACCGACTGCTTGATTCGCGGCATGATCTGTTCGGTGAAATAGCGGATGGCGTCTTCGTTCGGCAGCCAGTCCATCGAGCCGGTGAATACGAGGTTGTGCGGCTTACATTCGCGCCGGCCGCTTGGCCGAAAGAACTCGGTGTCCACTCCGGTCGGCACGTCGTAAACATTCTTCACGTCGTACTGTTGCTGCATCATCTCGCGATCTTCACGCGACACGGCGACGACACAATCAAATCGCGGACACGCCCTGGCTTCGAAGTCGAACATCTTGCGCCACTGGCGAAACAGATACGTCTTCTTCGCGGGGTTCGTCTGGACCTCGTAGTGACGCTTCCAGATCATCGCTTCGACGTTGTGTTGAAACAGCACCGACGCGCAATCGAGATCACGTGGCACGTTCACGGCCGGCGCCAGGAAATCGCAGATCAAAACGTCGAAATCGCCGATGCGTTTTTCAATCTCGCGACGCATCTCCGCCGATTCGTACTTCTTGATCGCGTACGGCAAATCCGAGGCGAGATTCATCACCAGTTCGAAGTAGAAACCAGTCGTAAACTTCTCGCGGCGCCGGTGCGGAATGCACACGAGCTCGTGGCAGTACTCGCTCGCGAGCTCGCGCGCTTTGGAATCTGCGGTGCCGTCGTCGAGTGTCAGGTAGGTGATCCGGTGATTACGCTTCAACGCCTTGAGCATGTTGTAAGTGCGAATCTTTCCGCCCTTGTCGACCGGATGAAGCAATTCGGTTTTGAGCCACAGGATTCGCAATCGATCAACTCTTCCAGCCACAAAAAGGCACAAAAATCACAAGAGATGTTTTGTGTTTTTTGTGCCTCTTTGTGGCATTACACATGAACTGACGCGAGCTCGGCCTCACGTATCGTGGGGTCGTCTGAGCCAGCGCCGTCAAAGAACCGTCGTTGCCACATTTCGAAATTGACGAGCGCCCACAAACGCTCGTCGTGGTTCTCGCCGCCCGTCTGGTGCCGCCGCACGATTTCCCTGACGAAGTCCGGCTCAAAAATTCCTCTACTGAGAGCGCGATCGCTGAGCACGTACTCGTCAATCACGGAACTGTACGGCCCGCGGAACCAGGCTCCGATCGGCACCGGGAATCCCATCTTCGGACGCGTCAGTATCGCTTCCGGCAGCACGTTTTTCATGCTCTTGCGCAGGACATATTTCGTGGTCCAACCACGCAGCTTCAACCGCTCCGGCAGGGTCGCGGTGAATTCAACCAGCTTGTGGTCCAGAAACGGCACGCGGCTCTCGAGTGAAGTCGCCATACTCATCTGGTCCTGCTTCATGAGCAGTTCGTGGAGATACGTCTTGACGTCGGCGTAAAGCAATCGGTCCAGAAGTGACTTCGCGTCGGTTCGTTCGAGTAAGTTCCTGACTTCGGCGTACGGATCGCTTTGACCAACGCGTTCACCCGTTTCCCCGGTCAATAACGCGGCGTGCATCGAACGCGGGAAAACAGCGAAATTATCGAAATAGATAGTTTCGATGTCGGGATTCAAGGCCAGAAATGTCCGCGAAAGCTTTTGCCGAACTTTCGAACCGGAAGCCATTCCAGCAATTCCGCTTTGAATTGCTTTACGAATGCCGGCAGTGGTCAAACTCTGGTAGCGCGCGCCAAAGGCGAGATTGAAAATTGTCTTCTTGTATCTCGCGTAACCCGCGAGCAGCTCATCGCTGCCCTCGCCGGTCAACACGACTTTGACGTGTTGCGAAGCGAGATGCGAAACGAAATAGAGCGCGACGCTCGACGGATGGGCCAACGGCTCGTCTTCGTGCCAGATCAGTTTCGGGAGCGCGCCAAAGAAATCTTCCGGACTGACGAGAACCTCGTGATGGTCGGTCTTGTACTTCTCCGCGATGAGCCTCGCGTATTCGAGCTCGTTCGCCTCGCGCTCCCGAAACGCGACCGAGAACGTCTTGATCGGCTCGTCGACCATGCCGCTCATCACGGCTGCGATCGCCGACGAGTCGATGCCGCCTGACAGAAACATTCCGAGCGGCACGTCGGCCATCAACCGCAGCCTGACTGACGTGCGAAACAATTCGGACCACTGTTCGACGTAATCGTCGTCGCTCCGCGGGCGCGCGTAGCCTTCGTCCCTGGCTTTGACAAAGCTGACGTCCCAGTAACGAGTGATCACGATCTTACCGTCGCGCCACAGGAGCGTGTGACCGGGCAACAAACGTTTCACGCCCTGAAAGAGAGTCGTCTCGCCGGAGGGCGCATGGTTCGCGAGATAGTCAGGCAGCGCGGCATAGTTGAGCTCGGGTTTGAGCGCGCCCGCCGCGAAGAGCGTCTTGATTTCGGAGCCGAAGTAGAGCGAACCGTCGTCAGCGTGAAAATAGTAAAGCGGCTTGACGCCGAGGCGATCGCGCGCGATGAACAGCTCCTGCTTGCGCTGGTCCCAGATCGCAAACGCAAACATGCCGCGCAGGTGCTGCACGCAGTCGACGCCGTGCTCTTCGTAAAGATGGAGAATGGTTTCCGTGTCGCAGTGGGTTTTGTAGACGTGGCCGCGCGATTCGAGCCACTCGCGAAAGTCGGCGTGGTTGTAGATCTCGCCGTTGTAGACGATGTGCAGCGAGTCGTCTTCGTTGGTCATCGGCTGATGACCGGCGGCGACGTCGACGATGCTGAGGCGGCGATGGCCTAAGCCGACGTTTCGATCGATAAAGAGCCCTTCGTCGTCCGGGCCCCGATGACGAATGACGTCGCGCATGGCCTCGAGCTGCGAGCGCGAAACCATCCGCCCGGACCGATTCGATAACGCTATTCCGTTAATGCCGCACATTGAAATCCAGTCGCAATCATAACAAGAGGAACGTGTAAACACTCTCCCCAGGCTGCAAAACCGCCGAGAACCGGAACACTTTCGCCGGCTCCTTTTGACCATAACAGTGCGAAACCCACTGGTTTTCCTCGATCCAGCGGCCCTTTCCGGTAACACGGATGGTAAGACCGGATTGGGGCTCGTAGATTATGCCGTCCTCCAGAGACGGATTTGTGGTGGAATCGAAGTGAAAATAGATGTCTGCGGTGCGCTGTTTCGAGGATTTAAGACTGTCGCGGATGATCCAGTATTTACCTTTGAGAAACATGATGCTGCGGACGAGTCCGGCGTGTTCGCCGCAGACGTAATCGTAATCATCCGTGGTTACCCACTCGAGCAGGCGGCACTGGGCGACTGTCTTCCAGGTGAATGGCCCGTCCGGAATCGAGGAGGATTCGCCGTCGAGCGTCACGGTGTTGTGCGCCTGCGAACTGCGAAACCAGTCGCGCAGCTCTTTCGATCCGGTGTACGTATAAGTTCCGGGATCGACGAGCAAGGTGCGTCCGTTGGCGGCGAGGTTGAACGATAGGGCGTCTGAATGAGCGTGGCCGCAGTTCAGCGCGCCGTGCGGGCCGCAATCGAAGAGCAGGTAGTTTGAGTCTAGAGTCCAGCCGTCGCGCATGACGAAATAGCCGCCGGCGGGAAACGCCTGCGACAATTTTTCGGGTTCATGCGCTTCGAGCGAGTCGTATTTTCTTAAACCTTCGACGCCGAGTAACCACAACAACTCTTCCGCGGCGTCTCCGGCTACGAACTTGTAATCGCCACGCGAGAACAGGGCGGCGCCCGTCGCCAGCGGTGCGCGGAAGTCATTCGGCGCGCGGGTGTCGAGCATCACGAGGCGTCCGCCGTCGTCGTCACCGAAGAACGGCGTCGTGCCGTCGGGACGTGTGATGTACATCAAGTGATCGAGCAACGAGATCAACGCTTCTTCTACAAATGGATTGCGCGACAGGATCAGAAAGTGAAGATAAAAATCCGTGGTGTATCTGTGGTAGTAACTCGACTGTTCGAAGTAAACACCATCGCGCTGAACATGCACCGGGATCTGTTCGATCAGAATAGTGCTGCCAAGTTCCTGCCAGCGTTTCGCTTCGTCAAACTCCGGCAGCAGAGTTCCGAGATAAAACAAGCCGAGCGCTTCGCCGGTCAGGTGCGTGTTGGGACTGAAGTACGTCGACAAATACGATTCGAGATGCCGCGCGTTCAAGTACAAAAACTTCAACGCCTGTTTCAGTGTCTCCGTGGGCACGGCGTCGCGAAAGAAGTAGAGCGCCCATAGCCAGGAGATCGAGCGGAACGCGACCTCGAGACTGCTGGCCCAGTTGATACCGAGCTTCGGCGGGTTTGCGTCCATCCACGCTTCGAGATGATTAGCAAACGTCTGCGCGTAACGATCATTTCCGGTCAGACAGTAAGCCTGGCCCAACTTCATGAAGTATTGGTGGCGGTTCAACTCCCAGACGATCTTCTTATCGCCCGCGACGCCGGCGTCGAGATAGTCGAGCTTGCTCCAGTGCGACAGCGGAATGCGTTTGCCGCTGATCGGCTCCAGGTGCCAGTCGATCGGATTGCCGAAACTAAGATCTTTAAAACCGAGTAGATCAAACTTTCCTTCACAGATGCGATCGGCCTGCTCGATGATTGTGTGTGTGGGCCATCTAGACTTAAGTTCGAACACGGATTTCTTTACATCTTGAAAACCCGCAAAGAATCTAGACGGATCAAGCTCTACGTTTGGCAGACTCTTCGGCAACTTAACGAGACTCGACCAGCCGCGTCGCTCGCTGAATGCAGCGACTCGTTGCGACGCGCGCACGCGCAACTCATCAAACGACGCATCCTTCAGTTTTCGAAGGTTCACTCGAGCTCCATCAATTCGTACAGCTCTTTCACTGCCCGCTGAGTTGCCGTCCCCGGCTCGTAGAACATCTCGTTCGCCACCTCGACACGTTTGCTCGATCCAATACGCGGATTAGCAAAACTCCGCTCAACCGCCGCCACCACATCGTCAACCGTGTTCACGCTCGTCGACGCCTGCGCCAACAACTCAACATAGCTCGGCTCGATATCCGTGTTCTTGATCAATTCCGGCACGTGGATCCGAATCAACGGCCGATCCAACAACAGATATTCAAATCCCACTGAACTGTGATCCGTGATCATCACGTCAGCCGCCGCAAGATATGGCGACGAATTGCTGCCCGTCGCCAGCACACCGTTATAACGTTGCAACAACGGCTCGAGACGCGCGCCCCAATCGACACCACCGGAGTGCTCAGGCTTAAGATCGCGTGAACGATCGTGCAGTTTCACGATTACTGCGTAGCCCGCCTGGCCCAGCCGTTCCACTAACTCCTCTCCCATTGTTACGACGGAAGAATGAGCTGACCACGTCGGCGCGTAAAGTATCGTTCGCCGCGCCGGATCGATCCCGAGCGACTGCAAAACGTCGTCGCGCTTCAAAGACCCATCGACTAAACAGTCGAGCTTGGGCATACCGATCAACCGCGCGGCCTCGCTGTCAGCGCTAATGGCTCCGCAGTCGATGAAGTGCTGCAACCGGCGTTTATTGATGAAAAAGAGCCGGTCCCAGTCGGTCATCGAATTCGAAGGCGAATCGTAAACTGTTCGATACTTTCCGGCGACGCCATGAAACGTCTGCACTCGTTTTGCTCCCCGCGGCAACTTCACCCAAAGAAAATCAGCGGCGAGGTAGACGTCGAAACGGGTAAACGACGCCTGAAGCGGCGTCACAAGCGTGAACGGCTGGACCGCCTCGGCGTAAATGTCTTTCGTCTGTGAAGGGTTTTCGCTGGCAGTGAAGTAAAACTCCAAACGCGGATCCGGCTGCATTCGTTCGACGATCGGCGCGATGGTTGAATAGTTCATCGCCGTCCGCGCGTTCACGAGCAAGCGTCTCCGTTCGGGAGAACGCCAGCGCTGCCATTGCTTGTCGATCTCGCGGCCGGTGGTGATAACGCGCTTAAGGCTCATCGAAGGCGTGAACGGGAGCAGGATTGAAGCCGGCGCTCCAAACACCAGCTTGCGATTCTATCTTGGGGTAAACCTCGCTGACTGCCCGCTGATAATCTTCAGGGAAGTCGATCTCGATCCACGGCAGGCCGCGCGTGCTCAACGCGTGCAACGGATGACGCCGCGCAAACTCCCGAAACGCTCGCGGAGCCCAGTCTTTCACCGCGCCAGACTCGATGAGCGTGTTCATGTAGTCGACGAGAAGTCTCGCGCCGGAAGGACTGAATTTCACGATGCCGACGTTTTCACCGTCCGCTTCGACCGGATCGATATCTTTCGAAATATCGACCACCAGCTCTTCTTTGACTTTAACCTTCATCTCCTCGTCGCCGAGCGGGTTCGGATCGCTGTCGGAAATCAGCAAAGCGTCGTCGCGGTCCGACTCGAGCAGGTCGGCCAGCATCTGCGGGTGAAACAGCACGTCCGAATTGAGCACGACGAACCCGTCCGTCAAATGCTCCCGCGCGAGCCACAAAGAGTAGAGACTGCTCGTCGCGGCGAACTGAATGTTCTCGACGAAGCTGATCTCGCTAATCTCCTTGGCGCACTCCTGGCGAATGCTGTCGCCGCCGAACCCGATCACCACCACGATCTTTTTGACGTTCAGACTGCGAAGCGTATCTATTTGGCGGTGCAATAGCGTCGAGCCGCCGATTTCCACCAGACACTTCGGCTTCACCGCAGCGCCGTCGAGGCGCGTGCCTTTTCCTGCTGCGAGTATGATTGCGTTCATGAATTCACGCTCAGCTCGTTCGCGGGCGCGCTGCGAACAGAACGTCGCCTAAACACTTCCTTTAGTTTATTAAAGTACCAATCGCGTTCCGTCCGGCTGATGGCGAAGCGCAGGAACAAGGCCGCATAAATCAATGCCGCCAGAATCGCCTGCAAAAACAGCAACGACCACGAGCCCGCGCTTTGGCTGCGCGTCAGCAAAATGAACCCGGCCATCACCAGCGCCGGCCACGCCGCCGGCCAAACACTTTCCCGAATAACCGTCCACCGGGAAAGCTCGACTCTACGACACGCCGCCGGAAACACCACAAACGTTGAGAAAACGACCATTGGTATCAACGTTCCGATCGCGACGCCGATCAAACCGTACCAGCGTACGAGCACAACACTCAAGACCAGATTACTGGCAGCCATGCTCAAGTTCGATAATGCAAGAATTTTGTGAAGTCCTGAGCCTTTCAGAATCACGGTCGAGGTCGCGTTGCCGACGCGCAGCGCCACCACGATACTCAAAATATAGATTACGTTTACGCTGCCCTCGAAATTCGGGCCCACCCACATCATCACCAGCGGCCGCGCCGTCAGACCGAGCACGGTCGCCAGCGGCACGACCATCGCCAGCGACAGACGCGTGCCCTGAATCAGGATCTTCTGCAGCTTGTCTACGCGATCGACGGTCGAGCTATCGACGACGACCGGAAACAGCACGCCGTTCAATTGGTCAGTGATCCGCTGCACGATCTCGATCAGCCGTTGCGCCACCGCCCACACGGCCACGGCCGCCGTGCCGAGAAACGCGCCAACCACGATCGCGTCAGTCGAATAGTTCAACTTGTTAGCCAGGTCGATGATCAAAATGAAGACACTGAAACCAGTGACTTCGCGGAGTCGATCACGCTTGAAAAACCGCGGCCGAATGCGGAGCGCCGGAAAGACGCGATAGGCGTTTAATGCGTAAGCCAGGTAACTGAGAATTCGCACGCCCGTCGTGGCGGCGACCAGTTCCGGCAGACCGTAACCCGCGAGCAGCACCGCGACGTTGACCAACGCCACGACGATCGCGGTAACGAAAGCGACGGCGCCGTTCAGATACTGCCGCTGAAAGCCGTTGACGATGCCGCCGAAGACGCTGAACGGAAAACCGAGTGCGACGTAAGCGCTGATGAAGAGAAATACGATCCGTCCGGTTCGGAGTTGATCAGCATTGAGCGGAAAGACGTTCTGAAGGTTCAACGCGATCGCGAGGGCGACGATGAACGCCAGGAGACCGACGGCGCTGAACATGCAGAACATCGTGCTGGCGATCTCGTTCAGGGCGTTGACGTCGCCCTGCGCGCGGTACTTCGCAGCAAATCTCACCTGCGCGACGCCGTAGCCCAGGTCCAACATCGAAAAGTAGACAGTGATCGACGCGACCAGGATCCACAATCCGTACGCCGACTGACCGAGGTGCGCCACATTGAAAGGCAGCATGAAGATGCCGATCAAGAGCTCCGTCCCGGTCACCAGATAATTGACTGAGACGTTTTGGAAGATCAGCTTTGTTTGGCTGGTTTGATTCGGAACCACGGATTCAGGAAACCTTTTGGCGATCCTTCCATCTTTGGCTGACGATGCCCGCGAAGAACCAGATCCAAAGTTCGTCTTCGAAACGTGCTATGGAGTCGCGCCGCGCCAACGCCGACCACATCGATACAAACTTCGTCAGGCACGTGCGATACAGATACCGCGGCACACCGGCGACGTGCGGGACCTTCGAAAAATCGAGTGCCGTGCTCTCCGGCGACTCCATGTCCAGCCGGTTGTTCTGATAGAGAATTGCGCGGCTGATCCCGTGCCAGTAAAACCACCGCCGGAAGTATCTCTTAGTCAAACGGTCTTCCGGAATCACGTGATGAACAACCAGGTCAGGCGAATAGAACCCGCGCAACCCGGCGGCGCGCGCTCGCTGCGCCCACTCGCGCACTTCCTGTCCCAACAACGTGCCCGCTTTTCGTCCGATACTGTTGTCCCAAAGCCCTGCACGCTCGAAAGCCTCTCGCCGGAAAACCATGTTTACGCCAAGCGGGACCCGCTCGCCAAACTCGACCGGCTTCGGTCCGTAGTCGAGCAGCGCGATGACGCCCCAATGCTTACCGCCGCGATTCGGCATCCACTTTGGCACGGTCCCGCGCCAGATGGGCAGCGCCTTTCCTCCGAGATAATCGCAATTCAGCTCCCGCAACGCTCGCTCGGCGTTCGTCAGCCAATTTGGATCAACGCGCACGTCGTCGTCCGTAATCGCGAGAATCTCTCCCTGTGCCGCCTTGATCCCGGTATTCAGCGCCGCGGAGCGTCCCTGCTCGCGCTCCATCAGGTAACGAAGCGGTACCGGAAACGACTGAGCCGCCGTCTGGACGACTTCGCGCGTGTTATCGGAAGAGTTGTTGTCGACGACGATTACTTCCCACGGTTCGCTGACCTCGAGGCCTTTCAGACTTTCGAGCGTTCTGGGC
>JBKPNH010000112.1:0-45707 GCA_046732535.1 Acidobacteriota bacterium
CCTCGAGGCCTTTCAGACTTTCGAGCGTTCTGGGCAGCTCGTCCGCCCGGTTGTAAGTGGCAATAATTACTGAAAACTTCATCTTTAAATCGGAAAATCGAGTCGATTAGGTCTATAATCCAGAACAAAGTCTGTAATTGGGAACAACTTCTGGTCCTTCGTCCACGGTCTGACCGAAAAATTCGTGGACGGGGCGTTCAACTGCTGGCTCACGTTTTGCATCGCAAGGGTGAATCGACATCGTCGCGCGAGCTTAACGTGGGCGCGCCAAAAGTAAAAGGTTTTGCGCGTTACCTATTAGAGCTGCGATCCATTTTGCTATAAATGTCGATTAATTCTCGGATCGGTTTTTATAGCTTGCCCCGACGTTACTCTCTCGACGCCGGATGGTGTTTCAAAAAACGTTCTCAGGGCTGTTCTCTTTTTATGCGCAGTAAATCCTTCTTTGTCGCACTTGCATTCATTCTCCTGGCCTCGCTCTCAACCTCGGCTCAGACGACGGATCGTCTCTGCGATACCGCTTACGAAGATTGCCGGGCGCCGTTGTGGGCGCTGATTGATAAGGAAACCGTCGGCATCGACATCTCCTACTGGTTCATGCAGGACACGTCGCTCGCCAACAAGATCATCGCCCGCTGGCAGGCCGGAGTGCCGGTCCGCATTCTGGTGGACCCGCGGGCCAACCCAACCTATGCCGGCAATGAACAGATCCTGAATCAGTTCAAAGCCGCCGGTATTCCGATGCGCTTCAAGAACGGCGGCGGAATTCTTCACCGGAAGTCGATGTACTTTGTCGGTCAGAACCAACTGGAGTTTAGCGGCGCAAACTATGGTGCAAGCTTCTTCGTTCCAACGACGCCTAACGCAAACTACATCGACGAAGCGATTTACTTTACGAACGACCAGTCGTTGATCAACAGCTTCAAGACGAAGTACGACGATCTCTGGACCGATACCGTCAACTATTCCGACTACGGCAACATCACCGGACCGCTCACGCGAAAATATCCAATCATGGCAATCGATCCGGAGCTCAATTTTCCGTTTACCGTAGACGGGAGCGAGGATTACTACAACCGTACTGCGCTCAACATGAGTCAGGAAACGCAGAAGATCGACATCATCATGTATCGCATCACAAATCAGCGATACACCGATACGACGATCGCCGCCGTTCAGCGCGGTATTCCCGTGCGCCTGATACACGAGCCCGACGAATACCGAAACCCGGCGCGGCAATGGGACTCCTGGAACGTCGATCGAATGTACATGGCCGGCGTCCAGATCAAGATGCGCAAGCATCTCGGCCTGAACCACCAGAAATCTCTCATTCTGTACGGCAAAGGCATGACGATTTTTGGTTCGTCCAACTGGACTGGACCGTCGTCAAACTTTCAGGACGAACACAACTATTTCACTACCAAGCCGTATTTCTTCAATTGGTTCGTCGACCAGTTCGAACGCAAGTGGAACTCGGCCACCGAGAATAAGCCGTTCGTGCCGCTCGGTCCGGAAGACCCGGTGAATCAGTTCCCGGCGAACGGCGCGACTGGCCAGCCGACGACGCTCACGCTGCAATGGGAAGGCGGGCGATGGTCGCACAAGTACGATATCTACTTCGGAACGTCGTCCAATCCGCCGTTGCTCATCGAAAACGCCAGCACGGACCAAAGCGGCGCACTGCCAGGCCAACCGCGGCTGAACACCGGCTCGGTTGACGACGGCGTCGTCGAGACGTTCACGCTGCCGATGACACTCCAGCCCGGCACGACGTATTTCTGGCGCATCGTCGGCAAGACGATGGCCGACATGAGCGCCAATGGACCAGTCTGGACGTTTACAACGTCGGGCTCGGCGCCGGCGCCAACTCCAACTCCGTCACCGACTCCTACGCCGACACCGGGTCCGGAGTCTCCGAATAACACGCGCGTTCCACCGGCAACTCAGATTACCGATAGCACGGGCGCCGTCTGGACTCGGACTGCCAGCGGCGCGATCTTGCGTAACGGGACTTCAGCAGCGGGCGGTGCAGGTTCTCAAATTCTGTACTGCAACCACATCGTTTACGTATTCGGCACCGACTCGCAATGGTATCGGTGGAACAACGGTTGGATAGCCATAGGTACTGTAGATCCCTGCGGCGGATCTCCGACGCCAACGCCGACGCCAACGCCAACACCGACGCCAACACCGACTCCTACACCTACGCCAACTCCGACTCCGGGCGGCGAGTCAGCGAATAACACGCGTGTTCCGCCTGCTACCCAGATTGTCGATAGCACAGGCGCTATCTGGACTCGGACTGCCAGCGGCGCGATCTTGCGTAACGGGACTTCAGCAGCGGGCGGCGCCGGTTCTCAGATTCTGTATTGCAACCACATCGTCTATGTGCTCGGCACCGATAACCAATGGTGGCGGTGGAACAATGGTTGGACACCGGCAGGTTTTGTCGATCCTTGCGGCGGCGGACCTACTCCCACACCTACGCCAACACCAACTCCATCCCCGGAGTCGCCAAACAACACGCGCGTCCCACCCGGCACCCAGATAGTCGATAGCACCGGTGCGGTCTGGACTCGTGCTGCTAACGGAGCAATCTTGCGCAACGGTATCTCAGCGGCCGGCGGCGCAGGTTCTCAGATTCTGTACTGCAACCACATCGTCTATGTGCTCGGCAACGATAACCAATGGTGGCGATGGAATAATGGTTGGTCGCCCGTAGGCAGCGTCGATCCCTGCGGCGGAACTCCAAAACCACCAACAATCGGCAGCGTCACACCCTCATCTGGACCCACGGCCGGCGGCACGTCGATCACGATTACGGGCACTGACTTCGAGAGCGGCGCCACTGTTTTACTCGGAGGGACAGCCGCGTCAAGCGTGTTCGTTGTCAATAGCGCAGAGATAACGGCGTTGGCGCCGGCGCACAGCGCTGGCGCCGTGGATGTTCAAGTTACAAATACAAACGGTTTAAGCGGAACGAAAACAGGCGGGTTTACTTACTTCGTTCCGCAAACGGCGGTACCCTTGTTCGATCACGTATTCATCGTCGTCGCCGAGAACCAAAGCTTTGAGAGCGTTATCGGCAGTTCATCAATGCCGTACCTCAACACGCTCGCCAACCGCTACGGACTGGCCATCAATTACTTCGCCAATACGCAACCATCCATCGGCGACTACTTCTGGCTCACGACCGGACAAAACATTACGAACGACAGTAATTTCTCCGGCACTGTTTCCGCGGACAACATCGTTCGCCAGCTAAATTTTGCGGGAAAGACGTGGAGGGCCTACGCTGAGAGTCTGCCATCGGTTGGTTATCTCGGCGGCGATGCATATCCGTACGTTAAGCGTCACAATCCGTTTGCCTATTTCTCGGACGTCATTGACACCCCAGCCCAGGCAAACAACGTTGTGCCGTTCTCCCAGTTCGCGTCGCATTTGGCGAACAATCAACTGCCGAACTATTCGTTCATCATTCCGAACCAGCAGAACAACGCGCACGATTGCCCGGCGGCCATCCCCGGTTGTACCAACGCCGACAAACTCGCCGCTGCCGATAGTTGGCTCAAGACCAACATCGATCCGCTGATCTCGAGCGCTGCGTTCCGGCAGGGCGGACTGCTCGTGATCACGTTTGACGAATCAGTCGACGAGGATACGGCAAATGGCGGCGGTCACGTTACGACTGTAGTGATCAGTACGCGAACGCCGCAGGGCTTCGAGTCGAACGCGCTCTATCAACACCAGAACACGCTTCGAATGATGGCCGAAGGCATTGGTCTGACGAGCTACCCGGGCGCGGCCGCGACTGCCGCGAACATGTCTGATTTCTTCGGCGGAGCGCCGAACACCGCGCCGGTCGTCAACAGTGTTTCACCGGCGTCGGGAGCGACCGCCGGAGGCACGGCAGTCACGATTTCGGGGACGGGGTTTACCTCGGGCGCGACCGTCACGTTCGGCGGCACGGCGGCTGGTTCGGTCAACGTCGTCGGAAGTACGACAATCACGGCTGTCACACCAGCCCATGCGACCAGCGCAGTGAACGTAGTGGTGACCAATCCCGGCGGCGAGTCGGGAACGAAGACCAACGGCTTCACTTACGGCAGTCCGCCACCGCCAGGTGAGACTGTCCTGGTTGCTGACGATTTCAACGACGGCGCCATCGATAACGGTAAGTGGGTCGCAAATAATCTGTTCAGCGGCTTCACAGATCCGGCGATCGCCTTGCAGGAAACGACGTCGTTCGAGATTGGTCCGTTGCTCCAGAGCGGCGGCTCGCATTACAACGGCATCAAGTCGGCGGGCGCGTTTAACTTCACCGGCGGTTACGCGTACGTGCAACTGGTACAGGCGCCCAACGCTTCTACCGCGGCCGACGCTTTCTTCACCATCGGGCAAAACGTCGATAACTGTTACCGCATGTACGTCGAAGGCGGGACGCTGATCGTGCAGAGCAAAATCGGTGGTGCGAAAGCAACGCTCCTGAACGTCGCTTATAGTCCCACGAATCATGCGTTCTGGCGCATCCGTCACGATGCTGTAACCGGGCAGGTAGTTTTCGAAGCCGCACCGGCGAACGCAGGCGAGCCCGGCGCGTGGGTACAGCTCGCGGCGCAAGCGTGGAACGCGACGATTCCGGTGACTTCGGTGATGTTTGAACTGAAAGGCGGGACTTTTCGAAACGAAGGGACCAACCCCGGCACCGTCATCTTCGACAACTTCAGAGCCGCCAGACCGTAGCCACAAAAGGCACAAAGGCACAAAAAAAGCAGGCAAGAAAAGAACCAGGCACTGAGATGTTGCCTGGTTCTTTTGTCTAGTTCTTCTTTGTGCCTTTTGTGCTTTTGTGCCTTTTGTGGTTACTGGATCGTAAAGTTAGCGATCATCGGATTGTGATCCGATGGCCGCACACCTTTGTCGTCCGGTGTGCCGAGATATACGACTACGTTCGTCTGACTGAGGTTTCGCGTATCGGGAATTTGCGTCCCTTGCAGGACCAGATACGGAGAAGAGATCGAATAGAAAACGTAATCGATTCGACCCCGCCGCGTGCGCGTGTGCAGGTAAACCGGATTGTCCGGATAAGCCGCCGCGGTGCCCGCGTTCATCGCCCTCACCCAACTATCGTAGTAAGCGCTCGTCATGCGAACTGACTCTGACGTGTCCGGCCCGGCGTTGAAGTCACCCACTATGATCTTCGATTCGGAAAATCCCGCAGTGTAGGACAACAGTTCTCCGGCCTGCGTCCAACGCGTGCCTGACGAATCCGGATCCAGGTGCGTGGCAAAGAAGTTGATCGTCCTGCCGCCGACGGTGATTGTGACCTGGGCCACTGAACGCTGACCACTGAAGTAACGTCCACCAGTGCTCGAAAAAGGGTACTTCGAAAGGATCAGGTTGCCTTCAGTTGTCCCGTCGTACTTCTGAATGAAATGCCAGTACCACGTGCGGCCCGACTGCTGCTGCAATGAATTGACCAGTGTTCCGATAAACTCTGATGGTATCTCGCAGATTCCGGCAATGTCGGGATTCAGGTTCGTGACGTACGCCGCAGTGCGATCGTAGGTTCTGACGCCGTCGGTGCCGGTCCCGAATGAACCGTTAAAACTCATCACTCGAAGCGACGAAGATGACGGCGGAGGCGGAGGCGGGGGCGCCGGAGTTGGTGTCGGCGTGGGCGTTGGTGTAGCGCCGCAGGGATCAGAGGAGCCGGTAAATATCCACCCGTTATTCCAACGCCACCAATTCGAATCGCTGCCGAATACATAGACAGTTCGACTGCAGTAAAGGATCTGAGAACCTGCGCCGCTTGTACCTGCGCCGTTGCGCAAGATCGCGCCGTTCAAGATTGTCCAAACACTGAGATTGCTGTCTACGATCTGGGTAGCCGGCGGCAGGCGGGTGTTATTCGACGATTCCGTCGGGCCTGGTGGTGGTGTAGGTGTAGGCGTCGGCGTTGACCCGGAACAGGGATCGACGAATCCTGACGGTACCCATGAACCCAGCCACTTATACCACTGTGAATCGCTGCCCAGCACATAAACGGTGCGACTACAGTAAAGGATTTGAGAACCAGTGCCGCCTGTTCCGCCGCCGTTGCGCATGATCGCGCCGTTCAAGATTGTCCAAACACTGAGATTGCTATCTATGATCTGGGTGGCTGGTGGCAGGCGAGTATTATTCGCCGACTCGGTCGAGCCTGGTGTTGGAGTAGGCGCGGGTGTTGATCCGGAACAGGGATCGACAGATCCTGTCGGGACCCATCCACCAGTCCACTTGTACCACTGGGAATCGGTGCCGAGCACATAGATCAGGCGACTGCAGTAAAGAATTTGAGAGCCTGTGCCGCCCGTTCCGCCTCCATTGCGCATGATCGCTCCGGTAGCGGTACGAGTCCAGACGTCGCCCACGCTATCCGCGATCTGAATAGCCGGTGGAACGCGCGTGTTATCGGCAGATTCCCCGGACGTGGGCGTGGGTGTCGGTGTCGGCGTTGGCGCCGGTGCACCGCTGGAAGCCGGCAAGATCACGTTGTCGTTCTTGAGTGCGCCCGGCGGGTTGAAAAGATATGACGCAGGCGAGAGCACGATCTGGTCTATCGAAAACCCGTCTTCACGCACCTGTATACGAATCGTTTGAGTGCCGGTAGACTGGAAATAAATTTCTGGCCCGTAAACGCCGATGCCCCAGCCATTGTCCTGCCAACCCCAGCTTGCAACGCCACAACCGGAACAATCTTCGAGGTTGACCTCCGCGGCCGAAGTCGTGCCGATTCTGTAGACAGCGCTGCCACTCGCGTTCACGCTGCCGGAAAACTGGGCGAAGACGGAATCGTTATAAGGCGAATTGTTGGCCGTCCTGCCGCGGATCCATAGTCGATACGGTCTGGCTGAACTGGCGTTGAAGGTAAGCTCAAAGTAATCTGCGGGACTTGGCGATGCGGTTGTGATCTTCCCCGCACCGAGATCCGTGTTAGACAAGCTGGCGCCGCCGGCCGCCGAGGAATCGGCGACGACGTTCCAGTTCCCGACCCTAACTGGCGCTTGCGAGGCGTAAAGAACTACTTCCTGAGCGGATGATGACTTAACAAAGCCGACAAGAATTAATATCTGAATGAGTACAAGGTACAGGGGAATCCGTCGAACGGTCACTTCCATTTCTCCTTTCAAATTGGCGCGAGGGATGACGGGCAGGACTTATCGGGATAATCATTACCGTTTTTAAATCAGACCTCAGATCCGTAGCCTCGCGTGTTGACAGACAAATACCTTCGTCACACACGAGAAAAATTAAGGACCGGTACCGGACTTTTAGCTCCGGTAAACCGGAAACGCCCAAGTTTTAGTGTTTGCGATCTCTCGCCTGAGATCTTTGAAGATTAGAACGGTGGAACTTTGTTCTAACCGGGGCCGCCTGTCGGGAAGCGCACGTGACCTTGGACCGGCCATCCTTCATGACACGCGGGACCAATGGACCAGATTCCCACCTCCGCGGTCATATCCGCGCGTCCGTCAAGACCCGCGCACCATAACATGGTAACAGACACGTGTCAAAAATTTGGAAAATTCGCAACCCCTCCGCAACACAAAGATCATTTTTCGTTATCCTCTTGTTCGCTATGGGATCTTAATTCCCACCAGGACGTTGTTACTCACCGCGCCCCGGAGCGTCGCATTAATCGAAATATCCCCGCTGATTGTCGTGTCGTCAGGCAATCTCACCGTCAACACCGTCAACAAGTCCAGACCCGCAAATTTTGTCACTTGCTCGACTGCCAGGTCGTAACTCTGCCCGCGCGAGTCGACGGCGCGCATCGTGATCGCCGCCGGAGTCTCACCGGGCAACAAGTTAAGGTTCAGCGCGAAGAGCACAATCCTGGTGCGCTGGTCGGAGCTAAAGTTCACCGGGGTCCTTACCGTGAATGACTCCTTCGAGAAGAGCACCGAGTGAAGCGCAACGGCCCGGCTGGAACTCGGAAGCGCCAGTAAAACCGGTGGCGCGGGTGGCGGCGGCGGTGGTGGCGGTGGCGGTGGCGGCGCCACATCGCTCCAAACGTCGAAATCGGTGACCACCATATTGTGATCCGAAGGCCGCACGCCTTTGTCGTCCGATGTGCCCAGCGCGCTGACGACGTTTGTATTGCTCAAATCGCGAAGGTCAGGGATGTTGGCGCTCTTCGTCGTCAGGTTGCTGACGTCGCCCGCATACAGGACGAAATCGATTCGCCAGCGGCGCGTTCTCGTGTTCATCGCCACCGGATTGTCCGGATAAGCGGAAGCAGTCCCCTGGCTAAGCGCGTCGACCCAACTGTCTCGATACACGGCAAGCAAAGCGAGCACTTCGGGCGTATCGTTACCGGCGTTCATGTCGCCGCAGACGATACGCGGGGCGGCAAAGCCCGCCGTCCACTGGACGAGCTCCGCTGCTTCAGTCTGTCGCAATGCTGATGAAGTGTGGTCGAGGTGCGTCGCGAAGAAATTGATGTTGCGTCCGCCGACGTTGATGGTCGCTTGTGCGATTGAACGTTGATAGCTGAGATAATGAGAGCTGACGGCGGCGAAGCTGTATCGCGAAAGAATCAGGTTTCCTTCGTTGATGCCTGGCGCTTTAGGAACGAAGTGCGAAAACCATGTGCGACCGCTCTTTTGTGTCAGCAGGCTGACCAGCGTCGGGATCTGATCGGGCGGCATCTCGCAAAGCGCGATCAGATCGGGGTTCATGCGCGCCAGCCACGTCGCGATCCGATCGTAATTGGTGATTCCGTCGGTGCCCTGGCCAAACTGTATGTTCCAACTGAGCACTCGCAGCGGCGTGCTTGTCCCTGCGAGTGCCGCGTTGATGAATGGTGTTTGGCTTTGGGCGTTGTGTTGCGACCAACTCGTTACTGCGATAAAACCCAGAGTTATAGCTAAGAGGGAACTTAAAGCTCGACGCATTACTCGTCCTTACTGCACCTGCTGAGTGCTATTTGCGCGCCGCGGAGGGAATACAAGCCGCGAGCACGCAGGGGAACACACTCATACCGACGCATCTCTGCGAAGCGTTTATTTACGACCTAACTTGTTTATCTTGAGTTACAACTTCGCGACCTAATGGTCCGAAGTTCGAATCCGTTTGTTTCGAATGAAACAACCGAGCGCGAATGCCCTTTCGTATTCGATTTGCGTGGCGTGGTCCAAAAGCGCCGCACGCGTCCTTAGACGATTCGGAAGCTAACATGTGAGACGGGGGCTGTAAACCCTCTCCTCCGAATTACAAGATAACCGCAATGATCGTAATAATCCGTGGATCTACTTACGTTTGAGGGAGTTGGCGGCGGCGCTGGCGGAGGAAACCGCGGAAGAAGCGGAGGTGGCATTCGTGAGTAAAGGCGGCGTCGGTGTTTCCGGTGACGGTCCGCGATAACCAGTTGAGCGCGTGCGAGGCGGTCTGCTTGTATAAATGGCCCGGCACTCCCGCAAAGCGGAAGCTCGACCGTTCCCACTCAGGATCGCGCATGACAGCGTAGAAATGCCCGTGTCCAGTATGCCAGCGGCGATGATAGCTCTTGCTCAACCGTTCGACGTCCACCGGAGCACGCGCAATCATCCCCGGCAAATACATCCCCTTCTTTCCACTGCGGCACACGCGCATCAGGAACTCAGTATCTTCCATCGACCCGATGAAATTCTTCACGCGCTGCAAATGCGGCGAGAACGTGCCAACTTCATCAAACACACTCCTGCGAAAGGCAATATTCGCCGTCAGCAACCCCCGCGGGCTGTTGCCGGAAATGACAAACGCATCTGGTCCATAGTCCAGCAGGGCCAACGGCGCCCAGTGTTCCGGCGTCAACCACGACGGCGGCGGCCCATCCCACTGCGGCAACACCTTCCCGCCGACAAACGATAGATCTTCACGAGAGTCGAGCGCTTGCATAAAAGACGTCAGCCAGTTGCTCTCCACCGTTACGTCGTCGTCGATAAAAGCAATCACGCCGGCTGTCGCACTCTTAACTCCACAGTTCCTTGCGTGAGCATTACCCTGTTCACTTTCGAGGACGTAACGCACTCGCCCCGGATGGGCGTCCATCAGCGAACGGACCACAGCCGCCGTGTCATCCTGCGAGTTATTATCGACAATGACGATCTCAAACGGGATCTGCGTCGCCTGCGTCAGCACACTCGTGACAGCATTGCGCAACAACGCCGATCGGTTATAGGTAGGAATTACGACGGAAACTTCAGGTCGCATGTTTACGAAAATGCCGGCCGTACACGAGCCCCAACCAATCCCACAACCCAAGCTCAGCCGCAAACGCCTTGTCGGGCTCCTTCGGCTTCACCACAAGATGGCGTGCCATCGAAACTCCACCACGCAACGCGTTGCGATACTGCCATCTGGGAATACCGAAAAGATACGCACACTGCAATCGTCTCGTGCGATGCAGCAAACCAAGCGATACGCCGCGCCAGAAACACCAGCGACGAAAATAACTCTTCGTTACCCTTTCGGCGGGAATGTGATGGTAGATGATCAGGTTCGGCAGGTACACACCTTTCGCGCCGTGGGCCAACAGACGCCCATAAAGCTCTTCGTCTTCACCAGTCAACAAGCCTTTGTCCGTGCGGCCTAGCCAGGTCGAGTATGGCCCAACCTTCGCCAGCACGGATCTTTTGAAGACGGCGTTTCCGCCCATCAGAATACCGGGATAATTACTATCGTAAGGGACTTCCTTGTCTCCACCGTCAACCCAACCAACAACCCCGCCGTACTCACGCGGAAGCCAGTCAGGTGGCGACACGCTCCAGCGCGGCACGTATGGACCACCAATAAAGTCGAGATCCCTTTTGCTGAATATCTCGAACGCCGTTGTAAACCAGTTCCGATCGATCTCCTCGTCGTCGTCTATCACGCCGATCAGATCGCCATCAGTCGCGGCAATACCCGCGTTCAAAGCATGCGATCGGCCTTGCTGCCGTTCAAAACAATAGCGAATCCGATCTCCGTATCGCTTCTGAAACGACTCGATTACTTGTCGTGTTCCGTCAGTGGAGTTGTTGTCCACGACAGTCACCCTGACTTCCAACCCGGCAGGAATCTCCGCGGCAAACAGACTGTTTAAGGCTGACGGAAGCAGATCCTCGCGGTTATAAGTGGGAACTATAACGTCGAGTCGCATGATCAAACGGAAGACGACGTGCGTGGTTGATCGATGCCGCTCAACTGGTGATCCGCCTGCTTCGCGAGCAGACGTTCACGCACGGAGAAGGCCAAACCTACCAAACGCGGTGCGTGCCGCAAGAGAAAGATCACCAACCCGAGTTTCGGCGTGCGCAGATGTTCGTTGGCTTTCTCGAGACTAACCAGCGCCGCGCTCGTTTGGCCCGCACTCAACTGATGCTTCCCTTCAAACAGATTGAGCATCGCGCGGTTGGAGGTGATCTGTTCGTCCAGTATCCCTTTCTCTGCCGGGCCCAACTCAAAATTGGCGGCACATTTCTCAAACACGGCGAGCAGGTTACGCGTCATCCATACGCGATCCGACGAAAGACTGCCTTCATGCCGACGGTAAAGCACCAACGGCCGCCGATGATAAGCGATCCGTCCGCCGTTTCTGACGATCCTCAGCCACAGATCGAAGTCTTCACAACTACGAAGACTCTCGTCAAACATTCCAGCGCCGCGAATCGCGCTCATGCGCGCAGTGACGCACGTCATGATCACGCATTTCTGCCGCACCAGCGATTCGAAGTTCACGTCGCCTTCCGAAGGCGAGATCTTCATGAACTCCAAGGTCGTGTCGGATCCGTCGTGGACGATCGTTGCGTTCGGATAGACGAGAGCGACTTCGGGATTCTCGGACAGGAACCCGAGCTGGACGTCCAGGTAGTCAGGCGTCCATTGATCGTCGGCGTCGAGCTGCGCGTAAAACTCACCCTTCGCGATCTTGATAGCGGCGTTCCTGGCGGCGCTCACCCCTTTGTTTTCCTGAGAGACGTAGATGACCGGCAGCGGATGCGACTTGAGTATTCGTTCGAGTTCGTCGCGGTCGTCGGAACCGTCGTTCACGACAATCACTTCGTAATCGCTGAAGGTCTGAGCTTTGAGTGAATCCAACGCGTGCGCGATGTAGT
The DNA here is from genome assembly GCA_046732535.1 of Acidobacteriota bacterium. GTDB lineage: Bacteria > Acidobacteriota > Blastocatellia > Pyrinomonadales > Pyrinomonadaceae > PSRF01. The sequence goes on from JBKPNH010000112.1 coordinate 12,120, forward strand.
GCGCGGAGTTGTAGACGGGAATCACAACCGTTACGGCTGGAGTCTTGCGGTTCGAGTCAACATCATTACCCTGAAGAGCCATTTTATTTCCGATTGCCGATTGCCAATTGCCAATTGCTTTTACTCAAACGAACGTAAACTTTTCGGTTTAGGTCAATTGGCAATTGGCAATTGGCAATTGGCAATATTCTCGCTCGGCTCGCGTCCGGCAAGCCGCGTGTAATGCTCGACCCACAAGTCGCGGACCGCTTCCCAAACGTAAGAAGACGAACACTCCTCGTACGCGTTGCGCGCGATCGACGAAGCCAACCCCGGCGATTCGAGCAGCCGAATGGCCCATGAGGCCATCGCCTCGTGATCGTTTCGGGGGACCATCAAACCCGTTCGCTCATGCGTGACGATGTAGCGAATGCCGCCGGCGCTCGTGGTTATCACCGGCGTGCCCGCAGCAAACGATTCGAGTATCGAACCCGGCATGTTATCGATGTTCGAGCTGTTCAGATAGATATGGGCTTCGTCGTAAAGCTCGTTCATCTTCGTTGGGCTCACACGCCCGCGGAAATCCACGTTTTGCAGTTTCAACTCGAGCGCGAGCGTTTCCAGTGCCGCTCGCTGATCGCCGTCGCCCGCGATGATCAACTTCGCTTCGGGAAATCTCTGCTGGATCTTCGCAAAGGCCCGCAAGATACACCCGACGTTGTACAACGGATACAGGTTACGGTTCGAGAGGAATATCGGCAGCAACGGCTTCCGCTCGTGATACTTGAATCGCGACTGATCGATGATGTTCGCGACTGCCGAAGCGCGTAAACCAAACTTGCGGAACACGTCTACGAGATACTGAGACGGAACGATCAACTCGTCGGCCAGTTTCATGATCGGAACAGCCGTGCGCGGCCAGCATCGCAAGTGGTCCTCCGCTTCGCCGCTGCGATAGTTCAGGATCACTTTCTTGCCGAAGAGCCGCGCGATGAGTATCGCGGGCGTCGGCGCCAGCAGAAACGACAAATACGACGCCGAGAAAGTATGGACGATGTCGTGCCTGGGAACCTGAATGAGGAGATTCAGGCAGTAGATGAAAGAGGTCACGAGCGTCCGCACGTACTTGATCGATTGCAGGAACTTGAATGGACCAGGCAGCCGCGGATTGTGCGGCACGAACGACACTTCAAACTCCGGTTCGCGCCTGAGGTGTTCAAGCAGATAGTTAGCCTGAACTGCCTGACCGCCCAGGATTCTCAACGCCGGAGCGACCAGCAAAAGCTTGATTGGTTTTTCGGTAGAGTTAGTTTCCGTCCGCACAGCGTCAGCTTTCCCCATTGTGCCTCACGTCCCACGCGGCCGCTTGATCAGGAAACCAGAAATTCCGGCTCGCCTGTCAACAGGCCGTCCAAGTTAATCTCGCGTGATGTCAGTGTCTGGGCCGATCTCAGCATCTCGACACAAACGAGAGTCGCCCTTGCGCCGTCGCGCACTGTTATGTCGGGAGACTCGCCGCGGGCGAGACTGCTAAAGAATGAGGAGAGTTGCGCTTCGTAACCCTTGTGCGCCCACAAGGTCGATTTTGTTTGTTTGAAGTTCGAGATCGATTTGAACCGCTTGAAGTCTTCAACCATCGAGGAAACGCCTTTAGCGAATGCCTCGACTCGTTCACTTTGAGCTTTTTTCGAGCCGATCGTCGAGTAATTCAGACTACCAATGGATCCATCCGCAAAGCGAAAAGTTGCCACCAAATTATTTTCGCCGACCGGATCGGTCTTGCCAGTCGGCAGACAGTACGCCGACACGTTAATCGGCTCGGAATCGAGCAGCCAGTACATCAAATCGACGAAGTGGACAGCCTCGCCGATGATGGCGCCGCCGATCGAAGGATCCGCCATCCAGTACGAGCCCGAAATGCCGGGCGAACTCATGCGGCAATTGATTACCGCCGGACCGCTTCGTCCTTTTAACGAATCTTTCAAATCTTTGTAAAAAGGCGCAAAGCGGCGATTGAAACCCACCGTCAACTGGTTACCCGAATCCGCCACCGCCTGATAAAGCTCGCGACACTCTGCTTCCGTCAACGCCATCGGCTTTTCAACGAACACATGCTTGCCCGCTTTTAACGCTTCGTACGCCTGCGAGAAATGGTGTTGATTACGGCTCAGCACCATCACCACGTCGACCTGTGGATCGTTGAGAATCTGGTTATAGTCGGACGTGAAATACGATGCTCCGAAACGCCGCGCATACGTGTTGCCTCGCGCACCGCTGGCCGAATACACGGCGTGTAAACTGGCGTTCGCCATTTTCGAAAGGACGGGTAGATGCGCCCACCGCGCCAGATTGCCCGCGCCAACCAGCGCGACCTTCAGATCCGATTTCGCCGCGTGGCTTTTCAGATTCACTCTGCGCTGCGGCGCCGGTTTCTCAGAACCGCCGTTCACGGCAATCGGTTCGGGATAACGCAACAACACTCCCAAACTGTTCGACGCCGGATCCATCACCGTCTGGTAAGCCTGCGGCGCATCTTCGAGATTGAACTCGTGCGTGATCAACGACTGAAGATCGATGCGTTTCAACGCGACCAGCCGCAGAAACTCTTCCATGTTGCGTTTCTCGGTCCAGCGCACGTAAGCAATCGGATAATCGTGACCGTGCACTTCGTATTCAGGGTCATAGCTTCCCGGTCCATAAGCCCGCGACATGAGGAGCCTGATCTCCTTCATGTACATCTCCGACCAGGGAAAATTCATCTCCACCGCGCCGACGATCACGATAGTGCCGCGATCTCTGCAAATCTGTAGCGCCAGCTCACACGGCGCTGACGACTTCGACGCGGCCGCTACGATCACACAGTCGGCGCCGAGCCCGTTGGTAATCGCGCTGACCTCGTCCGCAATCGAAACGCCGCCGCCGAGACCGTGATCCAGGTGCAACTTACGCGCCAACTCCACGCGAGCGGATCTCAGATCGATCCCAATCACGCGCGCGCCTTGCAGTCTCGCCAACTGCGCCACCAACTGTCCGACTAAACCGAGACCGATGACGGCGACGACGTCGCCAACGCCGACTTCCGAGATGCGTATCGAGTTGAGCGCGATACTTCCGAGCGTCGTGAAACACGCATGTTGAAAAGGAACTGCGTCGGGCACGTGAACGATCAGGTTGCGCGACGCGAGAATCGTCTGGCCATGACCGGTTCCCTCTCCTCCATAAGCAACGCGATCGCCGACTTTAAACTCGGTAACGGACGGATGCCGTTCTGTAATCAGTCCCGCGCCCGCGTAACCGAGCGCGGCGTATTCCTTGAACTTCGCGCGCACCTCGGTAATGGTCGGCAGCGGTCCCATCGATTTCAATCCATCCCAAACCTTGCGCAACTGCGAAGGGTTCTCGGCAACCTCTTTGATGATTCCTTCGTGGATGCTGGCGCTCTCCGTTCCGCTGCTGATAAGTGAATACACGGGATTCACCAGGACGTGGTTTGGCATGACCATCGGCTCAGGCGCGTCGGCCACTACAATATGTTTCAGTCCTTTGCGAAAGACCTGTTTCATGGGCGTGGGGAGCCTCTCTACAGAGCAGAATCAGTTTCGGCCATGGGCACGCGCCGATCACTGGTGCTCGTCAAAAAACCTTTTTCTTTAGCCAGTGCGCGATAGAGATCGAGCCACTGATCGCGGATGTATGGCCAGGTAAACTTCCTGGTCGACTCATGCGCCTTGCGAACCAGCGTTAGAGCAAACTCGTTGTCGTTGAGCAGACGAATGGCCGCGGCGGCGAGCGCCTTGTGATCGTCGCGATCGACGATCATACCGGTAACCTCATTCGTCATGATGTAAGGGATCGCGCCGCCGCCGTCAGTCGTCACGACGTTGAGCCCGCAAGCCATGCTTTCCGTGAGCGAGCTCGGCATGTTGTCGATGCTGGTGGCGGACAGATAAATGTCAGCCGCATCGTAAAGCGCCGGCATGTCTTCGAACTTCACAAAACCGATGAACTCCGCGTTGCGCAGTTTTAGATCGCGCGCCAGTGTTTCCAGTTCGGCACGCAGAAAGCCGTCAGCGGCGATCGTCAAGCGTGCTTCGGGATAGCTCTCCTGAATGATCGCAAACGCGCGCAACACACACGGCACGTTGTAAAGAGGTTCGAGCAAACGACTCGTCAAAAATATCGGACGCAACGGGCGTCGCTCGCGATAAGTGAAACGATCCAGCTCGACGATGTTGTGAATCGCCCGAGCGCGTAATCCGTAACGTGCGAAGACGTCGACAAGATAACCTGAAGGCACGACGACCTCGTCGGCCCATTTGATCGTCGGCACCGCGGTGCGCCACGTTTCGAGATGGTCCTCAGCTTCACCGCTGCGATAGTTGAGAATCGATTTCTTTCCGTAAAGCCGTGAGATCGCGAGCGCCGGAATGGCAGACATTGAATACGAGTAATACGAAGCACAGAAGATGTGAATGATGTCATACTGTCTGACACGCCACAGCAGCAGGGCGACGTAGTAGAGCGTCGTCAGCACAGTACGAACGTACTTGATTCGCTGGAGTGATCTCAGAACGCCCGGCAGCCGCGGATTGTGCGGCAGAAAGCTGACCTCCAGCTCCGGCTCCTTGCGCAGTCCTTCCATCAGGCGAATCGCCTGCCGCGACTGGCCTCCGAGAATGTCCAGAGACGGCGCCACTATCAGGACTCGAAGCTTTCTAGTATCTATCGACATTTACTGAAAACGTTCTTGCGTTTTTTGTGCCCTTTTGTGGCAGCAATTCGTTGTAAAGGCTCTCTACGTTTTGTAGCTGTTTGACGGAAGAAAACTTTTCGTTCACGCGTCTTCTGCCGGCTTCACCCATGGACCGAGCATTCTCGGAATCCAATAACAAATCGATAATGTGCTGCGCTAATTGATCGTGATCACCCACGGGAACGAGGTAACCCGTTTCGCCGTGAACAATCGCTTCTCTCGCGCCGCCGACATCAGTGGCAACCACTGGCCGGCCGGCCGCCATGTACTCGAGAATTGCGTTCGAAAAACCTTCGGAGCTCGAGCTCAACACGCAAACTTCGGAGATCGACAACACCGAGCCGACGTCCTTGCACCTGCCGATAAAGAACGTGCGATCCGCGATGCCGAGACTGCGCGCCAACTCCTGCGTCGCCTCCATAAGCTCACCCTCGCCCGCGATGATGAATGCCGCGTCCGGAACGCTGTCATGCACCCTCTTGGCGGCCCGCAGAAACGTCGGATGATCTTTGTAACAAGCAGGTTCAGGCTTCCAAACGTGCGCGCGCATGTTTGCCATGATCGTTACAAAGCGCGCGCCGGCGCGCGCCTGTTCAGGTAGCTTAAGCGAATTCAGTATCTCTCTTCTGTCCGTTTGCGTGGGTTGCACTCGCGCGACGTCGAGGCCGTTGTAGATCGTTCTAACCTTACGCGCCGGTACGCCTTCTCTGATCAACTGCTGGCGGACGTCTTCGCAGTTGGCGACGACTGCGTGGGCCGCTCGATACGAGCCACGTTCGACGAGCCGCTGACTTTCAGGACGGACCGCCGACTCGCGCCGCGACGCGATTCGCACAGGCACGCGGGCGAGCGCCGCCGCGGCCATGCCGAATACGTTCGTGTAAAAGTCGTGCGTGTGAACGACGTCGATCTCGTGCTTTCTCAAATACCGCGCAAAGCGCCAAACCTGGCGCGCGGTGTGAAGATCGTAGAAGCTGTTGAGTCGGAACTCGGGAATGTCGTTCAACCCCATTCGGTTCATGTCTTCCAACAGCACGCCTTCGCGGTCCATGGTGGTGACGAAGACGTTGCAGCGCCCGCTTTCCAACAGCAGTCGCGTTAACTGCACGGCCTGTCTTTCAGATCCGCCCTGATGAAAACTGCCGATGAGTTGTAGTGCGTTGTATCTCAAGTCTCTATTTCACCAGCTCTGCCGCGGCTGCATCTCGCCAACCAAGTGGATGAAGAACGTCCGGCATCTCTTTCATCACGCGATCGAGCTTGCCGTTGCCCCAATCGCCTACCAGCGTAATGTCGTCAGGCCGCGCGAGCGAGATGGGCCAGCGAAACTCGGCGAACGCCTCGCGCACGATAGGCAACAGTTGGGGATCGTACCCAAGCAGCCGCGCGCCAAACCAATCGACGCACGCCGCGTTGTTTCCGGCAAACAACAGTCCGAGCGGCAGCGGCTGCGGCGACAATGGACCGTCTCCCTGTCCGGCGATGACTGCGTCCGCCAGGTGGACCACTCTGCGGCTCGGTTCGGGCGACATCGAACCGTCAGTCTTGCCATAAAGCAGGATGCGATTGAGATCGAGACCGGTGCGCCAGATCGTGTCGTTGCCGCTCCAGGAACCTTCGATTCCGAGATTGTCACCCATCAGGTGAAGCACGCGGTTGAGTTGCGTCGCAACTTCGCCCCAAACTCGTCCCATCGTTCCGGAGTCAGTCAGGTTCTGCTGATCGGCGGCGTATTCCAACATTCGCTTAACTCGAGAGTTTCCGGGATAACAGTCGCCGCCCAGGTCAGCGCCGCCGAGCCGGTGATGCGGCAGGTACTCCTTGTTTCCATTAATGCCGATCAGGTTCTTGAGCGCGCACGTGATGCCGGCTTTTTTGTGCGTCTTGAGTTTGGGCAGATTGATGACGACGTCGGCTTCCAGCACTGCTTTCGCGACAAGATATCGATGCCGTCCCTGGCCGTGCGTCTTAGCCATCAGCCGTGGGTCGTAGCACGTGACGCGGAAGTCGCCTTTCTCGTCGGTGATGGGTTCGAGCAGACTCTCCACGCCTAAATCGAACAGCACGAAGTCGTCTTCAGGGAGCACGTTCTCTTCGGCAACTCGAACGCCGTTTACGTACCGCGCGGTGGTCCGGCGGAAGTCCTTCACGCCCTTGAAACGAGAATCGGCTTGCTTGAGAGTTTCGCCCCATGCGCCGAGTCCGGTCGTTTCCAGAAGCGCCGCGAAATCCGCGGTCTGAATCGGAGCATCGCCGACAATCACTTCCGAGGCTTCCGTTTGCAGGGCAGCATGCGCGACTGCTTTGACGACGGACTGATGCGTGATCATCGGATCCATTCCGCCGTCACCCTGATTGTGATGAAGCACGAAATTGGGCTTGATCAGCACGCGCGCGCCTGCGGGAATCAGATTTTCCCAGCCCAGGTGAGACCACAATCGATCGATAGAGCGTGCGATTGACTCGTCGCCGTATGCGCCGGTCTCCACCAATGCCAGACTCGTTTCGAAATTGCTGTTCATACTTCGCTGATCACCGGACGCCACTTGTTCGACTTCGTCCGGACCACGGATTCTGTTAATTCAATTTTGATTGGCAGACCGGGTAAGTTTGCCTTCAATGTTTGTTCGATCTGTCGCTGGCTGTTCTCGTTGAATTCCTTCTGCGGCACGATCTGAAGCTCAACTGAATGGTCCCGACGCTGCAAGAACAGAAACTCCCGCACCGGATAATCCTTCAACAAGTGCGGTACTTCCTGTCCCGCAACCCAGCGGCCGTCGGGCAACGAAATTCGATCGATAACCCGGCCCATCACATCCTCCAAAACAAACGCCGGGTGTCCCGGTTTACTGCCTGCCGGAAACTTGCCGACGTCGCCGATGCGGTAGCGAATCATCGGCATCGCGTCCGCCTGGAGTTTGGTGATCAGAATCGGCGACTCCGGTTGCGGCAGTTCCGGTTCGACCAACGTGTACGACCAATCAATCGTGTACTCGAGCGGGTTCGTGCGGTCCAACTGCACGCCCAAACATCCAGCGTCGCGCGATCCGTATCTTTCATGCACCGGCCGGCCAAACGCTTCTTCGATAAGTGCGCGATGCCTGGACCACAGCTTCTCGCCGCCGGTGATCAGACAGCGAGTCGGATAGTTAGGTTTGTACTTCCTCGCAAGCACGTGCTCGGCGAGATAACCGAGCGCGCTCGCGTACGCGATGATGCAGGCAGGACGGAAGTGTTCGAGCTCCTCGTGATATTGGTCGAGCGTCTGCGGCGACAGGCGCAACGAATCGAACCATCTCACGTTTGAAACAAACGCCTGATAGCGATCGCGAAACGAATCGGTGGCCTTGGGATCGAGGTGATGGCCCCAGAGCAGCGCTGTTCGGCTGCCTTCCGGAACGCCGAGCGTTTCGAAGAAGTGTTCCATGCCGCTGTCGCGCCAGCCGCGTTCGTTTGGTCCTAACCAGATCTCGGTAGGAACGCCGGTCGAACCACCGGTGCTATCTTTTCGAAGCTGCTCTTTCGGAACTGAGGACGATAGAAGCTTTGGTCCGGCTTCGTGAACGTGCTCTCGCTCGAGTGCGGGCAAACGTGAAAACTCTTCGAAACTAAAATCGCCGTTCGGATCGAAGTCGTGCTGATCGAAAAGCTCGCGGTAATAGGTGGTCTCTTCGTAAGCTCGCCTCACGACGGTGCGCAGCCGCTCGAGTATCCACCGCGACTTTTGTTCCTGGTTCCAGGTCGAGGTCTGGTGGCGGAAGCGAAGGCCCTCGTCGAAAGCCTGTTGCGTCGGTCTGGTAGTGGGGCGGGACGACCGCTGTAGCCGTGAAAACGGCATCAGCACGTGAAGTGACAAGCCGTCGTGAATTCCGCCGATTAGATCCATCTCGTACCTATCCGCGTTCTACCGAAACACGGATTAACCACCAATTAGCTTCCATGTCTTCTTGGAGAAGGGGTGCTCCCAACGTTCGCGCGCAAACTCATCTTCCGGCGGGAACTTCATGATGTACAGCCGGTGGAGACAAACGGCGTAACCCACCAGATAGTAGACGTACCACTGATAGGCGACCGCGCCAAAGAAACTGCTGAACATGAAACCGACCAGCGAGGCCTGTAACCCGACCGACAGATAGTAGAACCTCCTTCGGTCCGGATGTTCGTAGCTCTCCTTTTCCACCAGCCGCATGCGTCGAATCGGATGGACCAGAAACATGATGTACATCACGGCGGCGGCCAGTCCCATCTCCGCAGCGACTTGCGTGTACGCATTGTGCGTCTCCAAATTTCGCGGTGACTTCAAGCGAAAGTTTCCGATGCCAACGCCAAAAACCGGGTATCGCAGTGCTACCCAGAAGGAGCGTTTCAAAACTTCCGTGCGCTGGCTGGACGAACCAGTCAGGTCCGAGGCAGAGTTGAAAATCGTTCCGAGCCGGCTCGAGAAAGCGCCGGGCGCCAAACCCACGAACAAGATCACGGCAAAGACCAACGCCGTCGTCGTCGCTACTCGGTTCTTCTTACCCAATCTCCGCACCAGCACGAACGTCGCCGCGACCAGACCGATAAACCCGCCGCGCGAGAAAGTCACAACCACGCCGCCAACCATCAGCGCCGTCACGCCGAAATAGACTAGCTTCTTGAGAGGGTTACGTCCGCTGAGCCCCATTGTCACGGCGATCGGGATCATCGTCACGAGGTGCAGTGCCAGATCGTTCGAATTCCCGAACAGGCCTCCGATTCTGCCGCCGATGCGCGCGATATCGCCATACGAGACCGCGAAATTGCCTGTCCTGTAGTCAATGATGGCGGTGATGCTGAGATAAACGCTGACGCAGAGCACCAGCCACAGCAGCATCTTCAGCCGCAGTTCCGTGCGTACGACGTTGACGAGCACGACGAAGATCACGAGCGTCTTGATCAGCATCTCGCTGAAAACCTTCCACGCGTCCGCAATCGATTCCGCCATCGGCATCGACAAGAGCGCGGCGAGGCCGAGCAGCAGGACCAGGTTGATCTCCTTCGGGCGAGCGGTGAGGTTTCCTTCGAGAGCGATTTGAGTTCCGAAGTAGACGGCGAGCGTGACGATCCCAACGTAGAACGCCATCTGATTCAACGACGAAAGAGCCGGGATCAGTTCATACGGCCGCACGTAGAGAATGACGCTGAACACGAAAAGAAGCGCGAAGCTGATCGTGTGTCCGCGGCGGCGAATCCAGTTTCCACTCCTCGTCAGCAAAGACGCGTCGGTTTCGGTTTTCTGAACGGCAGGAGCAGGAACGGCGACGACGTCATCGTCGAACGATTTGAGCTTTCCCGTGCTGGGCCACACTTCGATCGGGGCAGCACTTTCCCGGCCGCGAGCTGCGCGGCTCGGGAAGACGCCTTCGTAATCGAATGCATCGGGTTTTGATCGCATAGAACGCGAGCGGGAGAGTTTATGGATAAGCAACTACGCAGTAGAGCTTGCCAACCCTCGTCAGCGTGTGACGGCTGAAACCGGCGTCTTTCATCAGCTTGTTAATGCGGGCGGCGCTGTAGAAGAAGACGTCGCAGCCTTTGATCGTCAGTCTCACCTTCCTGATTGGCGCGCGCCAGGTCCACAACCGCGGGAACGCCATGATCACCTTATCATTGCTCAGTGCCAGCATCCTGCGCAGCACCGGCAAAGGGTCGCTGATGTAGTCAAACAACCCGATACCGAAACTCACGTCGAATTTCTGGCCGGCGTTGTTCCACTCCAGCAGGTCCGTCTGAATGAAAGTGCATCGATCGTCGAAGTTTTGGTCTGCGGCTGCTTTTTGGCATAGACCAATCATGACTTCGGCAATGTCGAGCCCAACGATCTTGCGCGCTCCTCGTCGCGCGAGCTCGAAGTCGTAAAGGCCGTTGCCGCACCCGACGTCAAGGAACGTTCGTCCCGGGATCGGTTCGCAATTCGCAATCGTGAACTGGAAACGCTCGTACATGTCCTTGCGGAAGATCTGGTCGAGCGTGTTGGAAAACTTCGACTTGCGATGCGTGTAGATTCGCTGGAAAGCATCAGCTTCGCTGTTCCAGAACGTGCGCTGCGCCTGAATCTCGTTGTTCAAATCTGAAGCACCTCTCTAACCGTGGTGAATTGGAAATCGTTGACCAGGCGGCCTAACCGCCGCTCTGTTTGATCTAAATTGCGATAGTGTCGAAACTTCTGAGAAGCGGACAAATTTTTAATCCGCGGCTGTTCCGGATCGAGTTCCCAGGGATGCAGGTAAAACACGACCGCCCGGCCCTGTTCGTTGACCTTTTTCATGCAAAAGCGGGTGTAACTGTAGGGAAACAGCCGGAAGTAGCCGCCGCCGCAGAACGGAAAACGCCGCCCGAACATCTCGAGCACGCTCATCGGAAACTCGTAAAGCTTATCGGTGATCTTGTACGGGCTCAGCGGCGCGTCGGCGATGCCGTAGTCGGGATGAAAACCAACCGGAAAGACCGATGAATCGTACTGGAAGCCATACTTCTCCAGAATCGGCAGTGCCCAGTCTTTCGTCGACTTGACCATCGAGAACGACGGCGCGCGAAAGCCTACGGGTTGTGTCTTGATGCCCGTCTTCGCAATCGCTTCGAGCGCCTTCGCCAGATCTTCGTCGAACTCTTCAGGCGTGATCTCCGTCAGCAGCAGGTGGTTGTAACCATGAACGCCGATCTCATGTCCGCGCGCTTCCACCTCGCGAATCAGATCCGGCGCGCGTTCGGCAACCCAACCGAGAATGAAAAACGTCGCGCGAACGTTGTGCCGATCGAGCAGATCGAGAATGCGCGTCGTGTTCGCACGCACTCTAAGATCGCACTTGTCCCAATCGTCGCGCTTGATCGCGCGCGCCAGATTGTGGACGCAGAACCAGTCTTCCAGATCTATCGACAGCGCGTTCTTCATCTTGTTTACTCGCGGCTCGGTTCCCAACGCGTGTACCTTTCCCCGGTCAAAAACTTAACGAACGCGATCAACGACGCCAGGTTCGTGATCACGAAATACTGCGGCAACGCCAGCAGACCAACCGTCAGACCTAACTTCTCCAGGATCCACGAAACCAGCGCCGCCAGATAGAAAGCGACTTGCAGCACGAAGACCGCCGCGTAAAAAGCACTGCGCGTCGCAAGCACGGCCGACGTAATGAAGATAGCAATCAGGAACACCGGCACCAGGTAGCGCATCAGTTTGTGCGACCATAACTGGATCGCATAAAAACCACTCTTTAACGGATTCAGCACGTTTCGATTTCGCCATAGGTCCGAAAACGTCTGCGAGATGATGCGGACTCTAGCCGCCAGTTCTTTCTTCGCCTGGCGGTTCGGCTCTTCAGTGCAAACAGCTTCGGGGACGTAGACCGCGCGCAAGCCCTGTTCGACCATCGTCGTCGCGATGATGAAGTCGCTGCACGCTTCGTTGTAGAGCGGGATGTAAGCCGACGCTCTCACCGCGTACATGCAACCGCAAACGCCGATGAGCGAGCAGACGTTGCTCTCGTGTTTCTTGAGAAAGAACTCGTAGTTCCAGTAAGACTGTGTGCCCGCGCCGACGTTCGAATCCTTGTCGTCCTGGTAGATTACTCGTCCCGTGACGCAGCCGACGCTCTTGTCGGCAAACGCCGGTATCATCAACCGCAAAACGTCGGGACGATAGTGCGTCGTCGCGTCGGAGAAGACGATGATCTCGCCGCGAGCTTTCGTGACGGCGGCGTTCTGCGCGGCGGTTTTGCCGAGCCGTTCCTCTTGCCGATGCAACCGGACGCCGCGCGAAGCAAAGCTGCGGGCGATCTCGTCCGTGCGATCGGAAGAGCAGTCGGAAGTGACGATGATCTCGAGATGCGACGGGGGGTAATCGAGCGCGAGAGTATTTTCCAGTTTCGCGGCGAGGTCTCGTTCCTCGTTGTAGGCCGCGATGATGACGGTTACCGACGGCGTCCAGTGCCCGCTTCTAACCGGCCTGGGCCGCAGGCGGCTAAGAACGATGAGCAAGAGGGGATAGCCGACGTAGGCATATCCAATCGCCGCCAGGCTCAACCAAAAGATTGCCTCCACGTTTTCCCGCACTCCCTCTTAAACTCGTTGATAATTAAAACTTAACCCCAACTAATCCGCAAGAAATCCGCGTTCCAGTCCCGACAAAGTTAAGGCTGCGACGCGGGGAGCGCAGCAGCCTTCAAACATCATCTACCTTCAAAATCTGTCGAAGTTGTGCCTAAACCGCCACCTCTTTCTCTTCCATCTCAAAAAACAGGGTCTTGACGTGGGCCCGCAGCGCCAGCTCAAACTGCTTCGCCTCCTCGACTTCGCTGAACGACAACGCCCTCAGCTCCTGCTCGATACGGCGGCGGTAGTCTGACACCAATGAATCAGAAACGCCTAATGCAGCCGCAACTTCCAATTGCGTCGAATGATCCGGGCTCAAATAGCAATACCAGAGCACGCCGATAATCCGGTTGTACTGCTTGACTTTGCCCCTGACAGCCTCGTTTAGACTGACCAGAAACTGGTCGACGTACCCGGCCGCCTCACGCTCCGACTCCCGCCGAACCAGCCCTTCTTCAGGATTTTCGCGCTTATCAACCGGCTCGTAACTGTTGCTGTTTTCGCTGTCGCTGTCGTCGCCGTCGAGCGGAACCAGGTAAATATCCATTACCGGCAGCCGCGACATCACCAACGACCGCAACGTCCGCACGTCGACTGGCGAATCGACCGCATCCAGTACCGAAACGATCAAATCCTCGAGGTCGGGATTGCTGATGACTACCTGCGAATCGCCGGTGCAGCCGACCATCCGCGTGTCTCTTTGCCTGACCGGAATCATCTGCACGCGCTGTTCGACTTCGTGCGCTCCCCGGCGCGATTTGTTAGTGCTCCACTCGCTCAAACCGTAAACACGGTCGGCCAAACGGCGATGTGGCTCGTCGTCTATTCCGCTCGAGTCGAAGCGCCGAAAATTGGTGCTCGACTGGATCAGGGTCGAGATGCGACGGGCGAGACGATAGCTCTCCGGATGGCGCTTCCGCAGTTCGGCCGTCAGCAGGTTAGTCAGTTCGATCTGGCTGATTTCACACTCTATCTCGTAATCGGCCATGCCGGTCTCGAGATAGTGTTCGAAGCGGTTTTTGCTGAGAAGTTGGACGAAAAGTTCCTGCGTGAGATCCGTATATGCCGTGCCGGCGCCTTCTTCGACCAGCAGTCCGGCGCTGCGCGACGCTCGCACCAGCGGATGGTGTGAGACTATGCGGTGCAGGTCGGTCCACAGGCGATTGACATCGGACGAGCGAAGACTCTCGACCCATTTGGCAGTCTTACCCTGGCGGTCGGCGCGGCGCGCTCTTACGTGCGGACGTTTGTCGCCCGCGGCGGCGACCTTTTCGGCTGCGCCTGGCGGCACCGTATTTTCCGAATCTTCACTTATGGATTTCACAGGATTTTCCGTGTTCCCTCTTGCAGGCCCGTAACGGGATAAGCCGCGCTGGATCAATGCCGGTGGAGTGGGTGGAGAGAGTGATTCCAATCTGGTTTTGGGAGCTTGTTAATTGTTGCGGACATGAAAAATTCAGGCACTTGGCCCGGGAGGCAAGTTCAGAATCTTTAAGTTTTTGGCCCGATTTGTTCCGCGAATGAGCGGCTTTGGGTGTTTCCTGGAGAGGTCAGAGACCCGCGCGGGCGCGCGCTTTGCTCATGACCGACGCGAGACATCGTACCAGCATTTTAAAGAAGGAGCAACATCTTTTTACACGGAGAGCAGGGGCGGAAAAAGCTGAGTAAAACAGGAGAAAAGTGCTGGAAAGCGTGTCGAATTGACTGTATTTGTACGAGTGAATCTAGCTGTAACAAGATGAACGGCTCACTCAAACAACTCACGTTCAGAAAAACGGCCGCCTGTCCCACGTCGACGACCCTGCTCTCGTTTGCGAGCCAAAGGCTCTCGCCGATGGTGTTCACCCTGGTCAAGCAGCACCTCGAAACCTGTGAATTCTGTAGCGCCGAAGTAACCTTGCTGGCGCATCACCGTAGCGAACGCCGTGGTCGCTCGCAGCCACCTGAAATCCCCATGAACCTCAGGATATTGGCGGAGTCGATCCTGGGCGAACCACGAAAAACACGGATCTAGACGTCGAATAGCGCCCTTGCGAGAAGGAAGTGGTAGTTGTTCTTACACCCTTGAGCCGTTGAATAGCGCCCTTGCGGGAAGGAAGTGGTAGTTGTTCTTACACCCTTGAGACGTCGAATAGCGCCCTTGCGGGAAGTGAGTTAGAACACGGATCTAGTTGTAGAGCGATTCGATGACGTCCTCGAAGCGTTCGTCGATGACGCGGCGCTTCACTTTCAGGGTGGGGGTCAGTTCACCGCCGTCGATGGTGAAATCGTTCGGTAGGAGTGCGACTCGGCGGATGCGTTCATAGTCACTCAAAGAAGACGTCAACGCAGAGATGTCCTGCTGAACGATCTTCACCGCCGCCGGATACTTCGCAAGCGAAGCATGATCCTTCGGCGCGTCTTTTTCACCCGCCTCAGCCAGCGCCTCGTTCAGATTTTCCCAATCAGGCACGATCAACGCGACCGGCTGCTTTCGTCCAGCACCAACCACGACCACCTGACTGACAAACTCACTCTGCTTCAACAGACTCTCGATCAACTGCGGCGCTACATACTTTCCATTCGACAACTTGAACAGATCCTTCTTGCGATCCGTGATGTAAAGCCGGCCCTGTTTGTCCATGTGACCGACGTCGCCGGTATAAAACCAGCCGTCCTTGATCACGGCGGCAGTCGCTTCAGGCTGACCGTAATAACCCCGCATCACGTTCGGCCCGCGAACCAGGATCTCCCCGTCCTCAGCGATCTTCAGCTCGATTCCATCGAACGGAATCCCTACCGATCCGACGTGATTATTTCCCGGCCGATTCGCGCAGACGATACACGTCTCAGTCGCACCATACCCCTGAAGAATCGGAATCCCTGCCGCGAGATAGGCGTAAGAAAGCGCCGGCGAAAGCGGCGCACCACCCGAAACGAAATACCGCAGTCGCCCGCCAACACCCGCGCGCCACTTCGAAAACACCAACCTACTCGCCAACCCCTGTTTCAAACGCATTTGCGGCGAGATCCAGCGACGCTTGTCTTTCAGTTCTCCGTAGCGCTGGCCCACCTCGAGCGATTGCATGAAGATACTTTTCTTGACGCCCTTTTCCGCCATCCCTTTCTTGATGATCCGGTGGTAGACCTTCTCGAACAGACGCGGCACCGCGGTCATGATCGTCGGCGCGACCTCGCGCAGGTTTTCGCCAACCTGATCGAACGACGCGGAGTAATAGACGGAGACTCCGCAGTAACAGAAAACGTAGAAACCGGTGCGCTCGAAGATGTGCGACAACGGCAACACCGACAGCGCCACGTCGCTCGGCAGGATCGGCAGACCAGCGCCGATCGACACAACGTTCGACATGAAGTTGTTGTGCGTCAGCATCACGCCTTTCGGCTCGCCCGTCGTGCCGGACGTGTAGATGATCGTGGCGAGATCGTCGGGCCTGACCGCTTTTAGGTACGCGTCGTAAGCCTCGGGACGCTGTCCGGCGAGCGCGCGGCCGCGCTTCTCCATCTCGTCGAGAACAATCGAGCGTTCGACCACTTCTGCAACTTCCGAATCGAAGAAGATCAAGTATTCGAGCTGGCGGTTTGCGAGTGCTGGTTGCGCGTGTTTGTAAAGACGGCGGTTGGAAATGAAGATGGCGCGGGCGCCTGAATCGGAAAGGATGAAGTCGATCTGGTCTACTGCCTGCGTCGTGTAGATCGGGACGTTGATCGCGCCCAGACTCAGGATCGCCAAATCCACGATCGACCATTCGGGCCGGTTCTCCGACAACAACGCGACGCGATCGCCTGGACGGATACCCGTCGCGGCCAGTCCCAGCGCAATGTTCTTCACTCTTTCGACGAAGCCCTCCGCCGAGATCGCGTGCCATTTACCTTCGGAACGTTGATTCAGCGCGTCGGCTTTACCGTGCCGCAGTACAGCCTCCAGGCACAGGCCCGGAATTGAAGACGCGCCTTCGTTCGCTTTCATTTTCGCTTTCGCCATCGTCTATACCAGGTAACACGGATTTAAGATCCCGAACTCGATGATCTGCGGCGACGCCGTCTGCGCGGTGCATCCTCAACCCGGCCGTTGATCGTCGCCAACGCGGCCAGCACCAGGAAAAGCAGCGCGTTTGAAGTCGTGTGCAACGTGAAATCGAAAAAGCTATGGACCAGCACGGCGAAACACCCGCCCAGCGACGCCAGCGCCACACCGCGCCGGAAGTCGTCACGCGATCCCGCCCTCCCGAAAGCCTTGTAAAACAATAACGCCACAAACGCCAGCGCCAGCGCGGCCCCAATAATCCCGCCATCCGACAGCACCTGAAGATAATCGTTGTGCGCCTGTTCGAGTCGAAACAGCCCGTTGCGCGTATCGAACTGCGTGTAGATCACGCCGAACGCTCCCAGGCCCGTGCCGAGCAGCGGATGCGCCTTGATGATCTGCAACGTGACCGACCAAAAGTGCGCGCGCCCCGTCGTCGGATCGTTGGTATTGACGCTGTCGACAATCAACCGGTTTATCGACATCTCGCCGCCCAGCGCCAACACCCCGAAAAACAGCGTAATCAACAATCCCACTGCCAACCCCGCTCGCACTGCAACACTCTTCAACCGGCTCGTCCGGCGATGCCGTTCTTCGCTGTGCTTCCTGAAGACCGCAGTCGTAATCGCGAAGAAGATGACTTCCGCCACGAGGCTGATGATGCCGCCGCGCGACGCAGTCATGACGAGCGCAACGCCCATCAGTCCGGCGACGAACCCATACAGTATTCGCTTCTCCTTATCGACAGCGCCGGCAAACAGGAGCCCCAACGGCAAAGCAATCGTCAGTTCCATGTAACCCGCGAAGTGGTGTCGATTGATGAACGGACCGAACGCGGTGCTCTGGTTGAGCTCGCGTATCCAGTAGACCTTTGTCGGACTGGTGAACGACTGCGTCAATCCGAAGATTGCGAGGCAGAAGCCGAAGATCATGATCGTCCGCACCATCACATGAAGACGGTGCGGCGTATCGATGAAGACAAGCGACGCGGAAAAGTAGATCAGCAGCGTGGCCAACTGCACCAGCACGAGCCGGGTCGAGTAAGGGTCGAACGACAGCGTGCTGGAGACGCCTGTCGCGAGTGCAGCGTCGGCGCTGACGTCGCGAAATGGTAATAGTTGAATCAGTCCGAGCACTAAAGCGCCGAGCAGCGGAACTTGCAGCACGTTTCGGCTGACACGAAAATTTCCGAGACGCCATGCGTCCAACACCCAGAGCACGAGCAATGTCAGTCCGCCGAGGTTGAAAAGCCCGAGCGCCCAGTAATGAACCGTGCCGTAAGCGAGCGCCGACATGACGATGCCGATGCAGATCACGAGAAACGCGAAACGACTCGCCAGGGTGTGACGGATGCGATACACGCCGCGGTCCTGGGACGTCGTGCCCACCAATGGCTGCGCCCCCGGACTTACCAGGACACTAACCTCGTCGTTTGAAACTGAAGTCGTCATACCAAACCGATCCAAATATCGGACAAATCAAAGTCTCTTCTGTGACGCACGAGGCGCGCACGATCTTGAGTAACACTGCTTCAGTCTTATCAGTCGTCTTGAACGTCAGGTTCACACGGTTCCACGGTGTGCTGCCGCTCGGCGCGTGGCCCGATTGCGCGAGCACGCTTCCAGTAGCGGCGTCGAGGATCTCGATCGACGGCGCGCTGCCCGTCTCGAGCTTTTCAGTGCTGAGATAACACTCGAATTCATATTCCGTATTTTGCGTAACCGGCACGAGTTGCGAAACGTTGAGCGCCTCGAGATTGGCGCGGACCTGAAACGCGAGCCGCAAACTACGCACGCCGCCGTTGCTCCTCGCGGGATCAATCCCAATCTGGAGTTGCGGCGCCGCTTTCACCTGCCAGCCAAACACCATCTCCGGTCCATAGTTGATCGACTCTTCAAAACTGCCGTCGAACACCTTGCCAAGCTCCGCGCGATATCGTTCATTCGCGGCGATCTCGTTCCAGACCTGGACCGCGTCGTGATACCGCTTCGCGGTGATTAAACTCGAGACGATCGAATGTCCGGCGTCGCGGTTCGCCTTCTTCTCGTCCGCGGAAAGAACATCCCAGACGCGCAACCCGTCGTCATACCGCTGTTGATTAAACAAGTAAACGGCGAAACCGGCGCGCGCCTGCGAGCTTGGCCCAATCGCCCGCTTCAACCCTTCCAGGTCTTCGCTGTAGATCGCCCACAACAGATGGAACTGCTGTGGCTGTAACTCGTCGTTGGCCTCGGCGGCCAGTCGCAGTTCGTTGAACGCCTCATCGTAACGGCCGCTCCGCAACAACAGGTTCCCGAGATACCAGCGCGGGTAAGCGTAGGCAGGCGCGAGCGCGACCGCGCGCTTCAACGCCTGTTCCCCCTTGACCCTGTCGCCCGTCTGTTCGTACGCGGTCCCAAGCGCCATCCAGAACCGATAGTCGTTGGGCGAGAGTTTTACGGCACGTTCGTATTCGGCGATGGTCTGTCCCTGTTGGTCGAGTGGAAGGATCTTCTGGTTGACCTGAGCGATGCGCCAGTGCGTCAGCGGATCATCCGGCGCGAGTGAGACCCCCATTTCCGCCACCCGCAGGTTGCTCCCTTCCGGGTTGAAATTCTCGGCCAGGGTGTTTCCGACGTACCAGCGCACGGCGAAGTACGACCACACGCCCGCAACCAGCAGCAGCAGGATCAGCACGACACGCACGAGCGGGTTACGGACGTTTACCTGGACCAGTTCCTGCGGCATAGCGGTGGTTTTAATCCGAATTCAGTTCCTCGATCGTGATGCGCATTCTCTTGACGACGATCTCGCGCTCGTAGCAACTCTGCAAAACTTCCTGGATGCGCTCCTCAGTCATCTTCAAACTCGAAATGACGATCTCGTCGACCTCATGCTGCGCGCAGACACTAGCCAGATCGCCGTTGCCGCCAAACACGCGCAAGCCGTGAATGACTTTTCCACTCTTCGCCGGGTCGTCGTCGAGAAACCCGATCGGCGACAAGTTCAACTCGCGGTTGTTTCGTAACTCACGCAATAGCAACTCGCCGCCGTCGCCGGCCCCATAGATCAAAACGCGCCGCCCAT
This sequence comes from Acidobacteriota bacterium, assembly GCA_046732535.1. GTDB lineage: Bacteria > Acidobacteriota > Blastocatellia > Pyrinomonadales > Pyrinomonadaceae > PSRF01. The sequence continues at coordinate 32,051 of JBKPNH010000112.1, forward strand.
TGTGTGTGCTGACCGCGGGTAACACTTGTCGAAACAGTCGGAACGCCATGCGGCTGCCCGCCAGAAACAAGAACATCAGCACCCCGTCGATCGCGAAGACGGTGCGCGAGAAACCCTCGAACCGGAAAACAAACAACACCATCAACACGCTCGCCACCGAGCTGACGGCGACCGCCTTCGCGAACACGACCATATCGCTCGTGCTGGTGTAACGCCAAAGCCCGCGGTACACACCCATGACCAGAAACACGGACATCTTCACGAACATGAGCACCGGCAGGGTCCGCATGAACAAAGTCCACGCCGGGCTCGCCGGCGGAAAGTTGATCGCATACGCGGACCAGTACGAGAGGATCACCAGCACCACGTCGAGCAGCACTTCGAAGATGCGCCGCTTGTACGATACATCGACGAGAAACGTGTAGAGCGGCTTCTCCTTGAGCGCCATCGCTTCTTCGCTCTGGTCGTAGACTTTCACGCCCGCGAGATAGACGCCGAGCAAGGTCAGCAGGATCGTGAAGCCGGCGATGGCCGCGAGGCTCACGTCGAGCCGCGCTCTCTGGACCAGCATCGCCAACACGCCCGATAGCCCGGCGAAGCCGTAAAGCATCAGGACCGCGCGTCGTTCCGACATTCCCAGCGCTACCAGTCGATGTGAAGTGTGATCGCGTCCGCCCACCGACGCCGATCGGCCCGATAGTTTGCGCAGCACTGTGACGAACGTCGTGTCAAAGATCGGAATGAACAACACGAGGATCGGCACCGCCAATACCGGCAGAAGACTTCTGGATCTGCCGCCGCTGACGTTGATCAAAGCCGAGCTCGCCAGGAAGAACCCGATGAACATCGATCCGCAGTCGCCCATGAAGATCGAGGCGGGATTCGAATTGTAAACAAGAAATCCCAGGAGCGCGCCGGCGAAGATGAGCATCACCAGCGCTTCGCTGTATTGACCGGTGTTCACGAAACTGAGCGCGAGAAAGCCGGCGGCGATCACGGCGATGCCCGCGGCAAGGCCGTCCATGTTGTCGAGGAGGTTGATGGCGTTGGTGATTCCGATCAGCCAGAAGATCGCCAGCGCCATGTTGAGCAGCGCCGATCCCGTCCACGGCAGCGATAGGCCGTAATAGACAACGTACGCCGCGCCCATTACCTGGCCGATCAATTTCTGGTACGGCTTGATGTGCAGGATGTCGTCGACGAGTCCGACGACGAAGAGAAACGTGCTGGCGAGCAGGATGAACTTTCCGTAGGTCGTTCCGGAGATGAAGATGGGGTAGGTGATGATCACCGACAGCCAGACGGCCGCGCCGCCAAGCATGGCGGTCGGTTTTTTGTGCCAGCGATCACTCTTCGGCGCGGCAACGAAACGAAAGCGCCTCGCGAAAGCGCGCACAAGCGGCGTCAGTATCAGCGCAACAGCAAATGACGCGGCAACAGCCAGCAGCGTACGCGGGCTAAAAGGCATAATCATTAAATCGGTGTTCTAAAAACTATCTCCGACTCTGATAATCAATCACAGACTTGAGAATCCCATCCAGACTCATTTCGGGACGGAAACCAACTAATTCACTGACCTTTGTAATGTCCGGCACGCGCCGCGGCATGTCTTCAAAACCTTCTTCGTAAGCTTCGTCATACGGTACAAAAACGATGTCTGAATCGGACTGCGTAAGTTCCTTCACTCGCCTGGCGAGCTCGAGTATCGTGATCTCCTGGTTCGATCCGATGTTGAAAACCTGGCCCACGGCTTCGTTGTGATCCATCAGCCTGATCAGCGCGCCCACGACGTCTCCGACGTAACCGAAACAGCGGCTCTGGTTCCCATCGCCATAAACAGTGATCGGCCGTCCGGCAAGCGCCTGTTTCACAAACGTCGGAATCACCATTCCGTATTGGCCCGTCTGCCGCGGCCCGACAGTATTGAACAGACGCACGACGATCGTGGGAAGCTTCTTCTCGCGCCAGTAAGCCAGCGCCAGAAACTCGTCGATCGCTTTCGAGCACGCGTAGCTCCAACGTCCCTTCGTCGTCGCGCCCATCACCAGGTTGCCGTCTTCACGAAAAGGCACGTCGCTGCTGAGACCGTAGACTTCGGAAGTCGACGCAACGAGCACCTTTTTCTTTTTCTTGTTGGCGAGCCCGAGCACTACCTCCGTGCCGCGGACGTTTGTTTCAATCGTCCGCACCGGGCTCTCGACGATGAGCTTCACGCCGACGGCAGCCGCGAGATGAAAGATGACGTCGCACTGATCGACCAGTTCGGCGGTGACCGGTTGATTGTGGACGGTGTCGATGGTGTAGTGGAAACGAGACTGGCCCTTGAGATGTTGAATGTTCTCGATCGTTCCCGTTGAGAGGTCGTCGATGACGTAGACCTCATCGCCTCGTTTCAGATAAGCGTCGGCCAGGTGCGATCCGATGAAACCCGCGCCTCCGGTAATCAGTACTCGCAAACGTTCTGCTCCTTAATCCGTTGTTCTGAAGTCACTTTCGGGTTCATTAACTCGCCGTACAAACATTTGATGTCTTCGACCAGCCGTTCCTTCGGATATACGCGCTGAACGAACTCGAGCCCGCGCACGCCGAGATCTTTTTGCAATTGTCGATCAGCAGCCAGCTTTTCGAGCGCTTCGGCAAAAGCTTTTTCATCCCCACGCGGCACGCAGATACCACGTCCGTCGGCTAATAGGTCAACCACGCCACCGACAGCCGTCGCCACCACAGGACGCGCGTTCGCCATCGCCTCGATCAAGGTCAGCGGTGTTCCCTCGTTTAGCGATGTCAACGCGACGATGTCGAGTGCCGGATAGAAGTACTCCGGATCTTTTCGTCCGCCGGCGAAGATCACTTTTTGTTGTAAGCCCAGCGACTGCACCTGCTGTTCGAGAGCTTGTCTTAACGAACCGTCGCCGATAATCACGAACCGCAACTTGTCGTTCGATTTCAAACGCGCCGCGCTGTTCAGGAACATCTCGTGGTTCTTGATCTCCGTCAACCGGCCGACGATGCCGATCAGGATCGTCTCGTCATCAATCCCTAATTCCTGTCGAAACCGCGCGCGCCTCTTCGCATGATCCGCAAAGACTTGCAGATCTAACCCAAGCGGAACGACCTTGATCTGTCCCTGCCGTCCGACTCGAAAGTCGTTGCCGATCTCAGCGCCTTGTTGTGCGCTGACCACGATCAGACGGTCCGTCACGAGCTTTGCCAGCATTCGTTCAACCGCGAGAAAGAAGCGCGTCCGAGCGCGTCCATAATAACTATGAAAAACGTGGCCGTGATACGTGTGTACAAATTTGCACTGGCGCGGCCGGCCGGCGAGCGTTCCCGGCGTCAACCACCGATAGAAAAATCCGGCGACTCTTCCGGCGGTTCCGGCTTTCGCCGTGTGCGTGTGAATGATGTCGGGACGTTCGCGCAGAAATAGTCGAAACAGTTTCCAGACTGTGATCACGTCCTTGAGCGAGATCTCCCGGCTCATCTCGGGAATGTAGAACGGCGTCACACCGGCTTCGTCGGCGAAGTAGCTCATGTCTTCCTCGCCCGGGGGAACGGTGCCTGTGACCAGCAACGAGCGGTAATTCGCATCCTGCAACGCGGACGTCAACCACACGACGTGCTTCGCCGGCCCGCCGACGTTCAAGCGGGCGATGATTCGCACAATCCGTGTTTGACTTAACTCCGCCATGCACTAGTTGCCGTCAGCTTGTTCGCGCCTGTCTCGGCGACGAGGTTCGACGCGCGCAACAGACTTTCAAACGTTCCCGCATCGGTCCACCAACCATCGAGCTCTTCCCAGGTCATCTGCTTGCGTTCGATGTACGCGTTGTTGACATCTGTGATCTCCAGTTCGCCGCGGCCGGAAGGTTTCAACGAACGGATGATGTCGTAGACATCGGCGTCGTACATGTAAATCCCGATCACGGCGTAATCTGACTGCGGGACTGACGGTTTCTCGTCGATGCGAACGACTTTGTTGCCATCAAGTCGAGGCACACCGAAGCGCTGTGGATCGGGCACTTTTTTCAAGATGATCTTCGCGCCGCCGCCCTGTTCGTAATAAGCGTTGACTGCTGAAAGTATGTTGCCTTCGATGATGTTGTCGCCGAGGACGACGCACATCGGTTCTTCAGCCGCGAAGTGTTCGACGAGCGAAAGCGCGTCGGCGATCCCGCCTTCGCCTTCCTGGTACGTGTAGTTGAGGTGTTTGAGGCCGAACGCTTTGCCGTTGCCGAGCAAGCGTAGAAACTCGCCGGCGGAGCTGCCGCCCGTCACCACCATGATGTCAGTGATTCCCGCGTTGACCAGCGTCTGAATGGGGTAATAGATCATCGGCTGGTTGTAGACCGGCAGCAGGTGTTTGTTTGTTACGGAGGTGAGCGGACGCAATCTCGTTCCCAAACCTCCGGCTAGCACTACGCCTTTCAACGTTGGTCCTCCAGATTGTTTTAGATCTGTGTTACTTAACGGCAAAAACTTTCAGTGAGTCGCCCAGGCGACTGAGGTTCAGAAAACCGTTCACCGTATTCTTCAACGCCCGGCGCGAACGGCTCTTCATCATCGATTCGTTCAACTGATAACTCGTCGTGACTCGATCGAAGTGCTGATCGACGGTCTTCGGCGCATTCTTCGCGCCGCCCATCGCGTGAACGATCTCGATCGGATTCCCGCCCGTGGTATTGATTCGCAAGGCGCGGAAACCGGCATTACGCAGCAACTTCGTCAATCCGCGGACTGAGAATAGCTGTAGATGCTCAGGCGGCCAAACGCAACGCCACTTCAAACCCAGCAATCGTCCCGAAAGCCCGCGCGCATGCGGCGTCGTCGTCCAAAACAATCCGCCCGGACGAAGAATCCGCGCAACCTCGTGCAGCAACGGCTGCGGTTCGACCAGATGCTCCAACAGTTCCGCCGCTGTCACGACGTCGAAGTGTTCTGACGGAAATCCCGCATCCTGAAGTTCGCCTTCGAACACCTCAAAACCCAGACTGCGCACGTGCTTCACTGCACCGGCGGAAACATCGAGCCCCTGCGCGTCCCACTCGTTCTTCCGCGCCGCTTGCAGCAGATTGCCCGCACCGCAGCCAATATCCAGCAGACGATTGTTCTGCCGATACGGCGAGAACTCCGCCGTGATCTCCTCCAGCCGTGCGTTGACGAAAGCCGGCGGCTCAAGCTCGTCCGCATTCAAATAGAAGCCGGTATAAAACAAGGCGCTCGAATACCACGGCGAGTAAGGCGTGTAAACCGAATCACACTCGAGACACGAAACGACCTCAAACTCGTTCTTGACTCCGAGCGGGCGCGCCTTCGACGAACCACACGCGACACACGCGCGCTGAGTCTTCTCGATCCGTGGATCCTCAGTAAGAATCCATTGACTGGGAGATTGCTCTAACACGAATTAATCAATAAACCGATTGAACCAAAGCTCGAGCATCAACAGCGTCCATAGCTGATGCGAATAATCTCGCTCGCCGCGCGCGTGCAATTCGACCAATTGCTTCACGGCTTCCGGATTGAAGAGCCCGCGCCGCAACGCCTTGTCGGAAAGCACGACCTCACGCAGGAACGGCTGCATCTTGCCGCGGAACCAGTGTCCGATCGGAACGCCGAAACCCATCTTCCGACGGTTCAGGTTCTCGCTTGGCAACAACTTCCGTAGCACTTTTTTCAGCAGATACTTCGTAGTCAACCGCCGCGCCTTCAGGTTCTGCGGCAGACTGGCAGCAAACTCGATCACGTGATGATCGAGAAACGGCGAACGGGCCTCGAGCGAAACTGCCATCGTCGCGATATCGACCTTCACGAGCAGATCGTTCGGCAGATACGTCATCTGGTCCGTCAACAGCATCGCGTCGAGAATGCCGATGCCGTTCGCGCGCTTGAACCACGTTTCCAACAGCCCGGTCGGATCGGCCGCCATCGTTTGCTCGCGGAAGAAATCGGAGTAGAGCGGCCGCTTGCTCTCGTCGTTGAACACGCTTACCCAACGCGCGTAACGATTCACTCGCGGCTGTGAAACGGCGTCGAGCATGCGCTTGGCCGAGCTGACGCGGCTGCGTTTCGTCGGCGAGGTCGGAATCAGATTCACCGTCTCTTTGATCAGCGACTCACGCAGAAACGACGGCACGCGCCGGTATTTCTCCGTGATTCCCATCGCGATGTATCGCTCGTAGCCGGCGAACGATTCGTCGCCGCCGTCGCCGTTGAGCGCAACGGTCACGTGTTTGCGAGTTTCTTTGGCGACGTAGTAAGTCGGGACCGCGGACGAATCGGCGTAAGGTTCGCCATAGTGCTCGACCAGCGTGGGCAACACTTCAACAGCGTCAGGCCGCACGATGAACTCGTGATGGTCCGCGCCGACGTGTTCCGCAATCCGCCGCGCGTGATGCAGTTCGCTGAAGTCCTGTTCGTCAAAACCGATCGAGAACGTCTTGACTCGTTCACTCGACTCCTGACTCATCAACGCGACGACGGCGCTCGAATCGATGCCGCCGGAAAGAAACGCGCCGAGTGGCACTTCCGACATCAAGCGCACGCGTACCGCGTCTCGCAGGATCTCGACCGTGCGCTCGCCTGCCTCTTCTTCGTCGATCGCGAGCTTCTTCGTGAAGTCCGGTTGCCAGTAACGCTCGATCTGGATCTCGCCTTTGCGCCAGCGCAGCCAGTGTCCCGGCTCAAGTTTCCGAATGGCGCGATAGGCCGTCAGCGGCGCCGGGATGCACATGTACGACAGATAGTAATCAAGCGCTTCCGGTTCCACGTCGCGACTGACATCCGGGTGCAGTAACAACGCGCTGAATTCGGAGGCGAAGATCAGTTGACCGTTGACGAGTGCGTAAAGCAGCGGCTTCTTACCGACGCGGTCGCGCGCCAGAAACAGTTCCTGGTCGCGCTCGTTCCAAATCGCAAACGCAAACATGCCGCGCAGATGTTTCGGGCAGTCGCTGCCGTACTGATCGTAGGCGTGAACGATAGCTTCGGTGTCGCTGTTGGTGTAGAAGGTGTGGCCGAGTTTTTCGAGCTTCTCGCGCAACTCGAGATAGTTGTAGATCTCGCCGTTGAAGATGATCCACGCGGTGCGGTCGCGATTGTGAATCGGCTGCTGCCCGCCTTTGAGATCGATGATCGCGAGGCGGCGCATCGCGAGACCTACGGATCCGTTGACGTAAAAGCCGTCCTCGTCAGGCCCGCGATGCCGGATCGCCTCATTCATCCGGGCCAGCAACGCTTCGTCAACGGGCTTGCCGTCATTTCGAACAAACCCTGTGATTCCACACATATTTTGGCGCAGCGGTAGAACGCCGATTTAGAAGCCTTGCAGGTCGGGGGATTTGCGGCGCGCCATAATGCGCGCGGCTTGCAAATCGGCCAACTCCTGTTTCGCCCGCTTTGCTTCCCGGTCCCTGTCCTCCGCTTTCTCCTTCAAAATCACCGCGCCGACCGCGACGAAGATGAAGTAGAAAACGAGCAATTGCGAACGCTGCCTGTAGGCCGTGCCGACGTTGCCCTGAAAGACTGAGTAAGCCAACGTCAGCATCGTGGTAAACAAAACGATCGGCGACACCTGCCGCAGCCGGTGCTTCACGGCATACCACAACCCGAGCACCAGCAACGGAAACGCAGCCCACCAAACAATCATCTCCGGCAACGCGATGCTCTGTCGCAGCGATGCGAGCTGCCACGGAAACGGAGCAAACAAAAGATAGATGAGCCCGATTGGAATGACCGTCAACGCGCCCTCGGTCGTTTGCACGTCCACGTCTTTGGCGAAGCCCGATTCGGCGTTTCGCGCCTGGTCCAGGCGGCTCATAGCCACCATTTGCAGATTGCCGTATTTTTCAAACTGCACCGTCGCAAAACGAATCACGCCAAACCACGTAAACACCAGGCCAATCGCCCCAATCGCGACGAAGCGATGAATAAAGTTTTTCGCGTTCGCCGATTTCAACCCGATTACGAAACTGCCGCCGACAGCCGCGGCCATCATGTAAAAGATGTAAAAGCGAAGGCTCAGCAGCGCCGCCAGGCAAACGCCGAGCACCACCAGATAGCCAAACGAGATCTTCTCCATCAGCTTGAGCGTTGCCAGGATGCAGAGCGCCAAAGCCATGATGATCAGGCCGTCTTTCAATGCCTGCGACGACCACAAAATGAGTGATGGGAAAAACGCGACCAGCAGCGCCGCCAGTTTCGACACGCGGGAATTCCCGAAAAGTATTTGCGTCGTGTAGAAGACGACTACCGCCGTCGAAGCTCCCACCGAGGCGTTGATCAATTGGATGGCGAACATGTTCGCGCCGAGCACTTCGTAAACAGCCGCGACGACGTAAAGCATGCCCCACGCGCCGACGCCCGACGAAATAAACGTCGCATAACGGCCGCCGTGATAGTCGTCGCCATGCCACGACTGATTCAACGACTCGCCGAAGAGGTGATAGGTGTTCGCGTCGCCTCCGAAGAATTCCTGCAAATTGGCCAGATATATGATTGATGCGACGATTACCCTGGCCAGAACGGCGAGCAGAAAGAGACGCAGCAGAAACTGCTTTTCGTCACCTGAGCGCGCCAGCACGTAGAGCGTCGGCAGCGAGACAAGGACGCAGAAGGCCAGCGCGCCCGGACCGACGGCCGGCAACAGATAAACAACGCCTCCACAAATCAAGAGGCTCACAATAATCAGGATCGTATTCATCCGTGCTTCTCAGACGTCGTCCGGCAAATCACGACGCGTTTTTCGCTCTATGAGAAACTTGTCCTCGCTACTTAGTTCCTTGATGGTCTTGGCCGGGACGCCGGCGACTAGTTTACCCTCTTCTTCAAGCCGCGCGGTAATTACCGAACCAATACCCACGATGCAGCGCGCGCCAATCCCGCTCCCGGGCGCCATGCGAATCTCAGAACCGATGTAAACCATCGGCCCGATGGTGATAGGCATCGTTCGCTGGCGATTGTGCGTCCACAGCGATGAATTGCGCCCGCCAAGGATCACCCGCCTGCCAATCTCGACCCGGTCAGTGAAGTCTATCTTATGTCCGGTCGTGACGATACTGCCATCGCCGAGAATAAACGTCGGATCGATGGGGTTTACGACCTCCGGGTCCGGAATCGAGTTGATCTCGTTGAGCCTGATGATCTCGGCATATCGTCCCAGGCTGACGAGGTCGCCGCCGCGAATGATATTCAGATGGCCGATCCGCACGTGGTCTTTCACGACCAGCTTCTGCACGCGCGTGACGACGTTGAGATGACCAATGGAAACGTCGTCGTCGATCTCACACTCGCGGGCGTCGATGATGCTGACGCCGATGCGGACGCGCTTGCCGATGTGGTACCCGAAGAACCAGCGATAGAACGGGCGTTTGAGAAACGACGGCAGAAACGCGAACAGGGCCAGTACCAGGAAACGCGATCTGCGCATCACGGATTTTATGATTTCCTTAGGACGGATTTGAAAATCTCGTAGACCCTGGGCGCCTGAGAAACTGCCGAGTACTTCTCTTCCACCGTCGCGCGTCCCGCCTGACCGAGCCGGCGTCGCAGCTCAGCCGATCGCAACAGGCGCGTCAGCTTGTCGACCCACTCGTCTTCGGTGCGCGCCAGAAACCCGTTCTGATCGTCCTGAATAATCTCTGTGTTGACACCCACGGGCGAGCAAACCGTGGGAATACCCATTCCCATGAACTGTAGCGCCTTCGCGCCGCACTTCCCTTTGCTCCACCTGTCTTCCGGCAACGGCATCACGCCGATATCGATCGGGCGCAAGTCGTCGACTTCCGTTTTCGCGCGCCAGCGCATCGCCTCGACGTCAATCGGCGCAAGTTCGTAAACGGGCGTGCCGATCACTCGCAAACGAAAGTTCTCGCGCGCCGCCAGTTTCTTCAATGCGCCGCGCAACGTGTCGAGATGCTGGACCGTGCTGTGACTTCCAGTCCAACCGATGATCAGTGGGCCATTCGACGATTTCGGCGGCGGCACCTGGTATGACTTCGTATCGATCGTCGTGGGAATCACGGTCACATGATCGTTGAACTGCCGCGCGTATTCGGCGAGATAAGGATTACCCACCATCACGTGCGACGCGAGGCGGCAAATCGTCTTCGTCTTGCCGGCAAACTTCAAATAACTCAGGTAGCCGTTCGAAGGACTGCGATACGAAACAAAGATCGCGTCGTCGAAGTCGAAAACGATCGGCACGCCGGTCTTGTGAACCATGCGTTCAAACACGGGCGGGCCGAGCAGCGCCGCTTCGCGCAGGATGTAAACGAGATCGTAATCGCGCGCCTTTTTGACTGCTTCAAACCTGCGTCCGAGGTTTTTGGCGACGAGCTGTAGCTTCTTCGCCATCTGGCCCTGGTGATAGAGCAGCGCGTTCAGATCCGGGCACTCGAAAGGCTCGTAGGTGATCTCGACGCCGCGTTCGCGGAGCAGTGGTTCCCACTGTTCGATCCGGTATCGCTGACTAGGCGAGATATCGTAGAGTCCCGGGACTAAGGCGAGAACACGCATGCGTGGGTTCAGTATACACGTTCATAAAGGGCCGCATAACGCGCGGCTCCGATTGTCTCCAGATCGAAGACTTGTTCGGCGACGGCACGGGTCTTTCCTCTCACGTTCGGCTCGGCAGCTATGGTCTCGATCCGTTCCCCAATCCTTGTGTATTCGTGTTCCGTGAATTCCTGGAGCAGCACGCCCGCTTTCCAATCGGTTATGAGTGCGTCGGAGTCGCCGATGCCGGCGTTGATAATTAAAGGCAGGCCGCAAGCGAGATACTCGGCGTTTTTAGTTGGCGACGAGGCAATTTTTGAGACGCAAGGTTTGATAAATGACAGCCCCGCGTCGGCAGCAGCCAGATAAGAAGGGACCATGCGCGCGGGAACTGACGTTACGCTGAAATGATCTGCCGCGATGTTCCGGCTCTTCATTAATTCCTTCACGCGATCGTGACTTCCGTTTGTCAGCCAGAGCAAGTGTGCGTCGGGCCGGCGTCGAATGAAGCTGGCGAAGAAGTCGGCCATCTGTTCCGTCAGATACCAGCCGTCGAGCGAGCCGCTGTAGACGATCGTGAACTTATCGTTGAGCCCGAGTTCGGCGCGGCGCTTTGCACGTTCGTCGTTGCTGAATTTAAACAAGGACAGGTCGACGCAACACGGGACTACGACGTGAGGCACGTCACGGCCCCGCAAGCCGTCCCACTGTTTGATGATGGGCCAGATTCGCTCCGTGAGCGTAACGACCGCATCCGTCGCCGCGAAGATCCGGCGCTCCGTGGCTTTCGTCATTCGATAAGGAACGCTGCCTTCCCGCCAATGTCCGGCGTCAACGTATTCCTCCGCCATCAACCCGCGAACGTCGAAGATCATCTTCGTCCCGAGCGTATTTTTTAGTGCGAGTGCAATGGTGGCCGGAATGTGGGCACGCGCGTGGATCATCTCGATCCGGTTACGCCGGACCAGCGATCTCGCTTTACGAATGCCGGCGAGAACGTCGTAGATCGTCGCCGGCACGGAGGGACGCTGGTGATAACGAAGCCAGTGCCACTCGATGCCGCAGGCACTCAGTTCGCGTCGCAGCTCTTCGCACTTGCGCACGCCTTCCGGTTCGAACGCCTTCGCCCGTTCGAAACTCAGCAAGGTGAAGCTAACGCCGCGCTTCGCCAGTTCACGCAAGTAGGGGATGACCTGCGTTTGACCCAGCGGATCAAGCATTCCGTTGTAGGAGATGAACAGGACGCGACGGCGTTCAGGCCTTCCGTCAGGCTCCCCTTCAAGCTGATGGTGTTTTGATTTCAACTCTGCGTTCTCAGCGTCCCTCAGCGGCTCTGCGGTTGATGGCTTTTACACATAAGTTCACCGCAGAGTGCAGAGAAACGCCGAGATTCAAGCTCCACCTCCGGCCTCCAACGGAGCTTTGCGGTTTCCGCGCAACGCGTCGAGAAAGAGCCACTGAAACCAACCAATGATCGCGGCGGCGTCCAAGACGGCGAGTATCGCGACGACCATGATTGCGCGGCGCACGTTCCGAGTAAACGAAGCCGGATAACAGTTGCGATTGCGCCAGATCGAAACGATCGCACGCGCGACCAGCATCAGGACCCACAAGGCGCCCCATAACACGAATGCCAGCCAGGGCCGCGACGGCACCATGATGAGTACCGCTATCAGCACCACGAGCAGAATCGCGTAGCGAAACAAAATCCTCGCCTGCCATTGATTAAAAAGCCCCGCGCGAATGTTGTTGAGTGAATAGACGAGAAACCGCGTGAACGTAGACTTGAGCGTCGACCTGAGCCGCCAGTACACCTGTGCGCGCGGTTCGAACACTGCGCGGTATCCTGCCTGCTCCAACCGTTCCATAAAGATCAGATCTTCCGCCGAACGAAGATGTTCCGGAAAACCGTTCACTTTGGCCCAGGCCTCACGACGCAGCAGCGACGAGGCGATGAATCGTGGTCGGGCGACAACGTCTTCCTGGGGCTTGGGTGGCGGAACGTAAGCGATGGCGGCGCACTCGGTAAAGAACGTGTCGGTCACCGGCTCGACGGAGCCATAGACGATATCCGTCGACTCGTCTTCCTGGGCTTTGGTGACCAGCGCCTCGAGCCACTTCCTTTCCAAACGAATGCCGCCGTCAGTGAAGGCCAGCCATTCGAACTGGGCCTCGGCGGCGGCGAGGTTGCGTCCCCTGCCGGGCAACGCCGCTTCCGCGCGGATGAGGTTCACCGGCGCGCCGCGTCGTTTGTAATCTTCGATAATCTGCGGAGTGGCGTCGACCGAGCCGCCGTCTGTTATGACGATCTCGTCGGGCGGGCGTGTTTGTGCAAGCAAGCTATCGAGCAGCTCGCGAATCGAGTCCTCTTCGTCCCGGACGGGGACGATAACGCTAACTCTCATATCCGAGTCAAGAACGCTAACTCGTGACCAGAGCGCCGGCGGGTTCTTTTCGTTTTTCGAGTTCGGCAGCAATCCAGTGGTACGTCTGCGTCAGTCCTTCTTCAAGCGAGATCACCGGCTCCCACTGCAAGACTTCACGCAAACGGGTGTTGTCGCTGTTGCGACCCCTGACGCCCTGCGGTTTCGTGAGATCGTAACGTTTGCCGATCTTCTTGCCGGCGATGTTGGCGACCATGTCTACCAGCTCGTTGATCGAGACCATGCGGTCCTGGCCCAGGTTGATCGGTTCACGATGATCGCTGCGCATCAGGCGGTAAATGCCTTCGACGCAGTCGTCGACGTAGCAGTATGAGCGCGTCTGCTCGCCGTCGCCCCAGACCTCGATGTCGTCGCCGTCGTCGGCCAGGGCGATCTTGCGGCAGATCGCAGCGGGTGATTTTTCGCGTCCGCCGTCGTAGGTGCCTAATGGGCCGAAGATGTTGTGAAACCTGACGACGCGCGTGTCGAGACCGAAATCTTCGGTGTAGTGACGGCAAACTCGCTCCATGTAGAGTTTTTCCCAGCCGTAGCCGTCTTCGGCGTCAGCGGGATAGGCGTCTTCTTCTCTCAAAGGTGTGACGTCGGTTTCTTTCTGTTTGTAACCGGGATAGATGCAGGCGCTCGACGTGTAGAGATAACGTTTCACGCCGTTGACGCGCGCGGCTTCGATTGAATGGAGATTGATGAACGAGTTGTCGCGGACGATGACGGCCTTGTTC
>JBKPNH010000113.1:0-52453 GCA_046732535.1 Acidobacteriota bacterium
TCCGTAGCCTGTCCACGAATTCAAGAGAAAGGCCCAAATGCCGAAGAAAAATGCATCATAGGTGTTCTTGAAGAACGTTTGAGAGTCAGTGATAAAGCAGTAGCCTCTCAACTCGCCAGTCATTTTGATTGAAGCAAATTGCTCGATTGCGGTCATTTTGCACGAGCGACTTGCCAAAAATCCTCAAGCCTTTCAATAGCTCCTGCCCAACAATTAAATCTTAAAAATTGGAGATTAATAGTTACGTGCGCCAACTAGAATCGCCAACCACCCAGTGTGTCTCAAAACGCCAATCCGGCTTCACACTGATGCAACTCGTGATCACCCTCGCGGTGATCTCGGTCGTCTCATCCCTCGCTATCGTAGGAATCACCCGAGCTCGCGGATCGCTGCGGCTCTCGAATTCCACCCGCCAGTTTGCCGCTTACGTTGAACGTGCGCGGGCCGACGCTGTTCGCCGCCACGATCAGGCAAGCGTCGAGATGCTGACGCTCTCGACCTATAGCGTCACGATGGATTTCGAGGGCGGCGGCTCGCCGTCCACGCAGACTTTCTCCCTCGAAGACAACGTCACTTTCATCACCTCGCTGCAAACCATCAGTTTCGACTGGCGAGGCCGCATTCCGTCTGAAATATCAGTCGGCTTCGGCAATGAGACCGGGACGGCCAACGTAAACATCACCGGTGCAGGCGACGTAACGATTGACTCGGAAATATTTCACGACGCTTCTGTTCCCAGTGCGCCATACAACGCGAACGTGTCGGGAGACGTAGCCGCCGATCCAGGGGCCACTCCATCAGAAACGGCAACCCCGACGCCGAGTCCGTCGCCAACAGCAAGCCCGAGTCCGACGCCCGCTGAAACATCCGATCCCACACCAACACCAACGCCCGCCGCTACGCCGACACCCACACCGACGCCGATACCGACGGCAACTCCAACCCCAACCCCAACTCCAACGCCCACTCCGACGCCGACGCCGTCACCAGCACCGTGTTCGCTCACCGCGACACCAAGCCCGCTGACGGTGGTCCAGAATGGCTCAGGCACGATCTCGGTCGTCGTTTCGAACTCCAGTGGTTCGACAACGATCACGGCGAATTCGAGCAACAGCGGTCAGATACAAGTCTCGCCGTCCTCGAAGACCGTGAATGGCGCGACTCCCGCTGTCTTCACCGTCACCGTCAAGAAACAGAGCGGCAGCGTAACGTTCAACTCGAGCTGCGGTTCCAGGACTGTGACAGTCACCGTCCCATAAGGAGAGCCAGATGCAGGACAAAAAACAAACTTCCCAAGCCGGATTCACCTTGCTCGAAACATCGATCGCGATGGTGTTGCTCGCGATCGTCGGTCTCGGCGTGGCGGGATTGTTTGCCTACGCGGCCAGCAACACCTCCAACGCCGCCGATCGCGAAATGGCGACGGCCGCGGCGCAGCAAACCATGGAACAACTCAAGAGCGTGGCGTTCACCGACTCTTCGCTAAACGCCACCGCCTCCGAAGGAACCTCTACTACGGTGACACGCCTGGGCCGCCAGTACACGGTAGTGACGATCATCGCCAATTCGGCCAGTGGGACCAGCAAGACGATCACGGTGAAAGTCACTCCCCAGGCAGCCACCACCCCGAACGTCAACACGATCTTTGGTTCGGTCACTCTCGTCACGAGACGGACCGCCCAGAAGTTAGGATCGAATCGTTCACTTTGAGGAACAACCAATGTTGCAACCCGCTAAATCAAACGCCGGCTTTTCGCTGATTGAACTCCTCATGGCAATGACTCTGACTATCACCGTCATGGGCGCCGCCAGTATGCTCCTGGCCCAGGCTCTCAACATTCGCACTCGCACGAACGCCAACGGCGACGCTCTCGCCGATGCGCAACGCGCGCTCAACATCATGTCGCGCGAGATCTCCAACGCCGGTTTTAACCTGACCGGCAATGGCATCGTCGACGGCGACACCGGAACCGACGCAAACGGCAACAGCACGATTCGCATTCGCTCGAATGGAAACAAATTCGAGGAGACGGCGAGCAGCGCCGCACGAAATGGCATTGGCGTCAACGGCGAAGACGCCGGAGAAGACGTGAAGTACTACATTTACAAGGCAGCAAACACGAACCTGCTGGCGCGGCACGATCAGTACTCGCAGGCCGGTGGCGCGGTTACCGTGCTATCGAATCGGTTAGACAGTCTTCACATGCACTACTACGCGCAAAAGGTTTCCTACGGCACGTCAGGCTGCGACATAACGGGCGCGTCGGCATCGGAGGTAACGCCAAGTGCGGCAAAGTACGTCGTCATCGCGGTTTGCGTGGAACTGGAGCAGGTGGGAGCGCCGGGATCGGCGGGTTATCAACCGGCAAAGAGCGTGTTGCTCGTTTCCGATGTCGCCTTGCGAAACTCGAATCTCACGGCCTACTGAGGGAAAGACAATGACCAAGAACAATCAAGAACGTGGCGCTGCTTTGTTAACGGTTCTAATGCTATCGACTTTGTTGCTTGCCGCCGGCAGCACATTGCTACTCGTGACGACGTTGACCGGGAGAATGGCGATCGATTCAACCGCGGAGTCGCAGGCTTACTACGCAGCCGAGGGTGGCTTGCAAGCAACGCTCGACGTCCTGCGCGGCAACGTTAGTGCAAATGCGTCAATGCCCAGCGGTTCCCGGATCAACTTTCGCAAGGCCATCACTCTAAGCACGTCGAACCTTCCTTCGGACAGCAGTACGAGTCCCCGGCTGTCCGGCTGGCTGAATTACGACTACACGCCGGCAGGTTCGACAACCCCCGATCGCGTCAGTTTGACGTCGAGTTATGCGCCGCAGAATGGAATGGCTTTCAGTGTCGAGTTGAGTGACCCTGACGGCACGCCGAGTGGTGAGCCGTCGCGCTTACGTTTGCGGGTGATCGGTTATGGTCCCAAAGGCGCTCTCAAGAAACTCGAGTTGATAGTCAATCGGACCAGCCTGGATTATGATCCGCGCGCCACGATCATGATGCGCTCGTCGGACGACGGCACGCCGATGACTTTCTCTACGGGTCCAAGCGCGGCCAAGGAATACTCAGGCCACGATCATGCCGACAGCGGGAAGATCCTGCCGACGTTTGGTTCTACCACCGCCGCCGATGCGGACATTCAGGAAGAAGCGGCCAATAAGAACACGGTCGCGGCTCCGGTTTCGGAAAACATCAGTATGTCGAACTTACCGAGCTGGTTGCAGACTGCTAACCAGGCACGAGCCTTCCTCAACGCGCAGAAGGCCAACGCTCTCAGTCAGGGACGATACTTCGAATCCTTTAGTGGTAACGCGGGGACCTCGAGTGCGCCGGCGTTCACGTTTGTCGACGGTGATTGTAATCTCGGTGGCGGCGCAGGGCTTTTGATCGTTACCGGCAATTTGGAGCTGTCGGGTAATCCGAGTTTTGAAGGGTTGATCCTGGTGCTGGGTGAGGGAACTGTTAATCGAAACGGCGGCGGCAACGGCAATATTTTCGGGTCGATTACGGTGGCGAAGTTTGACCGGAATGGCAGCGGCGGTTTTCTTGCGCCCAGTTTCACGACCAACGGCGGTGGCAATTCGACCATTCAATATGATTCCGAGGCGGTAAATAAAGCACTGAACGCTGCTGGACCGCTCGTAATGGGCGTCCGGGAGTTCTGACCGGTGCAACGCAGCGCGAAAGTAGGCCACATCTTGCATCCGGGTCTTGTGTAAGCGGGCGGAATGAGTTGTAATCTGCCGTTGAGGAGATCTGGTATGAGAAAGCCCCTTGTCTGCTTATCTGGCCTGACTTTGGCCCTTGTTTTCATTTTTGCCGGTAAGGCCCAGGACATAACTGGCGGCGGCAGCCTGGTGCGAGATATCACGGGCGGCGCCGCTTTGATATTTCGCGCTCCGCAAAACCCCACGGTACACATGACCGGTGGCGGCCAGGGCACGCTCGGGGGCGGAAAGATTAAGTCCCGCGGCGCTAAGCCGCCGGTGAGACAACAAGACACGATCATCGCCCGCGCTAACGCCGCGCGCAGCGCCCCGAAACCACGATACGACGAAGCTGAACAACAGTATCAACTCGCCGCGAAGATTGCTCCCGATGATGCCCGTGCCTATGCGGGCTTGGGTAATGTTTACGTCGATCAGGGCCGCTTCGCCGAGGCCGTGACCTCTTACCAGAAGGCACTCAAATTAAAGCCCGACTACAGCGGCGCATACCTGCCGCTCGCGTTTTCACTGGCGCGTTTGAATCGCTATCCGGAGTCGATCGACGTCTATCAGCAGACGTTGAAATTCGATCCGTCGAGTCCCGACGTCTATAACAATCTCAGTTTTGCTTACAACCACAGCGAACGCTACCAGGACGCGGCTGATGCGAGCCTGCAAGCGATCAAACTGCTCGGCGAGACGGGAGAAGCGTTCAAGATGGGTTTCCAGGAACGAAACGAAGTTCGCTCCTACGCCTATAAGAACCTCGGTAACGCTTACAACGGACTGAAGCGTTACGACGAAGCCGCCAATGCGCTCAAGAAAGCCGCTGAGATCGAGCCAAAGAACGCAGCCGCCCATTTCAATCTCGGGCTCACGCTCTACAACGCCGGCCGCTATTCCGAAGCGATCGAGTCATATAAAGAAGTAATCAAACTTAGACCGACGCTGGCCCAGGCCTATTTCAATCTCGGCCTGACTTACTACTCGATCAGCGACAAGAAAGCTGCCATGGCCCAGTACGAAGTGCTGAAAGGCCTCGACGCGAAGTTGGCCGGCGAGCTCTACGACACCATTAAGTAACTTTTCGTCATCCGTGTTTTCCGGGAACCTCAAATGGCCGAAGTGCGTCAAAAATGGACCCTGAACCAGGAAGCGTTTGACAAGTTACTCATTGCCCTCGGCGACGACCGCGACAACGGCGGTAAGAAATATCTCGAAATCCGCGACAACCTCATCCGCTTCTTCGAGTGGCGCGGCTGTCCGTTCCCTGAAGATCACGCCGACGAAACAATCAACCGCATGGCCAAGCGAGTCGCCGAAGGCGAGGAGATCCTGAACCCGTCCGGCTACGCGGTCGGCGTCGCGCGCCTGCTGGTGCTGGAAATCATTAAAGGCCGCCAGCGGGAACAGGCGGCGCTCGAGGAGATAACGACGAATACTGAACCTTATGCGACTGGGGGCGCGCAGGAAACCGACGGCGAAGGCCGGATCGAGTGTCTGCGCCAGTGTCTCGGCGGCCTCACAAACGACAATCGCCAGTTGATTCTCGAGTATTACCAGGGCGAAAAAGGCGACAAGATTCGCAATCGCAAAAAATTAATCGAACGCCTCGGAGTTCCGGTTAACACGTTGAGAATGAGAGCTTTACGTTTGCGAGAACGCCTTCAGGTGTGCGTCGAAGACTGCCTGAGCCGCACGTGACAAAAAGTTTGTGTGATGAAAACGCTTTTTCCGCCACTCATAGACGGAAGGGGACATCTCCCATGACATCCACTTCCGCTTTCCCCGCAGTGAAACCGAGCAAACTCAATAATTCGGAAGGTGAGCATGGCTGCCGATCTTAACAGCGAAAAACTAATAACCCAGTACTTGCTGGGCGAACTGCCGGAGGAGCAGCAGGTAGAGATTGAAGATCGGGCGTTCAGCGATAAGGAATTCCTGGCCAGCATCACTGCCGTTGAGAACGATTTGATTGACGAATACGTCCGCGAGGAGTTGCCTGAAACGGCGCGCCGCCGATTCGAGGGGCGGTTCCTCGCGTCAGAGGGACGCCGGAAGCGAATCGAATTTGCCCGAGCATTGGTCCAATTGGCGGACGAATCACGCGTTACAAAAAGAGAGATCACAAGGGTCGCCGCCGTTCCTGGTTCCTGGCGCGATGCGCTGGCGGCATTCATACACGGACTCAATCCCGCCGGCAGGATAGCGCTGGCGGCCGCAACCTTAGTCGTTCTGCTGGGAGGCGCCTGGTTGATCATCCAAACACTCACCTTGCGTAACCAACTGACGCAGCTTCAGGCGCAGCAGCATTCGCAGCAAAACGATCGTCAAACGCTTGAACGACAAGTGGAAATGGAACGCCGCCGAAGTGAAGAACTGGCAGCTCAACTCAACCAGGAAAAACAACAGCGAGCGCAGGCGGACGAATCACTGCACCGCCTCAGTGAAACAGTCAATCAACAAAACCCCGAAACACCGCGACCCATAATCGCGTCGCTGACACTGTTGCCCGGCATCGGCCGAGGCGCAACCACACAACCGAGACTGGTCCTGCCCGCTAACGCCACCGTCGCGCAGCTCCAGATCGGAATCGAACCGGAAGAAACGTACAAGAGCTACGGTGTCGATCTACACACCGTCGCCGGCCGTCCAGTTTGGACACGCGACAGCTTACCCGCCCGCAGCGCGCGCGGCGGCCGATCCATCCGACTCACTCTCCCCGCCAGCGCTCTCATACCAGGTGAATACGAACTCAGATTGAAAGGGAAAACGGACGCGGGCGCCACGGAGGACGTCGGGTTCTACTATTTTCAGGTGATGAAACGATAGAGCGAGGTAGTCCATCATGAAACGGATCTTATTGCCGGTACTTCTACTCTCTCTTACGGCAGCGATTACGGCCCACCCCCAGATCCAAACGCAGCCTCAACCCCAACCTCAAACTCAGGATAAAACCCCGGCAGTAACTACGGCACTCGAGATCGGAAAGAGGGTCGAACGCGACATAAACGGCGGCGAGGTACAGGTTTATAGCCTGACGCTTCTTGCCGGCGCGTTTGCGCCGGTCACCGTCGATCAGGGCAACATCAATGTGGCGATCTCCGTCTTTGTCGACGGGCAACTGCTCAGAGTCGTGGACATCTACGGAGTTCGCGCATCCGAACAGTTTTCGCTAATTGCGGAGCGCCCGACCACCTACCGTTTAGAAGTGCTTGCGCATGGCAAGCTCTCCCCGGCAGCGAACTACGCCATCACCGTTAAAGAATCGCGTCCCGCCACCGAGCAGGACAAAGCTCGAGTCGAAGGAGAAAAGCTCATGGAAGAGGGCATGCAGCTTTTCTATCAGCAGACGAAAGCGGCCAGACTCGAAGCAGCAGGCAAATTTGAAAAGTCATTCGCGTTTTGGCGAGCAGCTAACGATAAGCTTCAGGAAGCACGCGCGTATCACCTGGCAGGCCACACTTACAACCAGATTGGACAGTCAGAGAAAGGACAGGCGGTTGCGATGGAAGGACTGCCAGTCGCTCAGGCAGCCGGCGATAACGTCACCGAAGCCTATCTGCTCGACACCATCGGTTCGAGTTACAGCGAACGCGGCGACAGAAATAGCGCACTTCCTTATTTCTACAAGGCGCTGAGTCTTAGACCGGAAACCGATCTCGCCGGCCGTTCCAATACCTTGAACAACATCGGGATCTCGCTTGCATGGATCGGCGAGCGTCCCAAAGCGCTCGAATACCTCAGTCAGGTGACCACGATCCTGGCCCAAATGAACGATCCTTCGCGGCGAGCGTCGGTGCTGGGAAATCAGTGCGTCATCAACAACGACATGAGTAATTTCAAGAAGGCGTTTGACCTGTGTAATGAGGCGCTGAGAATAAAGCGTGAAGTGGGCGACAAGTCAGGAGAAGCGACGCAGCTCAATAACCTGGGCAGCGTTTATGCATCCTCCGGTCAATACCAGAAGGCCCTCGACGCCTACATGCAATCGAACGCCATCCACAAGAGCCTCGGAGAGCGCAACGGTGACGGAGTAACGCTAAATAACGTCGCCTGGGTCTATGCAAGCATCGGCCAGTATGAGAAAGCGATCGACATTTACAACCAGGCGCTGGTGCCGCTGAAAGAGATCAAGTACACGTACGGCATAGCCCGAACCCTCAGCAATATCGGCGTCAATTACGCCGACCTGAAAGACTATCGCAAAGCGCTCGATATTCATTTGGAAGTCCTGGCGCTGCGACCCGAAAACAACGATCGTGAAGGACGGGCGATCACTTTCAACAACATAGCGAGTTGTTACCAGAATCTGGGCGACAAGGCGAAGGCGCTCGAGTATTACACTCAAGCGATTGAGCTGCATCGAAAAGTGGCGAATCCGCGTCAACTCGCCGCCGCGCTGCGGAACGTCGGAAATTTTCATCGACAGATTGGCGAAACTGCCAAAGCTCTCGAGTATCTGCAGGAAGCTCGTGAGATCAGTCACCGGATCGGTGATCTTCCCGGCGAAGCGGCGGCCTTGTCTCATCTGGCAAAGCTGGAACGGGATCGCGGAAACCTTGCCGAAGCACACAAGTTGATTCAGGACGCGCTCACTGCAACTGAGTCGCTGCGCGTCAACTTGAAGAACCAGCAACTGCGCGTCGCCTTCCTGGCTTCGGCCCGCGACTACTACGAGTTCGACATCGACGTCTTGATGCGCATGCACAAGCAGCAACCTGATCAGGGATTTGCTGCCGCTGCGTTTCAGGTGAGCGAGAGAGGGCGCGCGAGATCGTTGCTTGAACTGTTGCGCGAGTCGCGTGCCGAGATTCGGCAAGGAGTGGACCCGTCGGTCATCGAACGCGAGCGCGAATTGCGGCGATTGATCGCCGATCGTGCGGAACGTCAGACCCGCTTGTTGAGCGGCAAGTACACTGACGCGGAGTTGTCGGCGGTCGCGCAGGAGATCGACGAGCTGACCACGGAATACGATCAAGTCCAGGCGCGTATTCGCG
The DNA here is from genome assembly GCA_046732535.1 of Acidobacteriota bacterium. Taxonomy (GTDB): domain Bacteria; phylum Acidobacteriota; class Blastocatellia; order Pyrinomonadales; family Pyrinomonadaceae; genus PSRF01. Next base: position 8,711 of record JBKPNH010000113.1, read on the forward strand.
ACACCAGCCCTCGCTACACGGCGCTGACGCAGCCGGTTCCGTTGGACCTCATTAACATACAAAAGCAGGTGCTCGACGAAGACACGCTGCTGCTCGAGTATTCGTTGGGAGAAGAGAAGAGTTTTGTGTGGGCGGTAACGCCGGCCTCGATGAAGAGTTATGAGTTGCCGGAGCGAGCGGCCGTCGAAGAGGCGGCGCGGCGGTTCTACCAACTGGCGACTGAGCGCGGCAGAAATGTCTCGGGCGAGACGCTGGCCCAGCGGAAGGTTCGGTTGGATCAGGCGGAAGTCGAATACGCGCAGGCTGCGTCAAAACTCAGTCAGATGCTGCTTGGGCCAATCGCCGGTGAGTTGAAACAGAAACGGCTGGTGGTTGTTGGCGAGGGAGTTTTGCAGTACGTGCCGTTTGCTGCTTTACCGGCGCCGGGTGATGCAGCGAACTCGCCGTTGATGGCGCAGCATGAGATCGTGAATTTGCCGTCTGCGTCGGTGCTCGCTGTGCTGCGGAAGGATACGGCGAATCGAAAACCGGCGAGTCGCACAGTTGCCGTGCTCGCGGATCCGGTGTTCTCCGATAAGGATCCGCGACTTGCGTTGGCAAGGGCAGGGCAGCATGCGTCCGCGGGCGTCGATGCTTTGGTTGACGCGCAACGTTCGGCATCGGAATCGGGTGTCGGCGATCTGACGAGACTGCGCTTCAGCCGGCAGGAGGCTGAGGAGATTGCGCGTCTGGCCGGTGAAAAACGGAATTTGAAGGCCCTCGATTTTGCGGCGAGCCGCACGGTTGTGACCAACGATCAGTTGCGTGATTACCGCATCGTGCATTTCGCAACGCATGGATTGATTAACAATCAGCATCCCGATTTGTCGGGGATCGTGCTCTCGCTGGTTGACGAGCAGGGCCGTCCGCAGAACGGGTTTTTGCGGTTGTATGACATTTACAACTTGAAGCTCGACGCCGACCTCGTCGTGTTGAGCGCCTGTCAGACCGCACTTGGGAAAGACATCAAAGGCGAAGGTTTAGTCGGACTCACACGCGGGTTCATGTACGCCGGTGCGCCGCGTGTCGTCGCCAGTTTCTGGCGCATTGACGATCGTGCGACTGCTGATTTCATGAAGCGCTTTTATTCCGCGATGTTGAAGGATGGTCTGAAGCCGGCCGCCGCCCTTCGCGCTGCTCAGGTCTCGATGTCGCAGGACAAGCGTTGGCAATCGCCGCACTACTGGGCCGCGTTCACGCTCCAGGGCGAGTGGAGGTAGGTTTCGGTTCAGACTTCGTTGAAGGTGTGGATGGTGCGGAAGCGGTCTGCGCCGGCCTGCGGTTGATTGCCTGGGCGGATGGAGAGAAGCGTCTTCATGCCCGCCGTGTGCGCGGCTTCCAGTTCGGCGACGACGTCTGAGATGAAGAGTATTTCGTTCGGTCGAAGTCCGACAGCTTCTGCGATGCGACAGTAACTCTCGGGATCGCCCTTGCGGCCGACGTTCGTATCAAAATAGTCGCTGATGAACGTGGTGAGGTCGCCGGCTTCGGTATGCGCGAAGAGAAGCTGTTGGGCCAGCGTGCTGCCGGAAGAAAAGATACTGATCCGCAAGTTCGCTTCACGCCAACGTTCGAACGCCGGACGCACGTCGCTGAACACCTGCGACTTCAAAGTTCCTTCGCGATAACCTTCACGCCAGATCTTTCCCTGCAACGACTTCAAACCGGTCGACTTGCGATCGCGATCGATGAGCCAGTTGACGTAACTGACGATCGATTCCGTCGCGTCGTTTAGCGGCGGCGGTTGTTCGCCGTTGATTACGTCGCGCTGGTGTTCCTCCCGAAGTTGCGCGAGGTCGGCGGCGGCTTCGCTCGGATGTTGGGCCAGGTAGTCGGCGGCGTGAGCTCGCGCATACGAGAACAGCACGTCGTGGACAAAAGCGATTGGTGTCGTGGTGCCTTCGATGTCGAGCAGAATGCCTTTGGTCGAGGTGCTGTCTATCACGGCTGTTGCTGCGGAAGATGACTGGCGCTGAAACAGACGGGCAGGAAACGTTCGTCGACTTTGCTTTCGCTATAATGTGGTGTCCAGCCGGCGGTGTCCTGAAACAGGCGAATAGCACGAATGCGACGATCACCGCAGAGGTTGAACCAGTGGAGAGTGCCGCGCGGCACGCGGATCAGATCTCCGGTTTCGACTTCGATTGCGAGAACTGGTCCTGCTTTGGAGTGAATGTGAAAGAGGCCGTGGCCGGCGATGATGAAGCGGACCTCGTCTTCGTCATGCCAGTGTTCGCGATTGAACTTGGCGAGCATGCCGTCGAGGCCGGGTGTCGTCGGGTGGACGTCCATCACGTCGGCGGTCACGTAGCCGCCGCGTGCTTTTAGTTGATCGATCTCATTGGCGTAAGCATGGAGGATCTCGTCTGCCGGGGCGTCGTCGGCGACCGGGTGTGCGGATTGCCAGCGTTCATAGTCGATGCCGTGTGCGGCGAGGCCCGACGTGATCTCTTCGGCGGTTCGCAGAGTCTCGCCTTCGTCGCCGCCGTTATGGAATATCGTCACTAAAGCCATCGTTTTTAACTCCTGCGATTCTTTAGCGTGGCCGTTTGTCCCATTGTCTCAAACAGAAACTCGAGGATCTCGATGTGGCGTTTTGCCTGCGCGAGGTCTGTGCCCCACGAATACAGGCCGTGGCGTTTGATTAGAAAACCATGCGCTTGCGGGTTACGTTCGAGGACGCTGCTCACTGTTTCCGAGAGCGCGGGCATGTCTTGCGAGTTGTCGATGATCGGCAGCCACTCGGTGTGTTGGTGGGTTCGCACGCCGTCGAGGCCTTTCAACATTTCGTAGCCTTCGATCTGTATACCGCGTTCGCCTGCGTGGACTTCTGAGAGGATGGTGTTCCATACCGAATGAGTATGAAGCACCGCTCCTGCGCCCCGCTCCTTGACGATGCGAAGATGGAGAGAGGTTTCGTCCGAAGGTTTATAGGCAAACTGATTCTTGTCAGACGATCTAATGAAGCCGGGGCTCTCCGCTGCCGCATGTTCGCTCAGCACGCGGGCGTTCTCGTCGATCATTAATACCTGTTTGGGAATCAACTGGCCCTTGTCGACGCCGCTCGCGGTAATCGCGAGCTCCAACGGCTCGCGCCGCACCACGGCACTCAAGTTCCCACTGGTCCCCAACAACCAGCCCCGCGCATAGAACCCCCTCGCAATCAGCGCCAGGTCCGTGACAATGTCTTCAACACTCTCTGTCATGCAGAAAAGATTGCTCCCAAACCCGTCATTTATGCAAGCCCGAGTGATCGATTTTCGCGATTTGGGTTATATTTGGTTGCAGCACGATGGCTACACACACTGACAGATTAGTTTCTCAGATTCGGGCATTACCGGACGAAGACAAATTTCGGATTCTCGATGCGCTCCTCACGGATCTTGAACAGCCGGAACTTGAAACTGACACTGTGTGGGGCGAAGAGGCTCGCAGACGATGGGAAGCTTACAAAGCAGGAAGGGCTTCCAGCGTTTCGTATGAAGATTTAATTAGTAAGTACAGCCGTAAGTGAACGTCAGGTTCCTCACACTTGCTCAACAAGAAGTTGATGATGCTGTCGTTTGGTTTGATGAACGACAGGAAGGAAAGAGTCTGGAATTTCTGGATGCACTGGATCGTGCCGTGCGACTTGTAAAGGCTTTTCCTTATGCGTCATCTGAAATCGAGCCGCAGCTCCGGCGATGTCTTTTCGTTGGTTTCCCGTATTCTCTTATTTACGGCGTCGATGACGACATTATTGTTGTTGTTGCCGTGGCGCATAGTCATCGAGAACCGCGTTATTGGATAGACCGGGTTGAGTGACACCACTCAACAGAAGTTTACGATTTGCGTCGGGAGGGTTTGTGGCGAAGGCCCTGGTAACTGACGGTGCCGGGGAGTTTTGAAGGGAGATCGAGATCGTCACTGACGATGTCTTCGAGATGGACGCCCGCGACGTGCGCGTAGGCGAGAAGCGTCATCAAGGTCGGCTCTCGCTCGTCGTTCTCGTATTGCGAGATACGCCCATAGTGCATCGTATCTTCCAGACCGAGTCTCGCCAGCATCTGGCTTTGCGATAGACCAAGCCCCTGACGAATCGCGAGCAGCTTGCTTCCCAATCGGCGCGGCCTCGGACGCGGATTTCCCATCAGGAGCTACCTCCTGAAATCCGCGAAGCATCACGATCGAAACCGCCGCTAAGACCAGCCACCGATCGTAAATCATAGGTAGAAAATTTTCGCTTGCGTAATCTCCCTGATGGGAGTAGCATGCCTTCGCTTACGATTTCCGCCGCGAGTAGTGCTCTTACATTCTCGCCGGCGATGCTCATCACTCGTTACTGTGGGAGCTGGAGCTGCGCATAGCCCGTGGCCTGATTATCAAAGACGAGTGCATCGTAAAGCGTTATTGCAAAATCGTAAATAGAAAAAACTCGAGGCGAGTGGCCTGGTGGGGGGCCAGGTGAGTCCGCGGAAGCCAAGCCGAGGCGCTTCTGCGGACTCGGGGCGAATTGGATTGTCTGAGGTTGTCGCCCTAAGAATTCAAAGAGAAATAATCAATGAGAACCTTTTGGACCATTGTCCGTCGGATCAACTAGTGGCCTTGGGTGAGGGGGCCACACTGAGTCCGCGGAAGCAGGCGGGTGCCCAGAACGCTTCCGCGGACTCGCGCGATTTGTATTCGAATTAACAAAACTATTAGCCTGCCTACGGAACGCGACCCCATCAATTCAGTTGACTTTGCTGCTCCAGCAACTGTAAAAAGTAACCCTCGCAATTCGGTCACTAACCAGCTGGAACAGCCCCTGCCGCCGACGGACCCCCGCTGATAGTTAGAGACATCACTCGATAACTTTGTTTTTAAAGGAGATAACCGTGAGAATTAGAACGTGGCTAATTGTCCTTACTGTCCTCGCCTTCGTAATTAGTGGGTCTCTTCTCGTACCGGCGCTCGCGGATGGCGGAGGCAATCATCGAGTCCGCAACTTGCACCTGGGCGTGTCCGGAGGCAACGTCAACGACCGCACCAGCAGGTTCTGCTGCAGCGGTACCCTCGGAGCGCTCGTCACTGACGGTATAAACACTTACATTCTCAGCAACAATCACGTCCTCGGACGCAGCGGCGGAGCAACCGCCGGCGAAGACGTGTCTCAGCCAGGCATGATTGACGCAAATTGCCAAGTCACGACTGTCGTCGGCGATTTCACGACCGCGGCGCCTTTGGGTGGTGGGTCGAACGTCGATGCGGCGATCGCGCAACTGAGACTGGCACAAATGGACCCAACCGGGTTTATCGAAGACATTGGCATCCCGACCAAGGCTGTAGTGGCGCCGACTGTTGGTATGTCGGTAGCGAAGAGCGGACGTACTACCGGCTTCACGACCGGTAACATCCAGTCGGTCAATACGAGCGTTAGCGTTCAATATCAACAGAGCTGTGGCAGCGGCAAGAAGTTTACCGTCAGCTACACGGGCCAGATTGTAATTACACCAGGCTCGTTCAGCGCAGGCGGTGATTCGGGCTCGCTGATCGTTACCAACAACTCCGCTCATAATCCAGTCGGCTTGCTGTTCGCGGGCAGCAGCAGTTCAACGATTGCCAATCCGGCCGGCTTGGTGTTGACGAGACTGAGCACTGCGCTCGGCAGCACGCTCACGTTCGTTGGTACAGGAACCGCCAGCCCGACGACGCTGTCGTCGGAAGGCGAAATCGCACCTTTCGTTCGTGGACACAAAGGGCTAATGCACCAACTACCTGAGCAAGCTGCCGATCGCGCGTCGGCAGTGTTGGAACTGTACCGCGCGAGCTTGATGGCGACACCGGGCGTGATTGGCGCGGGCGTGGGCGCAACAGCAGAAGACGAAGTCGAACCTGCGATCGTCGTTTATGTAGACCGGACAGCGCCTGGGCGGCCGCAGTTTGCGCCGGCGTTGAATGGTGTTGCGGTCAGAGTCGTCGTGACCGATCCGTTCGTGGCTTTCTAAGCAAAGCTGAACGTCTGAGGGATCCGTGTTTCTCTTTCGTGAGGGACACGGATCTCACTGTTTTTTAGTTAAGTAACTGCGATGGATCCACGCGCCGGCGTTTTCCATATCGCGAGTTTCAAAGAACAGGCTGTTTTCGATCTCGCGTCTCACCACGTGAGTTCGTGCCGTTATCTCCTCGATCGTCTCCGCGCCTCGTTCGCTGTTCACCAGAAACGACTTGACCGCCTCGATGGCGACTCCTTCATTGTCCAGTTTCATCGGAAGCTCCGTGACGGCTTCTACTGCCGCGGCTTTCAGCAGCCTGGACCATAAACGCATGAACATCACGTTAGACGCGTAGACGTCGCCGCCAATCAGCTCGTTATTGATGGTGAAAACAACGCCGCGGACATCGTTCGATTGTTTGACGATGGACGACAGGTTATTGACGTAAGGCTCCACTGACTTCTTCACAGGTTCGCTTTCCAGAGTCAGGGGCAGGCTCGCTTCATCCGACAGACCGATTGACATCTTCCGCTGTGTAGCTTCGACTTCGTTCCACACGCCGACCTGAGAGGCGGTGTCTTTGATCGCGCGCCTCAAGGAGAAGTTGACTGACATTTCGGTTATCGTGAAATGATCCCCGCTTTCGAGATAGCGCGGCTGCCAGCGTGAAGGCTCCACGCAAAAGGCGGAGATCGGGATCTTTCCAGACTTCGCCGGTAGTATTAGATCCACAGCCAGAACGCGGTCCTGTTTACCGCCTTTCACGATGTCTCCCGCCTGGATGAACACTTCTTCCGACGGAGACACGTTTTCAATGGCGAGCTCGTTTACAGTGTTTGTCTCGTGTACCACCACTATCGGGCGCTGTGATTGGTCCTGGAGCGGCGTGTAGACCAGGCTGTCGGCTTCGTCCGGTCCATGAATGAGAAACATAGAGAGGTTCTCGAATTGATATGGGCCAGAGAGGCGGTAGTTGCAAAATTGGAGTTCTTTTTTGACGGGAGGTTTGGGTTTTTGCAATAGCTGGGGCAGGGAAAGGCCGGCAATAACCACGCCGACCGCGAAGGTGAGCACCGCCGTTAACAGCGCTAAGAGACGTTTATTCATGGCTGCCTCCGTATGTGAGATTAGACGCAGCGCGGAGCGAAAAGTTCCGGGGCTTGTAGATTGAGGAGTGGTTGATGGCGTCGATCTGAGGTTCCGCATAAGATGAGCGTTATGGAGCTACCTGTTAACCCGCCGGTATTGCCGATGCTCGCCAAGCGAGTCAGCGAGTTACCCGCCGCTGGCGACTGGATTTTTGAACCGAAGTGGGATGGTTTTCGCGCCCTGATCTTTCGCGATGGGAAGGAGGTTCTGATTCAGAGCCGCGACGGCAAGCCGCTGGACCGTTATTTTCCCGAACTGCACGCACCGCTGCTGTCGCAACTGCCGAAACGATGCGTGCTTGACGGTGAGGTCGTGATCGCGCAGGGCGGCGCGCTCGACTTTGACGCGCTCCAGCTTCGTCTTCATCCGGCGGCCTCGCGAGTCAAGCTCTTGTCCGAACAGATACCAGCGTCCGTCGTGTTTTTTGATTTGCTTGCGAATGGCGCGCGGGATTTGCGGCAGCTGCCGTTTTCGGAGCGTCGCCGGATGTTGGAGTCCTTGCTGGGGAAAGCAAAGCCGCCGATACATCTGACGCCGGCGACGACGGATTTTGCGACTGCTTCTGATTGGTTTCGTCGCTTTGAAGGCGCCGGGCTGGATGGTGTCGTGGCGAAGTCGGTTTCGGGGACTTACGAGCCGAACAAGCGCGTGATGCTGAAGGTGAAGCATGAGCGCGATTGTGACTGTGTCGTCGCCGGGTTTCGTTGGCATAAGAAGGGGGAGCGAACGGCGGTTGGGTCGTTGCTGTTGGGTTTGTTTGACGATCGCGGCACGTTGCAGCACGTGGGCGTGTGCGCGAGTTTCACTAATCAGAAGCGTTTGGAACTGGTGGAATTTCTTGCCCCGTATCGTAAGAACGCCCTTGCCGATCATCCGTGGAAGAATTGGGCTATGGATGAGTCGGCCGTGGATGCTGCCGGAGGTAACGCTGCCGCTAGTCGCATGCCTGGCGGGCAAAGTCGCTGGAGTCAGGGTAAGGATCTCTCCTGGGAACCGTTGCGTCCGGAATTAGTAGTCGAGGTTGCTTACGATCACATGCAGGGCGATCGTTTTCGTCACACGGCCCAATTCCGCCGCTGGCGGACCGACAAACAACCCTCCGACTGCACCTTCGCCCAACTCGAAGTCATCCCCCCACACGAGCTGGAAACAATCTTCTCCGCGAGACGGTGAGCTATTGTTTCGAACGCCTGGAAGCGTGGTGGGAGCGCCATTCGCGGGTGGGGTCATCGTCGGGGTCGGGGGTCGATTGAGGGGGACGCAGGTCTTCAGGGACGTTTCGCAGGTTTACGCGAATACGCGTCCAGGTCGATGAGCTGCCGCGCATTGAGTCCACCAGAACATCTTCTACCTTAATAAACTTGGCTACCTTGCGATGCTTCTTCTTCCAACGCTCCAAACCTGCTAAAGCCGCTTCCTTATCCGGCGAGTTAGCAACAACGATTAGCGGCATGCGAACTCGTTTAGGTTTCGCGGAAGCAGTCTTCGCCGAACCACGCGCGCGCGAAGGCGCCACGCGCGTCGCCTCATCCGCCATTTTGCGAAAGTGCGGCGGCCACGGTGCGTCACCTAAACCCGACGCCTGATCCCGTTCGGCAAGCTCGAGCAACTTCTCGAGCGATCCAACCGCCTGATCCATCTCAGCGTGCGGATCCCCAATCTCCGCGAAACGCTTCGGCGCAGTCAGGATCGTGAAGTCTGCCGGATCGCAGTCCATCACTTCTTCCCAACGCAGCGGCATCGACACACGCGCATCAGGCAACGGACGCACGGAATACGCCGAACACGTGGTCCGGTCCTTCGCGTTCTGGTTGTAGTCGAGGAACACGCCATGCCGCTCCTCTTTCCACCACTTCGAACTCGCCAACGCCGGCACGCGACGCTCTATCTCACGCGACAACGCAACGGCCGCACGCCGCACATCACTAAACGTCCAGCGCGGCTCAACACGCACGTTCACATGCATCCCACGCGAGCCGCTTGTCTTGGGCCAACCACGCAATCCCATCTCGTCCAACAGCGCTTTCACTTCCGACGCGACCCGCCGCACGTCCTCCCAGCCAACACCAGGACCAGGATCGAGATCGACGCGCAACTCGTCCGGATGTTCGAGGTCTCCCGACCGAACCGGATGCGGATGCAACTCGATACATCCGAGATTCACGATCCACGCAAGCCCGGCGGCATCGTCGACCACGATCTCCTCCGCTTTGCGTCCCGACGGAAACGAGAGCGTGACTGTACGCAACCACTCCGGCCGGTTCGTTGGCGCGCGCTTTTGATAGAACGCCTGCCCCTCAGCACCGTCGACGAACCGCTTCAACACGATCGGACGATCGCGAATTCCCGCGAGCGCGCCCGGCGCAATCGACAGGTAATAACGAACCAGATCGATTTTTAAGACTTTGGTTTGTTTGGAAAAGTACGGCTTGTCCGGATTAGTGATGCGAACCTCACGCCCGTCGATCGACAACGTCTCGGCTGTTTCGTCCTTCTTCACAGCAAGAGGCTAACATTGCTTACAACGCCTTAGCCATCGTGATGAAGTGACATGGCTGCGTTGTTTCGATCTCCGACGGCCAGGGAAGAGTCCCGGTCTCAACGTAACCACGCCGCTGATAGAACGGCGGCAGCTCGGTCCGCAGACTCACAATATAGATATCCATGAACTGCGAGCCCAGTTCGCGGCAGTGATTTTCACCGGCTGTCAGCAACAGGGAACCGAGCCCGCCCTGCTGTTGCGAAGGATCGACCGAAAGCAGGCCCAGGTACGAACGCTCGCCGCGAAGCTCGACGTAAACGCATCCGCGGAGTACTCTGTCAGCCTCAGCAAGTAGAAACGTGCCAGTAGTGAACAGTCGTTCGACCTCTTCAAAAGTGATCCGATCTTCGTTGTAAAAGAAGTCCTCCGCAATGCGAAAAGCGGAGTTAATGAGCGCCATTATTTGTTTTGCATCGGCAGGCTCAGCGAGCCTGACTCGCACAGGTTGGTTCATAAGTTAACAAGCAAAGCGCAGAGATAAATATATATGACGACACCGCTGGCAGTCGAAACACTCGCACAACAAAAATCGCCGGAAGCACGCTCCGGTCTCGATCCATGGCGCATCGCCGAACTCCCGCCGCCGCCCAAACCGCGCGGACTCGGCTGGTTCAGCGCGATTGGACCAGGCGTCATCGCACTCGGCATCTCAATCGGCAGCGGTGAGTTTCTGCTTGGCCCGGCAGCGTTCGTGAAGTATGGCCTCTCGCTGCTCTGGATCGTCGGCGTCGCATCAGTACTTCAAACACTGCTGAACGTCGAACTGATGCGCTACACGATAACCACCGGTGAGCCGATCTTCACGGGTTTCATGCGCACGCGACCGCACGCGACGTTCTGGGCCTGGTTCTACGCGATCCTCTACTTCCTGCAAATGGGCTGGCCGGGTTGGGCCGGCGCTGCGGCAGGCGCCGTCTTCTTTCTCGGCACGAAACGTCTTCCAGGCGCACCCGAGGCAGGAATCGTCTACGCGATCGGCGTCGGGCTCTTCCTCATGTGTGCGCTCATCTTGATGGTCGGACGGCGCGTCGAGCGGACGCTCGAATACCTCAACTGGATCATGGTCTCCGTGATCATCGGCGGGCTCGGACTGCTCGCCCTGATTTTCGTTCCTGCGCGCACGTGGGGCGCGGCGCTCGCGGGTTTCTTTGCTTACGACGTGAACACCGGCGTCTTCCAGTTGCTTCCGCCCGGCGCGGATTACTTCCTGCTGGGTGCGTTCGCGGCGTTCTGCGGCGGTGGAGGCGTAGCGAACCTCACGCTCAGCAACTGGGCGCGCGACAAAGGCTACGGCATGAGCAGTACGATCGGCTTCATTCCCGCGGCAGTCGGCGGCAAGAAGGTCGCACTCGCACACTCCGGCAGTACTTTCGAACCAAACGCCGCCGCGCTTGAACGCTGGAAGGGTTGGTGGCGGATCGCTTGCGTCGATCAGTGGGGCGTCTACTTCACGGGCGCGATGCTCGGCATGGCATTGCCGGCGCTGCTGTACGTCACGTTCGTGCCAGGCGGCATCGACATTCGCGGACTCGGCGTCGCAGCGGCGTTGGCCCAGGCGGTCGCAACACAAAAGGGGGCTTTCTTTGGTCTGCTCATCGCCGCGCTCGGCGTCTGGCTCCTGTTCAAGACACAGCTCGACATCCTCGAAGGCATGACGCGCGCAATCACAGACATTCTGTGGACGGGCAGCTCGCGGATTCGCGCATGGCGCGGCGGCGACGTACGCGTGATCTATTACTCGGTGCTCGCCGCGATCACGCTTTGGGGCATCGTCGCGCTCAGACTAACTCAGCCGATCATCCTGCTTGCTCTCAGTGCAAACATGGCGGGGATCGTCTTCGTCATCAGCTCGCTGCACTTGCTTTACGTCAACACGCGTCTACTGCCAGTTGAACTGCGGCCGCCGCTCTGGCGCCGCCTCGCATTGGTCGCGCTCGCGCTTTTCTATGGCTATTTCGTGACGAGGTGGCTCTGGAGCGCAGCGGCCGGTGCATTATGATCTGTGATGGTGATCACAGTCGCTCGTTATAGCTTGGATGGCGGTTGCATTTGCGAGCGCGGATCGCTATAGTGCTATCCAATTAGGATGGTTGGTGAATCCACCATCCCGGTGGTTGTCGGGGTGAGGACGATGACCACATTAGATTAGGCGCGGCAGTCCAAAACTGCCGCGCCTTTTCGCATCCTTTAATCCCCAAAGTACTCAAATGATTAAATGCATTTCGTCTGTGAGCGATAATTCGCTATTCTTAGGTCCAAAGGGATCTTTGATGGGAGACGCTTCAATGGACACCACCTTCGCATTGTTGCCGCCCGCGCCTGCACACAATCCAGTTAAGCAGGCCGTCGCCAAAGCGAATGAGCTCGGCGAGAAGTCGATCGCGACAACATTGGGTTACTTTGCCACGATGCCGGCATCGACCAGCATTATTGCCAATCCGGTTTTGCACCACACGCCAGTCGAGTGCAACGGCACAACGATCACACTAGACATAAGATCATTCACCATTCGCGGAATCATTCCGGAAGCCGACATCGTGCGCGGCAAAGCCGGGCCAATCGACGTAATTTTTACCGGTCTGTTTAGTGGAGCGTCTGAACAAGTCGAAGCGTCAAGCGGCAAAGAGAAGCTTGCTGCTCTCATCGATCAAAAGTTTTTTGAAAGCCTGGGAACGCGCGAAGGAAGTAGTTTTCGCGGAGGCAAACTGCTCGAGGAATTAGCGGCTTTCGTCAAAAAACATCCGGGCATCGGTCCCGAAGTAGCTATTCAATATTCAGCCGCCCTCGAAAAGGCGCGTCTCGTACAAGCGGAACCGCAGGACCATGGCGTACACGACGATCGCGATCCCGTTTCGCTCTTAATGGAGATGATCAGTCTTCACATGCAAAACGTCGCGGTCGGTGGTGTCTCGGCGTACCTGAATTACGTGCTGGCGGCCAATCGGCAAGCGAGCGAACGTGACCTCGCGGCCTCGGCAAACGAATTTATCGCAGCGGAAGTAGCGGAGGGTCGAAACGCATTTCAGATTTCGTATAGCCTGATCCTGGGCCGGCATGCCAATGAGCACGAGCGTTTGATCCTAGAGCGCATGGGTACAATCCAGATACACCACGGTTCCGCCGGCTCGAGCATGGTGGCGCGTTACATGGCGACGTTGCACACGCTCTCCGTTTCAGACTTTTTCATCGCTTCGCAAATGGCGCTCGACGGCGCTCGCCATTTCGGAGCGATTCACGACATGTCAGAGTTTGTTCAGGAGCTGGAATCCTTGCCCGCCGATCGACGCGCGGATCGCATTCGCGAAAAGATGTTGGGCGGTGGACTGCCGACGTTCGGACATCCGGAGATCGCCGCCGCTGGACGCGGTAACCAGGTGCAACAGGATCCGCGGCCAGCGATCTACATCGATCCCGTCTTTAAGGCAATCGATGCAGGGAAGTTGACGATGACGCCGCGACAGCAGGAACGACTCGCGATCGCGCGGCTGGTCTATCTCACCGCGTTTGTTAATGGCGTGTTGAAGCCGGATCGACAGGACGAGCCGCCGCTGCGTCTGACAGCCAACACCGATTTCGGCGCCTGGTGTGTGCAGGAAGCGCTCGGAATCGAAGAGGAGGATCGCACGTTGCTTACCTACATCTTCCGCGGCTTCGGCTGGATGATGGATGCCCGCGAGCAACTGCAACAGAAGATGATTCGCCCTGTGATCGCACCCGATCCCGCGATCATTCCGAAGTCCAGTGACGATCCGACTATCCCGACATTAGTCGAGCGGGTCCACTCGCGCTTGAGCCACGACGATCCTTTCAGCCCCCACTGAACGACCGATCACATTCCGATTCCCTTGAGGTGATAACGTTCGCCGTCGTAGTCGCGCTCGACGTTGACCAGGTTGATCCGGCCCTGGACCGTCGAGATGTCGACCAGCGAAAGTTCACAGGCAGGCGCCACTCCGCGCGCTGAAACCATCTTGCCAAATTCTTTCGCGGCCACAGCCTCCGCCGCACGCGCGCCAAACGTCATTCCCATAATGCGATCGATTGGGCTCGGCGGTCCGCCGCGTTGGGGATGACCTAACACGACAGCCCGCGCTTCGTACGGCGTCTCGCTCGCGATTCTTCTTGCAAGCACTTCGCCGATGCCACCAAGCCGCACGTGTCCAAACGCGTCGTGACGATCGTCAATCGTAACGATCTCGCCATCTTCAGCACGCGCACCCTCCGCCACGACGATCACCGAATAACGCGGGTTGCGACCGAGGCCTCGGCTCAGATCCGACTCGCCTAAACGTTCCCGCAACAAGTGAAACACTCGCTCGTAGCGAAACGGATGTTCCGGAATCAGAATCAAGTAGGCCTGTCCGGCAACTCCGGACCACAACGCCAAATGACCCGCATGTCGGCCCATCACTTCGACGATCTGCACCCAACCGTGTGAGCCGGCCGGCGTGCGCGAACGTTCTATCACTTCCGACACGTTTCTCAGCGCGGTGTCGAAGCCGAGTGTGTAATCGGTGCCGTTGAGATCCTTATCGATCGTCTTCGGCACGCCGACGATCTTGACTCCTCTCGGCGCCAACGCTGCCGCCACGCCGAGCGTGTCTTCGCCGCCACACACGACCAGTGCGTCGAGTTTGAGTTGCTGGATGTTGTCGATAACTTCCTGCGAGCGGTCGATCGACTCGCCTTTTTCGTTCACTTGCCGGAACGGGTTGGTGCGTGACGAGCCGAGATTAGTGCCGCCGTCGCGGTCCCAACGCCGCACTGTCTCGCGATCAAGTTTCAGCACGTTCGGCACAGGGTTCATCAAGCTGCGCCAACCGTCAAAAAGGCCCACGATCTCGAGACCGAGTTCCGATCCGCGATAGACCAATCCTTTAATTGCGGGGTTCAAGCCGGGAGCGTCGCCGCCGCCAGTCAGGACCCCAACGTGCATTTCAGCCATGTTCTACGTTTTTTCCTCTTGCGTTAAATGAACTCTGCGTTCAGAGTATGACGCGATAGCAGAACCCGCAACTCCAAACTACCGATAATTCGAGGACAACTTATGAAACTTTGGCAAAAGACCGGATTGATTACGCCCGCGCGCGCAGCGACTCTGTTAGTGCTTACCAGTTCGATCGTGCTTGGATCCGTGGTCCAGGATAAACCCGCCATCGTCACCGGCGCGGAGCTGACGCGTCTTACGCCGGCCAGCTTCTATTTTAAGGGCCAGAGCGCGCCGACGCAGATGCGCAACACGGCTGCTGCGCGATTGGGCGCTGAACGATTCGTGATCGTTGGATTGGTCGATACGTCAGGATATTCCGCGGAGGTGCGCGCCAAGTACGAAGGATTCTTTATCACTGACTCGCCGATCAAGATCAACGGAGAGTCGTTGCCGACAGGAGCATACGGGTTTGGGTTCTCGAATGACGGCAAGATGAGAGTGATGGATATAGCAGGGAACGACGTCCTTTCGGTTTCGTCCAGTAACGATAAAGCGCTGCGGCGTCCGCGGCCGTTGATGATGGCGGCGTCCGAAGAGGGGATCAGGCTTTACAGCCGGCGTGATTACGTTGTGCTCACAGCCAATTAAAGCTCATTCGGATAACGAGTTTAACCGCAGGTATTGCGCTCGTTAAAAATCGTTGTCACAAAGTTGTTACGTACGTAGACAAAATGGCGCACTGTACGTTAGAGTACGCGCCAACCCCTAACAACTGTGTTATTAGGCTAAGTCTCGTAAATCCCCCTTTAACCCCGGCGAACACAACAAGGTCTCAAAGGGTAAACGCATGCGTAAAGCTAGAACGTGGGCTATCACTTTAGGTGTCGTTTTCGTCTGTACTCTCGCCGTTGGCTCGGCGCGCGCCGATGCCATCCATTCGAGCCACCTAACCGAAAATTTTGATTTTAACGAGCATTTTTTGAGTCTTCCTGAAACGAGCCGGGCGCCTATCGTCCAGCTCTTTGCGGTGGACTTCGACAAGGACAACGGACGACACTTAGGTTTTAGCGTGGCTTCCGTCAATCGAGGCAACAAGTTTGGGCTGTTCCGGGGACCGAGCGGTTCAGTTGGTTCGATTGGTTCGGGTGGATCGGTTGGTTCGTCCGCCACGATCCCGAATCCGGAACCTGCGGCAGTTTTCCTGCTGGGAACCGGACTGGCCGCGGTTGGGGCGTACGCTCGGCGGCGTTTCAAGAAGTCCAGCCGCTAGGTAGCGATTACCCATCGGTTGCCCCTTGGGTAGACCAGAAATTTTCTGTTGGTCCAAAAAGGTCCAATCAACTCATCTGGAACTGTGGTAGACTTCGGCCCTGAAGGTCCTTCAGGGCCGACACAGTTTTGTGGCAAAGTTAAGCCAAATGATTGTTGACACAGGGGATTGTATTAGTGTAATAAATCCCAAGTGTTACCGCCTTTCCGGGCCGTAATTTTTCATGCATTAAGGGGCTTTGGACGGGTTGGGAAGTTAACCACGCATTTCCCACGACTGTGAGGGCCGTTCGCGGTACGCAATAAAGACCTTTGTGTTTCACTATACGGGAGGAAAGTTAATGACTAGCAAATCTTGGAGCCGCAAGTCTATAGCGACTGTTGTGGCGGTTGCCGTTTTGAGTGTCTACTCAATGGTGGCATTGGCCGGAGCAGGCGTCAAGACGTTGGGCGAGTTGTCGGTCTCCGGGCAAGTTACGGTGAACGGCCAGAAGATGGTGTCTGGTGGCACGGTATTCACCGATTCGACGATCAGCACTGCTCCTCAAAGCAGCGCGTCGCTGAGCATCCCCAAAGTCGGCCGAGTTGATCTCTCAGCCAACAGCAATCTCCGCATCAGCTTTTCGGAGAGCAGCATCACTGCCATGTTGGAAACCGGTAGCGCTCAGGTATCAACGCTAGCGGGTACTACAGTTAATCTTACAACCAAAGACGGCACAGTTGTTGTGGACGGCAAGGAAGCCACGAGCTTCAGCGTGAGCGCATCACGTGGCCGCACTTCGATGACGACTTTGTCGGGCGTCGCGCAGTTCCGCACCGGAACGACCGTCAAACAGGTCGCCGCCGGTGAAAGCGCAGTTGCCGGTGTGCCGAATCCGCAGACCGACGATGACGACGACGATATGAGCGGTGGCGCACTCGCCGTGTTGTTGCTGGCAGTGGGCGGCGCCGTAGCAGCCGTGCTTTATGCCACGCTGCATAACAACGATCTGAACTTCGGCGGCAGCGTTACCGTAGTCAGCCCGACCAAGTAAAGTTTCGTTCCAGTTGCACAAAAACACTGTGGCTCTGGACACCAGCGCTACGGTTACCTAATCTGACCTTGCGGGTCACGCGATGTTGAAGTTGCGCGTGGCCCGCAAGGTTTTGATTGTAAGACCTACTTCAAGCCGGTTAGGAAGATCTCAATGCACATTGCGGTGATCGGTACGGGTTACGTCGGACTCGTGACCGGAGCATGTTTTGCCGAGTTCGGCGTAGACGTTACCTGCGTCGACGTCGACGAGGACAAAATAGCGCGACTCCTTCGCGGCGTAATGCCCATCTACGAGCCAGGGCTCGAACAAATCGTCTCTAAAAACACCCAGGCCGGGCGCCTTAGATTCACAACTGACGTGAGTCAGGCTATTGAACAGTCTCTCGTTATCTTTCTCGCCGTTGGGACGCCTCCAAAGCCTGACGGTTCGCCGGACCTCAGCTTCGTCGAAGCCGCCGCTGGCTCCATCGCCGACCACATGAACGGATACAAGGTCATCGTCACTAAGTCGACGGTCCCAATCGGCACGGGTGAGCGTTTGCGGGAATTGATCAACGCCCGTAAGAAGACCAAGGCAAACTTCGGCGTGGTTTCTAATCCCGAGTTCCTTCGCGAGGGCGCTGCAATAAACGACTTCATGCGTCCGGACCGCGTGGTCATCGGCAGTCGCGACGAAGAAGCGATCGCGATCATGAAGGACCTCTATCGTCCGCTTTATCTGATTGAAGCGCCGTTTGTGATCACATCGCTCGAGGCCGCGGAACTGACGAAGTATGCGGCTAATGCGTTTTTGGCGACGAAGGTCTCGTTCATTAACGAGATTGCGAACCTCTGCGACAAGATCGGATGCGACGTGCACGACGTGGCCCGGGCCATCGGCATGGACAAGCGTATCGGAAGCAAGTTTCTTCATCCTGGACCAGGGTTCGGCGGCTCGTGCTTTCCCAAGGACACGAGAGCACTGGCGTCAGTAGCTCGTCAATACGAGAGCTCGTCGCAGATCGTCGACGCGGTTATCGAGGTCAACCAGCGGCAGGGCGAGCAGATGCTGCTCAAGATTCGAAAACTTGTGGGCGAGTTGAAAGGCAAGACGATCGCGGTGTTGGGCCTGGCGTTCAAACCGGAAACGGACGATATGCGCGAAGCGCCGGCGATCGGGATCATTAAGAACCTGCTCGACGATGGTGCGAACGTGCGCGCCTATGATCCAGTCGCAAAGTCGGAAGCGATGAAGGTCCTGCCCGATATTGTTTACGCCGACGACGAGTATGCAGCGGTGACCGGCGCGGATGCGCTTGTCTTTGTTACCGAGTGGAACCAGTTTCGTGCGTTGGATATGAACCGGATCCGCGACCTGATGAAGTCACCCAGGATCGCCGATCTCAGAAACATCTACCAGCCGGAGGATATGCGGCAGATGGGCTTCGAATACGTGGGGGTCGGAAGATAATGGGCCTATCGGGAATCGGATTGGTTACCGGCGGCGCCGGATTCATCGGCTCGCACATCGCCGCAGGGCTTCTCGCCAGCGGCGCGCGCGTTCGCATAATTGATGACTTAACGACGGGCCACCGCGAGAACATCGACGAGATCGGCGGAGACATTGATTTCATCCAGGGCAGCGTCGCGGACGAGCAGTTACTCGCGAAAGCGCTCGACAACGTCGAGTTGATCTTTCACGAGGCAGCGATACCTTCCGTGCCGCGATCAGTCGAAGCGCCGCGCCAAACGCACGTCGCTTGTGTTGACGGTACTTTTTCATTGCTCCTGGCTGCCCGCAACGCTGGTGTGAAGCGCGTGGTCTACGCGGCTTCGAGCTCGGCTTATGGCGATCAGCCTACGCTGCCGAAGTCGGAACAGATGCCGCCCGATCCATTGTCTCCGTACGCCGTGGCGAAGTTAGTTGGCGAGTACTACGGTAAGGTGTTTACGCGCGTCTATGGGCTCGAGACGGTGTCGCTGAGGTACTTCAACGTGTTTGGGCCAAGGCAGGACCCGGGCTCGCAGTACTCCGGAGTCGTTTCGCGATTTATCAGTTGTTTGACCACGAACGAGCGGCCGGTGATTTATGGTGACGGGGAACAGTCGCGCGATTTCACTTATATCGACAACGTCGTCGCGGCGAATCTCAGCGCGGCATCAGCGCCCAACGCGCCGGGAAAAGTCATCAACGTTGCGAACGGCAAGCGCGTAACCTTGAACGAGCTGTTGGAGGAGTTAAAGCAGTTGACCGGGAAGACTGACGTGACGGCTGAGTATCGCGAGCCGCGTGTTGGCGACGTCAAGCACAGCCTCGCGGACATCACAATGGCGCGCGAACTGCTCAGCTACGAATCGAAGGTGGACCTTCGCGAAGGACTGCAACGGACGCTCGACTGGTGGAAGACGAGCCGCTTCGCAGTGCCTCAATCAGTCTGATTCTGTAAGCTCTTCAAGCTGTCAACAAAAGGCGGCCGCGCGACGCCGGCGTCGGTGATAATCGCCGTGATCAAGTGATTGGGCGTTACGTCAAACGCCGGATTATGGACCGCGACGCCGTCGGGCGCGAGCTGATGTTCGCGAATGTGAGTAACTTCCGTCGAGTCGCGCTCTTCGATCGGTATCTCCTCACCTGACGCAAGCGAAAAATCGAGTGTGGTCAACGGCGCCGCGACGTAGAACGGAATTTCATGTTCGCGGGCCAGCACGGCCACCATGTAGGTGCCGATCTTGTTCGCCGTATCGCCATTGGCGGCGATGCGATCCGCGCCGACGACTACTGCATCGACTTTTCCGCTCTTCATCACGTGCCCGGCCATGCTGTCGGTGATAACTGTCACCGGGATGTCGTCCTTCGCCAGTTCCCACGCGGTTAACCGAAGTCCCTGAAGAAACGGTCTCGTCTCATCGGCGATTACGGCGACTTTCTTTCCAGCGTCTCGCGCGCCGCGAACGACGCCCAGCGCTGTTCCATAATCTCCCGCGGTTGCGAGCGCGCCTGCGTTGCAGTGCGTCAAGACTGTCGCCCCGTCGGGAATCAGCGGGCCGCCGTGTTTGCCGATGGCGCGGTTGGCGGCGATATCTTCTTCAAAAATGGCAAGTGCTTCCGAGACGAGTCTCTTCTTGACCTCCTCGACGTCGTTGAGGTGCTTGTGGCGTTGAAACGCGCCACGCATCCGCTCGATAGCCCAGAAGAGGTTGACTGCTGTCGGCCGCGTTTTGCCCATGTAGTCGCAGATGTATTGCAGGTCGTCCTCGAGATCGGCGACGGAAGTTCCCACTGACTGACTTGCGCCCAACGCGATTCCCATTGCCGCGGCGACGCCGATGGCCGGCGCGCCGCGGATCACCATCTTCCGGATCGCTTCCGCGACTTCGTCGTAAGAACGAAGCATCAGGTACTTTTCTTCCGACGGCAGAAGCCGCTGGTCCAGCATACGAACGCCGTCTTTTGTCCACTCGACTGTTTTAATCATGGGCGAGCATCTTACCGAGGCTCTAATCTAGGCGCAATCGGCGTCTGGAGGGAGCAATAGAGCGCGGCGGGGGATTACCGGGAAGCTTAAGCGGCGGAGAATAGGTCCAGGTTGCAAGGGTTGTGAGTTCCGGACGCTAGTGCGTCACTTACGAGACCCGTCCTTGCAACCTGGAAGACGAAAGCGTCAGGCTTTTTTAGTAAACAGCCCGCCCGCGAGAAAGATCACGCCGAGCAGGATGTGAACGCCGTGGTCAGCCTGGCCGAAGTGCAACGGGCCAAGCATCAACATACGATCGGCGCCCGTGCCCATGGCCATTCCGAGAATGCCGAGCGCCATGTAGACGACGCCGAACACAAGAGAGAAAGCTTTTGCGCCGGACAATGTGCCGGCAAAGCCGAAATAAAGAGCGATTACGCCCGAGACCAAATGGACGATGTTATGTGCCGGGCTCAGATGGGCTCCGAGCAGATCGGCTTTCGCGAAACCAAGTACACCTACTAACAGAAAAACGACTCCGAGAATCTTGCAAACCGTCTTTGCCATTTCTCACGAGCTCCTCTGTAAAAACGGTGGTAAAACTTAGCGGCTCCCGCGCCGAGGCTGTGCCAGGCGTCCGCATTTTTGTTAACCCTGAGGGTGGTCCGTTCGGTGCGCCGCATGTATACCATTGAGTGCGGCTCGTTGCAAAGTATTTTACTAAAAATCCATGTTTCACGGCGCTGGGTGTTTAGGCCGCGTGGAATGATATACTGCCCGCCAAATCCCTCGTTTCCATCGTTTTTCAGAGAGTGAGGTTTGTTATGTTGTTTCGCAAACTGTTAGTTATCGCTTTGGTTCTTGCCTTCAGCGCTACCGCGGCGAATGCGTTTACAGTTGTCATGCGCAGCGGCAGACGAGTCGAGATCCCCAACACCTTCACGCTTACAAAATCGTCGCTTACTTATGAGACAGCGCCGGGAATTCAGGTCACGATTCCGTTGGTGAGTATCGACGTCGACGCGACCGAACGCATCAACGGTCAGCCGGCCGGGTCGTTCCTCGCTACCGCATCGCAACCGAAAGCGCCGCCCGCTGAGCCGATGCAAACACGGCGAACGACAGCCGCGCGATCGATAACCAACCAGGATCTGGAAAGCTATCGCCGCGCGCGGGTCGAAAACGAACGTCAGCGGCAGGAGTTAGGCTTGCCGTCTGTTGAAGATCGTCGCCGCGAAGTCGAAGAGATCGACAACCGTACGCAAGAGCAGATACGCGAGATGCGTTCGCGTGAAGAGCTGGAGTTCTGGCGAAACCGCGCCATGTCACTCGAGACGCAGATGGTAGCGACGCAGGCTCAGATCGGTAACATGCAAAACCAGGTCAACGACTATCCGTGGGCCTATCCGTATGGAGTGGGACTGGTGACCGGCGGTTTTCCATTTGCCTTCGACGGATTCAATAGGTTCGATAAGTTCGGGTTCAACAACTTCGGCTTCAACAGATTCGGAATCCAGAATGGATTGAGAGCACCGATTGCGGGGTTCAGGGGCCGGCTTTTGTTCACGACTCCTAAAACCGTAAATCACGGCGGCGGCGGCCACGGCGGCGGTCCTCGCGGTGGCGGTGTCCACGGTGGCGGCGGCCGAGGCGGAGGCGGTTTCCGCGGAGGACGGCGATAAGCGTTTCTGCTTGCTGAACTATGACCTGGGAAACAGTCATCGGGCTTGAAATCCATGCGCAACTGAGCACCGAATCCAAGATCTTCTGCGGTTGCGCCACCCGCTTCGGCGATCAGCCCAACGCGAATACGTGTCCCGTCTGTCTTGGCTTGCCCGGCGCACTGCCGGTGCTGAACCGCCGCGCCGTCGAGTTGGGCGCCCGTGCGGCGTTGTCGCTGGGACTGCACATCAACCAGCAGTCGATCTTCGCTCGCAAAAATTATTTCTATCCTGACCTGCCGAAGGGTTATCAGATCTCGCAGTACGACCAACCGTTCTCCGCGAACGGCGAGCTCGAGATCATGACCGCCGAACGCGACGAGGCGGGCCATCCGATCGAATGGCGTCCGAAGAAGATCCGGATCACTCGACTGCATCTCGAGGAAGACGCGGGAAAAAACGTTCACGAAGGTCTGCCAGAGGTCGATCGTTATTCATATATCGATCTGAACCGCGCCGGTGTGCCGTTGGCGGAGATCGTCACTGAACCTGATTTCCGTTCTTCATGGGAGGCTTACGATTACGTCAATCACGTGCGGCGTTCGCTGCAATGGGTTGGCGCTTCAGAAGCCGACATGGAGAAGGGCAATCTTCGTTGTGAAGCGAACGTATCGGTGAGGCGCGTTGGGGATGACAAGTTTGGGACGAAGGTTGAACTGAAAAACCTTAACTCGGTCCGGTTCATGCAACGCGCGATCGAGTTTGAAGTCGCGCGGCACATTCAGGTGCTCGAGTCGGGCGGGCGTTTGACGCAGGAGACGCGTTTGTGGGACGACAGAGCGATGGAAACGCGCGTCATGCGTTCAAAAGAGGAAGCCCACGACTACCGTTATTTCCCTGAACCGGATCTGCCGCCGTTGATCGTGTCGAGTGAATTTATCGAACAGGTGCGGCAGGAGATGCCGGAGTTACCGGAGACGCGGCGGAAACGATTCGCCGAACAATACGGACTGAGTTTTTCTGACGCTTCGCAACTCGTCGCGGATCGTTCGCTGGCTGATTATTACGAGGACGCAGTGAAGTCCAGCGGCAACGCTCGCGCGGCTGCCAACTGGATCAGGTCCGAGTTGTTGCGCGAATTGGAAACTGCCGGACTCTCGGCCGCGGAATCACCTGTTCGTCCGCAAGAATTGGGAACACTGATCAAGCTGATCGACGAAGGAAAGATCAGCGGTAAACAAGGGAAAGACGTGCTGGTCGAGATGTTCAAGACCGGCAAGGGCGCTGAAGCCATCATCGAAGAGCAGGGGCTGGTCCAGTTGAGTGACACGGGCGAGATCGACTCGCTCATCGACGAAGTAATCGCCGCGAATCCCGCTCAGGTCGCGAGTTATCGTTCCGGCAAGGAGACGGTGCTCGGGTTCTTTGTCGGACAGGTAATCAAAGCGTCGAAAGGCAAAGCGAACCCGAAGATAGTCAACGAACGATTACGCGCAAAGTTACAAGGTTAATTTTCTGATGAAACTCCCAGGGAAGACAGCGGTAGTGACCGGTGGAACAAAGGGTATCGGCCGCGCGATCGCCGAGTCGCTCGTCGGCGCCGGCGTTAACGTTTCGATCAGCGCGCGCAATGAGGACGAGATCGCGCGTACGGTTGACGAATTGAACGCGCTCGGCAGCGCGCGGGCCGTCGGTTTTGTCTGTGACGTTCGCGATTACTCGCAGGTGAAAGTGTTTCTGGACGGCACTGAGGAGCAGTTTGGCGGCGTCGATATCCTCGTCAACAACGCGGGCATCGGAATATTCGCGCCGGTCGAGTCGATGGCTATTGAAGACTTTCGCGCCATCATCGAAACCAACCTCTGCGGTGTATTTTACTGTTGTCACGAGGCGATTCCGTTGATGAAGAAACGCGGCGGCGGATACATCATCAACATCTCTTCACTGGCTGGAACCAACGCGCACCCGCGCCTGGCTGCTTACAACGCGTCGAAGTTTGGTCTTAACGGCTTCAGCGAAGCGCTCATGCAGGAGGTGCGGCACGACAACATCAAAGTCAGCTACATCATGCCCGGATCCGTGAACACGGAGTTTGGCGGGGACGAACCGAGCGATGAGAAGAGCTGGCAACTCCGTCCGGACGACGTCGCGCGCGTCGTCATGGATCTGCTCGCTTATCCGGACCGCGCCCTGCCGAGCCGCGTCGAGATCCGTCCGAGCCGTCCCCCAAAGAAATGAAAATACTAAGTATCGTTCTGCTCTTACTTATCTCGTTCTCTCAACAAGAATCGCCGGAGCTCAAGGAAGCCTCCGATCTGACCGCGTCGGTGGTCAAACTCTTCCAGGAAAAGAAGTATGCGGAGGCGCTTCCGCTGGCGAAGCGGGCGTTGGCGATCCGCGAAAAATTGTTACCTGCTGATGATGCGCGCATTGGAACATCGTTGAGCTACCTTGGCGACGTCTACATTGCTAAGCAGGATTACGGCGCGGCGAAGGACACGCTTCAGCGGTTACTCCAACACCAGACAAAGCGATTTGGTCCAGACGACATCGGTTTGGCCCCGACGCTTGATCGTCTGGCGGTGCTTTATTTTCGAGAAGGCGATGATGACAAAGCAGAAGCTGCGTACCAGAAATCGCTTGCTTTGAAAGAGAAAGAATTCGGTGATGACAATCTTCATATCGCACACACGGCCTTCGGATTGGGGCAGCTATATCGCGCGCGAGGCGAGTATGAGCGCTCTGCGGCGCATTACAAACGTGCGTTGATGATCTTCGGCAGGATTTCCGGCGCCAGGGATCCCGAGTTTGAACGTACGCGCCAGGCATTTACCTGTTTGATTCATGAGAACAATAAACCAGGCGGGTTTGAGGAATTGCAGAAGATCGTGAGTCGATTCGAGCCTGCTGAGCTATCACCGCGGCCGCTCGAAATGTTGACTGGAAAAGCACTGAGTCTTCCGAAGCCAAGCTTTCCCATGGCTTTGAGGGAGCGTCCTATGTCCGCGAGAGTAGTAGTAAAGGTGAAGATTGACGAAGAGGGAAAAGTCATCGAGGCAAGCGACATGTGTCAAGCCCAGCCCTTACTGGCTGAATCGGCGATTAAATCAGCACGGGGCGCGCGCTTCACTCCCACAATGCTCGATGGCAAACCCACAAAGGTTGACGGTACGATTGTGTATAGGTTCGTTCATGCAGGTAGAGTGCTGCGTTAGTGAATGCGAGCTGTAGTCCAACGAGTGACGCGCGCGCGGGTGACGGTTGAGGAACGCGTTGTCGGTGAGATTGGAAGCGGACTTCTGATCTTGCTGGGAGTCACGCATGACGATACGAAAGAAGACGCCGAGTATCTCGCTTCGAAGATCGTGGCGCTGCGGATCTTCGACGACGTCGATGGGAAGATGAATGTTTCGGTGAAGGACGCCGGCGGCGGGTTGCTGGTAGTTTCTCAGTTTACGTTATATGGCGACGTTCGCCGCGGGCTGCGGCCCTCGTGGAGTGACGCCGCAGCTCCGGAAGTTGCTGAGCCTTTGTATCAATACTTCGTCGAGCGCTGCCGAAAGCTGATCGAGCCGGTGGCGACGGGCAGCTTTCGTGCGATGATGCAGGTCGAGTTGGTTAATGACGGGCCAGTGACGTTGCTCCTCGATAGCAGGAACCACAGATAAACGAGTCGACCTCAGATCGTATCCCCGGTTTTTGAACTTTCCTCGAGCTCGAAGCGATCGCGATCGCGTTTCTCAATTTTTTCGATGAACTCGAGCTCTTCGTTGTCTTCGTAATTCACGCCCATCGCCGAAGCGTTCTCTTCGACGAGTGATTGATCCGGCGTCGGATTGTCGCCCGCTACAGTTTCCGAACCGCTGTCGTTCACGTCTTCCCACGCGGCATCGAGATCTCCACCGGCATCGCGTGGCGACGCGGCGGTATTGTTGCGCAACCGGTGCGCGAGTAATTCAGGATCCTTAGGCGCGCGAGAAATCTCCATCTCCATAAACTCCTCGATCTCCGGATCCGGCACATAATCGGGATCGTTAGCCAGGTACTCGAAGTCGGTGGGTTGTTTCTTAGGCATGTAAGTCTCCTTACGATATTCGTCAGGTTCGGTCACAACTTGGCGGGGGTTTCTGGTGCAAACTATAACCAATACGCGCAGAATGAGGAAACAGGAAAATGCGAAGCAACGCCGCTGGAACGGTTGCTTGACGATTACTAACGTGGACTTTACACTTCAATTTGAACCATAAAACATTGCACAAATCATTTCGCGGGGCGGGTTATCGTCGCCGCTTTAAGGAAAGAGTTTGAGCTCTACTATGCCAGACAGCCTGTTTGATTCTTTGCAAACTTTCTCTTCCCCCTCAGGTCCCGTCGGACGCTTCTATTCGCTGCCGCAACTCGAAAAAAACGGAGTCGGGGCCATTTCACGGCTGCCCCACAGCATACGCGTCGTACTCGAGTCGGTGCTGCGCCATTGCGACGGACAAAAGATCACCGAAGACGACGTTCGCGAGCTCGCGAACTGGCAGCCGAACGGCAAACGAGTCGAGGAGATTCCGTTCGTCGTAGCGCGCGTGTTGTTACAGGACTTCACCGGCGTGCCCTTGCTCGTCGACCTCGCGGCGATGCGGTCTGCCGTCGCGCGTTTGCAAAAAAATACCGGAATCATCGAACCGCTCGTCCCTGTCGATCTGGTGATCGATCACTCAGTGCAGGTGGATCTCTCCAGCACACGCGACGCGTTTGAAAAGAACATGGAGATGGAATTCAAACGCAACCGCTCGCGCTACCAGTTTCTAAAATGGGGCACGCAGGCTTTTGACGGTTTTACCGTCATCCCGCCGGGCATCGGCATCTGTCACCAGGTCAATCTCGAATATCTCGCGAAGAACGTTTGGGAGAAGACGGTCTTTTTCCCCGATACGCTCGTAGGCACCGATTCACACACGACGATGATCAATGGTCTCGGGGTTGTCGGTTGGGGTGTGGGCGGCATTGAAGCGGAAGCGGCGATGCTGGGCCAGCCGGTCTATTTCCTGACTCCCGACGTCGTTGGCGTTCACTTGAGCGGCAGTCTGCGCGAGGGTGTTACTGCGACGGACCTC
This sequence comes from Acidobacteriota bacterium, assembly GCA_046732535.1. Taxonomy (GTDB): domain Bacteria; phylum Acidobacteriota; class Blastocatellia; order Pyrinomonadales; family Pyrinomonadaceae; genus PSRF01. Next base: position 35,830 of record JBKPNH010000113.1, read on the forward strand.
GTGCTGAAAGTCACGGAGATGATGCGCAAGGCGAAGGTCGTAGGAAAATTTGTCGAGTTCCATGGCAAAGGCGCGTCGAGCTTGTCCGTGACCGACCGCGCCACGATCGCCAACATGGCGCCGGAGTACGGCGCGACGATGGGCTTCTTCCCGGTTGACGAAGAAACCTGTTCGTACCTGCTCGCGACCGGCCGTTCCGCGGAGCACGTCGATCTGGTGCGCCAGTACTACCAGGCGCAGGGTATGTTCGGGATGCCGCAGGAAGGCGATATCGATTACAGCATCGTGTTCGATCTCGACATCGGATCGATTGGACCAAGCGTCGCCGGTCCAAGGCGCCCGCAGGATCGAATCGATCTTCCAAAGCTGAAAGATCAATTCACGGAACTTATGCTCAAGCCCCTCAGCGAGGGCGGCTACGGCAAGACTGAAGACGAACTCTGGACCCGTTATCACGTCAAGATCGGCGCCGATCGACAGCACCAGGTCGCCGGTGGCGGCGAACAACGGGCCGAGACCATTCCGGCAGTCGCCGGCAATCACGTCAGTGAGAAAAACACCAGCGTCTGGACCGAAACGGAAATGGTCAACAACCGTCCGACTCCTGACGTCGTCGTCGAGATTCCGGAAGATGAATTCACGCCTGGCGACGAGCTCGTGGGCCATGGCGATGTTCTCATCGCGGCCATCACGTCGTGTACGAACACATCAAACCCGAGCGTCATGTTAGCCGCCGGTCTTCTTGCCAAGAAGGCAGTCGAACTCGGGCTCTCTGTCAGTCCGAAAGTCAAAAACTCGCTCGCGCCAGGCTCGAGAGTCGTCACCGACTACCTCGAGCGAACGGGCCTGCAACCGTACTTGAATCAACTCGGATTCAACCTCGTCGGCTATGGCTGCACGACGTGCATCGGAAACTCCGGCCCACTCGATCCGGCCATCGATCAGATCGTCAACGAGCGTGACGTCGTCGCCGCGTCAGTGCTCTCCGGCAATCGAAACTTCGAAGCGCGCGTGCATCAGAGCATCAAGGCAAACTTCCTGATGAGCCCGCCGCTCGTCGTCGCATTCGCACTTGCCGGCCGCATCGACCTCGACATGAGCACTGATCCGATCGGCACCGGTAAAGACGGCCAGGAGGTTTACCTGCGCGATATTTGGCCCAGCATGGAAGAGATCAACGAGTTGACGCGGACCGCGTTTGATCCGGAAACTTATCGCCGGCTCTATAGCAGTTTCGAAGAGCAGAACCCGTTGTGGAATGATATTCCGACAAGCACTGGCAACGTTTACCAGTGGGAGCCGGAGTCGACTTACATCCGTGAGCCTCCTTATTTCGACGGATTCAGCAGCGCGCTCGAACCGCTGTCAGACGTCAAAGGCGCGCGGGCGCTGGCGATCTTCGGCGACTCCGTCACGACGGATCACATCAGTCCGGCAGGCGCGATTAAACCTTCGTCGCCGGCGGGGTTGTATCTCCAGGATCGCGGAGTCGAAATCCGAGACTTCAACAGTTACGGCGCGCGGCGCGGCAATCACGAGGTGATGGTCCGCGGAACGTTCGCCAACGTGCGCATCAAGAACCTGATGGTGCCGGGAGTCGAAGGCGGCGTGACCCTGCATCAACCTGAGGGCGAGCGCACGAGCATCTACGACGCCGCGATGCGTTATCAGGAAGAACGCGTGCCGCTGGTCATCATCGCCGGACAGGAGTACGGAACAGGCAGTTCGCGCGACTGGGCCGCGAAAGGCACGCGGCTGCTCGGCGTGAAAGCAGTCATCGCGCAGAGCTTCGAGCGCATCCATCGCAGCAACCTGGTGGGAATGGGCGTGTTGCCGTGCCAGTTCCAGGACGAGACAAGCGCTGCTTCACTGAGACTCAACGGCACTGAGACGTTCGATCTGCACGGTATCGCAGACGGGATCCAACCATTGGAAACGATCAAGCTCGTGATTCACCGCGCCAGTGGCGCGGTCGAAGAAGTTCCGATCACACTGCGCATCGACACGCCGATCGAAGTCGACTATTACCATCACGGCGGCATTCTGCCGTTCGTCTTGCGTCAACTACTTGCGGGAACCACGGATTTTTAAAATGAACAAGTATCAACTCTTCATCGACGGTCAATGGGTAGACTCTCAATCAGGAAAAACGTTCACCACGCCTAATCCGGCGACGGGCGAACCGCTCGCCGAAATCGCGGAAGCCGACAAAGCCGACGTCGACAAAGCCGTAGCGGCGGCACGCCGTGCTTTCGAAGGCAAATGGTCGAAACTCAGCGCACGCGATCGCGGCAGGCTGCTCTACAAACTCTCGCAACTGATCGAACAGAACTCCTCGCAGCTTGCCGAGCTCGAAACGGCTGACAACGGCAAACCGATCAAAGAGTCGCTCTATGTCGATCTGCCGCAGGTCGTCGAAAACTTCGAGTACTTCGCTGGTTGGGCCACGAAGATCGAAGGCGAGACCATTCCCGTTCCCGGCCGCATGTTCAACTACACCTTGCGCGAGCCGCTCGGAGTTTGCGGTCAGATCATTCCGTGGAACTTTCCATTGCTGATGGCGGCGTGGAAACTTGCGCCCGCGCTCGCCGCCGGCAACACCGTCGTGCTGAAACCTGCTGAGCAAACGCCCGTCGGCGCGATGGAGCTTGCGAAGTTGATCCAGGAAGCGGGTTTCCCGGAAGGTGTTGTGAACATCGTCCCCGGCTACGGTGAAACTGCCGGCGCCGCTCTCGCTTCGCATCCCGGTATCGACAAGATCGCTTTCACAGGTTCGACCGAGGTTGGGAAACTGATCGCGAAAGCCGCCGCCGACAACCTGACCAAAGTTTCGCTGGAGCTTGGCGGCAAGGCGCCGAACATCGTGTTCGCGGATTCCGATCTCGAACAGGCGGTCGCTGGCGCGATGATGGGAATTTTCTACAACCAGGGACAGGTGTGTTGCGCCGGTTCGCGTCTATTTGTCGAAGAGTCAGTGAAGGACCAGTTTCTTACTCAACTCAGTGAGCGTGCCGGACGAATCGCGGTCGGCGATCCGATGAACAAAGCGACGCAGATGGGACCGCAGGTCTCCGAAGAGCAACTCAACCGCATTAAAAGCTACGTCGACATCGCGCGTAGCGAAGGCGCGGCTGTTGTGGCCGGCGGCGGTTCGCCGCGTCTGGACGGTCCGTTTCAAAAAGGATACTTCTTCACGCCGACGATCTTTGCCGACGTGAAGAACGAGATGCGCGTGGCCCGGGAAGAGATCTTCGGCCCGGTCGTCTCCGTGATCACGTTCAAAGACGAAGACGATTTGATTCGCCAGGCCAACGACACGATCTACGGTCTCTCCGCCGGCATTTGGACCCGCGACATCACGCGCGCGCACCGTTTCGCGAGAGAGATCAAGGCGGGCGTCATCTGGATCAACACCTTCAACATGTTCAACGCAGCGTCTCCCTTTGGCGGTTACAAGCAGTCCGGCTACGGCCGCGAAATGGGCCGTCATGCGCTCGACCTTTACACGCAGGTGAAGAGCGTTTGGGTCGATCTTTCGGGCCGGCCAATCGGCTGGTTCGGCAAGTGATGTTATTATAGCTGCCTCTCCCGAAATGAATGCCAAAACATTGAAGGAGCACGACATGCAAGGATTGAAAAAGGCCGCGGGTCTCTTTGCTCTTCTCAGCGGGATACTGCTACTGACGGCGTGTCCCAGCCAGACAAACATCTCGAAAATCAACTCTGATCCGGACCGTTATCGCGGCAAGGAAGTGGGTATCGCGGGCACTGTCACCAATAGTTACGGCACCATGGGCGCGGGCGCTTACGAGATAGACGACGGCACGGGCCGGATGTGGGTCGCGACTCGGAATGGTGTTCCCTCGCGTGGCGCGCGAGTCGGTGCGAAGGGTTACGTTCACAACGGTTTCAGTTTTGCCGGACGCAGCTTTGGGACGGTGATGGAAGAGACCGACCGCCGGACGAGAGGAAGATAAGATATCCGTCCAATCCGCGTTAGATGAAGCATTCGCCGGCTTAATCGAGAGTCTGAAAGTTCTCGTCAGCTCGGTTAATCAGGATCTGCTCTACCGACGTCCACCGGCAGTCTCAGTCGGAGAGCAGATCCTTCGCAGCGCTGCCGTGATGGAGCAGACGTTTGGCGGGCTCACGGCCAATCTTTGGGACGATCCGTTTGAGTGGACACTGCCGGAAACTCTCTCAACACCTGAATCGATCGTCGAGCATCTTGCGGAAGTCGATGCAATGCGCCGGCGTGTTTTCGCGTCGATTGACGGTGACGGAGCGTTGAGTAAGTACATTGCGGTGCCGTCCGGGGAACCGAAGGCGCTCGTTCAATTGTTAATAGAAACGCTCGCGCGAGCGTGTGATTATCGCGGCCGGGCAGTGGCCACGCTTAAAATGTGAATCATTTTTGTGCCTTTTGTGGCTCAGGGTTTATTATCTAGCGCGTCGTAAGAGTCCCTTGGCGAGGAACAACCCCCATGTTTTGTCCGCAATGCGGTCAGCAACAAACTTCTGGAGTTATCAGGTTCTGCTCGCGGTGTGGTTTCCCGCTTGATGCCGTTATTCAACTGCTCGGAAGCGGGGGAATGCTCCCCGTCTATCGAACTTCGGACGAGCCAGTTCCCGTCTCGGCGCGACGCAAAGGAGTGAAGCAAGGCGGAATGCTGCTTCTCTCAGGCGCAGTGATCGTGCCGTTGCTCGGCGTGATGGCGAGCTTTAGCAACTCCGGGTTTCTGGAAATACTCACGGCTTTTGCGGCAATCATCTGTTTTATCGGTGGACCACTGCGGATGCTTTACGCGGCAGTCTTTGAGGAGCCCGCTCCCAAGCCCGTGTTGTCCTACGCGCCGCCGCCGATGTCCGCGCCCAGGCCGCAATTTGTACCACACGCGCAACATCAGCCGCTGCCACCGGCGTCCGGCCGTCCAACAAACTCGTGGAGGCCGCGACCTAACACCGCCGAACTCGTAGCCCCGCCAAGCGTCACCGAAAACACCACGCGATTACTGGAGAAAGAGGACCGCAGCGATCGTTAGTCCGCTGGCCGACCGACTAAGGGAACGAATTCGTCTCGAGGGGCCCATCACTTTTCGCGAGTGGATGAACGCGGCCCTTTACGACCCAGCCGAAGGTTATTACAACAGGCCGGATCTCAAACGTTGGGGCAGGGAAGGCGACTACCGCACGAGTCCTGAACGCAGCCAACTCTTCGCTGCCACGTTCGCTCGTTATTTCGCGAAGCTCTACGACGAACTTCAGCGCCCGTCCGAGTGGACCATCGTCGAAGCCGGAGGCGGACGCGGCGACTTTGCGGACGGCGTGGTGCGATCTCTGCAGGAGCAGTTTCCGCAGGTCTTCGCCGCGACCCGCTATGTTCCGATCGAAACGAACGAGGAGCTTGAAAAGCTATCTCCGCTCGATCCCGGTGTTTTCTTTTCAAATGAACTGCTCGATGCGTTTCCGGTCCACCGGCTGGTGCAGGATGGAGATCGTTTAGCAGAGCTTTACGTCGACACGAACCCGGATGGGAAGTTCGTCTGGAGCAAAGGTCCGTTGTCGATTGCGCGGCTGGAAGAGTTTTGTCGGGAATATTCAGTCGAGCTGGAGAATAATCAGATCGTCGAGGTCAATCTCAAGATCGATTCGTGGTTCGAGCGGGTAGCGGAGAAGTTGAAGGCGGGTTATGTGATCACCGTCGACTACGGTGCCGAGAGTTGTGATCTTTACGACGTTGCCCTGCGGCCACAGGGAACGTTGCGAGGTTTCTCGCGTCACCGTTTTGTCGACGACGTATTGGCCCAACCCGGAGACTACGACATCACTGCGAGCGTCAACTGGACACAGGTGCAAGACGTCGGCGCGCGGCTCGGTTTCACCACTGTCGCCTTCGCGCCGCAAGACAAGTTCCTGTTGGATGCGGGCCTGGTGAACGAGCTCGAACGCGAGTTGACCAAAGCTGCAACGGCTGCCGACAAGCTATCGTTGAGCGCAGGCGCGCGCGAGATGATCCTGCCCGGCGGGATGGCGTCCAGTTTTCAAGTACTTGTCCAGAAGAGAGGTTAATCGTGTTTGTAGACATTTCGCATACAGTCGAGCATGGAATGATCACTTACAAAGGTTTGCCCGCGCCGGTGATCTCCGATTTTCTGAGCCGCGAAGATTCACGCCGACATTATGAGGAGGGGACGGAATTCAACATCGCCAGGATCGACATGGTGGCGAATACGGGAACGTATCTCGATAGCCCGTTCCATCGTTACGAGCGCGGCCGGGATCTGGCGGGCCTCGATCTCTCTTCGATAGCGGACGTCGAGGGGATCGTCATTCGTTGTTCGGAGCGTACGATCACCGAACAAGTCCTCGCGGGCATCGACGTGAAAGGCAAGGCGGTGTTGTTTCACACCGGCTGGGACCAGCATTGGCGCACCGAGACTTATTCAAACGGCGAACACCCGTTTCTCACTGTAGGCGCCGCGAACTATCTGGCCACCGGCGGCGCGGCGATCGTCGGCATCGACTCCTACAACATCGACTCCACCACAGACGGAAAGCGTCCGGCGCACACGGTCCTCCTGGGCCATGACATTCCGATCGTCGAGCATCTCTGCGGTCTCGGCGAATTGCCTGACTCGGCTTTCAAGTTTTTCGCAGTCCCGGTCAAGGTGCGACACTTTGGAACGTTTCCGGTGCGAGCGTTTGCCATAGTTTGACCCATGGATTGGAACCACGGATTGGAGCCGCTATGTATAGACAATTAGCTTTTGTTTTGTTTTTTGCTTTTACAACGGCCAGCGCGCAGCAAACAATCAATCCGCGGCCTTACTTCACCGAGCCTTCATTGTCTCCGGATCGCAAAGAGATCGCCTTTGTTTCCGGCGGCGACATCTGGACCGTGCCCTCGACCGGCGGCGTCGCCGCGCTGCTCGTTTCACACTCCGCAAACGAAGCGCGTCCGCTCTATTCACCAGACGGCAAGCAGCTCGCATTCATCTCTTCGCGCACCGGCAATGGCGACATCTATCTCCTGACTCTCGCTACCGGCGAGCTCAAACGTCTCACTTTCGACGACTCGTTGGACCAACTCGACGGCTGGTCACGCGACGGCCGCTGGATCTATTTCTCGTCCACCAGCCGCGACATTGGAGGATTGAACGATCTGTTTCGGGTCAGCACCAACGGCGGCACGCCGATGCAGGTCAGCGCCGATCGTTACACCAACGAGTTCTTCAGCACGCCTTCACCGGACGGGGCCACGATCGCGTTTAGCGCGCGCGGAATCGCCTCGGGCCAGTGGTGGCGCAAAGGTCACAGTCACATCGACGAGTCGGAGATCTGGCTATTGCGTGCTTTCGACGGCGCCGCGGGAACTTATGAGCGCGTGACCCAAGAGGGCGGTGCGAAAGAGATGTGGCCTATGTGGAGCGCCGATGGCCGGCGCCTTTTCTACGTTTCCGATCGGAGCGATAGCGGTAATAAGAACGGCGCGCAGAATATCTGGACCGCGACGCCGGGACGAGCCGACTTCAAACGTCTCTCAACCTTCACCGATGGCCGCGTGTTGTGGCCCAGCATCTCGTACGACGGCCGCGAAATCGTGTTCGAGCACAACTTCGAAATCTGGAAGCTCGATACGGAGAGCGGGAAGGCGAGCGAAGTCGCGATCACGCGCCGCGGCGCTTCCGCCGGACCAGGGATTGATCGGCTTCGGCTCACGGATCAGATCGGCGAGATGCAGTTGTCGCCTGATGGGAAGAAGGTCGCGTTTGTAGTGCGCGGCGAAGTGTTTGCGGCGTCCGCTGCTGACGGCGGTGAAGCGGCGCGCGTTTCAAACAGTTCCGGGGAAGAGTATCAGGTGACGTGGTCGCCTGACAGTCGTCGCCTCGCGTACGTTTCCGATCGCGACGGTACGCCGCATCTCTTTCTTTACGACTTCAACACCAACACCGAGACACAACTGACGCGCGACGCCGCCGACGATTCAACGCCGCGCTTTTCGCCGGACGGCAAGTTGCTCGCGTTCATCCGCGGCGCGAAGGAATTGCGCGTAATGGACATGGCTGACAAGAAAGAACGTGTCGTGGTGACAGCGTTCTTCGAACGCCCGCCCATCATCTCCGATCGGCCGTTTGTCTGGTCTCCCGATAACAAGTGGCTGGCGTATGCTCCGATCGGCGAGAACCAGTTCAAGAACCTGCACGTCGTCTCCGTTGACGGTGGGCCAGGGCGTCCCGTGACGTTTCTGGCTAACGTTTTCAATAACACGATCTCCTGGAGCCCTGACGGTGCGTTCATGTTGTTTGATTCGGGGCAGAGGACTGAAAGCACGCAACTCGCTCGCGTGGATCTCGTGCCCCGCACGCCGCGCTTTCGTGAAGATCAGTTTCGCGATCTGTTCAAAGAAGAGCCGCCGCGCAATACGACGCCCTCAACACGGCCGGAACCGCGGCCGTCACCGACTGAAACGCCGGCTGCTTCGCCGAGCCCCGCGGAAGAACGACGGCCCGGAACAAAGCCCGTGCAGGTCGTGTTCGAAGATATCCGTCGCCGCTTGAGCCTTTTGCCGGTGGGCGTCGACGTGAATTACCAGACGATAAGTCCCGATGGCAAATGGATCGCGATGATTGCTAACTCCGTTAATCAGGCGAACCTCTATCTCTATTCGCTCGACGAGCTCTCGCGCGAGCCGATCGTCGCCAAACAACTGACCTCGACATCGGGCTCGAAGAATTGGCCGCAGTTTACTCCAGACAACAAAGAGATCTTTTATCTCGAGAACGGCCGCATCAGCGTCGTCAATCTCGAGGGACGAACGCGTTCGCTGGCAGTGACTGCCGAAATGGACGTCGACTTTTCGCGCGAGAAGATGGAAGTGTTCAAGCAGGGGTGGTCCTATCTGCGCGACAACTTCTACGACTCCGGTTATCACGGCGCAAACTGGGATCAGGTGCGCGCGGAATACGAACCGCTGGTGGCAGGCAGCCGCACGCCGGATGAGATGCGCCGGCTGTTGCAGTTGATGGTCGGCGAATTGAATGCGTCGCATCTCGGCGCGTCGAATCCGCCGGGCGGGAACCAACCGACGACGGGCCGGCTGGGCTTGCGGTTTGATAGACGCGAATACGAGACGAGTGGGCGTTTGCGGATCACTGAAGTGATCGCGTTGAGCCCGGCGGCGATCGTGGGTTCGATTAAAGCCGGTGATTACCTGGTTGCGGTTGATGGACGAGCGATCGACGGCAACACCAATCTCGACGAACTGTTGAACTACAAGATCGCGCGGCGCATCAGTCTCACGATTAGCGACGGCAGTGCGGGTCAAAAACGCGACGTCGCGGTCCGCCCGGTGAACGGAGCGACGGAGCGCGGACTGCTTTACCGGCAGTGGGTCGAGCGAAATCGCGAGTACGTGTCGAAGGTAAGCAACGGCCGTCTCGGTTACGCGCACATGTTCGACATGAGCTCCGCGTCGCTGGCGCAGTTGTACATCGATCTCGACGCCGAGAATTACGGTAAAGACGGAGTAGTCATCGACGTTCGGAACAACAGCGGCGGGTTCGTCAATGTTTACGCGATCGACGTGCTGGCGCGGCGGGGCTACCTCACGATGTCATTGCGTGGATTGACGGGAACGCCCGCGCGCACCGTCCTGGGCCAGCGTGCGCTCAATCGTCCCACTATCCTTGTCACTAATCAGCACTCGCTGTCTGACGCCGAGGACTTCACCGAAGGCTATCGCACTCTGCGCCTGGGCCAGGTCGTCGGCGAACCAACCGCCGGATGGATCATCTATACCTGGAACCAGTCGCTGATTGACGGAACGAATTTCCGCCTGCCACGCATGAAAGTCACCGCCAACGACGGGACTGTTATGGAGCGCAACCCTCGTCCCGTCGATATTGAAGTAATTCGTCCAATCGGCGAGACCCTGACAAACAAAGACTCGCAACTGGACGTGGCAGTGCGCGAGCTGCTCAAACAACTCGGCGCGTCGCGGTCCACGTCTCCGCGTTAAGGAATATCACTCATCAGACAGGAAATCTTCAAGTGCTCTGACGATCTCTGGATCGTAGGCCGGATCCCGAACCCATTTTTCAACTTCGTCCTCAATAGAGTCGACATTCAATCCTAATCTGTCTGACCACCATCGGCGTTCATCCGAAACTCGTTTCGCGGTGAAGAGACCGTCAAAAACAGCATTATGCACTGCCAAAAACAGGCCTTCACTTCTCGGAATATCTTCAATATCAATTCGCCAGTGCTCTCCGATCTTGGCGAGCAGATCCAGAACTGTCCAATCGCGACTATCTCTAGAGGAATGACGAATCTCATCAAGCACTGGCAAACTTGCCTCTATCAGTTGAGGAAACAGTCGCTTGTCCCGAGCTGTATCAGACGAGGGATCGACGTCGCGGCGAATTACAAAAAGAACCTCTTGTGCGAACGCCGACGTTTGCGCACTTCGTAAAAGGCTGAGCAAGGACTTGATAATCTCATCTTGATGACCATTCGGTGCGCCCCTGACAATTTTAATGATGTGACTGCCCAGTATTGAGATTGCTGTGTGTGGGTCAGTCTGAATACAGTGAAAAAAGCTGCCCGCGTGATGCTCGGAAACCCAGTCCTCAACGAAAACAGCCAATTGCTCCAACGGAACGATCAGAAGGTTCTCGGCGGCCGCCTGAAGTACGGGCCAGATTCCAAGTTCCCAATCTGAATCCCAGAGATTCAACAGAACCGGAACACAATTTTCCGCATATTCCGGACGCCGCAATTGCAGAAGGATTAGCTCGCGAGATTTTGGAAAACGATCAACACAATCAGGCATTAAGAAGGCAAGAATTCCGCGGACGTGAACAAATTCGCTGTCACCAGCCAATAATTTCTTAACGTGAGAAGCAAGCTTCGAATCTTTATTATCACAATTGAAGAGAAGCACCTTAGCCATTAGGTACTCCATGAATGCTTCGTACACGAAGCTTGTGGTTCTTTCCAGCTTACGCTGCTTAATCTCAATAGTCTCTTCAATCACTATATCTTCGTCCAGAAGAGCCCTATAGATGTGCGCCGCATGAATAGTTACCTTTTGAATCGAAGTCAGTAATAACTCAGCCGCAAGAGCACGTCTTTTGTTCTGCAGGCAAAGCTCGGCAATGAGATAGGACACCTCCTCGATCTGTTTTTCGGCGACAAAGTATCCATCAGCTTTCAAGTTTTCGCAGATGTTTCCATACTTAACCCTGCAATACTCACCGAACAAACGAAACAAGCGAACTTCTTTGATTGGAGGAATGTGGCGGAAGGCCTTTCTTTTTGGATTTCCATATGCTTCACAGAAAAAGCGAAGAATCAACGGCCGTTTTAACTGTTCCCACGCCCGACTTTCCAACCGCACCTCTATCTTGTAATGATCCAAGTATGCTGGAATTGCCCTTTCGTGTTCCGCCTCGGTAAACTTCGCAAGCTTTCCGCCCGTAATTCGTGAAAATCCGTCCCGAGTGAATATGTCGCTGTAGTAATTCCAATACTCAACGCGGGAGGTTATCAGTGCCCTGGCAGGAGAGTTTACGACCACGTCGTAAAGTGCCTGTAGATTCTTTCGCATTTGAGCGGGACTGGCGTTTTCATTCACTCCGTCAAAAATAATGACCAGTGGATATCCAATCTCCTGTAACCATCGGGACAGACGCTTCAGGTCCATCTCTAAAGGCAAATGCAAGGCTTCTCTTATTGCCGCTTCGATATAATTGACAACATTAGAAAAATCTTTGCCGAATGCCTTTCCTGTAAGGAAGACCACGAATGCCTGGTTGACTAATTGCAGGGCAAGCCGGCAACACAAATTCGTCTTTCCACTACCGGCAATGTCGACGACGATCTGAAATGCATTTTGAATGCGCTCCAACTCATCTTTCAAATAAGTCAGCGGATTCGCCCTTAAATCGGCATTCAGTTGGAGTAAGGTTTTCTTGAAGACAGGCAAGCTCAATACATTGTCTGATGGCTTCTCGTAAAGAGCTCTCAGACCGTGAATTCGCAAGAATTCGTCTGAGAGCCACGGGACTATTTTCGAGATCTCATCCTTCGATTTCTTAGTAGCTCGTCGTCGGCGTCTAAACTTTTTTGATTCTTCCTTCTTAGCATGGTCATCGTTCTGTTTAGGAGGCTCGCTCTCTTCAGTTTGCATTACGAACTCTATGAAGGGATCCAGCAAAGACTGAATCGAGCGAACATAGGTTTTATGGTTTTGTACCAGGTCATCGAAGTCCCGCCATACACCTCGTATGCCATCGGTCAAATATGAGGAAACCGGATTCCACCGATGAGTTAACAGGCATTTCGCTTCCCTTTGCACGGAGTCATTGAGCTTCTTTAAATCGGTTGTCCACGTCAGAGCGACGGGTGGATCATTTAATACGATCAAGAACTCAGGAATTGAGAATTTGTTCTTAACCTCAGAAATGTATCTACGGATTAACTTTGGATAGGCTGATTTCAGCTCCTTGAGGATCTGGATCGGCGGACGAAGACTTTCGTCAATGGGTTCCTCGACATGTCGGTTGATGTAAAGTTTAGGGATGTACTTGAATCCCACATATTCGCGCTGATGCGAGAGAATTCTGTCTCTGACAAATGTTTCTTTTTCACCTTTAGGCTCTGGATTAACGATCTTGACTCGGCGAAATCGCTTGGGGAAGTACTTGGCAGTTAAGACGGGATAGGTGCTAAGTTTGTGCTCCAGCTCTGTACGATCCCAGATTTGAATGTTCCAGGATGGTTCAGCTTCACGCAGTTCCTGCAATCTCTCCTTTAGCGAACTCGTCACATCCGTGCTGGTGACCAGGACATATCCATTGGCTCCATGATTTCCGATGGTGTCCCTAATGTCTGTCACATCAGAACGACCCACAGCCTTGCCGCTATGAGCGAAGTGCTTACATTGAACGACATATCGGCTCACTTGCATCGCTCCAAGCCGGTCGAGCATTATCTCCTCTGCAATAATGTCCACACCCTGATCTGGCCCTAAGCCGATTCGCTCAGCATGCATCCCCATAGTCTGCAATAGCTCTTGGACCATGCACTCGAATTCCGACCCATCTTCCGGTAGGTCGGTAAAATCTAGTTTGATTGCCTGTTGAAATCCGTCGAAGTCAAGCATGAGAACTCGAAGTTAGAGGAGCTTCGGTGAACCTTCAAAATACCAGGCCCGCAAGGATCGATCAGCGCTCGCGTAAGGTCAGAATTGAGACGACCCGTTCGTAAAAGGCAAACTAGAACAGCTCGAACTTGATCGTCAGGTACTTCTTCGGATTCTGGCGGAAGTCGTAGAGCATCTTCACGCCTTCGGAGGAGAGCTGGTTTACGTTGCTGTAGAGCGAGTCGTCGTTGAGAAGCTTGCCCACCGTGCCTTCGCCTCGTTGCGCAGCGGCGACGAGACTGTCAATCCGTTCGGCCGTGGTGTTGAAGCGAGCGATGGCGGCGCGGGCGTCGTTGTAGATCTGTTCGTCGTGAATCAGTTTGCCGAGCGTACCGCGGCCGGCGTTGATCTCGGCGATCATGCCGTTGATCTGGTCCACTGACTTATCGAGCCGATCGGCGGTGCGATTGATGCGATTATAGAGTTCGTCCTCGGTGATCAACTTGCCCATAGTGCCGCGTCCCGCGCGAATGTCTTCAGCGATCGCCCTGAGTTGGAGCGAGATCTCGTTCGCGTTGTTGTAGAGAGCGGGATCGTTAATGAACCTGCCGGCGGAACCATCTCCGGATCGCACCTGCTTCATCACGTCTTCGGTCTCGCGGATAGTCGCGTTAAGGTTGTTGTAGAGCGCTTCATCGCTGAACAGGCGTCCGACGGTACCTTTTCCATTTTTGACGTCATTCACGATGCCGGTGATCTCGTCCGAAAGCTTACTCAGGCGTTGGGCCAGGTCAGTTCCCGAAGTGGCGAAGTCGTTTACCGTGTTGGACGACGACGAGGGCAAGATCGCGCCGTCCTGGATTGGTTGGCCCACGGCGCTGCCGGGAGTGATGTTGATGAGCATTTCGTTGCCGAGCAGGCTGGGCGAGCCTTGTTGCGCCTGCGAGTCGGTGCGAATGCGCTCGTTTGCGGGACGGCCGTCGATCGTCGAATCGATAATCATCTGCGCTTCGACACGCGGCGCGGCCGGCACCGGCGACGGGTCCAACAGAACGATGCGGTCCACCTTGCCGACACGCACGCCGGCGAGCCGGACTTCGGATCCTTCACGCAGACCATTCGCATCGGCGAAGCGCGCCTTCAAACGCAGCTTTTTGCTGAAGGGATTGATGTCGCCCGAAGCGTTGAGCACCAGAAAAACGAGAACACCGATCGCGAGCAACACGAATATGCCGACACGCAGTTGGCTGAAGGTTACTTTCTTCTGTGATGGAGGCATATCAATCGTCGTCCCTTCTTTGATGTCCCGCGCCCGCGCGCGCGCCCGCGCGCGCCGGCTTTAATGTCCGCGGAGAAATCTCTGGATGTAAGGATCTTCCGCGCGGCGCAAGGCTTCGTCAGTGCCGCTGAAGATCGGTTTTCCATTGCGCATCATCATCACCTTGCTGTTGATGAGACAGAGCCGTTCTCCTTCTCGCTCGAAGACGACCTTGCCGTCTTCGTCAACGACCGCGTACTCGGAACAGATGTAGTGAAGGTTGTTCATCTCGTGCGTTACGAAGATCGAGGAGACGTCCTCGAGGTCGCGCAACTTCATCGCCAGCTCGCAGATAGTTCGCGCCGTCGGCGGATCGAGGCCGGCCGTGGGCTCGTCGAACAGAACGATCTTCGGATCGCCGATCAGCGCCCGGGCAATACCGACGCGCCGCCGCATGCCACCCGATAGTTCGATCGGCATCTTGTCGATCGCGTCTTCGAGATTGACGAACCGCAACATCCGGCGCACTTCTGGTTCGACTTCATCTTCCGGCACGCCCTGTTCGTGAAGCCGGTAGGCGACGTTGTCGTATACCGAAAGAGAATCGAAGAGCGCGCCTTCCTGGAAGACCATGCCGATCTTCTTGCGGACGCTCATCATCTGTTCTTCTGAGTAGTACGTGATGTCTTCGCCATCGACGAGGACGCGTCCTTCGTCGGGTTTGAGAAGACCAAGGACGAGCTTGATAATCGTCGACTTGCCACCGCCCGAGCCGCCAAGAATGATCTTGGTCTCGCCCTTCATCACCTTGAAGCTGAGACGGTCGAGAATCACGCGGTCGTCAAACGCAAGCAGCACGTCTTGAAACTCGATCGAGGGAATCGCGCGGTCGCGATCGTCGACTTCCATGAACGTCGATTCGATCGCAGCTTCGCTTACCGTCGGCGAAGTAGTGTGTATGTCGGTTGTTGCCATGTCTGAGCAGCTAAAGGTCTTAACTTGTGCCTAGGATAACCTGAAGCGCTTTAGCGAGAAAGTAGTCGGTGATAATCACTACGATCGAGGCCATGACCACCGCGCGCGTCGTGGAGCGTCCGACGCCGACAGTTCCACCCTCGGTGCTGAGTCCCTGGCGGCAGGCAATCGTGCCGATGATGAGCGAGAAGACAATCGGTTTGACGACGCCGCCAATCAGGTCGTCAGTCGTGATCCCGTCCCGGACGGCCGATATGAAGGTACTGGAAGACACCGAATAAAGAATGACTGCCGTCACCCATCCGCCCACGATTCCCAGCACGTCAGCCAGCACCGTCAGCAACGGTAAGCTCACCAATAAAGCCCACAAACGCGGAGCAACTAGCTTGCGAATCGGATCGGTGCCGAGCGCCCGCATCGCGTCGATCTGCTGCGATACGACCATCGAGCCCAGTTCCGCCGAAATAGCCGAGCCAACACGTCCAGTGACCATCAGGGCGCATAAGACCGGCCCCAACTCACGCACCAACGAGACGGCTACGAGATACCCTGTTTGCGACTGTGCGCCGTAGGCTTTGAGTGTGGGGAACGTCTGGACGGTCAGTACGCCGCCAGTGAAAAACCCGGTCAGGATGATGATGGTCAAAGAGCCTACGCCTATGGCGTCCATCTGACTGATGGTTTCGTTGACATAGCGTGGCCGCTTGAAAATACCGCGAAATGCGCGCGCGGCCAGCAGCGTCGTCTCTTGCAGCTCAAGCAGAGCGCGCGTAGCGAAGTTCATGGAGAGCGAGATAGTCAGTCTTTCGGAAAAGAGCGGCCTATCATGCGCAAATTGTACGTGAGGCGTCAAGATAACATTTATAAATCCGGGTTTTAGGAGGCTTTAAGGTCGCCGATTATTTTGACGAAACGCGTCGGCTCGCGGGCGTCGAGGGTTGTTCTGGCGTTGGGGACCCATGACGTCGCGGAGCTGGAGACGAAGACGTTTCAAGGTGGCCAGTTGCTCGGGGTAGAGGAGCCGGCGGATGCGGAGTTCCATGTGAATGCGCATTCGCATTTGGGCGGCTTGGGCGGCGGCCAGTTCGTTGATGCGTTGTTCGACGAGATTGTCGTCGACTGGTTCGGCGTCGAGCGCCTGGTCGAGGGCGATGTTGGCTTCGCGCAAGCGGCGGTTTGTTTGTTGGCGTTCTTCTCGAGTTTGTTCAGTAAGCGTGCGAATCCGCTGACGCTGCTCGGGTGTCAGG
>JBKPNH010000114.1:0-6628 GCA_046732535.1 Acidobacteriota bacterium
TTAACCACTCGACCACCCCTGCAACCTTTTTTAGTCTGCCGTGGAGCCGGCGAAGGGACTTGAACCCCCGACCCTCTGATTACAAATCAGATGCTCTACCAACTGAGCTACGCCGGCTCGCTATAGAGTTTAATAGCGATATTCCGACAAAATGCGGATACTACCAAGCGAGTTTCAAAAACGCAAGTAGCGCTGACAGTTGCGGATATGTGATCAAAATTGTGTAATCCGTGTTACGATTGCTCCCGCCTCACTCGCGTCACTTCGCCCCAAGATCCCTTACCAACCCGAACTGAGGAGACTAAACATGAAAGCACTGCTCGCGCCGACCTGCTTATTGGCCTGCTTATTCGCATTTGCCCCGTCGGCAATCGCCCAAACGCCAACCCCGACCCCCCAAATGATAATGCCCGATGCCGCCGCACCGGCCCGCGTGGCGAATGAAACCGCGCTTGCCTGCGCCGGACACATCCGCCTCCAGCGTTTCGGCGAAACTCCCGAAATCGTCGGCGCCGAAGAAGAACAGGAGCAACGGACCTATTCCGACGGCGATATCGTCTACCTGAACGCCGGCTCAAATCACGGCATTAAAGAAGGCCAAACGTTTCAGATCATACGCCCGCGCGGCGACGTCAAAGGCGTTCACCGCGAAAAAATCGGCTTCCTCGGCACTTACGTCCAGGATATCGGCCAGTTGCAGGTCTTCAAAGTCCGCGAAGAGACCTCGGCCGCAAAGATCACCTTTACGTGCGACATGGCGCTGCTTGGCGACCTCATCGTCGACGTGCCGGTGCGCGAGTCGCCGCTCCAGCGTCCTGAAACGAACCTCGATCGATTTGCCGATCCGAGTGGTAAACAGGTCGGAAGATTGATGATGGCGCGAAACAATCGTGAGTTGCTCACCAGGAACGACATCGTCTATATCGACCTGGGCGGCGAAGACAGTGTCAAACCCGGCGACTACCTGACGATCTTCCGCCCGCTCGGCACCGGAAACCTCACTCGCGTCGACAACGAAGAGATGGCGCGGAATCGCGCGACTGGATTTCAGAGCGAACGGTATCGCGGCGGCGGCTTTTCGAACCAGGCGTCGCGCGCAAAAGATTCAACTGCCTTCGTCGACGCAAACGGCCGTTACAGGTACAAGCCGATCACGTCGCGGGAAGTCAAAACGCATCGTCCGGAAATGCCGCGGAAGATCGTCGGCGAGATGGTGATTCTCGACGTTCAGTCCAGAACGGCGACCGCGATCATTACTCGCGTTGCCGCTGAAGTTCATACTGGCGATTGGGTTGAGATTCAGTAACCACGTATCACAGAAGGCACAAAAAAGGACGCAAAAAGGCACAAACAAGAAGGACACAAACAAGCAAGCAAGTGATCAAGGTTGAACGGTTTGTGTCTCTTGTGCCTTTTTGTGGCTGGACTGGGCGTCACGGCTGGCGCTGAAGCCGCGGTAAAACGAACTGAAATAACTGTACATCGAAGTGCAGGCTGAAATCACCACCAGCCACAGCATCGCTCTGCCCGCCGTGTAAAGCAGCACCTGCCAATCGTTGCCGGTCATTGGGCCACCGGAGGTAAGGTCGTCCCACGCCGTGCGTAGTTCCGGCACTGACCAAAACTCGATCGCCGGGAACGGTTTGCCGAAGTTCGCCACTGGCGGCTGTCCGCCCACGCTGGATACAATCAACAGCGCGACTGTGACAACCTGGGCCAGCATTTTGAACTTGCCCATCTTCGACGCGGAGATCACGATCCCCTCAACTGCCGCAACCGATCTCAATCCAGTTACCGCAAACTCTCGCCCGATGATGATCACGACGGCCCACGCCGGCGCGAGTTGGTTCTCGACCAGCGATATGAGCGCCGCCGAGATGAGCAACTTGTCGGCGATCGGATCGAGCAGTTGTCCCAGACGCGTGACCTGGCCGCGGCTACGCGCCAGGCGTCCGTCGAGATAATCCGTCAACGCGGCGCCGAGAAATATCACTACGCCCAACACGTGTCGCGGCACGCCGAACCAGTTTTCTGAAAACGGAGTTAACAGCACGACCACGAGGAGCGGAACGATGAAGATCCGCAGCAACGTTAAACTGTTGGGCAGGTTCACTGTAGTAGCAGTGTAACACGATTGTTTTTGGAACTTTCCACCCGCCTCATGTGAATACGAGACATGAAGAACCTATTTCTCCTGATCATCCTGTCTCTACTTTGCGCCCCCGCGGTCTTCGCCGACTCCCGCGCAGATGAAGTTCTCAAACAAGCACGCGAAGCGATCGGCGGCGAGCGTCTTCAAAAAATCGAGGGCCTGCATATCAACGGTCAATACCGCCGCGTCCTCGGCGAACGGCAGATGGGTGGCGAACGCGAGATCAGCATTCAGTTGCCAAACAAGTACGTTGTCGAAGACGCAATGAGCATGGGCG
Source organism: Acidobacteriota bacterium (assembly GCA_046732535.1). GTDB lineage: Bacteria > Acidobacteriota > Blastocatellia > Pyrinomonadales > Pyrinomonadaceae > PSRF01. The sequence continues at coordinate 2,430 of JBKPNH010000114.1, forward strand.
GAATGAGCACATCCATTCTCAACACACGCGGGCTGAACGGTGAAAAAGCGTGGAGCGCATCGAGCGGTGGCGGAGGCATGGTTATCAGGTTTGGCGGTGGCCCAGGCGGCACACAGCTTACGCCAGAACAGATGGAGGCTGCGCAACGGCGCATGTATCAGGCGGAGTTTTCGCGCTACCTGCTCGCGATGATACTCACCTCGTCCTTCGCCGTTGAATACAAGTACGCCGGTGAATCAGACGTAGAGGACGCGCCGGCGGAAGTCGTCGACGTTACTGGTCCAGACAAGTTCAGCGCCCGAATCTTCTTCGACAAGAAGACGCACCTTCCGTTGCTGCTGAGCTATCGTGGCCCAAAGCCGCGCACGATAACGATGACTCGCGAAGGCGGCGGACCTCGCAGTTCGGAGGATCTGAAGAAAGCTCGCGAAGAGGCCGAGAAGAAGATGCAGGCTGAAGGGCCGGCAGTTCCGGAAGAGGTCGACTTTTACATCCGACTCACGGATCACAAGAAAGTCGACGGCTTGATGCTGCCGCACAAGTTTACGTTTCTTACCGAGAGCGAAGTGTCGGAGGAGTTCGAGATCTCGAAGTATCAGGTCAATCCTCAGTTCAAAGCCGATAAATTCGAGAAACACTGATGCGCGTTATTCTCTTCATCCTTTTCATCTGTGTTCCCTGCCTGGGCCAAACTCTCGACGTCATCGTCAAAGATCCATCAGGTGCACTGATCAATAAAGCCGTCGTGCAGTTGATTAAGACCGGAAAAGTCCAATCAACTGCGCAGACGAATCAGCGCGGCGAAGCAAGGTTCAACAAAGTCGCCGCGGGCAACTACGACCTGCTGGTCGAGGCCGCCGGCTTCAAACCACAAACGATAGCCATCTCCGCTCCGGTACAACGGCAGGAAGTCACACTCGAGATCAGTGAAATAAAAGTGGACGTCGACGTTGACGAAGAAGCACAGGTAAAGAACACGAACCCGAACGGCGCCGCATTCAGTAACGTCCTCACGGCCGATCAGATCGCTCAACTTCCCGATGATCCGGAAGAGTTCGAAAACGCGATCAACCAGCTCGCCGGTCCAGGCGCACAGATTCGCGTCAATGGATTTCGCGGCGGCAAACTTCCGCCGAAGTCACAGATCCGCGAGATCCGCTTTCGTCTGAACCCGTACGCCGCCGAAAACCACGACGCAGGTTTCGGACTCGTCGACGTCATCACGAAGCCGGGCGTCAATTCCTGGCATGGTTCCTTCAACTTCGGCTTCCGCGACGAAGCGATGAACGGACGCCAGATCTTCGCGCCGTTTCGCGGCCCCGAACAGCAGCGCCGGTTTGGTCTCTCGCTCGATGGTCCACTCTGGAAGGATCACACTTCGCTGTTTCTGAATGTCGACGGCTCGCTCTTCTTCGACGCACGTCCGATCTTCGCCACATTGCCCACCGGAACGTTCTCGGATCTCGCTTACCGCCCGTCGCGGCGATTGAACATCGACGCGCGAGTCGAGCACGTGTTGACTAAAACACACACCGCGCGTTTTCAGTTCCAACGCAATGCGGGCGTGCAGAACAATCTCGGCGTCGGCGATTTCGATCTGCCGGCGCGTGGCTACGGCCAGGAGCAGACTGAATACATCGCGCGCTTCGCTGATTCCGGAGTGTTCGGCAAGAAGTACTTCAACGAGTTGCGCGTGCAAGCGCGTTGGCTGCAAACGGAGGCTCGTTCCAGCACGATTGGACAAACGATCCTCGTTCCCGGCGCATTCAACGATGGCAGCGCGCAAAGATTCGGCGGCAGAAAACAGTTCGATCTCGAGGTTGCAGATAACGTCGACTACGCCCTCGAGAAACACGGCATACGCTTCGGCGGACAGTTTGAAGCCGGACGTTACCGCAGCGACGACTCAAACAACCGCCTCGGCACGTTTCAGTTCCCCGACCTCGCCGCTTTCGAAGCCGGACTGCCGACGCAGTTTAGCCAGCGCATCGGTGATCCGTTTGTCGCCTATCCGCAGTTTCAATTCGGCTGGTACGTTCAGGACGACTTTCGTCTGCGCAAGAACCTGACTCTTAGTTACGGCGTCAGACACGAGCTGCAAAGCCACGTTGCGGGCAAGTTCAATCTTGCACCTCGCGTCGGTTTTGCCTGGTCGCCGAAGAAGAACGGATCGATCACGCTGCGCGGCGGCGCCGGCATGTTTTACGACTGGTTCGCGGCGCAGGTTTACGAGCAAACGCTCCGCGTCGACGGTGAACGACAACGCGATCGCGTCATCGTCAATCCGAGCTATCCGAATCCGTTCAGTTCCGGCACGCAAACACTGCTTCCGCCCAGCCGGATTCAGACCGATCCCAATCTCCAGATCCCGTATATCATTCAGGCGTCGCTGGGGGTGGAGACGAATCCGTTCAAGCTGTTTCGGCTTACGAGCAATTATCAGTATCAACGCGGCGTTCACCTGCTGCACGGGCGCAACTTGAACGCACCCGTACCTGGTTTCGGCCGTCCTGATCCGACGGCTGGCAACATCACAAACATCGAATCTTCGGCGTATCAGTCCAGTCATCGATTGATGGTCAACGTCGGGCCGGCGAAGTTCGTGCAGGGACTGTTCTGGAGCGTGAACTACCTGTTGATGAAGAATACCAACGAAGCCGACAGCCCGTTTAGTCTGCCTGCCGACAATTTCAACCTGCGCGCTGACCGTGGACCGTCGGCCACTGATTTTCGTCATCTGATTTCAGGCTTCGTCAACAAGCGTCTGCCGATGGGTTTCGCTGCCTCCGCGATCTTTCAAGCCACTTCGGCGCTGCCGTACAACATCACGACCGGCTTCGACAACAACGGCGACACGATAATCAACGATCGGCCCGTGGGCGTGGGTCGCAACAGCGGGCGTGGCGCTACGCGATGGGAGATCGGATCGCGGGTAAGTTGGGGAACTGATTTCGGACCGGCTCAACAGCAGAGCGTCGGCCCGCAGGTGAGAATGATACGCGTCGGCGGTGGTGATGGCGCGGCCCCGCCGTCGATGTCGTTGGGCGCGACGAAGAAATATCGGCTCGAGTTTTATCTCCAGGCGTTCAACCTGCTGAACCATGCAAACCTGGGCGTTTTCAACGGCGTTCAGACCTCGCCGTTCTTCGCCCAGGCCACTTCCGCACAGCCGCCGCGCCGGTTGGAAGTCGGAACCCGCTTTAACTTCTAACCACAGATCCCAAGGCTGCTTGCCGCCCGAAGATCCGTCCGCTAGAATGACGGGTTTTCGCTATGGCCATTGATCGCATCAGTGTGAGGGGTGCCCGCCAGCATAACCTTAAGAACATCAACGTCGACATCCCCCGCGATCGGTTTACGGTCATTACGGGGTTGTCGGGTTCCGGCAAATCCTCACTCGCTTTCGACACGATTTACGCCGAAGGCCAGCGCCGGTACGTCGAATCTCTGTCAGCCTACGCGCGCCAGTTCCTCGATCAACTGGAGAAACCTGATGTCGATTCGGTCGACGGACTGTCGCCCGCCATCTCCATCGAACAGAAGACCGTTTCACGCAGCCCACGCTCGACTGTCGGCACAGTCACCGAAATCTACGACTATATGCGGCTGCTGTTTTCTTCGGTCGGAATACCGCATTGCCATGTGTGCGGAGCGGCGATCACTCGCCAGAGCGTCGATCAGATCGTGCAGAACGTGCTCGGGCTCCCTGAAGGCGAACGCGTGATGGTGCTGGCGCCGATGGTGCGCGGCCGCAAAGGCGAGTTCAAGAAAGAACTGGAGAAACTGGCGAAGGACGGCTTCCTGCGCGCCCGCATAGACGGCGAACTGCTGTCACTCGACGAGGAGATCCGCCTCGACAAACGCCGGAATCACACGATCGAAGCTGTCGTCGATCGCCTCTTGATTAAATCCGGTATTCGCGAACGACTGACTGACTCGATCCGAACGGCGCTGAAGTTGACCAGCGGCGCCGTGCTCATCTCGATCGTCGACGGCGAAGAGAAACTCTATTCGGAACGAATGGCCTGCGTGAACTGCGGCATCAACGTTCCACCGCTCGAACCGCGATCGTTCTCGTTCAACTCCGCGTACGGCGCGTGCAAGCGCTGTCACGGCCTGGGAACGGTGATGGAGATCGACTCGCTCAAGTTGATTCCTGATCCCTGGCAGACTCCGGAACGGCTCGGCTACATGGGGAC
>JBKPNH010000115.1:0-4474 GCA_046732535.1 Acidobacteriota bacterium
GTGTAAGCTTTCCGGTGACCACCAGAAATCCCGAGCCGCTGTTCAAAGTGCAATCGCCGTCGACGAAGGTGAACTGATGAGTCGTCAACGAATCGGTGATAGACATCGAGGAACCGGATGCGGTTTTGAAGTAACGTCCAATCGTTTGCGCCTTGGTCTGCAATGTATTCAGGTACGCGCGAGCTTTGGTTGCGTTGTCGAGATAGGACGGTTGTTCGACTGTATTCGCCGCGCCGGCGTCGTCGGTCAGCAGACCGATCTCCGGATCGGCAACGGTGTCGTGTTTGACGATTCCTGAGTTGGCGTCTGACTCGTCGCAAGGCGAGACCGCAAAACTGGGGCGCTGCGGATCGACGCCGGAGTAGTCGGCGCCGGAGTAATACTTGGAACCGCTGCTGCCGGTGTCGAGAGTGAGCGGAGTGCAATCGTCGGCGCCACGAATCGTCACGCCCGCAGGCGCTTCAAACTCCAGGGCCTCGCGATTGATCATCAGCTCCAGCCGCTTCTCGGCGCCTTGTGGGCCGAACCCATAAGACTTGAGCAGCAGCCGTTTCGGATCTGGCGACGTCACGCGCGCGGGAATCGACGTGCTCGCAGGCGATGACGGATAAGTCAGATCGAGCACCAGCGTGCCGCCGGCGAGATTGAGTGCGTAAGTCGTGCCGTCAGCTTTGACGGATGCTTTATCAAACGTGACCTTGAGCGTGGTGCCAACAGTATCGACTTCGCCCGCAAACGATCCCTCGAGCGTCGTAGTCGCGGCCCACGGCCGGGTTTGCGTGATTGTTAACTCGAAGTCTGTCTCGGGAATGACGACGTCATCCTGCGTGCTGTTGACTGGTCTTTCAATTACAAAGCTGCCCAACGTCGAGGCGACCGTCAAAGGATATGTGTGTGGATTGGGCGAGAGAGTGGTGGCGGCCTGGGCTGAATAGCGAATCGTCACTTCCTTGACACCATTGTTGAAGGTGCGTTTGTAAGGGGTCGCGGCGTCGCTGCCTTCAATCGAACCGGACGTTTCAAACTGGACGATATGGCTCTCAGGATCGGGGTTTTCAACGGTCACACGATAACCGCCGGTAATCGGACCCAAGTTGACCGGCACCAGGCTGTTTGGATCGAGGCGATCGTTATAAGGAAGCCAACCAGCCAGGCGATTGGCGCCGTTGTTGCCGGGACCATTCGAGATGTCGGGAACAACGGCGGTGCGAAAGCTGATGCGATCGGTCGCTGTAACGAGCGGTTTCGTGTTGCCGCGCAGTACGTTGAGCGCTGATTGCATGCCCGACTCGGCAACGTAGAAGGCCTGCATCTCGGCGGTCGAACCGATCGAGTTGTTAGCCGACATCGCGGTCGTCATGATCAGTGCGCCGCCGGCGCCGAGCAGAAGGACCGTGACCAACAACATCGTGACTAACGCTGCGCCTCGTTCACCTTTCCGACCTTCATGATTATTGGCGCGGCGGCTATTTGCTTTCATTTCGAGCTGAGTAGTCATGACGGGTATCAGGCTCCTTAATAAACGATCGAATTGCGCAATACTACGTCGGACGTGAGTTGCACTTGCGAGGGCGGTTGATAACCATCGGACTGCGGACTACCGACTGCCGGCAAGGTCACGCCGACAGCGATCACGATAAACTTCGCAGCGCCTGGCGAGACTTCGCTCTTCGCGGCGCCCGCCGCATTGACGACGTTCGTGATGTCGCATTGTCCGCTGGCATTGATCGTGGTGTTGTAGGTCACTTTTTCGTCGTAGTAACGGAAGATCAGCGAGTCGATGCGATTGGCAAGCACAGTCGTTCGGTTCGCCCCGTTCCTCTCGTATCGCACGATGTAGCGCTGACCGATGTCGGTGTCCACGTACATCAGGAACTTCACGTCTTCATCGGCATCCGAAACGTCGGCGTCTTCAAAGTAACCGTTCGCTGTGTCCGGCAGGCCGTTCAGGTTGGAAACGATCCGGACCGACTCGTTGTCTGTATCGTTGGTAACGATGCCGTTGCTTGCTATCGCCGGCAGGCCCGAGGGCAGTTTCATACCGGAGTTGCTGATCTCGCGCGTCATGATGTTCAGCGCGCGCTGCACGTCGGCGACGGCGTCTGACTTTCGATCTTCGCGTGAACGGACGTTGAAAGCGCTCGCGAGCAAGCTGGCTGACAGCCCCATGATCGTGAGGGTGATGGTCATCGCGATGACCAACTCGATTAGCGAAAAACCAGCCTCGTTTTGTGAACACTTAGTCTGCATGGGTGTGGCCTTTTATCTATAAGAACTATTGGATGGCGTAACTGCCGGAAACCAGGGTCGAGCGGAAAGAGACGAGCACGACGGATGAACGTGTCCAGGTCGGCGTGCCGGCCGTAGGCGTGACGGTGATCGTGATCTTCTTCAATTGCTTGAGCGAGTTGTCGTCGTTGGTTTCATTGGCGATCGTTTTCTCGACGGAGTAGCTTCGTTCACCGCTGATGACTGTCGAAGTCGTGGTGCCAATGTTCAAGGTGGCATCTTCGAAAGTGACGCTGCGGAGTTGTTCCAACTGTTGCTGGGCCACTCCCATCGCCAGCGCTCGATCGCTGCCACCGACGTTGTTTTGTAAGGAGAAGGCAAAGAGAGACGAGACGGCGAGCCCTGCGACCATCATCACGACCATCGAGATGCTGGTCTCAATGAGCGTGAAGCCGCGCTGGCCTTTGTCTTGTTTGGGGTGCCGGGCAGTTTTAGTGCGTGAGATGAGTTTCATAACAAACCTTTTCGAGTGAACTATAGGATGACGACGACTGGAACTATCTTCGAGCCGCAGCCGGAGCTGAACGTTACGCTGTAAACACCGATCGACTTCTTCGATTTGATCGTGAAGCTTGTAGCGCTGCCTGCGGCGACGGTTTGAGCGCCACCCGGCGTTACTTGCAGATCCGAAGGCTTGCTGGAAATGCCGGTGATGCTGATGCTCGAACTGCCGTTGTGGCTGACCTTGATGGTGGTCGTGCCTACCATCTTGAGAATCACAGTTGACGGATCGGTTGAGATCGTACACGGTGCGGGGGTTGGCGTCGGCGTTGGAGTCGGCGTTGGCGTTGGTGTCGCCCGCGGCCCCGAGTTCCCGGAACTCCCTGAACCAGAGTTCCCTGAGCTTCCCGAATTGCCGCTTCCGCTGGGCGTCGGTGTCGGCACCGGCACGTCACTTGGAAGATCACCGATCGGAGTCCCATCTGGAATGATGTCGGGATTTGGATTCGTCTGCGGTGTTGGGGTCGGCGTCGCCACGGCAACTGGCGTTGGCGTTGGCGTTGGGCCTGAAGCGAGATCGCCGACTTTGAGTGTTATGTCCGGCACTGAGTCGTCGAAGACGTTGCTGTCGATAGTGATGTCGCCTGAACCGGTGACGTCCACCGAAACAGATTCCCTGCTGTTCAGTAACCTGATTGAGACCTGCGCGTTCGCTGTGCTGATGCCGCCGACAGTGCTCCAGGTGCGGCCGCGCCAATCGAATGAGATCGTTTCGACAGTTTCAAAGCTCACGTCGTCGGGCAGCGCGATGGTCCTATTGTCCATTGTGCCGTCGCCGTCGAGATCCATTCTTATGTCGTAACTGTTCTTCGTCTCATTGATGGCGACGCTGGCGCGCTCGGGCGCATCATCGGCATGACTGCGGATCGAGTGCATTCGCGCCTTTTCCACGTACGACGCATACTCGCGAGCGGCGCCGGAGAGCCGAACAGAAGCGTTAGCGCGAGTGATTCCAAGGAGACCGAACGCGGTGACGATCGAGACGATGGTCGCCATGACCAGAACCTCGACCATTGAGAATCCACCGTGCTTGCGCGTCTTCAAATTAGCTGTTGTGTTTTGTCGGGGCATACTCATGGTCCAAATCATTTTTTTGCTTGGTCCAACGACCATTGCCCCCTTGAGCAAGAGCGGTGCCACGAAGGTTCTCTAATGGAAACTTAAACGATCCAATGTGCGGCATATCGACGCGCTTGACCGAAGTTCAATCAGATTGGTCCAAATTCGGTTAGCGTGAAGTCAAATTGAGTTGAAGCGCGATTGAGTGATGACCGAAGACCTAAACCTCATCATTTTGCGCGGGACCGTCAGAGGTTTTATCAGGCTGACCGGTGATTGAACGATCGCCTAACGCGGCCAATTTGCGCCTAAAATCGATAAAGAACACGTATACAAAGGGTTCCGTGAACGGCGAGTGATCGGGGCGCTCGGCGGCATGTTTGTTGCTGTCGAGAGTGGCGGGCGCCTCTTATTGAGAGCGCGGCCAAGACTCACAATCCGCCCCAGGATAGAGCTTATGAAGAAACATGAATTGTCGGAAGCAGCTTCAAACGTGCTGATCTTCTCGTCGGTGACAGTGGCTTTGATGCCATTCCTGCTGGGCGACCAACTTCTCGTCGTTGTAAGCGGGCTCATGCATGAGGGCGGATCGCTGGTCAATCTAGTGAGCGACTATGTGATGTAC
>JBKPNH010000116.1:0-37032 GCA_046732535.1 Acidobacteriota bacterium
GACGCATCCCTGGAGGCTCTTTGACTTTACTGAGAACTCCATGCTTGCCAAAGAGCGTCGCGGTGAGCTTTGTATCCTGCGCAGGTAGGGGTCATCTCTACTTTGCGCAAACGAGTGACATTTCAACTTTGGGTTTACAAACGTCGATTTTCCTGTTGACTGGCGAATGGCAATCGGAATATTGTGCGTGCGCTACCGAGAAAGCTTTGGCTGTCCTCATAGCCGGGCGACTACTGACGAGCCTCACGAGTCTCTAACAAAGATTCTACGCTTCTCTCGACATGGCTGTTTTACGTCTACAAAACCTCATCAAGGAGAACGTGTATGTCAATGAACCAGAACCGTCGCCTCACCGGGCGATTCTCTTTTAACCTCATCAGCGCGATGCTGATCCTCTTCTTCATCTCGCAGGCAGCGCAGGCGGATGAAATCGCAGTCTGGAACTTCAACGATTCAAACCTGAACGTCGACCACGGGTCAGGAACGATTACGACGAATATCATCGCCGCCAACATCCTCTTCGCCGCCGGCACGACGAATAACGCGCGGCAGGGCGACGTCGCCGGACAGGCGCTTTCGCTTCAAGGCGGCACCGGCACTGCTAATAACGGACGCCACATCACATTCAACGTTAGTACGTTGGGCTTTTCAGACATCGTCGTGAGTTTTGCGACGCAGGGAACAAGCACCGGCTTCATCAGCAACCAGTTCCAATACAGCTTAGACGGGATCACGTTTGTGAATTTCGGCGCGCCTTACACGCCGGCGTCGGCTTTCGGCTCCGTGCCGCTGACGTTTACGTTGACGGGAATTGCGGGACTGAACGATAACCCCAACGCTGCATTTCGCATCGTCTTCAACGGCGCTACGTCGTCGACTGGTACCAACAGGATTGACAACTTCGTCGTCGAAGGCTCGCCCTCGGGCATACCTGAACCAACGACGGCGCTGCTGTTACTAAGTGGTTTGAGTGGTCTTTATAGACTCAAAAGGAGAAAGGTAAAGAGTTGCTCGTGGGCGACTAGTTCCAGTCGCCCACGAGAACAAACGGCGCCCAGAAGAAGGGCGCGCTGTATTTCTTGCCGGAAATCATGGCTAACTGCGCGCCGCGCAGCGCGCTGGAGGAGGTGATAGTGTCGCCGCCAGTCAGTAACCGCTTGTAAAAGTCGGTCATTAAATCGGCGGTGGATTTATCGGCAACTGACCACAGACTCACGCCGACGGTCGGAGCGCCGGCATACATGAACGCGCGCGTCAGGCCCATGACGCCTTCGCCGCGCTTCTCTTTGCCGAGGCCTGTCTCGCAGGCGGAGAGCATCACGAGCGGCGAGCCGAGACGAAGGTTGAAAACTTCGTCCGTGCGGACAAAGCCGTCGTGTGTCTTATTGCCGACGAGCGATAAGACGACGCCGGTGAACTGCGGGCGTTCGGCATTCAGTAGTCCGTGCGTGGCTACGTGAATGATGCGGTACTTGCTGACGTCGCGCGTGACAATGTTGTCTTCGCTCGCATCGAGATCGAGCCAAACGTCTGCCTGCGCACCGGAGGTCTTCGCGAGTTTAGAGATCTGATCAGCTTCGACGCGCGTGCCGTTCAAACGCGCGAGAGGCAAACCCTCCATTGCCGCGCCTGGCGCTGTCGGTGTGCTTCCGGCAACGTCGGAGACGGAGGCTTGAATGCCAAGGCCTCGGACCTCAGCGTCGGCAGCCGGCGGTGTCGTGCCCTTTTTCGCGCGTGTGTCATTCGAGTTGAAGACAGGATCGGCAATGATCAGCATCGAGCGTCCGGTTGCCTTGGTGCGCTGCTGTTTGATCGCGCCAACGACTGACGCCGACGGCGCGTAGACGACCTCGTTCGACTTGACCAGGTACGCGAGCGACGAGAAGTCCCCGGCGTCGGCCGATTTCAGGAGGACTTCAAATGGAACGTAATTGAGAGCGCCGTCGGCGACAATCATCAGCCGCTTCTCGCCAATCAGCGCCGCCGCTGGCGCGAGAACGGTTGTGTAGAGTGCGTTCGAAGCGGCGACGAAGCCGGCCGTGTCTGTGGGAGCAGCCGCCGCCACTCCGAGCCCACGGTTCGCTTCCGCAACGTCAATGCCGACAATGCGCCGCTGTAGCTGCGACGGAATCAATTGCGCACGCAGGTCCGTGGCAAGCTTGTCGACTGCTGCTCGGCCCGGCAGTTTGAACAGGCTCACCGTGCCTTTACTCACCGCGAACAGATACGAGTCGTCTGTTTGCAAGGCGTACTCGACCAGCACCGTTTGGTCGTCGAGCACGTTCTGCTGCACTTCAGCGAGGCTGAGCGGCTTGTTCGCCGTCAACGTCGCATAGCGAGGGCTCGCCGTGCGTATCTGGTTCTCGATCTCCTCGTACTCCGCCTGGAGTTTTTCGAGTTCGGCGTCGAGCTCCGCCGGTTTCTTCTTCATCTCCTCGCTGGAGATGTTGATTCCGGTCAGTATGTCGGCAATGTCCTGCTGACGATCGAAGTTCTCCTGTTTGCGCTTCAGCAATTCGGCCGGAACGCCTTCCGTGATCGCGGCATTAGTCTCATTCAGAAGATCCAGCAGCGAACGCGCGCGCGATTGTTCGTTGATTCTGAAGGCTTCGCCTGCGTACTCGAGGGCTTTGCCACTCAGCGGCGCGCCGGCGGACGGATTGTCGAGCAACGCCATCGCGGCGTACGCAGTGGCGGCTTCATCAAACACGTCCTTGATGGTTGAAAGGAACGTCGTTCGCGACTCGTCCGCGCGCAGGCTTCCCTGGCGCAATGTCTCGATCGTAGCGAGTGATTCGCGATAGTTCGACATCGCGGACTCGCGCAACGTCATCGCTTTCTTCGGATCTTTCTCCTGCGCGGCTTGCAGCCACAAACTGCGGCCCAGCCCGCGTTGCGCGGGCCACATCAGATCCAGACGATTGTCGTCCTGAGCGCCTTTCTTCGCGTCGTTATAAAATTTGCTCGCATCTTTAAACTTGCCTTGCTTCAGCAGGATGTCGCCGAGACTCGTCCGCGCCGCGGCGCGAAATCTTCTCACCTGGCCCAACTTCGCGATTCCTGCGAGACTGCTGCCCGCGGCTTCGAGCGCCAGCTCGAAATTCTTCTTCGCGCCTTCGAAATCGTTACTCGCATAGGCGAGCCTGCCCATCCCAAGCTGATAGCTCGAATAGACGATCGAATTGCGATACTCGTCGAGCTCCTTTTTCGCTTCCAGCGCGAAGGTGACGGCGCTTGTCGGCGCCGCGACGCTGACCTTACCCGTCGTGATGCCGCCCGCGATTGCGCTCAAACCGCCAAACCTCCGGCCGACTTTCGATGCTGCGCCTTCAGGCTTCTTGACGACCATGCGCTCGTATGCGGCCCGCGCATCAAGAGTCTTGCCCAAACGGAAGTTCACGTCTCCGATCTTCGCGAGCATCAGATTGGCGTTGAACTTGTCGTCGCCCAGTCCGACGACCGCGTTGGCAGCCGCCTTTTGCGGATCGAATGCCATAAAGCCCTCGAGAGCTTTCTGATAATTGTCGAGCGCGACCGGGTACTGTCCCTGACGCAGGTAGAGCTCGCCGAGCTCATTGTGCGCCGCGGCGATGCCGCTGTTGTTCTTGGCGGTAGTGTAGAGGTTCAGCGCGTTGCGGAGCTGAATGAGCGCCTGATCGGCGCGGCCGCGTTTCAGCAGCCGCCGGCCTTCGCGCAACGCCGCGCCTGCTTGATCCGTCTGTTGCACAGGCTGCGTGTTTGCGCGCCCCGCCGGCGTCAGTGGCGCGCCCAATAGAGCGACGCCTAAAAACACGGCAATGAATTTGGTATAACTCATAATATTCCCCTTCTGGTAACAACCGCTACTTATGAATCAGATCGAGAACCGCCACCAGCAGCGGACTGCTCGACGTAGCCATCATGATGACTGACGGTTGCGGGTCGTCCTTGGCGAGCCCCAAGCCGCGCGTGCTCGCGTTGTGCTCGGTGTCGGTTTGCGCCTTGCCATAGTTCTGCGTGCGATCGCTCTTGAGCGGCTCTTGCGACTGCTTCTGGACCTGTTCCCAAATCTGATCAGACGGACGCCACGGACACTTGTTATCGCGGCAAAATGCGAGCAGCTCATCTTCGATCGGCACGTCCTTCAAAGGCTCGCGCGTGAAGACAAAAAATACGCGCTCGGTGCCGCCGACGTCGTCAAACGCAAACCAGCGCAGCCGCTCCTGTTCGGCGTCCGGAGCAGGAATCTCGAAAGGCACGTGGGCCTGCAGGTAGTTACCGCCTTCGTCGAGCTCGGCGTCGGGATAGATCATCACTGCCGGGCCGTCGTTGGTGCGGTTGAAGATGTAGAGATAGCCGTCGGTATTGGTCTCCAGCAGGATGCGAACCCGATCTCCTTTGCGAAACACGTGATCGGGATCGACACGGATCGCCAGACCATTCGCATCACGGCTGAACAAGGTCATACCGAGGCCCATGCGACGAGCATTGACCGGCTTCGAGTCAGGTGTAGCGGGCTTTGACGATCCGGATGGACCACCAGGCTTCTTGTCCGGCGATTTATCGGTCGATTTATCCGGGACCGGTGTGGGTGTCGACTTCGGGCGTTTCCGCGGCGGCCGGCTCGTGGACGCGGAAGTGGCCGGTTTTTCCTTAGGCCGCGAAGTCAGAAAGGCGCCGCGAACATCGTCCCCGTCCTGCGGGGGCGGTACGGCAACGACGATCACCGCACAGATAAGAACTAAGACGAAAAGAATCGCACTCAATCGCATTTACGAAATCTCCTATCCGGAGGCCGAGTAAGGCCCTAATTGTGCTGAATACGGATTTCAAAGACTATCGGATTGCCGGTCTGGTCAGGCGGCACCTTGACGCGCACTGAAGGCGCGTCCGGAGTTGATTCGTCGTGTTCGACAACAGGCGCTTTTTCCTGATACTTGCCAACGAAGGCCTTCAGTTCGGCCTGCTGCGCCGCCGACAAAGGTTCCGCGGTAACAGGATCGTTCATAAACGCGGGCGTCTGCAAGGCATTCCTGGCGAAGATCACGGTGAAAACGTCCGTACCGGGTTTCGTGTCGAGTGTCACATAGCCTGGATCCCTCGGAAAACTGAAGTCTCCGCCCTGCACCACCTGATTGTTCTTTAAACCGGAATCCGGCCACGGTTTGGTGGTCAGAAAAGCTGTTGGTTGATTGTTTCGGCCCGGCCCAAAAATGTAGACGTAACCGCTCTCACTGAAAACGAAGTGAAATCTGAACGACTGACCGGAAGCGATCGGAACGAGCGCCGCGACCCTCGGTGGCTTTGTTCCCTTGGTCGCCGGTTCCAACTCGAGCCAGTAGCTGCTGATCTCACGAGGCGCTGCCGGCGTTACCGTGCTCGGGTTGCTAGTTGTTGGGCCAGTAGTGGCCACGGTGTTTGATTTCGACTTGTTCCAGATCAGAAACCCGACGACTCCGCCACCTAAAACCAAAAACACCACCACAACCGCCGCAATCAATAATCCGAGTTTGCTCTTGCTGGACGACTTGGGCTGTGCCTCTGGAACAATCGCCTGTCCCGGCATCGTGTGCTTCGGAAGCTGTGGCGCGGTAACCATCGACACCATGTCCGCGGACTCGGCGACGGTCGGCGCCGGAGGCGTTGGCGGCGGAGACGGAGGTTGGACCGGCGGTGCGGCTGGTTCGAACACGGTCGCGGCAGTCGTCGGGGCTGGACGATCCATTTGCGACGACGTGACGGCGGCGCCTTCCATCGTGATCATCGTCGGCGCATTGACGTCTGAACTGGTTCCCGCGTCGCGCTGGATGGCAACCGTCTCCATCATCGCGGGCGGTTGGCTGAACTTAACTGTCGGAACATTTTCCAGCGCCGCCCTCAGCTCGTTGGCAAGAACGGCCGCGCTCGCCTGTCGATCGCCGCGATCCTTCGCCGTCGCGCGTTCGATCGCATCGCTGAACGCGCGCGGAACCTCGGGCGCGACTTCGTGCAAAGGCTTCGGTTTCGTGGCGACGTGCTCGCGCCGCAACTCGTGCAACGTGTTGCCCGAGAAGCATCGCCGGCCGAGGATCATCTCGTAGAAAACCAGACCGAGACTGTAAATATCGGCGCGCCCGTCGATCTCGACGTTTCCGTCGCGCGGGATCTCGCCCCACTGTTCGGGCGACATGTAATACGGAGTTCCGAGCACCTGACCGGCCATCGTCAGCGCCGTGTTGCCGCTGTTTTCGGCGCCGGCGATCTCGCGTAATTTCGCGATGCCGAGGTCGAGAAGCTTGACCACGGGCGGTCCGTTCTCGGCCTTTCCTATCATGATGTTTTCCGGTTTTAGATCGCGATGCACGACACCCATCGAGTGGGCGGTGTCGAGCACACTCAGGACCGGCGTAAGCACCTCAAACGCTTCCGCCGCCGAGAACCGGCCGCGCGTTTTGATGGCGAAATCGAGCGTATGTCCCTCGACGTACTCCATCACCATGTAGATTGTTCCGTCTGCAGCGGTGCGCAGGTCGTACACGGTCACGGCGTTGTTGTGACGAAACCGCCGCGCCGCCTGCCCCTCGCGCCTGAACCGGCGCAGCCATTCGGCATTGTTTCTGACTTCCGGCGGCAGGACTTTGATCGCCACGCGGTCGCCGAGCAGTATGTGACGCGCCCGGTACACCGCGCCCATACCGCCCTTGCCGAGCAGCGCTTCCATCTGGTATTGCCCGTCGAGCACGGTATTGACGATCGACGCCGGATCGGCCTCGAGCACCTCGCCGTCCACCGAACAGAAGCTCACGCTGTCGTCGTATTTTGCGTTGCAGGCGGTGCAGTATTTCATCCGGACTTTGCAGCAGCTCAACAAATCACGTAGGTCGTGTAGTCTACCACAGAGAATCCGTTATATCCGTGTTCGGATGGGTGTTACGGATAAACCCTCCGGGCGTACTCGTCGACCATCCGGTTGCTGTTGAACTGTGGCGCGAGCGTTTGAATCGCCCGTTTCATCATCGCAATCCACTGGCGTGGCAGCCCTTGTTCCTGGCTGTAGTAAAGCGGCACCACCTTCTGCTCCAGCGTGCGATAAAGTGATTCCGCATCGGCGGCGTCAATCTGTGCGGTGTCGCTGCTCTCGTTTTGCTGCCCGATAGCAAATCCGTTGGTCCCGTCGTAACCCTCCAACCACCAGCCGTCGAGAATCGAAAGGTTCAATCCCCCATTTATCGCCACTTTCTCACCACTCGTCCCCGAAGCTTCTTCCGGCCGCCGCGGCACGTTCAACCAGACATCGACCGACTGGACCAACTGCCGTGCTATCTCCTGATCGTAGTCTTCAAGAAAAACGGCACGCCCACTCACCGCGGGCTCTAACTTCCATTGGGCCAACTGTTGCAGCACTCGCTTCGAACCCTCGTCCTGCGGGTGCGCCTTGCCGGCAAAGATGAACTGCACCGGCCTCGACTCATCGTTGATCAAACGCAAGAGGCGCTCGCGATCCGTCAGCAACAAAGACCATCGCTTGTAACCCGCGACACGACGTGCGAAACCGATCGTCAACGCCCGCGGATCGAGCAACGTCGCCGCCGGCGAGCGCTCCTTGATGAACGCCACCAGGCGCTCCTTCAACCGCGAATGAACGAACCACAGATCTTCGTCGGAAATAGCAGCGACCGCGTCGGTCCACGCTGGCTGATCGCGCAGCTTTGTCTCCCATTCCGGACCGATGGATTTCTCGAACAACCAGCGCAACAGCGGCGAGATCCAGGTCGGTACATGAACGCCGTTAGTAACGTGCGTGATCGGCACTTCGGCGACGCTCTTGCCAGGCCATAGCTTCTGCCATAGCGCTCGCGAGACTTCGCCGTGCTTGCGGCTGACACCGTTGGTCGAGCGACACATTCGAATCGCGAGCGGCGTCAGCCCGAAGCGTTCCAACTTATTCGCGGGATCGACGCGGCCCAACCCGAGAAACTCATCTTCCGTCAGTCCCAACTCGCGCGGATATGAAGATCCGAAGACGCGAGTGACAAGCGCAGCGTCGAACTCGTCATTTCCAGCAGCGACCGGCGTGTGCGTTGTGAAAACACATTGCTGCCTGACAACATCCTCCGTTTCGCTCCAGGTGCGTTGTTCAGACTGGATCAGTTCACGCGCTAACTCGAGCGTCAGGAAAGCCGAATGCCCTTCGTTCAAATGAAAGACGTGCGGCGTCACACCCAATTTGCGCAACAAGCGCACACCGCCGATGCCGAGTAACATCTCCTGCACGATCCTGGTCTCGCGATCGCCGCCATAGAGATGGCCCGTGACCCAGCGATCGGTCTCGACGTTCTCGGGAATGTTCGTGTCGAGGAGGTAAAGACTGACGCGCCCGACGTGCGCGAGCCATACCTGGGCCAACACGTTGCGCTCGCGTATCAACACCTCGACTCGCAACGGCTTGTCGTCCGCATCCTTCACCAGGGTCAAGGGGAGATCGTTTGGATGTGTCTCGCCGTAGTGTTCTTCCTGCCAGCCGTCGCTGCGCAGGCGTTGCCGAAAGTAGCCGTAACGATAAAGCAGACCGACTGCGACGAGCGGCAGATTTAGATCACTGGCCGACTTCAAATGATCGCCGGCGAGTATGCCCAGGCCTCCGGAGTAAAGGGGCAGCGAGTTGTGAATGCCGAACTCGGCACAAAAATAAGCGACGGGACGTTCGGGCGTGATTGGACCCGCCGAGCCTCGATTCGCGTTCATGTATGCGTCAAAACGCTGAGACAGGCGTTGCACGCGTTCCATATAAACAGGATCGCAGGATGCCTGGGCCAGACGATAGGCAGAAATACTGCCCAGCAATTGACGTGGATTCTGTTCGTACTCTTCCCAAAGCTGCGGATCAAGATCGCGAAAGATAGCCGGGCCATCGGGCGCCCAGCTCCACCAATAGTTCCATGACAGAGGTTCAAGCTGTAAAAGTGGCATTCGTATCTATACGTATGGTTAGGGTTGTAAAAAGCAAACCGGAGAGTCTACTAGAATTCGTCCTGGTGCGAAAATGACGACTACTCTTCGGGACGCGGCTCGGTGCGGATCTCGTCGAACATGTCCTGGCGGCGCAGCGCTTCGGCCACGCCTTTGGCAGTGTGTTCGGTCAGCGGATGGTCCGGGTCGGTGCTGGCGATCTCGAAAACGCGATCGTCGATCATGACGACGCCTAACGAGCCCAGAGTGACGCCGGGAGTGATGATGATCTCGTCGATGTTGTGAATGCGAAAACGGCCGGTTTGTTCGACCCAGTCCTCTAGGAACGGGTCGCGCAAAGCGTGCTCGGCCTCAGATTCGGAGAGATACGCGCCTTCGACGATGAGACAGTATTCGCGCACTGCTGATTTGGGACGTTTGTGGAGTGGCCGACCGGCATTAATCTACCACCGTACTTGCTCATCGCCAAGAGACAAAATAATCCGTGTTTCCCTGTGTGCGTAACAGCAGCTAACGCAGCACTCAAGGAAACACGGATAAAGCGAATTTCAATTAGAACACCACCCGCAGTTAGCGGGCTCGCGCGTATTGCCGGTTCAGCGCTTCGCGCAGACGCGCGAAGTAGGGATCGAAGGTAACGAACCCTGTCGTGCCCTGGAAGAACGCGCGTCCTCCCGTTTCATCCGACAACCTGTTCAGGGAGCTCTGTCCGTAGCTGGCTGCCAAACGGCTGTGGCTCGTCAGACCGACTGATGGCGCGTAGAAACTGAACACCGCGACGTTTCGCTTGTTCGCTTCCTTGATCGAGCGCTCTATGTCCAACGTGTGACCCGCGGCGGTCGAGTCAAAACCGCGCGAGGTGTCGAGTCCGTCGGAAATCAACAAAATCGCATTCGCATTGGGCCCTTCGTTCTTGAACTTCTTCAACGCTTCAATTACTTCGACGTATGGATTGTACGGCGAGCTGCTGGTGCTGCCAGTCGGTATCCGCAATGATCGTGCGGCCTTTTCGAGGTCAGTCGTAAAAGGTTGCCTGACTTGTAGCGCACCTGAAGTGATGTAAGCGACCATCACCTGCGAACCCTGTGGCAGAGATCGAATGAACTTGCGAGTCACGCCAAGCTCGTTGCCCACTTGTGGTATTAGATCGTCCTGAATCAAGACCGCGATGTTCAGCGGCTCGATTGTCTGCAGACTTTCACTATCGTTGTTTGATTTGGCAGAGGCGACGGCAAACATCGAAATCGCAATCACAAGGGCCACCGCCAATGACAGAAACTTACGGTAATACATGACTTTCCTTTTTCTCTCCTATTCCATGTGTTTCTGATGCGATTTGCATGCCGAAGGATGGCCGAAACACGGATTTAGAACGCTGGTTAGGTCAACTTGCTTTGCGATTTACGGTTGGTTAAATTACTGGCCTAAATCACGGTACCACTTCGCCAAATTTCCCATGTCTGAAAGGAATCAAACCCTATGAAAGTCTATCCGACTGAAGCCATCCGTAACCTAGCTGTCATTGGACATGGCGACGCAGGGAAGACGCAGCTTGTCAGCTCGCTTCTCTACGTCGCCGGAGCCACGCCGCGCTGGGGTAAGGTAGATGAAGGCACGACAGTAACGGATCATGAAGAAGATTCCATCGCTCGCAAGATCACACTCAATACCGCACTCGCCCATCTCGAACATCGCGATACAAAACTGAATTTTATCGATACCCCCGGATACGCCGCTTTCGTTTCCCACGCGCGCCCCGGACTACGCATCGCCGATTGCGCCATCGTCGTCGTCGACGGCGTGAAGGGCGTGGAAGTGCAGACTGAAAAGACGTGGGCCTACGCCAACGAGTTTCTGGTGCCGCGCGTCATGGTGATCACGAAGCTCGACAAAGAGCACGCGGATTTCGGCGCCGCGCTTCAGAGCGCGCAAAATACTTTCAGCAGAGCAATCATTCCTTTTACGTTACCGATCGGGAAGGAGAAGGACTTCCGCGGCGTCGTCGACGTGGTCCACATGAAAGCTTACGAGCTGGGTGCCGATGGGCAGGCGAAAGAGATCGACATTCCGTCCGAAGGCCGTGACATCGTTGAAAAGACGCGCGAACGGCTCGTCGAGCTGGTCGCCGAATCAAACGATCAATTGATGGAGAAGTACTTCGAGCAAGGCACGCTCGACGAAGAAGACATCCTGCCGAACATCAACAACGCGATCGCGCAAAGCAAACTCTGTCCGGTGTTCGCGGTTTCGAGTCTGACGCAAGTCGGTCTCCGCGCCTTGTTGAATGGGCTTGTCGACTACGCGCCCGATCCGGCGCATCACGAAGCAGAGTGGGGACATCCGGTCGATGCAGCCCCGGACGCCGAAAGAATCGGACGCAAATACAGCGACAGCGAACCGTTCTCGGCTTACTGTTTCCGCACCGTCGCCGATCCATTCGCGGGCCGGATCAACGTCTTCAAGGTCATCAGCGGCCACCTTGGCACCGATGCCAATGCGTTCAACTCGACTCGCGGCGTGATGGAACGGCTCGGCGCGCTGCACGTCACGCAGGGTAAACAGCTCGACAAAGTTGCCGAAGCGCATGCAGGCGATATCATCGCATGTGTGAAACTGAAAGAGACGCAAACCGGCGACACGTTGTGCGACAAGCAATCGCCGATCGTCTACGACCCGGTCGAGTATCCCGAAGCGGCAATCGCTTTCGCGATCGAGCCGAAGTCGCGGCAGGACGAGGAGAAGATCAGCGTCGCGCTGCACAAGATTCTCGAGGAGGATCCGGCGCTGCACTTCAGTCGCGATTCGCAGACGAAGGAGTTTCTGCTGTCGGGTTCGGGACAATTGCACGTCGAAACCGTGGTTGAAAAACTGAAGAAGCGTTACAGCGTCGAAGTGACGCTGCATCCGCCGAAGGTGCCGTACAAAGAGACGATCACGCAACGCGCCGAAGTGCAGGGGCGGCACAAGAAACAAACGGGCGGCCGCGGGCAGTTCGGCGATTGCAAGTGCGTGTTCGAACCGTTGCCGCGGGGTGGTGGGTTTGTTTTCGAAGACAAGATCTTCGGTGGATCAGTGCCGCAACAGTTTCGGCCGGCGATCGAGAAAGGCATTATCGAGGCGGCGAAGTCCGGAGCGATTGCGGGTTATCCGCTGGTCGATTTCAAAGTGCAATTGGTTGATGGGTCGTTCCATCCGGTCGACTCCGATGAGCATTCGTTCAGGGCTGCCGGGCGGAAGGCGTTTCGCGCGGCGATGGAGAAAGTGAAGCCATCGTTGCTGGAGCCGATCATGGACGTCGATATTGCCGCGCCGCAGGAGTACAGCGGCGACATCATGGGTGATCTCAATTCGCGGCGCGGGCGCGTGCAGGGAATGGAGACGAGCGGCAAGCAGCAGGTGATCAAGGCGCAGGTGCCGATGGCCGAGATGTTGAACTACCAATCGACCTTGAATTCGATCACCGCCGCGCGCGGTTCGTTCCACATGCAGTTTTCGCACTACGACCCGGTCCCAGGGCAACTGGCCCAAAAGATCGTCGAACAGTCACGCGCTGAGGGACGCATCAAGGGCGGCGAGGAGGAGGAGTAGTTAGCGGGATTTTTGAATCCGTGTTCCCGCTGACTGTGGGTTCAGCGAGAACACGGATTTCTTGTTATTCTTCCGGATTTGCCAGCTTCTTCATACGCGCGGGGACCGGACCGCGGGGGCCTTCCTTGATCGTGTAGTCCGACGGCACTTCAAACAACGACTTCGCCGGCTCAGTGCGATTGATATTGGTCAGCTTGTAAGTCGTCTCACCCTGACGCGGATCGCTGTGACGCGTCATCACCACCAACTGCAACTCCGGTGAGTACCAACGCTCACTGACGATCTCAATCGGGCGCTCGTTGCCAATCTCACCCGCTGGAATCGTCACCGTTGTTCGCGTGCCTTCAGCTTCGACGCCCTCAATCATCTGCTTGCCAAGATCCTCTTTCTTTTCATTCGCATTTGGGCCGTTCCCCGTCCGAAAAACGTAACTGGATGAACCGGCCGCACCTCCGATACTGAACTGTTCGTTTTGCGTAACGGCGATACGCGTCCCGGGTCCCGCCGGCGGAGCGGGCACCGGCGCGGTCATGATCATAGTGCTTCTGTTTTCACTACCAGGCCCGACCCTTATTTCGAAACTACCTTCGGGGCCCGTCGCCACGCCCCCGAGCTTCCGCGTAAACTCAAAGTTGAAAGGCGCACTCTTATGGGCCACGTGCGAACGCGAGTCCAAAGCATACGTCACACCCGCAACCGGGTCGTTGATGAAGATCGTCTGCAACGGCTCGTTCCCGTTTCCCAGCACGCCGAGACCTTTCAACGTTTGCTCGCGTCGCGTGCGTCCTTCACTGTCGCGATAAATGGTGCTGGTAAACTTGTTGACGATGCGATTGCCGTCTCCCAGTACTTGCACACTCTCAGTCACGGCTTCGCCTGAATAAGGAGCTCCCTTCACGACCTTGCCGCCAAAGCTCTCCGAGGCGATGAAGACAAAATCAGGAGGCGGTGGCGGCGGCATCTCCTGTCCCTGTGAGATCCGGGTTTGCTTGACCACGACGCCCTCCGTACGACTCTGCTGCGTTTGAGCAAACGCGATGCTCGCAACAGCCAACACTGCCAAAACTGCAAATACTTTTTTCATCTTCGTCTTCCTTTCAGCCGGCTTCGAAGCCGAAATCACAATCTCTCTTATTGAACAAAACGTATGGCATGGGCCAATCCGTCGACCCCTAACAGAACATCGGCTTTGACCTTCTCATGGTATCGATCCATGTTGACGGGCAAACCAAAACTCACCAGCGCCGACCGCGGCAACTCGACGCGAACGATCTGCCCGCCGTCCTGCAACGTTGCCGGGTTCAGATAGCCGAGCGGCATGAAGTCAGTGGCGATCTCGCGCGTCGCGTGGTTTGCGACTTCGCGCCTCGGCGATCGCCGAACCGAACGTCGACGTGGTTTTTCCGCGACGAGTTCCGGCTCCTTTGACAGCTTATCTATGCGAGGTTCTTCTTTAATTTGTAGTGGTGTGGTATCGCCGGCATTCATTTGAGTAGGCGGATCGGTACGCCACCGCAACGCAATAACACAGATCGCAATCAATAGAGCTGCCGCTATACCGGCCACCCAGTAATTCACATACGAGCGGCGTGCGACCGCAGCGCGGGCGCGAAACGCTTCACGTAACTTCTGTTCGACCTCGGGCGGCGCGTTCAGCGACGCCATCTCTCCGGCGAGCTCCTTCAAGCTGCTCGTCAGCGTCTCTTCATCAAATCTATGACTATTCATGCGAAACACCTCGCCGACTTCAGGGCCGCTGAAGTCTGACCATCAAGCTGCTCTGCCGGCCGCAGCTTTGCAAGCAGCAACGCGCGCGCGCGGTGCAAACGCGAACGCACCGTGCCGATCGCGCATCCGAGAATCTCGGCTGCCTCTTCATAACTCACGTCCTGGAGCTCACACAAGACCACCACTTCACGATACTTCGCCGGCAAGCTGAGCACCGCTCTGCGAACCAACTCTACCGTCTCAGCCCGCGCCAGATTCTCCAGCGGGCGCGGATCGGTTTCGACGACGGCGAAAGACGCCTCTTCCTCGCCGTCGTCTCCGATCGGAGTCAATACTTGATCGACTCGCATCCGCCGCAACACATGGTTTCTCGCCACGCCAAGCAAGAACGCGCTCAGTGAACCACGCGCCGGATCGAACACATGCCCTTCGCGCATCAGGAAGAGGAACACTTCCTGAGTCACATCCTCGGCGATCGAGGTCGACCCGCTCATCTGCAAGGCGAACCGGTAGATGTTGCCCTGGCGGCGGCGATACAGGAGCGCGAGCGCCTCCTCGTCTCCGGCCATCATCGACCGCAGCAGTTCGCTATCAGTAGGTTCGCTTTTCAGGTTCATGCACCAAATGTGAAAACGGCGGACATGGGTATTCGCTCGGAAAGCGGGAAAAGTTCCAAAAAGTGAGGCTTAATCACGCGCCGAACCGCTCGTGAAATTCCGCCGCGTTCTGCCGCAGCGCAAACCAATCCAAAAAAATCCGCGGATTTTCGAGCCAGACCGTGAGCCACTGCCCGATTTCCTCGGCCATCCGGCGGTCGTGTTCATTTGTTCGTACGCCGGCTACAACCATTTCGAGCTCGCGCTTCAGACTCAAAACGGCCGGACGAAGCGCAAGATTATCCGCCCGGTTATCTGATCGCGCGGCCAGTTTTTCCATCCACGCAGCGGCGGCGGCAATGTTGTCGAAGTTCAACTCTTCGGCGGTGAACAAACGCGGCGAGCGCCAACGTACGTCGGCGTCAAGAACGTCCGGATGGACCAGCGCCGTGCCACGATCCGCAAGCGCCCGAGCCACAGACGCAGGACTGGCGTCGGTTTTCATTTCCCACCACGGATCTTTTTAATGAGCCGCAGCGCGTGATTGCGCGCGATCAACGGGACGTGCTCGTCAGTGCTGATGTCTTCCAGCAGCGGCACCAACTGTTGCGGGTCCGACAACCCCGCACGCTTCATCAGCGATTCGAAGACTTCCATCAGCTTGGGAGCATTCAACGGCTGGTTTTCGCGCGCGACGGAGATGTCGAAGACGAGTATCGCCTGGTCCGCGGCGCGACGATATTCCGTGATCAACGTCTCAGCATCAGAGTTGTTGGTCCAGTTAAACTCCGCGACACGTTTGCGAGTTCCCTGCTCCATGCCGATACGCATTGTTCCGAGATGCGCGAACTGCCTGCTTGACTGGTAGTCGGTGTTGGAGTCGAGGAACCGAAGCCCTTGCCAGGCAGCGTTGATACGAGCGAGCACGGCAGGCGAAAGCTCGATCTTTTCGACCACCGGCGTATCTTCGTTCAAACGCTCGAACGTGACCGAACCGCGGCCGCTCGCGTCGTGTTCCAGCACGATGTGCCTGACGTGAAACTTCGGCTGCGTGAATTCATACGTGTACTTGACGGGCTCGTTCTTGTTATCAGCCGCGGGCGATGGAGACGCCGCAGACGATGTTGCCTGGTGCGGGCGCGCGTTGGGTTTCGAGTCCGTGGGATCCTGCGCAAAAGTAAAAATCGCCGCGCCCAAAATCAGGAGCGCGGCGGGGAGACCTTGCCACAATGATTTTCGTTTACTCACTCAAACTTCACCGACACTAACTTCGAGACACCTGCTTCCTCCATCGTCACACCGTAAAGAGCGCGGGCCATCTCCATCGTCCGCTTGTTATGCGTGATAACAATAAACTGCGTGTTCGCGGCCATCTGGACGACCTTATCAGTAAAGCGTCCCACGTTCGCTTCGTCAAGTGGCGCATCGACCTCGTCCAGCAAACAGAACGGCGCGGGACGATAATGGAAGATGCCGAGCACCAGCGCCAGCGCGGCCATCGCCTTCTCGCCGCCGGATAGCAGCAACACGTTCTGTAAACGTTTGCCGGGCGGTTGGGCGATGACGTCGATGCCTGACTCGAGCACGTCGTCGGCGTCGATCAAGCTCATCTCGCCGCGACCGCCGCCAAACAACTCCTGGAACAACGCGCTGAAGTTCTTGTTGATCTGCTCGAACGCGTGGCGGAAACGCTCGCGCGAGCGGCGCTTGATCTCGCGCAACGCTTCTTCCGTCGCCGAGATACCTTCGATGATGTCCTGCCGCTGGACGGTCAGGAACAACAGGCGCTGTTCGGCTTCCGCCAACTCTTCGAGCGCCATCATGTTGACGCCGCCAAAGCCATCAAGCCGGGTGCGCAACTCTTCGACTCGCTGATGGCTGACGTCGAAATCGAAGCCTTCGGGCAGCGTCAGTTCACGCGCGAGATCTTCCAGCGACTGGCCCAACTCCGTGTGGCAGTTTTCGTGAACGAACGTTTGCCTCGCCTGCGCTTCCGCACGCTGCACTTCCAGGCCCGCGCGGGAATCGCGCACTTCGGCGGCTTGCCGGTTAAGCTCAGATAACTCCGTCGAACATTCGTCGGCTTGTTGGCGCGCCTGTTGTAAACGGATGGAGAGATCGCTGATCTGTTCCTCTTCGCGCGCGCGATCGCTTTCGACCGTGCTCGCTTTGAACTCGAGATCCGCGATCGATTCCCGCAACTCGCCGGCGCGGCCATTCATTTCGGCGAGATCCATGCGATAGCGCTGCACGCGAGAAGCAAAGTCGGCGAGTTCGCCTTCGATGCGCCGCAACTCGGCGGTCGTGCTGCGACGGCGTTCGGCGGCAGCGGCGGCAGCAGCACGCTGGCCCGCCAGTGACTCACTCTCGATTTCCAGTTCCCGGCGCAGATCGGTCAACAACGACGAGGCGCGAATCACGTTGTCGGCCGCTGCTTCGCGCAATGTTTCGGCAGTCTCGGCTTCCGCCAACGCGCGCGCACGACGGTTCTCGACTTCGACGCGCTCTTCTTCCACGCGCAGGGAATCCTGTCCGACGACGCGCATGTGGCGCTCGGCGCGTTCGACTTCCTGTTCCAGCCCGCTGGCAGTCAATTCGTGCTGCAGCGCCTCGCGCTCTTCGCGGCCGATGGCTTCGTTCAACAGCACGACCGAGTCTTCAAGTTCTACAAGACGCGCGCGTGCTTCTTTCGCCGTCGTCGCGGCCGTTTCAACTTCGGCGGCCAACGCTTCGGCGCGCGTCTCCAGCTCGCGCAGCTCGCGTTTGAAGGCGAGCAGTCCGGCGCCTTCTTCGAGATCGCGCGCGTCGCCGGCGTTGACGAACTGTCCGCTGGCGATCCAGTCGCCGTTCAAGGTGACGTAAGTCTCGCCGGTGGCGATCGACTGCAACATCGCTTCGTCGAGGTTCGTAGCGAGGCGCGCGTTCATTTTTTGCGGCAACGTGCGCTTGAGAACGGTCACGAGTTGCTGCGGCGCTCCGAGCAGATCAGAGATGCGGAGGTCTTCGCGGAAGTTCTCCGTCGACCCGTTTTGCAAGGCCGGACGTTCTTCGAGACTGCACGCGAGTGTCGTCGTCAGCAGACTGGCTTCGTCGCTCCCGCCGTGCAGACCGGCGACGAGGAAGCTCGCGCGTCCGCCATTGTTCTCACGCAGCCACTGCGCAGCGCGAACCGCGTCTTCAGGCGTTGGCACCACGATCGACTGCAACGAAGACCCGAACACGCCTTCGACCGCGCGCTCCCACTTCGCATCGACGTTCAACGCGTCAGCCAGCGTGCCGATGAAGTGGAAACTGCGCGGCGCGTCGGTTGGTGAAAACACGAGTTGCACCGCGGGTGAATAGTAAGCACGCCTGTGGTCCAGCTCTTTCAGACTCTCGAGTCGATGACTGGCGCGTGAGTATTCGTCGCGCACGCGCGTAAGCTCGGCTTCGGTGTCGCTGACGGCTTCATGGCCGCGTACGACCGCGTCGACTGCTGTTTCACGCTCAGCTTGTAAACGTGTGACTCGTTCGCGCGCATCGTTGAGCTCGCGAGAGAACCTCTCCGCTTCCAGCTTTCGATCGACATGCTGGCTGGCGGCGCGATCGCCTTCGCGCGCCAGACCTTCAGCTTGTTGAAACAACCGGTCGAGCGTGGCTTCGAGCTGCCGCGCGATCTCTCGCACGCGCTCGGCGATGGCTGTTTGGGAAAGCAGTTCGGCGCGGGCGTTTTCGATATCGACTTCCGCCGCTGTCGAGCGCGCGAGTTTTTCCGCGTACGACTCTTCAGCGGTGCGCAGTTCGGACGCGCTGCGGTCGGCCTCTTCGCGAAGACGCGCATCTTCCTGTTGCAGCCGCAAGCATTCGGCTTCAATCAAGACGAGCCGCGCAGTCAACGCTTCGATCTCGGCGGCGACTTCGCCTTTCCGTTTCTCGATCTCGCTCAACTGCTCCTGCTGGTAGACACACTCGCGCGCCTGTCGATCTCGTTGCAGCACCGCTTCAGCAGCGGCGGCGCGGAAGTGTGATAACTCGTCTTCCAGATTTCGCGCTTCCTGCGTCGAGGCTCGCGCGGCTTCTTCGCGCTTCGTCAGATCGCCGGCGATGGCAAGCTCGAGCTCGCTTACTTCCGCCAGTTTCGCGTTCGTGTCTTCGAGCACTGACGCGAGTTTGCGATCTTCGGCGACGTAAACGTGCCGCAGGAGTTCGCGCAGCTCTTCGCGCAGCACGCCATAGCGGCGCGCTTTCGCGGCCTGGCGGCGCAGGCTGTTCACCTGGCGATCGATCTCGGCGACGATGTCAGAGATACGCGAGAGATTGGTGCGCGCGTTTTCGAGCCGCGCTTCGGTGGCGCGCTGCCGCACGCGAAACTTCGTGATGCCCGCAGCCTCTTCGATGATGGTGCGGCGGTCCATCGGCTTGGCTGAAAGGATCTGCCCGATGCGTCCCTGCTCAATGATGGCGTAGTGACCGCCGGCGAGGCCCGTTCCTGAGAAGAGATCCTGGATGTCGCGCAGACGGCAGAGCCGATCGTTCAAAAGGTACTCGCTCTCGCCGGAGCGATAGAGCCGTCGAGTTACGGAAACAGCTTCGCCGGGCGCAAACTCGAGCGCGAGATTTCGTCGACGCCAGTGTCTTTTGTGGGCAGCCTCCGTGTTATCTGTGTCGGACTCTGACACGGATTGAACGAGTTGATCATCGATCTTTTCCAGAGTGGAATCGATATCATCGATGTCCGGCTCGGGCGCGTCGACCTCGTCACGGACCAGGTGCATGACGACTTCGGCCATGCCGCTCGGCGGACGATTGCGTGCGCCCTGAAAGATGACGTCTTTCATCTCGCCGCCGCGCAGGTGCTTAACGCGCTGCTCGCCGAGCACCCAGGCAATCGCGTCGGCGACGTTGCTTTTGCCGCAGCCGTTAGGGCCAACGATGGCGGTGATGCCGTCCCCTGTGAAGATTATTTCGGTGTAGTCGGCGAAGGATTTGAACCCAGTAATTTCCAGGCGTTGCAGTTTGAACATTAGCTCTAAACAGCTCTGTTTCGGGCCAGCTCCGGAGCCTCGGGTCGCGAGGCCGGGAGAGCATTCGACGGGTGAGCCACTATAAGTGGGAGCCGCTTAGAATGTCAACCACAACTTGAAGTAGGCGTCGGTTAATGAAGTGAGAAGCAAAGTTAGTTCTGGGTGCTTAAAATCCGCGTCGAAAAACTAACGGTGGACGTAGAGGAGCAGACGGACTCCGGGGCGAAGTTCGAAGGCGCCGTCAGGCGCGTTTGAGGGCTCCTGCCGGTACATCGCGCCGTAGTTGGCGTCGATCTCAGCCTTCTGTTTGTCACCGGCAATGATCATGGGCTCGGACGTCGCCGCCGTACGGCCGTAATAACCGACGCGGGTGTAGTTGCGCAGATACCACGGCAGCGGCCAGTAGTCCGGACTGAGAATCGATATCCCGGTGGTTGGCCCATCCTCTTTCGCGGCTATCTCATCGATCTTGTGAACCAGGTCGAGCATGCCGCGTGTCGTGTGCGCGTAAACGTAGACGTAGTAGCTCTTGTCGTTGTCGTAGTTGATGAAGTTGAGATCGATCATTTGGTACACGCTGACCAGGCTGATCAACCAGATGGCCGCCACTAACCTCACCTGCCCGCCGTCAAGCTCATAGATAAACTGCGCCACATAGCCGGCAATCAAAGCCAGCGGAACGATGAAGTTCAACACGAGCCACGGCGTCTTGTACGGAATCAGCGAATAAGCCGCGATCAACCCAAACGCCCACAACGCCGAAAACAGCGCAAACGAATTCTTCGGTTTCAAAACGACGATCGCCGCACCGATGATCCCGAGAAACAGCAGCACGCTCTCCTGACTGAACAGCCACTCGACGTACTTGTACGCCGGATGGACGTGCGCCGTCTGACCGGTCTTCGACCAGACCGCGAACGTCTTCAACGCATCGTAAATACCCTGCGAGTTCGAGAAGAATGACGAATAGAACAGAATGTTCAGCAGGACGAATACGATAAGTGCGATTGCCACGGAAATCGCCAACGGTATCCAGCCGCCAAAATCTTCCACGAAGCGACTGAACGCGCCCTGCTGCGGAGCGTACCTGCGCACCTTTGCTGATCGCGGCAGAAACGCCGCTGCATAAACGCTGCCGTAAACACCCGTCAGGCCAAACGCGATCAGCAACAC
The DNA here is from genome assembly GCA_046732535.1 of Acidobacteriota bacterium. Classification (GTDB taxonomy): domain Bacteria; phylum Acidobacteriota; class Blastocatellia; order Pyrinomonadales; family Pyrinomonadaceae; genus PSRF01. Next base: position 21,017 of record JBKPNH010000116.1, read on the forward strand.
CGCCGCCGAGATCATCGCCGTCTCTTTCGTAGCAAACAGCAACGCAGCCGACGCGCTCCCCAGCACCAGGTAAAACAGATTGCGCGTGTCGTAGAACCAAACGGCGGCGACGACGATCCCCAATGTGAAAAATACAAATTGCGACTCGTGGATGAAGTAACGTGACAGGTAAACGGCCCCCGGAGAAATCGCCAGCAACAGACCGCCTGCCAACGTGGCGACACGCCCGAGACGGCTGCGCAAACAGAACACGAGACCAATTGTCCCAAGACCGAATAAGGCCGGGATGAGCCGGATCGTGAACGTCGTCATCCCATAGTTGTCGCGGGCGGCTGTGCCGAACAACAACCGCGCGATCCACGGAATCAGCGCGGCGAAGTAGTAGAGCGTTGGGCCATGATAGTTCTCGGGATCGTAGTGATACTCACCCTCGCGCACGAGCCGGACGAGAAAGTTGCCGTTGACTCCTTCGTCGTGGTGCAACGGGACGAGATCCAGATCGTACACGCGGAGGACGGCCGCGATCAGCAATATCACCAGCACGCCGATCCACCAGACGCGGTTCGGCAGATCTGCGACTCCGGCAGGCGCCATGGGAACGGCAGTCTTCTGCGCCGTCTTCTGATTGGGGGCCGCGGCCTTGCGCGCCTGCTTCTTTTTTCTAACGCTTGATTTTGTAGAGGGTGTACTCACCGAGTTGTTCTACCTTCTCAAACCGAGAAAAGAATTGTTCGTTGGGCGGCGTCACGATCTTTTCCAATGGTCCAACGACAGCATAATCGACGTCGTAGTTCTTTAATAACTGCTCCGCGTCGGGCGCGCCGAGATAGATTCTCTTGATCTCGCCCTCGCGGCGGGCGAACTCGAGCCCGTGCGTCCAGATATGTCCGGGATAACCCATTAACGATCGGCGCCCGGTGAGAAAGACCGGCGTGTTGTGAATCGGCGCATGAATGATCAACGACCGCGGATCGGTTCGCTCTTTGACGCGCTCGGCAAAGGCGACTCCGACAGCGTCGAACACCTCGTATTTCACGGAGCGCAACGTGATCCCCGCGACGTCCAGCGCTCCCGCAGCCGTGACGCAGACAAACAACAGCGCCGCGATCACTCGACGAATCTGGCCCTGCTCCCAAAGTTTCGCAAGCAACAGCGCGACCAGCGGCGCGGAAGCGAGCCACCAATAATAGAGGACCTTGATGTTGTCCCAAATCCACGGCGCCATCTTGACGAAGTTGGGAATGATAAAGCAGAGCGTGAACGGCAGGTAGAACAATAACAGGCGCTTGCCAACGACGTAACCTTCGAACCTTACCAGGATCGCCGCGAAGATCAGCGGAATGAAAACCCCCGTGTTCTTGAACCAGAAATAGAGCGGGTGTTCCTGCCCATGGTCCCAGCCCAACTCCCACGCGAAAAAGGTGCTCGCATCGACGGCGCTGTGCATCGTGGACCATAACAACTGTGGAATCGCAATCGCCGAAGCCGCCGCAAAGAACGCGAACCATTCACGCCAGCGAATGTGAATCAGCGCGAGGCACGCGCCCATGCCCATCACGACGATGAAACTGTGAGCGTGCACGAGCGGCAACAACCCAGCGGCAACGCCGGCGGCGATCATGCGTCGAGTGCGAAGCGGAAAGCGTGATGGTGACTCAGGAACCTCTTTCCTGGGTGTTTTGTGCCTTTTTGTGGCTACTGGAATCGGGGCTTCTTTCTGGGTCGCCAGCCACCATTGCGTGAAGACAATCACCGCCAACGGCAAGCCCATCAGGAACCCGCGCTGCGGCACCAACAGCGCCGAGATCGCGTTGCCCCATCGCCAGGTCGTCTCCGGGATCACTGTGAACGACGGCGGGAGGTTCATCAGTACCCCCAAAAGTCCTCCTTCGTCCATCCGGGCTTTGTCAAACAGCAGTACCCAACCGAAACCACCGTTCAGCAGCACGATCAATGGTGTGAGGATCGCGGCCAGATTGTTGCGCAGCATCACCAGCGCCCAGCGATGGACCAGGCCCACGAACGCCAGCGCCAGAGTGAAGCTCACGATGAACATCGACTGTTGCAGGCTCGCGCCGCAGCGCAGAAAGATCGCGGAAGCAAAGTCGGAAAGAAACGGATACGTGAACCTGACTCCGGCGTAGGTCGGATCTTCCGGCGGAAAGTTGTTGCCGAACGCAAAACTCGTGATCACGCTGATGTGAAATGGAAGATCGCCGAAGTTGTTCAGCAGTCCCGTAGCAATCCCGTGTACGTCCTCGATCACGGCGCGGTCGAACACCTTCCAGAGGACCAGTATCATTACGAGGTAGAAAATGGTGTGAATAATCGACCACCGGTCAATGCCGCCGAACAAACGCCGCGTCCAGGTCGAAGCCGCTCCGAGATCCTGTTGAACTCTCTGCCAGATTCTCGAATCAGTTAAGAGAGCAAGCGGGCTGCAACAGATGGCGGTGCTGATGACGATCGCCGCACCCGTCAGTCCGACCAATGAAGCAACGACGAAACCGACCAAACTCAGCGCGGTCAGTCCCAGGGTCAGTCCTGTACACAACCGCGCGCCCAATGACGCATTTTCATCGTAGAGATAGGTGACAGTGGCGCCGCTGACCGTGACCAATAGGAGGAGTGCTAGAGATGTAGTCATTCGGAGTGGGAATTATACCGGGATCGACATCCGCGGCAAGATAGGTTAGGTTTCGTCCGAGGCAAATAATGTTAAGAGCAGGCATTGTCGGCTTGCCAAACGTGGGCAAGTCGACTCTATTTAACGCACTCACGGCGCAAACATCCGCGCTCGCGGCAAACTACCCATTCGCGACGATCGAGCCGAACGTCGGCGTCGTTTCCGTGCCCGACGAGCGATTAGAACCACTCGCGCAGCTCGTCAAAACGCAGGTCATCGTGCCGGCGACTGTCGAGTTTCTCGACATTGCGGGACTCGTCCGCGGCGCGTCGAAAGGCGAAGGATTGGGAAACCAGTTTCTGGCGAACATCCGCGAGACTGACACTGTGGTCCAGGTCGTTCGCTGCTTTGAAGACGAGAGCGTGATCCACGTCGAAGGAAGCGTCGATCCCGTCCGCGACATCGAAACGATTCAGATCGAGCTCGCACTTGCCGATCTCGCGACCGTCGAACGCCGGCGCGAGAAAGCGCAGAAGAACCTGAAAGGCGGCGACAAAGTTGCCCGGGCGGAGCTGGACGTGCTCGACAAGATCCAACCAGCGCTGGAACAAGGACGCTCCGCGCGAACGGTCACGCTAACGGACGACGAGCGTGCAGTCGCACGAAACTTCTTTTTGTTGACTACGAAGCCGACGATCTACGCCGCCAACGTCGACGAGGCTACCCTGGCAAACCTCGAAGGTAACACGTTAGTAGCTGCGGTCCGCGAAGTGGCGGCGCGCGAAGCCGCCGAGTGCGTCGTCATCTGCGCGCAACTCGAGTCTGAGCTGGTCGCGCTGCCGCCTGAAGAACGGCTCGACTATCTCAAGAGCCTGCATGTTTCCACGAGCGGAGTGGACCAACTGATCAGGAGCGCCTACCACCTGCTCGGATTGATGTCGTTTTTGACCGCGGGAGAAAAGGAAGTGCGCGCCTGGACCATCCCGCAGGGCACGCGGGCGCAGACGGCCGCCGGCACGATTCATTCAGATATCGAGCGAGGCTTCATCCGTGCTGAGGTGATCAATTATGACGATTTGATTGCAGCGGGTTCGTATCCCGCCGCTCGTGATAAAGGATTGTTACGACTGGAAGGGAAAGACTACATCATGCGGGAGGGCGATGTAGTCCACTTTCGATTCAACGTGTAATCCGTGTTTACTCACTAGCGCAGCAGGGCTCGGACACCAACGAGGATCAGGTAACCGATTGCCAGAACCACCGCCACCTTTATTAAGAGTACTGCAAGTCCGATCAGACCCGTGATGATGCCGAATGTGATGCCCGCCACCTTCAAAACCAGCGGCGCGGCTACTGTGAATACGAATAGTCCGAGGAGGATCATCCCCACGACCCTCAGAACGTTTTTTACATCTCTCATCGTTTACTCTCCCATCGCTCCCCTAAGTTACCGGGCTCTTAAGCACGCCAACTATACGCAGATTCCGGCGAGCACGTTCCAATGAAGATTCTGCATGTTTTTCCCAGAAAAATGGTGATCCGGTCGCGCATTTAATCCTTTTCGGCGATAATTATACATACTTTTTACGCCCAATGGACCGCTGGAATTCACGAAGCCTGTTCGGCAACGACACACCGGAGCCGCCGCCCTTGGACGGCGCGCCTCTCGCGGAGCGCATGCGCCCACGCTCGCTGGCGGAGTTCGTCGGCCAGGAGCACCTCGTCGGCAAGGGACGCATCCTGCGCAGGCTGGTCGACGCAGGCGGCGCGTTACCTTCGTTGATCCTCTGGGGCGCACCTGGTACAGGCAAGACAACGCTCGCGCGCCTGCTTGCGGAAAACAGCGGGCTCCGGTTCATTGCGCTGTCGGCGGTCTTCTCCGGCGTGAAAGATCTACGTGAGGCGATTCAGGAAGCGAAGACCGAACAACGTTACGGCAAACGCACCGTGCTCTTCATCGACGAGATCCATCGCTTCAACAAGGCGCAGCAGGACGCGCTCCTGCACGCAGTCGAAAACGGCACGGTCACGTTGATCGGCGCCACGACCGAAAACCCGTCGTTCGAAGTGACCGGCGCGTTGTTATCGCGCTGCCGCGTGCTCGTCCTCAATCAGCTTTCCGAAGACGAGATCACGATCGTGCTTCGACGAGCACTCGAGGACGAAGAACGCGGACTCGCACGTTTCAATGCGTCGATCTCAGACGAGCTGCTCGGACGTATCGCGCACTCCGCGGGCGGCGATGCCAGAGTCGCGCTCACAGCGCTCGACGCTTCCGTCGAATCCACGACTCCCGATGCGGAGGGCATCAGATCGGTGACCGAACAGACGGTCATCGAAGCGCTCGGCCGCGCGCACTATGCTTACGACAAGGGCGGCGAAGAGCACTACAACCTCGTCTCCGCGCTCATCAAATCGTTGCGCAACTCCGACGTCGACGCCTCGCTCTACTGGCTCGCCCGAATGATCGAAGGCGGCGCCGATCCGATCTACATCGCTCGTCGTTTGTGCATTCTGGCGTCCGAAGACATCGGGCTTGCGGATCCGCAGGCGATGGTGCAGGCTGCGGCCGCCGCCGACATCGTGCAGCTAATCGGACTGCCTGAAGGACTGTTTCCGCTGTCGCAGGCGGTCGTCTACCTGGCGCAGGCGCCGAAATCGAACGCCGTCAAAAACGCCTATTTCGCGGCGGCCACCGACGCCGCCGAAACGTCTCGCGAACCAGTTCCGCTGCACCTGCGCAACGCGGTGACGCCGTTGATGAAACAAATCGGCTACGGCAAGGATTATCGCTATGTCCATAGCGATCCCGATGCAAAGGAAGAGATGGAGTGCCTGCCGCCTCAGTTACGCGGCAGGAAATACTTTGAGACAGATGAGCACGAGCACTAAAAAAACAGACAAGGAACTGGCGTTTCTTCAAGACCTCTTTATCGCGCCCGATTGGGGCGAGCGGTTCGCCGAACTGATCGACGAGCACTTGAAGCTGCCCGAGGAAGGCAAGGCGCTGTATGCGGCGTCGGGTACCGGCGGTCACGCAATCGCCTTGCAAGAGCGCGCCGGAAAGAAAGTCGAGTTTCTGTGCGTCGACGAAAACGCCGAGTGCCTCGAGTTGGCCCAGGCGAAAGCGACGGCGACCAACGAGCAGACGCAGTTCACGCACGCGCGTCTCGATTCGCTGGCCTTGCCCGACAACGAATTCGATCTCGTCGTCGGCAACGCGTCGTTGGTTTCAACTCAACGCGTGCCTAAGATGTTTTCGGAAATGGTGCGGGTAGCCGGCCCGGGTGCGATGATCGTGCTTGCCCTGCCGACGGCGTCCAGCTTCGGTGAGTTCTTTTCGATTTACTGGGAAGCTTTGCACAACAGTGGTCTGACGGAACACGAGTCAGACGTCGAACAGTTGATCACCGAGCGGCCCACGGTGTCGGACGTGGAGCGGATGGCGGAAGACGAAGGATTGCGCGACGTGACCTCGTGGACACGTATCGAAGAGTTTGATTACGCGTCAGGGGAGCAGTTTCTGAATTCGCCGCTGGTATCTGAATTTCTGATGCCCGTGTGGCTTGCGCTCGTGCCGGATAATATGAGAGCAGACGTATCCCGTGAAATCTCTCGATTAATCAACGAAGAAAGGCATGAGGCGGAGTTCGCGCTTTCGGTGAAAGCAACGTTAGTCGTTGGGCAAAAGGCTCACAGTCACTAACTGAATCCGTGTTCACCACGGATTTGAACGATCTCTTACTCCTTAATCTCTTTACGCGGCTCTCGGTCTGCTTCGTCCAGGCCTTCCTTGAACGCGCGCTTGCTTTGGCCCAGGGCCTTTGCCAACTGCGGCAGCCGAGTGGCGCCGAAAAGCAGGAAGATCACCAACACGATTACGATAAGTTCCGTGGGTCCAAGCCCCGCGATGGCGAGCATTGTTTCACTCATAATTTCCTCTTCTAAAGTGGGTGCGCGTGCGCGCGCCGGTTATTCTCTGGTATCCGATTCGTAAAACAGGTATTTGCGCCAGGTCTCGTCCGCTCTGCCGAGATACCGCATGATTTGCCGGTTGACGTGGAGCGAGAACCCGCGCGGCCGCCGAAGCAGGTGCATCCCCGACTCCTCCGGAGTCCGGTTGCCCTTCTTATGATTGCAGCGTTTGCAACAGGCGACCAGATTATCCCATGCCGACTCCCCTCCACGCGAGCGCGGCTGGACGTGATCGAGGGTCAACTCCGAAGGCGGATACTGTCTGCCGCAATACTGGCAGGTCGAGTGATCCCGCAGCAGGATGTTTTTGCGGGATAGCGACCGGCGCTCAAACGGAATGTGAATATACTCGGTCAAACGAATCACTGACGGCGCGTGTATGGAGAGTTTTTGCGAGTGAAGTATGTGGCCATTATGCTCTTCCACCCGGGCCACCCCTTTGAAGATCATCACCACGGCGCGCCTCTCGGTGCACACGTTAATGGGCTCGAAAGAGGTATTCAGGACTAAAACTCGTCCGTTCATATTAGGGCTGATATTACGCGAGCGCCGAAGAGGGTGTCAAAGTTTAGTGTTAGTGTCTCGCTCGTGCGAGGGTCATAATTAACACGGATTTAGCGCCCGCTTCGACGAGGGCCGCCTCACACGCCGCGACTGTCGCCCCAGTGGTAAAGACGTCGTCAACCAAGAGTATGTCTTCCCCCTCGATTAGCCGCGGAGAACGCACCATGAATGCCCCTTCGACACTTTCTCGCCGACCCCTGGCGTCGAGCCCCGTCCTGTATTTCCGGGGCGAGGAAATACGGACGAGACTAGTCTCGTCCAGCGGGACGCGTAGCGCCTTCGATATTTCGCGGCCTATGACCGCCGCCTGATTGAAACCTCGCGATCGCAACCGTTCCTCATGCAGTGGCACCGGCACGATTCGGGTAACGGAGTCCAACGAGTTCGCTCTCTCGATCAGCAAGCCGACGACGTGCTGGGGCAGGCGCGGCCGGCGTTTCAACTCCAGAACAGTCTCACGTAAAGCGCCTTCATACCATCCAATCGCACCCTCATCCGTGAGAATCTGTGTCTTCCAACAAGCCTCACAAGCAATGCCATACCGCCACTGCTCGACACTGCCCGCACAGATGCGGCAGCGTTGTGGATAAAGAAGAGACAGCAAGGCATCGGTGAGGAACATACCTAAGTACCGAAAACGGCCTCCCCGAACTATTCGAGGAGGCCGCAATGTCGTTTCAACTAAAAAGCGCGTTTAATCGTCGTCTTCGCCGAGCAGACCGCGCTCTTGTAAGTCCTGGCAACGGACGCAGTGTCGTGCCCACGGCACCGCATCGAGACGCTTCTCCGGCAATGCCTCGCCGCAGTGAACGCACTTTCCGTAACCGGAGGTTTCAATCCGTTCGAGCGCTTCGTCGATCAGATTGAGCAACTGGCGATCGTTGTCAGACATCGACACCAGCAATTCTTTGGTATACGCATTCGCCGCCATGTCGGCGGGATCCTGCGTGGCCTCGGCATCGCGTTCCCGACTATAAAGCTCCGCCGCCTGCACCTGGCCGACAAGGCCTTCGCGACGACCGAGTAATTTGTCGCGGAAAACTTTAGTGCGCCTCTTATCCATATATAGTTTTATTCCTCCAAACCCTACTTGATAATTTCTCGTCCCCCGCGCCTGAATCACTTCTGATACGGCAAGCCGTGGATAATCGTGTACGCTCGGTACAACTGCTCCAGCAACAGCACTCGCGCCATCTCGTGCGTCAAGGTCAGCCGTGAAAGCGACCAACGCTTGTCCGCTCGTTCGACCAACTCGCGTGTCACGCCGTGCGGTCCACCAATAACAAACGCCACTTCCTTGAAACCGTTGCCTTCCCACTTTCTGACTTGCTCGGCCAGTTGTTGGGACGTCCATTCCACGCCTTCCGGATCCAGGAGCACCGTCACTGCGCCAGGACGAAGAGCGTCTGAGATGCGTTTCGTCTCCTTATCGATGCCCGACTTGTCAATGCGGCCAAGTTCCCGCAGTTCAGTGACATCACAACGCACGAAATGCGACAGCCTTTCGGCATAATCGTCGATGAGCGTGCGCAACCTGGCATCTCGAGTCTTTCCAATCCAAATGATCCGGAAGCGCATTAATGCAATTGGTAGCGCGCAATCTTTTCGTAAAGGTTCTTGCGGCTGATGCCAAGGATACGCGCGCACTCGGACTTGTTCCCGCGCGTTGCAACCAGCATCTGCGCGATGTACGCCGCTTCCATTTGCGCGAGGCTCAACGGCTTCTCCTTCTGCCGCTGCGCGTTGACGGCCGCGTTCACGCCGGCCGGCAGATCCTGCTCTTCGATCGACTTTCCACTCGCGACAATCACCGCCCGCTCGACGATGTTCGCGAGCTCGCGCGCGTTCCCCGGAAATTCGTACGCCTGAAGCAACTTCAACGCTGCCGGCGACATGCGCTCGATCTTGCGCGCGTGCTTCGCCGCGTATTGCTTGACGAAAAACTGAATCAACCTGGAAAGATCTTCTTTGCGTTCACACAAAGGCGGCACTGCGATATGAATCACGTTCAATCGATAAAAGAGATCTTCGCGAAACCGGCGCAGTCTCACCGCGGCATCGATGTCTACGTTCGTCAAAGCGATCAAACGCGCGTCGAGCTTGATCGTCTTGCGGCCGCCGAGCCTTTCAAACTCGCGCTCCTCGATGACGCGCAACAACTTCGCCTGCGCGTCCGTCGATAAGTGCGCAACCTCGTCGAGCACGATCGTCCCTTTGTCCGCCGCCTCGAAACGTCCCGGCTTCGCTTCGTTTGCTCCGGTGAACGCGCCGCGCTCGTAGCCAAAGAGTTCGGCTTCAAGAAGCGCGTCCGGCAACGTCGCGCAGTCGATCTTCACCAGCGGACGCGACGCGCGCGGCGACTTCGCGTGTATGAACGAAGCGACGACGTCTTTCCCGCTGCCCGACTCTCCGGTGATCAAAACGTTCGAATCAGTGCGACTCACACGCTCCGCGAGAACAAGAGCCTCGCGCATCCGGGGCGAGCGCGCGAAAAGTTCGATCATCCTTACCGTTAGGTCGTTCAATCCCTTCGGTTCTAGTCCTACATTTCGGGCGTTCGATCACAAATCAGCCGGCAACTCGACTCTCTTCGATTCGCGCCACAAGCGTTCGAGATCGTAAAACTTCCGCGCCTTCTGCTCGAATACATGGACCACGAAGTCGCCGAAATCGAGCAGGATCCACTCGGCAGTCTTGTAGCCTTCAACGCGAGCCGCGATCTCGCCCGCCTTCTTCAGTTGCTCGTAGATCTCGTCGGAAATTGCCTGCACTTGCCGCTCGTTCTGGCCGCTCACGATCACGAAGTAATCGGTGAAACTCGCGATTTCCCGCAGGTCCAGCACGACGGGTTCGATCGCTTTCTTCTCGCTCGCGGCATACAGAGCCGCGCACATGCGGTCGTCGAGAACGGTCTCGCACGTCTCGGGTTGAGGCTTGGACCGAACGGCAGGTTGCGGGTTGAGTGATTGTTCCTTAACGGTTGAGTTTTCTTTCATTCGTCTCTCGGTAGATCTCGTACTTCCTGATGTATTCAGCCACGGGCGCCGGGACCATCCGCGCCACGTCGTCGAAACGTCCTTCACTGGCGAGGCGCCGAATGTCGGTCGCCGAAATATCTTTCATCACCGCATCCGTGAACAGCACGCGCGCGTTCGGAGCCGGCAACGTATTGTCAATCTCGTAACCCGGCCGGGTAACGACGATGTGATTGATCATCGTCAACAATCGTTCCCATTCGCGCCACGTTTTGATCTCCGACCACGAGTCGGCGCCGATGATGAAAAAGAGCTCGGCCGAATTGCCTATGGTCCCCTGAAAATGTTCGACCGTATTTACCGTGTAACGTCGATCCGGAGCGTCGAGCTCGAAGGTCGAGATCGACAGCCGCGGGTCGTTCTGCGTCGCCAGCGCCAGCATCGCATAACGATGTATCGGCTCAGTTACAGGACGGCCCATCTTGTGCGGCGCAACCTGGGCCGGAACAAACAGCACTTTCTCAATCTCAAACAGCTCTAACACCCGGCTCGCTACCTCGACATGGCCTAAATGGACCGGATCGAATGTTCCGCCGTACAAGGCGATCCGCGTCTTCGCGCCCATCGCTTACCTATCGTCCAAAAGGGCCAACTCCACCGTATCGTTGCGCTCACCGGCCTTGTTCAATTCATCGAGCTTCGCCGCGATAGCGTGGGCCAGTTCACGCACGCCTTCGTTCGTCGCCGAGGAGATCGCGAAGAAAGGCTTTCCATCCTGCTCCGCGCGCGCTCGCAACGATTCGAGCCGCTGCGGTTCGTCAAGCGCGTCGAGCTTGGTCGCCACCACGAACTGCGGCCTCGCCGCCAGGTCGTCGCTATACGAAGCGAGCTCGCGATTGACCGTCTCGTAAGCTACAACCGGTTCCTGTTGCGGCAACGAGGAAACGTCGACCAGGTGCAGCAACAACTTCGTGCGCTCGATGTGACGCAGGAAGCGATCGCCGAGTCCCGCGCCGGCGTGCGCGCCTTCGATCAAACCGGGAATATCGGCGATCACGAACGTGCGAAAGTCTCCGAGATCAACGACGCCGAGGTGCGGCTCCAAAGTCGTAAACGGATAGTCGGCGATCTTCGGACGCGCCGCAGAGACGGTCGAGATGAAAGTCGACTTGCCGGTGTTGGGAAAACCGACCAGGCCGACGTCCGCCAGCAGCTTCAACTCCAGTTGCAGCTCACGCTCTTCGCCTTTGCTGCCGGTCTGGTGATAACGCGGTGCGCGATTCGTCGAGCTGGTGAAGTGGGAGTTACCGAAACCGCCGCGTCCGCCGCGCGCTGCGAGCCAGCGAGCGCCGTCGTAACTCAGGTCGTGCAACAAGTCGCCGGTGTCTGCGTCAAAGATCTGGGTCCCTACGGGGACACGAACGATCAAGTCTTCGCCTTCGCGGCCCGAACGATTCGAGCCTTCGCCGTGCAGCCCGCGATCGGCTATGTGGCGCGGGTTGTAACGGAGATGAAGCAGCGTGTTGAGCGAAGCGTCGGCCACCAGGACCACGTCGCCGCCGCGCCCGCCATCGCCGCCCGACGGCCCGCCACGGGGCACAAATTTTTCGCGCCGGAAAGCAGTAACGCCGTTACCTCCGTCACCCCCTTGCACGTGGATCTTGGCGCGATCAATAAACATCTAAATTGAAAACGACGCCTGGCCGCGCATTGTGTGCTGCTCAGGCGTCGCGAACTGGCGAATGATCTTTTCTAAGCAGCCGATTGCTCCAGGGGAGGTGTTTGCTCCATAGGGTAGACGCTGATGAACTTGCCGGACCGGCCTTTGTCCTCAAACTTGACGACGCCGTCAATTAACGCGAAAAGCGTGTCGTCTTTCCCTCTTCCGACGTTGTTGCCGGGTTTCCACTTGGTGCCGCGCTGCCGCGCGATGATGTTGCCGCCGAGCACCTGCTGGCCGCCGAACTTCTTCAGTCCCAACCGTTGCGACTGCGAGTCGCGCCCGTTTCTGGATGAGCCAACGCCTTTTTTGTGTGCCATAAGAAAACTCCGTTTTTGGTCTTTGGTTTTAGGTCTTTGTACTAAGACCCAAGACCTAAGTCCCAAGACCTCTACTCGACCGAATCAATCTTGAGGGTCGTATAACCCTGGCGGTGACCGCGAGTGCGCTTGTACTGTTTGCGCCGCTTTTTCTTGAACACGACGACCTTCTGATCCTTGCCGTGGCCGACGACCGTGGCTTTAGCGGGATTGTCGCCGGTCGTTAACAGGGTTTCGAGCTCAATCGAGCTGCCGGCCTCGGCCTGGAGCGAAGGAACGCGAACCGTCTGGCCCGGTTCGACCAGGAACTGTTTGCCGCCGGCTTTGATAATTGCATGTGACATTATCGTTTACCTCTCAGACGACCTAAATCGCCATAGAAAAGTCGGATATTATAGGGAACGCTAAACTAAACGGCAACCGCCGAGCACTGATTTTAGGCGCGGTGCGCGCCCACCTTGCCGTTTCGCGCCAGGAAGTACTCCATGAAGTCCGTCCCAATCTCGCCCTTGCGGAACCGCGGGTCGTCCATGATCTTCTGGTGCAGGGGAATCGTCGTCTTGATCCCTTCCACCACCATCACGTCCAACGCCCGCTTCATGCGCGCGATAGCGAGCTCCCGGGTGCGAGCGTGAACGATCACTTTCGCAATGAGCGAGTCGTAAAACGGCGAGACCTGGTAACCGGAGTAGACAAACGTGTCGACGCGAACGCCCGGTCCACCCGGCAAATTGAACGCCGTAATGGTCCCCGGCGAGGGCGCAAACGTGTCCGGGTTCTCGGCATTGATCCGGCACTCGATCGCATGGCCCACGATCAGCAGATCGTCCTGCGCGTACCCGAGCCGCTCACCTTCGGCGATCCGGATCTGGTTTCGGACGATGTCGGCAAGAGTGACCATCTCCGTTACCGGATGCTCGACCTGGATGCGCGTGTTCATCTCCATGAAGTAGTAGTTGCCATGCACATCCAGCAGAAACTCGACCGTGCCCGCGCTCGAGTACCCGAGCTTCTTACAAGCAGCGACCGCCGCTTGGCCCATGCTCTTGCGTAACTCCGGCGTCAACACAGTCGACGGCGCTTCTTCCATCAACTTCTGATGGCGGCGCTGGATCGAACACTCACGTTCGCCGAGATGGATGCACTCGCCAAACTCATCAGCCAGCACCTGGATCTCAATGTGGCGCGGCTGTTCGATGTAGCGCTCGATGTAGACACTGCCGTCGTTGAACGCGGCCGCCGCTTCGGTGGACGCTGTTTCGAGCGCCTTCGCCAGCTCCTGTTGCGAGCGAACGATGCGCATGCCGCGGCCGCCGCCTCCGGCCGCGGCTTTGACGATCACGGGATAACCGATCTCGCGAACAATCTTCCGTGCCTCTTCCTCGGAAGTGATAGCGTTTTCACTGCCTGGCACGACCGGCAACCCGTGCTCTTTCATGGTACGGCGCGCTTCAATCTTGTCGCCCATCAGGCGGATGACGTTCGCGCGCGGGCCGATGAACTTGATGTTGCAGTCTTCACAGATCTGAGCGAAGTAAGCCGACTCGGCGAGGAAACCGTAGCCCGGATGAATCGCGTCGACGTTGAAGATCTCGGCGGTGCTGATGATCGCGGGAATATTGAGATAGCTTTGCGCGGACGGTGCTGGTCCAATACAGGCAGCTTCGTCGGCGAAACGGACGTGCAGCGAATCGCGATCGACGTCGCTGTGCACGGCGACGGTCTTGATGCCCATCTCCTTGCACGTCCAGATGATGCGGCAAGCGATCTCGCCGCGATTGGCGATCAGGATCTTTTTGAACTTGCGCATGTTGAAGGCCATGAGTTCTTCTGCCGCAAAAAAGCACAAAAGACACAAATCAGTTTCTGTGTCTTTTGTGCCTTTTTGTGGCTAACTTCTGATTCCGAAAAGCGGCTGCCCGTACTCTACCGGCTGCCCGTTCTCAACGTAAATCTTCACCACCTCGCCGGCCGCCTCGGCTTGAATCTCGTTCATGAGTTTCATCGCCTCGATGATACACACCACAGTGTCGGGTTCGACGTTGCTCCCGATCTTTACGAATGGATCGGTAGTGGGTGAAGATGATCGATAAAACGTACCGACTATCGGAGAAGGAATAATGTGCAGGTCCTGATCCTGTGAAGCCTCTGTCGAGGCGTGCGCCCCTGGGTGCGAGGGGGCAGGAGCAGCGGCCGCGGGATTGTTTTCTGCGCCATGCGTCGCCGTCGGCGGCGGTGCAAGTGGCGCGGCAACGGGCGCTGGAGCGGCGTACTGGACCGGTTGCGAGTTGGTGCCTTCACGCCGCAGACGAACGCGAAAGTCCTGACTCTCGAGTTCGAGCTCGGCCAACCCGTTTTCGCGGAGCAGCGAGATCAGCTCCCGCAGCTCGTCCATGTTGACCGAAGCTTTTCCTGCCGGCTCGCTCTGTTCTTTGCGTGCAGCCATGTGTTCTAAGCTTGCGCCGATTCGTCGGTTTCCTCAGCGGTATCCGCCGGTTCGCTCTTGGCTGCTTTCTTCGATCCCTTTTTCTTCGCGGTGGCGGCTTTCGCTCGCTTCTTCGCCGCTTCAATCGCCTCGACTTCGCGCGGATTGTCGACTAGCTCGATGATTGCGAGCTCCGCGTCGTCGCCGTCGCGATGACCGAGTTTCAGGATGCGGGTGTAACCACCGGGCCGATCCTTGTAACGCTCACCCAGCTCATTGAAGAGCCGCTTGAGTGCGGCCACGCCGGCGGTGCGCTCCGGGCGCAACTGCCCGCGCTTGCCGGTTGCCGCGCTCATCGCCGTGTTTCCCGCATGAAAGAAGCCGGCGGCCTGACGACGCAGGTGCAAAGCCTGAGCCGAGGCGTCGTCGCCCGACAAACTGTGCGCGCGGCGCGAAAGCGTGATCGCGCGTTCAATGAACGGACGCAGCTCTTTCGCTTTAGGAAGCGTGGTTTTGATGCGCTCGTCACGAGAGTTGATCAGGGATGTCGCCAGGTTGCGCAGCATCGAGTGACGATGCTCGCTGGTGCGACCGAGTTTTCGATGTGCCTTTAGATGTCGCATACTGCCGCCTTACTGTTCCTCATCACCTTCGAAATCTGACAGGTCAGCGCCATCGCGGCCGCCGGTGCCGGGGATTGGATTACCTTGCTCGTCAAACTCCATGCCGAAATCGAGACCCATGCCGTTGAGGATCTCCTTGATCTCGTTGAGCGACTTCTTGCCGAAATTCTTGGTCGCCAGCATTTCGCGTTCGGTGCGTTGCACGAGATCGCGAATGGTGCGGATGTCGGCGTTCTTGAGACAGTTGTAGGAACGAACTGACAGTTCGAGCTCGTCGACTGAACGGTCCAACTGGTCGTTGCGCGGCAACGGCGGACGCTCCATTTTCGCGTAAGCGAAGTCGTCCGTGTCTTCTTCGAAGTTGATGAAGATAGACATGTGGTCCTTGATCAACTTCGCTGCGAGACCGATCGAGTCTTCCGGTTTCACCGAACCGTCGGTCCAAACTTCGATCGTCAGCTTGTCGAACTCGGTGTTCTGACCGAGACGCGCTGCTTCGACGTTATAGTTAACTTTTTTGACCGGCGTGTGGACGGAGTCGATCGGGATGTAGCCGAGCGACAGGTCTTCGTCGAAGTTGCGATCGGCGGAGACGTAGCCGCGCCCGCGCTTGAGCCGCATCTCGACGCGCAACGATCCGCCTTCGCTCACGGTCGCGATGTGAACGGAAGGATCGAGGATCTCGACGTCCGCATCGGCTTCGATATCGGCAGCGGTGACTTCGCCCGCTTCCTCTTTCGAGATGCGCAGCGTCTTCGGCTCGCTGCTGTGCAGCTTAAAGGGAACCT
>JBKPNH010000117.1:0-12238 GCA_046732535.1 Acidobacteriota bacterium
GATCCGAATCGGCGGCATGAATTTACCCCCCAGTCCTTATGGCTATCAAAACGATCTCGAGATTCGCTGGAGTTCAGGGGCGTCTGCGCCAAACGCCGGCGGCGTGATTTCGGCTGGTGACGTTTATGACCGGCCGGCATCAACCAAACCGATTTTCGTGAAAGCTGAGGAAGCAGTTGCGAAAAAGAAATTCGACCAGGCGGCGACCTTGCTGAAGCAGGTTGTGGAAACGGATAACGCCGACTTTCAAGCGTGGACTGCACTGGGCACCGTCTATTTCGCGCAAGAGAAGTTTGACGACGCGCAACAAGCTTACCAGCACGCGATTACGGTGAAGCCGGATTCGCCGCGCACCAATTTCAACCTCGGCAGATTGCTGTCGTCGCAGAAGAAATGCGAGGAAGCGATCGACCCGCTTACGAAGGCGGTCGAGCTGCAACCTACCTCAGGTGATTCCCACATGGTGCTCGGCGAGTGTTACCTGCAACTCAAGAAGGGATCGAAAGCGATTCCTCATCTCAATGAGGCTGCGAAACTCGGCCATCCCGAGGCCCACCTGCGACTTGGCTGGCTCTACAATGCGGCGGGAATGAAAGACAAAGCCGCAATTGAGTACGAGGAGTACCTCAAAAAGAACCCGGAATATCCCGATAAAAATAAACTCAAGGAATACATACAGACGAACAAAAAGAGTTAGACTCCCCAACGTTGCGCTTTGTTTTCACCAAACTCTTCTACGTACTGCTCGCGTTAGCGTTCGTTCCTCTCTCGTTATCATGGGGGCGCCCGTGGTTGGCCTGGGTTGCCCTCGCATACAACATTCTGCTGTTCATCGTCGCCATCGTGGATGCGCGGGTCAGCCGTCTTCCGGTGGGCCTGCGCATCTGGCGCGAGTTCGGCGGCCGCTTCGCAATGGGTGCCGAAACTGAAGTCAGAATACAGATCCAAAATGCGTCCAAACGATCAGTCTCGCTCATACTCAAAGACGAATACCCGCCGCAGATGATCCTGGACGGCACGCGCGAAGGACGGATCCAGATCGAAGCACACAGTTCGGCGACGTTGATCTACAACGTCACGCCGCCACGCCGCGGCAGGTTCGAATTCGGTTACACGGCGGTACGCTTCCGGTCTCGTCTGAAACTCGTTTGGTGCGACACGCTCGCCTCGGAACCGGTAACGGTCAAGGTCTATCCAAATATGCGTCGTGCGCGAGAAGCGGAGTTGAAAGCTCTGGGCGCGCGCTCGGTCGTCTCCTCACATCGCAAGACGTCGTGGCGCGGCGAAGGCCGCGAGTTTGAATCGATGCGCGATTATGTTCGCGGCGATGAGTTGCGCCACATTTCGTGGACTGCCACCGCCCGTCGCGGAAAGCTCACGACGCGCCAGTATCAGATTGAACGCGATCAAACGATTCTCATCGCACTCGACGCGGGCCGCTTGATGACCGCGCGCATCGAGCAGGAGACAAAACTCGACTCGGCGGTCCATGCAACGCTCGCGCTCTTTTCCGCAGCCGCGCGCGCCGGTGATAATGCCGGACTCGTAGTGTTTGGCCGCCGCATAAAGAGCTATCTCGCACCCAGCCGCGGGCGCGACCACATCGAAGCAGCGCTCGAAGCGCTCTACGCCGTCGAGCCCGAAATGATCGAGCCGTCATATCCGCACGCGTTCGAGTTCATCGCGGCTAATAGCAAGCGACGTGCTTTAGTCATCCTGTTGACTGACCTCGTCGACGAAGAGGGCTCGAAAGAGTTACTCACTTCGCTTCATTTGTTGCGGCCGCGTCATCTGCCGCTGATCGTGACGATCGCCGACAGAGATCTCAAGGCCGTCGTTCGCGAAACGCCATCGACGGTGCGTGCTGTTTTCACTCAATCGGTAGCGGAGGAGATTATTCACCATCGTGAGGCGGCGCTGCGCATGGTTGAATCGATCGGCGGACTGGCATTGGACGTTACCGCGGCTGCGCTGGCGCCGGCATTGTTGGAAACTTATCTGCGCGTGAAGGAACGCGGGCTTTTATAAGTTGCGCGACGTTACTTGTGGCCCATAAACAGTAAGTAAGAATAAAGCGCGACGCCGGTGATTGCGCCGATGCTGTACTTGATCCGCGGATCGATGGCGGCGGGCGAAACGAACCCTTCGATACTTCCCGCGATTGCCAGCAGTATTGCGACCCCCAACATCAAACGGACCGCTTCCATTCCGCGAGTCCTCAGTGCATCCGCGCGCGTCAGATTGCCGGGCATGATCATCGCCGTGCCGATCAACAGTCCCGCGCCGCCGGCGATGAAGATGCACGACAACTCGATCACGCCGTGGCCCACCATGAATGTCACCAGATCGTTTCCGAAACCGGCCCCGTAAGTCAGCGCCAACACCGAAGCGATATTCGCTCCGTTGACAGCCAGGTAATAGAGCGTTCCGATGCCCAGGGTTGCGCCGAAAGCGAAAACATAGACTGTGACCAGAATGTTGTTGGTCATGATCGCGCTCGCGCCTTCCTGGTTGGCTTCGTTGAGCGATTCCCACCAGTGCGTTTTGGTCTCGATGTACATTTCGCGAAAGGTCGGAGGCACGCCGACGAGCTCGGAAAACTCGGGATCGTAGCGAGTGGCCACGAAGCTGAAGACGGCGAAGAGAGCGAAGACGGCGAACGCCACAAACGTATACCGCCAGGTGCGGCGAAAGGTCTGCGGCAGCTCGTGCGTGAAGTAATAGAGAATTCTTTTGAAGCCGTGCGACTCCGCGCGATAAATGCGGCCGTGCGCGCGGATGACCAGGCTGTTCAGGTAATTCACGAGGCGCGGGTCGCGTGATTCGGCTCGCGCTATCGCCAGGTCCGACGCGGTGCGGCGATAGATGCGTCCGAGCTCGCGCACTTCATCGCGCCGCAAGCGCCGCAACGACGCGTGATCCAGCAGCTTGAGCAGCTCCTCGAGCCGTTGCCATGCGTTCTTGCGCTGGTCGATGAATCGATCCAAAGGCATCGAGGCTTTATACTTCACCCAACGATGCAACGTCTAGTCGAATGTGTTCCGAACTTCAGTGAAGGCCGCAGACCCGAGACGGTCCACCAGATCGCCGAGGCGATCGGCGCGGTCGATACCGCCTGCGTTCTCGATAAACACATCGATCCAGATCACAATCGCTCGGTAATCACCTTCGTGGCGACGCCGGAACACGTCGTCGAAGCGGCTATCGCAGGCGTAAGACGGGCTTCGGAACTGATCGACATGCGAGGCCACCAGGGCGTACACCCACGCCTCGGCGCGACGGACGTTTTGCCGTTTGTTCCGGTTAGCGGCGTCACGATCGACGACTGCGTCGCACTTGCGCATCACGCGGGCGAGAGAATCGCGCGCGAGTTGTCGATCCCCGTCTACTACTACGAAAGAGCGGCGCTGCGTCCCGATCGCGTAAACCTGGAAGACGTTCGACGCGGCGCTTACGAGTTGCTGCTCGAAGAGATCGCGACGAACCCTGATCGTCTGCCGGACGTTGGTCCGCAGCGTATTCATGAAACAGCAGGCGCGATCGTCGTGGGTGCGCGTCCGTTCCTGATTGCTTTCAACGTCGTGCTTCGGAGTGACGACGTCGCCGTTGCGCGGCAGATCGCGCGGCGCATCCGCGCGCGAAACGGCGGGTTGCCGTTCTTGAAAGCGTTGGGATTTCGACTGGAAACCCGCAACCTCGTGCAAGTGTCGATGAACCTGGTGAATTACGAGATCACGGGAATGGGCGCCGCGTACGACGCGATTCGACGCGAGGCAGACTTGCTCGGAGTGGAGATCGAGAGCACGGAGATTGTGGGGCTCGTGCCGCGCACAGCGTTGGACCGCGAGGCTGAGTATTTCAGCAAGCTACAAAATTTTACGGAGGCGACTATTCTCGAGAATCAGATCGAGAAGTGCTTCCGAGATCGATAAATCTTCTTCGTAATCGAATATCTTTTTGCATCAGCCTCAAGTAAGACGTCTCTTCAGGCGCTGCTTTTGCGCGGATGAGTTGCTCGGATAGAAGCGATAGCAATGCTTCGCGCTTTCCTTTCAAGTTGAAACCGATTTTCCGGACCTCAAAACGGTCCCAATCGTGGTTCTCCGTGCCGCGCATTTGAAAGATCATGGGTCCCTTCGCCAGTTCGCGCAGCGTCGTAGCCGGCGTGCGGTACTGGTTTCCCTTCGCGATCTTCTCTTCTTCTTTTTTCGCGAGATGGAGCAATTCACGGCGCGTGGGTCGAAAACCGAGTTTCCGGTAAAACCAGAACGCGCCCGATTCGATCCCTTCCTCGTTCTCGTAACCGATCTGATACGGATCGAGTGCGAACGCAGTCGCGCCGGTGAAGTGATGCATCACGTTCAATATTCGCGCGTAGAGCCACGCTGTCTCGCCTTCGCGAAAGGTGTAATACAAGTTGAAGCCGCTCTCCATGCGTTCGAACAGCGTGAGTCCTTCGTAATAACCGACCGGAACGCCGTTCTTGTAAATCATCCCTGCATGATAACCGCGCAACGGCAAACGCCTTTCGGGGGGAAGGCCCGCCAGAAAGAACTCGACGCCGCGTCCAAGTTCCGCTCTGTAAACGTGCTTCGGATCGCCGTGAGTAAAGCCATAGAGCTCGCGATACCTGATTGTCGACGCTTCGCGCGCAAGATCCAACGCTCGTTCGCCGTCTGTTGTCGACAACTTCCGTAGCGGCGGCGAGGGTCGCGCGAGCTCGTGGTTCAGATCGACGTCGCGGCGTTGGATCAGCGGCCCGCGATGGTAGAACGACTGTCGTGCAGGGTTGCGCATGCCCGTGCGCGTCGCATGGTATGCGGGCTTCCACGTCACGTACAATTTTTGCGAATCGTAGATCTCGGCTTTCGCGTCGTCGGGCCACGGCCGTTCGTCGAAACGATCGATCAGCCACTCGATCTCGGCGCGGCGTCCGCGCGCCACGTTCAACCACTCGCGATACGGAATGTTGGCTTCGACGAGGGTGTCTTCCGCGAGCAGCGGGATGAATCGCGGCCACGTCTGAGCAAGGCGGTTCTCGTCTTCAAACCAGTCCCAGTAGATACTGACCTGCGCCGGGTACCGCCGCACGAGCCAGCGGACGATGTAGAAACTGAACGTGTCGGTAACGGATGAGCCGGCGATGCCGGACACTGACGGATGTTCGAGGGCTGATAAATCCACGCCTTCTTCATTCAGCAGCGCCACTCTGCGGGGAAAACTGCGCAGCTCCTTTTCAGCCAGGCGCACCACTGCCGCACTCTGCGGATACGCGCGCACGAACAGCAGCGTTTCGTGATAACGGATCAGTGTTTCCGTGTCGCGGATTTTTTGGCGGGACAGTTTTCTGAGTTGATTCAGTGGTAACACGGATCAAGCCCGCCGAATGAACTTGGCTGCAATCCAACCGAGTAATATGAGAACCGAAAGGATGATCCAATTGTAGCGGTCGCCATAGGTGACGCCCGGATAGTGATGGCTGATCATGATGAAGACGACGGGCACGGCCATGAACGTATTCTGCTTGGACCGCAACTTCGCCTGCGCCGCAAGACGGTCGTCCGGTTTGCGGCCTTCGTTGAGCGCGGCGATCATTCGTTTTTGCGACGGCAGGATGTGCATCCAGACGTTCGCGGCCATGATCGTGCCGAACAGTGCGCCGATGTGAATGTAAGCAGCTCGTGCGCTCAAGACACGCGTCAGACCAAAAGACAGCGCGACGATTAGGACGTAAGCTACGACGGCAAACAATCTTTCGTTCCGTCCGAGTGGCGACATCATCATCACGTCGTAAACAACCCCACCAACGAGAATCACTGCGATCCCGATGGCGACCGCAACGCCGATGCTGAGCTCCCGCACGTCAGGATCCACCATCACACTGCCGCCGACGTAGTAAATCAGGACCAGCAACGCGAAACCGCTCAACCACGTCGTTCCGGCCTCCCAGCGAAACCAGTGCAAGGTGCGTGACACCAGATCGGGCACTTTGCGTCTCTCGACGACGTAAAAGCCGCCGCTGTGGACCATCCAGACTTGCGGCGTCGCACCGGTGTTGATTGCGGCTTTTTCTTCTTCGCTTAGCCGCGCGTCGAGCCAGGTGAAGTAGTAGGTCGTGCCGACCCACATGATGCCCGCAAAGACGTGTACCCAACGAAACAGGAGGTTGAGCCATTCGCTGAGGGTCGGATCGAGATTTATCATCAGGATTAGCTGCCGCGGTAGGTCGAGTAACCAAACGGACTAATCAGCAGCGGGACGTGATAATGCTGCGACGCATCTTCGACGTTGAAAACCACGGTCACCTGCGGATAGAAGCAGGCGACGCTGAGCGACGAAAAGTACGGTTCGGTATCGAAGACGAGCCGATAGGTGCCGTCGGCGACTGGCCGGTCCACCAGGAAGAAGGGTTTGACGCGGCCGTCGGTATCGGTCCATGCGTGGCTCAGCTCGGTCCAGCTCTCGTCGGTGTTTTGCACTTCGAGACAAACGGCGACGCCACTTGCCGGTGCGCCGCGGGAAGTGTCGAGTATGTGGGTCGAGATGGTGCTCATTCGTGGCGCTCAGTGTACCAGCTTTTTGAGCCGTATTTCCGTTATCTTTGCTTGTTCGGCGGCGGCGATGGGGAGTTCTGTCTCAACGTCGTTTTGCATACGAGCTTGCAGCAGGGCGAGCATCTCGTCTGCCGATTTGCCGGTTGCGCAAACGATGAAGATAAAGCCGAACCGCGCTTCGTATTGGTGGTTTAGTTGGGTGAGCGAGTCGAGTGTTTGCTGCGCCGCGGTTTGGACCGCGGATTGTTCCTGGCCCGACCACTCTTGCGCTTGCGTCGAGACGGCTTCGGTTGATTTCTTCTCTCCGATTTTGGGATGGCTGCGAAATGCTTCGAGCCAGTCGGACTGTTCCAGCGACCACCAAACGTCGTTCGCCACTCGCGTTAGCTCTTCGAGGGTCTTGTAAGGCCGGCGCGCCGTCGTCATCTGCGACCAACGCGTCGAACCGCAGCATGTCAGAAGTTCTTTCGACGCCTCGTCGTCCGGCAATGCGTTCAACCGTTCGAGATCCATCACTCGACCGGTCTCCCGTACACGCGCAAACGGCTGACGCCGCCGTCGGGAAAGATGTTGAAGCGAAGATGTGTGGCGACGCCCGTGTCGAGCAACTCCTGATCGAAGTAATGTCGTGTGTGTGCTTGCAGTTTCGTGCGGGGAAGCAGGCTGGTCCAGGGAACGGAAAGATCGGTCAGTTTGTCTTCAGGCAAGCCGTTGCACGTCTCGAGTGAGCAGCTCTCGGGAAAGTTTCCTTTGAAGTGTGAGGTATCGACTTCGACGGAGTGAATCTCTCCGGGGCGGCCGAGCTTGATGATGGCCCAGTCGTGACCTGGACCGCGTCGTCGTTTCGTTTCCCATCCGTCGCTCATGTCGGCGGCGCGGCCGGGCATGATCAGGTTATGGCGGTGTCCGAAGAACATGTCGCTGCACGAGATGACGAGTGCGCCGTTTTCCACTGCTGCGAGATCGACGTCGCCGCCGGAACGTTTGAGCCGATCCCAGTCGGGCGAGACGACGCCGTAAACGCGAAGGCGCGCGACGCCGCCGTCCGGGAAGATCTTGAAACGAAGATGTGTGAGTTGCTCGTTGTATTGGATGGGGAACGGGTTCTGGCTATCGCCGGCTAACGGCATTTGAGGCAGCAGCGGGACCCATTGGACCGACTCGTCTGTTAGCTCTTCGACAGTTGGCAGGCCGCTGAACGTAGCACCGTCGAGCGAGCAGTGTTCGGGGTAGTTGCCGCGAAAGAAGCTCGTATCGACGATCACGCCGCGGACGATTCCCGGCAGGCCGAGGCGTATGATGCACCAATCGAATCCGGGCGTCCGTCGCCGGCGGCTCTCCCAACCGTCCATCCACTTCCCTCGGTCGGTATATTTACCCTCGATAAAAACCGGCGCCCCGGCCCTCAACAAATTCTCCTTGGGCGCAAAGAAATCATCATTGGCAAACACCACCGCCCCACCAAGTTTTTCTGAAGCGAGATCGATCAGTTCAGTGAAGTCCATAAGCACAAAAGGCGCAAAAAACACAAGAAGGTTACGTCAGAATATACTTTTTGATCTCGAGTCTTGAACCGCCGAAGTTAATTAACAATCCGTGTTGAATGCGCGTCGCCCGAAGATAACCTAGCAGTTGTGCCGTATGCGCATCAATCAGAAAACTGCAACTCTTGATCTCGCATATTAATCTTCGCTCAATGAGGATGTCGGCCGTAAGCAGCCCAAGCAAAGTCCCATCCTCGTCAAACACGCGTATGCATTGCTGCTGCTCGGCTCTGATGCCCTGCTTGCGCAGACGATGCGCCAATGCGTTTTCGTAAATCTTTTCTATGAAACCGCTTCGAAAGTACTTATGAATCTCATAACTTGTCTGACGAATCACATCACACAGCTTCAAGATATCACCGTCGTGAGGAACGGTTTCCATTATTCGTTTTCTCCTTCAATCAGTCTTGTGTCTTTTGTGCCTTCTTGTGGCTAAAAAAGTAAGTGACCCGTTGGGGGCGCGAAGGTGCCGCCATCATATATCTTCTTTCCGCGAAGGAAAGTTTTTTGCACCACGCCTGTTAGTGTTTCGCCGTGATAGGGAGTGATTTTGTGGCGGTGGTGGAGGGAGGAGGCGTCGACAAGGAACTGCGCGTCAGGGTTCCAGATGACGAGGTCGGCGTCGCGTCCGGCGATCAAGCCTTTGCGTGATTCCAAGCGTACTTGGCGCGCCGGGTTCTCGCAGAGCCACTTCGCCAGGTCGTGCAACGAGAACCCACGCCGCCGCGCTTCGGTCCAGACGATCGGCAGACGCAGTTGCAGCGAGGCGATCCCACCCCACGCAGCCATAAAGTCGCCGCTCTCACCCAGCTTCATCTGCGCCGGACACGGCGAGTGATCGGAAACGATCATGTCGATCGTCCCAGCCGCCAAACCACGCCACAACTCTTCCCGGTTTTCACGCTCGCGAATCGGCGGACAACACTTGAACTCAGTCGCGCCCGCCGGAACCTCTTCGGCAGCGAAATGCAGATAGTGCGGACAAGTCTCAGCCGTAATCGCAACCCCGGCCGCCTGAGCCTCACGCAACAACGGAACGGCCTCCGCCGACGAAAGATGAACGATGTGAACGCGCGTCCCGAGCTCGCGGCTCAAACGAATCATCAACTCGACCGCCTCATTCTCCGCCGCGCGCGGCCTCGAAGCGAGAAACGTCGAATAATCACGCGAAGGACCATCCGAAGCACCCGCACAGCAATCAATCGGTCCCGGCAACTCCGCATGGACGATCAGCAACGCATCAAGCCGCGACAGTTCCGGCATCGCCTCACGCAGATGCTCTTCCTCAACGTACTGAAACTCATCAACCCCCGACGGCACCAGAAAGCACTTAAACCCGACCACGCCCGCTTCGCGCATCGCCGCGAGCTCACCCGTGTTCCCTGGCACGACGCCACCCCAGAACCCAACATCGACAAAACACCCGCACGTCTTCGCGTCTTCGATCTTCGTTTTGAACGCAGCGAGCGTCGTCGTGGCGGGTATCGAGTTGAGCGGCATGTCGACGAGGGTTGTGACTCCGCCGGCGGCAGCAGCACGCGTCGCCGACTCGAAGCCCTCCCATTCAGTGCGGCCAGGCGAATTGATGTGTACGTGAGTGTCGACCAACCCGGGCATCACGACAGCATCACCCGCGTCAATCAACTCACAATCTGCGGCAACCTCATCGTAATCGCGGACGGCATCGATCACGCCATCGCGAACGTGAATCGAGCACGCGCCGATCGCATTCGGCAACACCACGTTTCGCCCGCGAATGATGAGATCCGCCATCGTATATCAGTTGAAGACCGGCGGCGGTGGCGGCACGTTCACAAACTCGCTCGGATCGCGCAGTCCAAACACCTGTTCGTAAGCGATCGCCAGAGCCGCATAGCCCACCGGAATAAGAAAATAGACACCCACAAAGCACAGCAGCAGACCCACCAGACTCAACAGAAAGTTGAGCATGACCAAACCCAGCAGGCGCCAGAAGTTCGCCATCGCCGCCTTAAAACTCAGCTTCACCGCATCAAACCCCTGCATGCCGCGGTCGACGATCAGCGGATACACGAAGGTGAACCCAATCGACACGACCATGACCACCGCGAGCACCACGATCCAGAACAGCGCAAACATCGCAAATATCGCGAAGACGGCACCCGGGTTAGGTTCGCCCCCACCTTGGGCCACCATTGCGACAACGAAGAACACGTAGAAAAAAATGTAAGCCGGAATAACAATCACCAGCACCGGCACCACGTGTAACAAGGTCGCGATCACACTGGGTGCAAAATAGTCGAAGCCCTTGAACAAGGTGCCAAACTCAATCGCCTCGGCTCGCCGCAGCTTGAAGAAAGCCAGAAACATGCCGCACATCATCGGGCCCACCAGTATTCCAAACGGAATCGCGGCGCCGATCATCCATGCGACAAGGGCCATTGCAAAGATCAACCAATAGTGACCTTTGATCAGGTTCCACCCGCCCTTCATGCATTCGACGGGATTGACAGCGTTTCGTTGAAAGGAGACTGGAGGGAGATTTGCCATTTAGTTTTCCTTGGTTGACTCAGGATTCAGGTCGCTACGGAATCGGTCTGACGGGCACGCCTATCATTCGCACGCCGCGGGTTGGCCCAATCGATCTCGGCGCGATATGGATTACGGCGTGCCGCGGGGACAGAACACAGGAGTAATTGCCGCCGTAAGGCGAGCGAAAGTACGTCGAAAAGAAAGGCACGAACGTGTAATTGCCGCGCGCGGGAAGTTGATACCAGAAGCCGGTGTTTTTGAATCTGCGGAGACGCAGTTGGGCCAGCCGCGTGGCCATCGCGGCGCCGTTGTAGAACTGTCCCTCACCGCGATGTTGGCTCCACACGTCGAAATTGTCGTTGACTTTTCTCTCGCACTCGGACGTGTTTCCGCCCGCGATTATGCGACACGAGCCGATGGACCGCTCCTGAAGAACTACCTTGCCCTTGCGGACCATTATCTCTTCTCTGCCTCGCATGTTTACACGATAGTTGCCGTCTTCGGCGATCGCCACAGTAGTCGTCGGCCCACTGATAAAGATTTCCGGAAAGTCTTTGCGATCGAAGCGGGCGACGTCGAGTATTGCCGAGCCGTGCAGTACCTTTACTGCGATCAATTCGTTCGACAGTTGCTCGAGTGAGACTTCGGAGTCGCCATCCACGCGCAGGTAGAGATCCGGGAACATCATCAACTCGACAAAGCTTTGCTTCGCCGTTCGTACTCTGTTACCCGGCGCCAGCTCCGACTTATCAGTCAGCGGTTCCCAGGTCTTTTGATCCGTGCTGAATTCGACTCCTGTTTCGACGAAATTTACAGCGCCGGGTCTGGCGGAGACGACGTAAGGGTTCCCGGCTTTCTTCTCGTTGGCCGGCAGATCGACCATCGCTTCACGTCCCTCTTTCTTCTTGGCCCACGGCGCGTCTTTCTTCAGCATGCGATTGGCTTCGACGACCTTTTCTGAACGCTCGCGGCTCCACGAGTCGAATGCGTCTTCCGACTTCGAATCGATCTCGGTGATGTCGACCGAGCCGCGTGCGGCGACTGCCGAGCGCTTTTCTTTCACGCGTCTGCCGTCGATCAGTGCTTCGCCACGCCGGACGACGATCTCCGTGCGTCCGCCGGCGGTCGTGTTGATGCGGAATATTCCGGGCTGCGTGATGAAGACTTCAGAGTTCGGCGTGATGACGCGAATCAGTTCGAAACCCTGCTTAAGAGTCTCGAAGAAGTCTGACGTGTCTTCCCAGTCGTTCTTCAAAAGTTCGAAACTGATCGTTCCCTTGTTGAGCTGGAGCTTTAAACGATCGTAACGATCGTCGAGGAGTTGAAACTCGGTTTCCGCCGCGAGCCGCAGGAAGTTTCCGGGTTGCAGGAGCAGTTCGGCACGGCTGCCGGCGGCGCTGCGCAACGAGTCGCCTTGTTTCAATTCAAAAGCTGTCTCGAGATCAAAGCTCGCCGACTCGCGAACGTAAACTACGTTGCCTTCAACCGCGTTCGCGCGCACGCCGGTGAGGATCGCGGGAATACTTTCGACCTCCTGGTCTTTATCTTTATCTTTATCCTGCGCCGTAGTCACTGGGATCTGGATTAGCAGAGTTGCTAAGGTCAGAAGCAGCAGCAACAGTGTGCGGG
>JBKPNH010000118.1:0-22124 GCA_046732535.1 Acidobacteriota bacterium
ATATCACTCCAGTCGAACTCCAACAGAGACTCGCGTCCGAAAAGATCAACGTCACGGTCTCATTTGCGGACAGCAACCGCCTCGATCTCCCCTCGCGCCACCTCTCCCAACTCGTCCGCTCCTCCGTCCACTACTACAACACTGAAGACGAAATAGCCCGCTTCTGCTCCGCAGTTGATCGCGCGAGATTCTAGCCTGCGTTAATCATTGGTTCCTCAGCGTGTCTTAATATTGATGGTGACCTGTTTTGCGGCGCGTTTCTCTTTGTTAGCTTTGCGAACGTTCACGAGCGAACGCTCAAAATCCCTTAGTCTCGCAACGGCAGCCATCTTCTCAGAAACAGGCCGTTTCGCGTCGATCTTGCGTCGCGCTTCTTTCAAGCGATAAAACTCGGTCAGCTCTGGATATTTTTGCTGATTACTGCCCATTCAGTCTTAACCTTCAAACTCCGCCCATTCTCTGTCCAATTCGTGCCGCTTAACAATATCGATTAGTAAATCCCGGTCGACCACATCTTGCGAAAGGAACATCTGCACCCGGGCTCGATCTTTCAACCTGCCAGTCTTCAACATGATAGCAACGAGGTGTTCAGCTAGAACAACTCGAACCGGTTCGCCTTCGAAGTCCAGAGTCGCAGCATTCAGATACGCTTCTTTTTCCAAATCGTTGCTCACGGGAAGGAACTGGACCGGCCAGTCGTCAATTACTATCGCCTCCCCACGAATCTCCTTGTACCCGCGCGCGTTCAAATAGGTCCATCCAGGAATGCTTGTCACCAGTCCGCTCGCCTCAGTTGCCATCATTACAAAAACATCCACGTCCTGAGTTGCAAACGGCTCCACATAAAAGACTGCACCTATCGCGCCACCAATGGCGTAGTTTGGGATCGCGCCATCACGGACCATCTCGTTTAGTAGCTGAAAAACTCTCTTCATTTGACGAGTGTTGCGGCCTTTCGTCCTGCGGTAATCTTAGCAGAGATTACGAAAAGTCTTAGGAGTTACCTTAGACCTGCTTGCAATGCACATCCTCGTTCGGGCTATGCCCCTGATCAATGGGCCCAGAGTTTCGATAAGCCGGGCCCGTACGGGATTGCGAGAGCTGTTGCCGAGGGTAAGTTCTGGCGAAAGTATTCATTAGAAATATTACGCAATCTCCACGTCAAACTGTTGATTTATTTCGTCAACGCGGGGCAAGATGTTACATGCATTACCGCAACTGTAATCTCTGCGAGGCGATCTGTGGGATTGAGATAAGCGGCAAAGATCGGCTCGAGATTCGGGGGGACAAGGATGATCCGTTTAGTCGCGGGTACATCTGTCCGAAGGCCGTCGCTTTACAGGATGTTCATTTTGATAAGGACAGGCTTAAGCATCCGGTCCGGCGCACGGCCAGTGGGTGGGAACGCATCGCGTGGGACGAGGCTTTTGATGAAGTCGCGCGTAACCTCAAACGCATTCGCGCGCAGCACGGCGGAAATGCAATCGCCACCTATCTCGGCAACCCGAACGTTCACAACTACGGCTCGATGTTGTTCGCGCCCGGCTTTCTACGCAGCCTCAAGACACGCAACCGTTTTTCCGCAACGTCAGTAGACCAACTGGCCCACCATTTGGCCGCTTACCTGATGTTCGGCCATCAACTGCTAATCCCAATCCCCGACGTCGATCGCACAAAGCTGTTCCTGATCCTGGGTGCGAACCCCGCGGTCTCCAATGGCAGCTTGATGACGGCGCCCGGCATGAGCCGAAGACTTGAAGAGATCCGCAAGCGCGGCGGGAAAGTGATACTCGTCGACCCACGTTTCAACGAGACTGCGCGGTTCGCCGATCAACACCTCTTCATTCGTCCCGGAACAGACGTCCTCTTGTTGCTGGCGTTGCTCAACGTCGTCTTAGAAGAACGACCCCGGCTTGGTGCTCTGACGTCATTCACCAAAGGCATCGAAACGATCCGCAATCTTGTCGCGGATTTTCCCCCTGAACGAGTCGCATCGATCACCGGCATCGATGCAGATCAAATACGCCGGCTGGCGAGAGAGTTTGCTTCCGCGGAATCCGCGGTCTGTTACGGACGCATCGGCGTCAGCACGCAGGAGTTTGGCGGGATCTGTCAGTGGCTCATCAACGTCTTGAATATCGTGACCGGAAACCTGGACCGTCCAGGCGGCGCGATGTTTACTCTGCCGGCGTTTGATCCGGTGTCGGCGCCAGAGTCGCTGGCGCGGCGGGGCAGTTTCGCGCGCAGGCACACGCGCGTGCGAAAGCTGCCTGAGTTTAGCGGCGAGTTTCCTGTTGTTGCGCTTGCAGAAGAGATACTGACCGAAGGCGATGGACAGGTGAAAGCGCTCGTGACGCTGGCGGGCAATCCCGTGTTATCGACGCCGAACGGACGCGAGTTGGACCGTGCGCTCAGCGGTCTGGAGTTTATGGTCTCGATCGATTTCTACGTCAACGAAACGACGAGGCATGCGCACATCATCCTGCCGCCAACGTTCGCGCTCGAGCGTCACCATTACGATCTCGCTTTCCACCTGCTCGCCGTCCGAAATATCGCCAAGTTCTCGCCCGCGTTGTTCGAACGGGACGCAGACACGCGACACGACTGGGAAATACTCGTCGAACTGCAAACGCGCATGGAGAACGATGGACTGTACGGGCGCGTGAAGCGCGAAGCGATCAAGCGATTCGGCACCCCTGAACGGCTTCTCGACCTCGGTCTTCGCTTCGGACCACACGGCGCGCGACTAAACCCGTTCTCAAAAGGCCTGACTCTGCGAAAGCTGCGCAAAGCAGTCCACGGCATCGATCTTGGACCATTAACTTCATGCCTGCCTGATCGTCTGCGCACCGCGGACAAACAAATTGATCTCGCACCCGAGGCGTTCGTGAAAGACGTCGAACGAGTGAAAGCAAAACTGCTCGACGTTCATGCTGCCAACGGTGAGCTGCGATTGATCGGACGTCGCCAGCTTCGCAGCAACAATTCATGGCTGCACAACACTGAGCGACTGCTGAGAGGCAAGCCCCAATGCACGATGCTGATGCACCCTTCGGACGCCGCGCGCCGTCAACTTTCTTCGGGTCAAACTGTCGTGGTTCGATCGCGAGTCGGGTCCATCGAACTTCCGCTCGAGATTTCAGATGAAATGATGCCCGGCGTCGTGAGTATTCCCCACGGCTGGGGCCACGCTCGCGACGGCGTCCAACTGGAAGTCGCCCGCGAACACGCCGGCGCAAGCATCAACGATCTCACCGACGAACTAGCCATCGACGCCCTCTGCGGCACCGCCGCTTTCAACGGCGTATCGGTGCACGTTGAATCAGTCACATCTGGCGAAGAAGCAGATGCAGGCGCGGAGCTCGTTAAAAGCTCCGCGCCTGCCTGATCGGCGCCGCTCCCAGACGGCTGCCGAGTTGCCCTAACGCTTCGTGACGGTGTTGCCGCCTGAGTTTGTCACCCAGACAGTTGAACCGGAGACCGCAACACCGATCGGATCGCGTCCGACGGAGATCGATCCCAGGTTCGCGCCGTCGGCGGCATTCAGTTTGGTCACACTATCTCCGCCGTTGTTCACGACGTAGACCACTCCCTTGCTATAAACGGCGGACACTGGACCATCACCCGCCTTGTAAGTGCCCGTTACCAGACCCTCGGCGGTCAGCTTCATCACGCTGTTGCTGCCGAAGTTGGCGACCCACAGACTGCCGCCGTCAAAAGCGATGCCGAATGGGCCATCGCCGACAGCAAACACACCGGCGACAACGCCATTCGACTCGCGCAATTTCGTCACCGTGTCGCCGTTATTATTCGTGACATAGACGTGCATGCCGTCTGTAGCCAAACACATCGGACGTGCGCCAACCTCGTACGTTCCCAATGTCATACCGTCCGAGGCGCGAAGCTTGGTCACGGTGTCGGCGTTACGATTAGCAACCCAGATACTGCCGTTGGCAGCGAGAAGTCCGCCTGGTCCATTGCCGACAGCGTAGGTGCCGATGACGGCGTTACTTCCAGGATCGAGCTTCATCACATTGTCGCTCAGGTAATTCGCCACCCAAACGAACGCGCCATCGAAAGCCACCGCTAAGGGACGGTGGCCCACCGCGTAACTACCGGCCAGGGAGCCGTCACTCGCGTGAAGCTTCGTGACAGTGTTACTAAATTGGTTAGCTACGTAGACATTTGTGCCATCGGTGGCGACGCCCTCCGGCCCGAGGCCAACGGGAAACGCAGTGGGCGTCGCCGGGGCCAACTGCGTCGCGGTCATGGT
Organism: Acidobacteriota bacterium; assembly: GCA_046732535.1. Taxonomy (GTDB): domain Bacteria; phylum Acidobacteriota; class Blastocatellia; order Pyrinomonadales; family Pyrinomonadaceae; genus PSRF01. The sequence continues at coordinate 4,274 of JBKPNH010000118.1, forward strand.
CTGTGCCTGCGTTTGCACAGACGTAACCAACAGCGCCAGCAGGGCAACGAGCAGGCCCCTCGTAAGCAATAGATTCACTCTCATCTGTCTCCTCCTCTCTTACTCTCGTCAGCCGAAGGCCAGTCAACCAGGCTAATCTCTTTCACGATCTTGCTGGGCGCGAGCGAAACCGGACATCCAGCCCACAGCGTGTGCGGTTCATTGCCCCATCTCAGCATGTTGATATGGTTCGACTTGTTAGCGTCACGCACCGGATCGCGATCGATGAAACCGAGTTTTTGTCTTATCAGTTCAACGTCCTTCGGATTGCCGGTCAGGAACTGCCAGCCTGGTCCAACTTTGTACGCTTTCGCATACTCTTTCAGTACCCGCGGCGTGTCTTCCTCCGGTTTCAGCGTGATCGAGTACATGAAGATGTCTTTTCCAACCCGATCGCCGAGCAGTTTTTGTACTTTGACCAGGTTTGCCGTCGTGCCGGGGCAGGTGCCTTCACATCTCACGTACATGAAATTGATGATGACGATCTTGTCCTTTAATAGATCGTCGTAGAACTTCACCTTCTTGCCTTCGTGCGTCGTCAGCGTGACGTTCGGAAAGCTCCGTTCAGCAAGTCTCGCGCGCGGCGTCTTCTTGCTGAACGTCTGTGTTTGACCGTCCGACACGAGAACACACCCGATGAAGAAGGCAAAAGCGACGAATGCAGCAAATGTTCTGCGATACATGCTTATCTCCTCCTCATGGATTGGTGATGTTGTCGCCATCGCCCTCGACGATCTCCCAGATCAGCATCATCGCGTGATCTTCGTGAACGACGTTGTGGCAATGGAACGGATAGCGGCCCGTGAAGTCGCGGAACCGGAAGAACGCCTTCGTGTGCATGTTGTGCTCGAGCCTGATGACGTCTTTGCGTCCGTTGAGCACGAGCCCGCTTGACGCCGGCGGCGCACCGTTAACCGAGAGGAACTGAAACTCCTCGAAGTGAATGTGTGCCGGATGCTGCCAACCGCCCGAACTGTTGGTGACGATCCAGTGCTCGACCGAATTCTTCGAAATGCGCGCGCGTACTTCCTGACACTCAGGATCCATCGAGCGGCCATTAATGCTCCAATTGCCGTTCGAGCGATCGAAGTTGAACGTGCGCGTGATGCGCGGCGCAGCAGTCTTGTCAGGCAGGCCGTAAAACTTCGTAATCGTAGCCGGATCGACGCTGTTGTCCGCGATCGGCGGCAGGTCGACGACGATCTTGAGAATCAGATTGCCCTGGCCGGCCGGAAGAACTTTGCCGGTTGGTCCACGTCCGTCAACCTGCTCCAGGCGGTTCTCGATGTAGAGCGTCTTGCCGGCATATTTCGAGAAGTCGATGATCAAGTCGGCGCGTTCGGCGACGGAGATTCGAATGCTCTCGACCTCGACTGGATGATCGAGCAGGTTTCCGTCAGTCGAGATCTGGTGGAACTTGATCCGCTGATTTAGATTTGTCGTGTCCGTAAAGAACAACTGGTAGAAACGCGAAGGACCAGCATCGAGCCAGCGGAAACGGTAGCGCCGCGGATGGACGTGCATCACTGGCTGTACCTTGCCGTTGACGAGGAAACGATCGCCAAGAACGCCGTCGAAGTTGAACGTGTCGAAAGCGACGATGCCGGTTTCGGAGTCGTAAAGATGATCGCTGAAGAGCATCGGCACGTCGAAGTTGCTGTCGTCGCTAACGCCGTCACCGAACGAGGGAAGATGAAATCCCGTCGTCTCGTCGCCGGTGTCGTAATCGTTGAAGAGCAGGTACATGCCCGCCAGTCCTTTGTAAACGTTCTGCGACGTGAAGTCGTGCATGTGATCGTGATACCAGAGTGTGCTCATTGCTTCCTGGATATCGCCGCCCGTGTCCTGGTGCGTTGAGTTCACGCCGGCCAGCACGTTCGGATAGTGCTGGTCGTAAAACTGGCCGCGACTGAAGTTGGTGCAGGGATTGCCATCCGACTCCGCGGGCGTGTGACCGTTGTGCAAGTGGGTCGTCACCACGTTCTTGCCAAAGCCGCCATTGTTAAGGGGCAGGTTATTGTGATTACGGACGAGGACCGGACGGCCGTATCGTTCGACGTAGAGTGGTCCAGGGACCAATCCGTCGAAGCCCCACAGCGGTTGAACAGGTAAGTCGGGATGCGTGACGATGTTCGCCAATCGCTGTTCGACTTCGTAAAACCTCGTGGGCGTAAACTGCGTGAAAGCCTGGTGCGGGATCGTGCGTCCTTCACCGGCGGCTGTGTTTGGAAGAATCGTCGGCGCTGGGTTCAATGTCGCCGTCGGTTGTTTGACCGTCATGCGTGTGAACGGTTGAACGAAAGGCCGGGTCGGCGGACTGCTTGGACCACTGCCGCTGCCGCTGCTGCCGCCGTCGAGCAGGCGTCCCGCGCTGCTGCGCGCTCGCACACTCAAGCCGGACATGGGTACGAGTAGACCGGCGCTGGTCAGCAGGCCCAATCGAAGCATCTCACGCCGACTCAAACCGGCCGCGATAATCTCGCGTCTGTTCTTCGCCGCTCGCTGCTTCTCCTTTTCTACTCTTCTGTCGATCTTCGAGATGTTCGCCATGGCGTTGCTCCTTCGAGATGTGGGGCCACAACAAGGCACAAAAAGCGCAGTCCATCTCCTGACCTGCGCGCAGGCAAGTTGCTGAAACCTGCGCGCAGGCAATTCGGAAAGCGAATTGTGCTGTTTGTGCCTTCTGCGGCTAAGAGAGGGTCAGTTGCACCAGTCGCCTGACTGTTGCAAGCAGCGGAAGTTGTTGCCGAGTGCAGGGAAGACAGGCGTGCCGTCGCTGCGTTTCACATCGCGGATGAAGGCGTCCTTGCGGATGAAGCCATTGCGAGGGTCGTCAGGAATCGGGCAAATGACCCAGCGGAACACGGGATCGTCCACCGGGCGGGTGCGCAACTCGATCAGGCCTTTCGAGGCGAGACCATCAATCTGCGAAGGGCTGGTCAGGATGGCCGTGCCGTCGAGATCGCGACCGTTCGTAGCGGCGATTGGATCGAGCTCTTTGCGTCCTTCAGCCGTGAAAGCTTTCGATGTGTAGACCACCCACACGGCGACCCACATTCCTAACGGATCGTTAGAGAAGTAACCGTCGCGGGTATCGAATATGTTGTCTTGACGTTTGTTCGGAAGAAATGGATCCAGAATCGAGCCGTTCGACGCCTTCGGGAAGATAAACACGCGGAAGCGCTCGGCTGTATCGAACGCCGCTTGCCCACGCGCCGTCAACTGGCCCGTGCTGCTGCGTTCAAAGCTTGTCGAGTTAAGCACGCCGAAGATGTTGGCATAAGTCAGACCGCTCGACCCTGTAGTACCGGGTGTTGTTTCGATCGTGCGGACGTTGGACCGATTCGGATCGGTGTTGGTGTTATCGACGACGAAGTCGCCGGCGCGGGCCGCAGTGCCGACTCGCAGGACGATGTTTTCGGGAACGACGCCATGCGCGCGATACGTGGCATCGCTGAAGTCGAACGGCGACGTGCCGAGGTCGTTACCGCCGCTCGCTGAAACATTAGTGTTGAGGTTAAGGCCGATCGCAACCGCCAGCATTAAAGCGAAGACGGCGATTAAGAGCGGCCACTTGGAAGTGTTCCTGTACGTTCTCATGATGGGTGATCTCCTTGGTAGTTCAGATGCAAGCCATCATGCAAGAAGAGTCGTGAGGCGTATGTCAGGAGGGCGACACCATTGTCACCCTACTGACAAAAGGTTGAAAAAAGTGTTCGCGCTGATTGCGAGCAGCAAACCTACATACGTTTGCAGTTGCTTCAAACACTTGACGCGGATCCAACCGCGACCAAGCTCGATGATGCCGCGCCGCTCGAGATCGTTAAGGACAGTAGTGGTGGTTTGACGCGCTGCGCCGATCAGACTCGCAACGTCGTGATGAGTGAGTGGGACCAGGTAGTCGACGGCTGCGTGGTCCATTTCGGCGGCACTTGTCGAGATCTCATGCAACAACTCGCAAACGCGCGCCGATACGGCTTTCGACGTGATGTCGGATAATTTTTTTTCCATTCTGCGACGGCGATCGCCGACGAGCCTGATGTAACTGAGCGCGAGCTTTGATTGCGACGTGAGTAAGTGCGTAAAGTCGCGCTTGGAAAAGACCCACATCAGCAAGTCGTCGAGCGCCTGCGTCATGTTGCTGCGTGGTGACTCGTCGACGAGTGCAAACTCGCCAAAGATCTCGCCTGGCTGAATGATGTCGATGGCGATTTCCTTTCCCGATTCAGAAAGGACCGAAAGCTTAACTCTCCCTTGCCGCAGGATGTAGACACAATCCGACTTGTCGCCCGGTGTGTAGATAAACTCGCCGCGCGCCCTGCGCATGCTGCGCGCGTGCGTTGAGATGCGGCTCATCTCTTCGGACGACAGACCCGAGAAGATCTGCACACGTTGGCCCGAGTAAGAGGTTTCGTTTGATGGCGCCGTAGTTGAAGCTTGCATCATGTTCAACTCCTGAAAATAGTTCACGCGCCTCGTCGATAATCGAGAGGCGCCTGTGAGGATCGCGAAATCCTGGACTGGGAGCGAGAACTACAAACCTGGGGTCCGGCGCAAACTCCGCCTTCAAGCCATTATCGATTCGGCGGAATGAAGTATTTCTACCAAACTCATATCGTCCGACTTGAGCTGACTAGCTGAAGGCATTCTGCCGAGCCGCATCAACTCTTCAACCGCGGCCATCTCCCGGTCGCGATTCATGCCGGCGACCGCCTGCACGCGATCGTCCTTTATATAGAACGCGAGAAACTCCTGTGACGATACGTCGCCGCGATACATGATCTTGTCCCACGACGTGGCGTGCCCGACGTAGACAAGCCCGATGTCAAACTGCCGCGTCCAGAAGAACGGAACGGCGTCGAAGGCCACGGACTGGCCGGCCATGTTGCGCGCTGCCGTGCGGCCCTGTTGTTGTGCCGTGCGCCAGTGCTCGATACGCGTCCGTTTGCCGGTTCGCGGATCCACGAAGTTGGCGATGTCGCCCGCGGCGTAAATTCCGTCTGCCGCACGCATCTGCGAGTCGACGATAACGCCGCCGTCGTCGTCGAATTCGACGCCTTCAAGAAACTGCGTGGCCGGCCGAACGCCGACTCCAACGACGACCATGTCCGTTTCGATGCGCTCGCCGTTATCGAGCACAACAGCTTCGACGTTGTGGCTGCCTTCGAAGCGATAGACGATGGAACCGAGTTTGAATTTTACGCCGTGCTTTTCATGCTCACGGCGAAACACCGCGCCGACTTCCGCACCCAGCGCAGCTTCGAACGGCTCGCGCGAAGGCGCGACTACAGTGACGTCCAGGCCGCGCTCGCGAAGGCTGTAAGCTGCCTCCATGCCGATGAAACTTCCCCCGACGACGACGGCGCGGCGCGACCGATTGGCGATTTCGATAATCGAGTCGGCATCGGCGAAGCTGCGTAGCAGGCTGACGTTCTTCAGGTCTGAGCCAGAAATGTTGAGGCGGACGGGCGTGCCACCCGTGGCGACCAGCAACGAGTCGAACTCGATGGTGTCGCCGTTCTCGAACGTTATTATCTTAGCGCGTCCATCTACGCGCGTCACCGTTCGATTGAGTACGAGCTTGATGCCGCGCTCGTTGAAGAACTGGTCGGAGCGAAGCGGCATCCATTCGGGTTCGGCATGGCCGTGTAGATAATCTTTACTAAGGTTCGGGCGATCGTACGGAGCGCGATTTTCGCGTGTGATCATGATCACGCTACCGCGGAAGCCTTCGTCGCGCAGCGTTTGGGCTGCGGCGTAACCGGCAGCGCCGGCTCCGATAATCACGAACTGCCGCGGATCGTTTTCCTCGATGCTTTGGAAGATTGTTTGATCCTGCGTTTCTTCGGGGATGTCGATCAGGATTCGCTCGCCTTCGACGTGAACGTCGTAACACGTGAGTCCATCAAGCGCGGGCGGTTCTTCCAGATCGCCGTTAGCGACGTTAAATGCCGCATGATGCCATGGACAAACGATGCGCGTGCCGCAGAGCACGCCTTCCGCAAGCGGTGCGCCGTAGTGAGGACAAGTCGCGCTCACTGCATGGAAGCGGTCGTTTACCCGCGCCAGTAGAATCCGCGTCTCGCCGATTGCAGCCTCTTTCATCTCTCCGTCACGCAGGTCGGAGGTATTCGCTACGTGAACGTCCTTGCGATTCATCTGTTTTGTCAGGCCACGCTGACGAGGTGGCCCATCTTCTCCTTCTTAGTTTTCAAATAGCCGGCGAAGAAGTCGTGCGTCTCTACCTCGAGCGGCACACGTTCGACGACTTCGAGTCCGGCCTGCCGGAGTGCGCGAATTTTGGCAGGGTTGTCAGACATCACGCGAACTGCTCCCAAGCCCAGCTCGAGCAGGATTTCGGCGCACTGATCGTAACGACGCATGTCGGCTTCGAAGCCGAGCCGCTCGTTGGCTTCGATAGTGTCGGCGCCTTCGTCCTGCAGGGCGTAGGCGCGGATCTTGTTGATGATGCCGATGCCGCGCCCCTCCTGCTGTTGATAGACGATCGCGCCGTAGCCTTCCTGTTCGATCAGCTTCATCGCGGCGTCGAGTTGACGCCCACAATCGCACTTGAGCGAACCGAAGACGTCGCCCGTCATGCATTGTGAATGGATGCGCACCAGAGTCGGCCTGTTCGGCCGCAGTTCACCTTTCACCAGCACCACGAACTCTTCCGCCGAGACGAGCGAGCGGAAGCCGACGATGCGAAACTCGCCTGTCTCCGTAGGCAGGCGCGCGTCGGCTACCCGCTCGACCGTCTTCCCCCCGACGTGCCGCTCTCTCGTTTTGCTTTGGTGAATTAGCCTGAGTGCCATTCTTGTTCTCCGTTTATTCGGAGCCCTCCAGCCTGAAACATTTTGCGGAGAGCGGGTTAAAGGTACTGTCAGCCAGATGCCTCGCGTGTCATCCAGCTGACAGAAATTAAAAAACAGTTGCATTACAGCGACTTCAAATACTCGACCAGGTCCGCCTTCTGCTGGTCGGTCAGGTTCGTTCCGAGGAACGTGTTGTAGTGTTCGATCACGTCGCGGAGCGTTGCAAAGCGCCCGTCGTGATAGAAACCGCCCTTCTGGTGCGTCCAGAGACCTTTTAGCGGAGCCGTCCGGTAACGTTCGTCAGGTGAACGTTTGGCCTGGAAGTCGTCGATGCCGATCTCTTCCGGCGTGTGCATGTTCCATCCCGGTTCCGTGTAGATCGGTGGAACGTGACACGTCGCGCACTTCGCTTGCCCGTTGAACACGGCCGAGCCGCGTGCCGCAGCCGCCGCATCGAAGCTTCCGGCCGGCGCAGGCGGCGCAGGGATCGAGAGCTGATAGAACTGAAGCGCGGGAAGTTTCGCCGTGATCAGATCAGGATTGCTGCGCACGTTTCCGAAGTTATTCGCCGCCGCGATCGGAAACTTGGCGGCGTCATTGAGACGCGGATCGTAGAACGTTCCCTGTCCGTGCATCTCGAGGTTGGCGACGAAGGCATTCCAGTGCGTGACCGAGCCCCAACCAGTCCAGGTGTGGAGATTGACTCCAGCGAGACCGAAGGCGGGCGGAAGCAGAGTCGCGGCTGATTTGCCGTCAGGCCGGAACGCTTTTCCGTCCAGGAACAATTCGGCGTCAAACTTTCCGGGTCCCCAACTCTGCGCGACCGCCCGCACGGTGTCCTCGCTTACACCGAGTAGATTCGCAACCGGTTGAAGGTTAGGCGCCAGAGCGATAATCGCGCCGACGTTCAGGTCGCGGTTCGCCCATCCATCCAGACGACGGCCGATGCCGGGCGCCAATGAGTTGTCCACTGTCGAATGGCAGAGCGCGCAAGTGATGCCGACGCTTTGCAGACTGCCGTCGTTCTTTACAGTACCTCGCACGCCGACCACTGCGTTGAGTTTCAGCAGGGCCACAGTTGTGGCTGGATCGTCCAAATTTACCCGGCCGCGCTTCAATTGTGAGACTAGTGACGGCGGCAGCGCATCCGCATCAACTTTCAAACCGACCGCCAGCGCCGTCTTTGGACTGACGCCGGGACCGACACCGCCCAGATTCGCGCCGGCAATCGCGCGATGAAGTTGCAACGCATCGGTCCAGAATGCTTCGTCTCCGAAGGTGTCGAAGCGAAAAGTCTGCTTGCCTTCGGCGAGCATGCGGTCCGCGTTTGTCTCAGTCGCACGTTCGGCCTCGCTGAGCTCGTCAGCGAACATCGCCTCGCTGCGTCTATCAAACAAGACGACTATTACTGCCGCGCATAAGAGAGCTAAAGCGATTTTTCCCAGGTTTTTCTTGATCATTATGTTTCTCCTTTGCTCGCGCTTAGCCGCGGTCGTACTCGCTGCTGAGCCGCGCGAGCGCCAGGGCGCCCAGTGACAGACCGAAGTCGCGCAGCGCAACGTCGAAATAACCGGGGATCATCAGTAAGTTGGCGACGATTAGCAGCAGCCAGGCCGATACTACGTAGGCAAAGAGCCGCGGCTTAAAGGCGACGCCGAGGCCGGCGATGATTTCGATCACGCCGACGGCCAGCATCAACTCGTGTCCGTGGCCGCCGGTCAGGTTACTCACGAAACCTGGGAGGTACTGCTCCCAGTTCACGAGCAGGTTAAAGAACTTATCGAGTCCGGCGACGATCGGGGCGACCGTGAAGCCGGTGCGCAGAATCAGGAAGGCCTGATAGCTCGGACTGGCTGCGCTGACGCTTTGGCTGTCGATGCCGTCGATGGACGCCACTCGCGCTGAACTACTTATTGCTTGTGCCATGGTTGGTTCTCCTGAATAAACTCATTGCTATTTACTGGGAGGATTCATAAAATACTCCTCTGGAAAAATAAGTCAAGCATTTATTTGACTTTTTGTGTTTTCTGTAAAAACAGGCTAGAATCGTCAGGCGAAGGCGGAAGAAGGAGGGAGAAATGACCTTGGATAAGCGGTTTTTCGAAAGTACGCGCGGACAGATTGTCACCATCCTGCGCAGCTCCCCGAGCACCGTCGACGAGCTGGCGGTAAAGCTAAACCTTACGGACAACGCCGTCCGGGCTCATCTGGCAACACTCGAACGCGACGGCGTCGTAAGGCAGACGGGCCTTCGCCGCGGTCCGCGGAAACCCCACTTCACTTACGCGCTTACCGACGACGCCGACAAGCTCTTTCCAAAAGCTTACGACGCGCTACTGAACCAACTGATCACGGTTTTGAAGACTCGTTTGCAGCCCGCTGAGATGGAGGACGTTCTGCGCGAGGTCGGGCGCGCGATTGCGGCCGATGCTGCGTCTGGAAAGGACACCAGTCTGGACAGCCACGTGCAGACGGCGCTAAAAGTGCTGGAGGCGATTGGCGGCGCTGCTGAAGCAGAAAAGCAGGATGACAAGATCGTGATACGGAGTGGCGGCTGTCCTTTGGCTGCGGCTGTCAGCGTGCATCCCGAAGTTTGTCGGCTGGCTGAGACTCTCGTCTCGGAAATTGTCAAAGCGCCGGTGGTGGAGAAATGCGACCGCGAGGGACGTCCGAAGTGCCGGTTCGAGATCGATGCAGCATAGCTCATGGACTTCTGGCAGAAACAGATAAACCGAGCAAAAGAACTGGCAGACAGTTCGAATGAGCTGTTGGTTTTCTACGCCCGACTATTGCATGCACAGCATGAGGTTAGCGAGTTTCTGCGGACGAAGTCTCTCGCAGGTACGTTAGCGCAAGATCTTCCGCTGTTTCGTCCAAAACTGAATGTGATTCTGAGTGTCGTTGAGGATGCAGGGACGCCGCCTCTCATCGAACAGGCGCGCATTCTAAGAACGACTTCCGCCAGCGACGTCGACGAGATGTTACTGGCGTACTGGCATGCACCGTCTGACACAGAATTTTTTGCCAAGTCGTTTCTGCAACCGTATGGCCGGTACATATCCACTGATCGAGTTCACGGGATCGACGCGAAGCGGTGTCCGTTCTGCGGCAGTAAGCCTCAACTGAGTTTTCTTCAAAACAAGGAAACCGCGGCTGAGAGTGGGAATCGCGACTTGCTGTGTGCGAAGTGTCTATCGACCTGGCCGTTTCGCCGCGTCGTTTGTGCGAACTGTGGAGAAGAGGATCCCGCGAAGCTTGGGTACTTTCAAACGACGGCTATTGACCACGTCCGAATCGAGGCCTGTGATACCTGCAAGCACTATCTCAAAGGCGTGGACCTGACGCGGCTTGGCGTAGCAGAACCGCTGGTCGACGAAGTGGCGGCGGCGCCGCTGGATCTGTGGGCCACTGAACACGGATATAAGAAGATAGAACTTAATTTAGTTGGCTTATAGGTACGTTGACTTTTAACCGCTTCAAAGTTATAAATTTAGGCTCGACAATGACCTCGAAGAATTCTTGAAATTACCTTCCGAAAGGCATTCCACTAAGAGAGTTGCTATCCCGGGTCAGCGAGGGCTGGCGGCTTGCAAGTGTCGAAATCCCAGATGAAAGCACTCAGTAATAAGATCCTCCCCGGATTATTAATGTTCGCGGTCTGCGCTCTGGCCCCTGTCTCCGTCCTTGGTCAGTGCACAGTGCCGAGCTTCCGTACTGCTATCGACTTCGACGCGGGGCAACGGCCACCCGCTATCACTTCCGGAGATCTCAACTCTGATGGCAGAACGGACCTCGTCGTCCCAAGCCCCGGTGCCGATGAAATCATCGTCTTCCTGGGAAACAGCAACGGCGTGCCCACAAGAACCAAGTTGGCCGCCCCAGACCGCCCTACAAACGCTGGTATTGGCGATTTCAACCGCGACGGGAAAATGGATATGGCGATCATGCACGGTGAGTTCAGCACCGCCGGCGTCTCCATCTTCATCGGCGACGGATCAGGCGGCTTTGGACCACCTACCAATTTTCCGATCATTACCTGGGACTATCTAGTTGTTGCAGACTTCAACAACGACGGCAATGCTGACGTTTTTGTCAGTTCAGATGATGCCGGCTCCTCACAAATACTGCTCGGTAATGGTAGTGGTGGCTTAAGCGGTGGTTCCACCGTTAACTTTCCGTTCAGCCGTCGAGCTGTGCCGGGAGACTTCAACAAAGACGGCAAGCTGGACTTGGCTGCGGTTGGTGATGGATCAGCTTTTGTGTCAGTGATCCTGGGTGACGGGCTGGGCAATTTCAGTGCTCCAAAAACGTTTCCAATCAGCGGCGGCGGATTCATCGCTACGGCTGACTTCAATAACGACACCATTCCTGACCTTGTAACTGCGGGCGGCACTAATGGCTTCTCTCTGTTGCCTGGAGATGGCGCAGGAAATTTTGGAACACCAACTAGTGTAAGCGTCGGTTTTCCGGCTCAAACGATTACGGTCGCTGATTTTAACGGAGATGGTAAGCCGGATGTCGCAGTGACTGGTGACCAAAGTATGATCGCCATTCTCGCCGGTATCGGCAACGGGAGCTTCGGTACGCCGGCTCTGTACCGCATCAATACCTCAGCGTTAGATATAGTTAGTGGCGATTTCGACGGCGACAGCAAAGCTGATGTGGCGATTACCAATACGTCTTTCTCATCTCTGACAAGTATGAGTCTTTTCTACGGTGATGGCTCTGGGAATTTGCGGTTCGCTTCTGTCATACCTGTAGGCTCCAGCCCATACGCAATTGCCAATGGTGATCTAAACAACGACGGTCATGATGATCTCGTCTACGCTAACATCTCGCACAATACTGTTTCCGTTCTGATAAATAACGGCAGTGGCAGCTTCGGACCACCCGCTACTTTTGCAGTGGGAAAGGAGCCACGCTCCGTAGCTGTGGGTGACTTGAATGGTGATCAGAAACTCGATCTCGTAACGGCGAATTCTGACGCGTTTTCAGTTTCAGTCTTACTCGGCGACGGCCAGGGAGCCTTTGGACCTGCGAGTCATATAAGCGTACCCGGCTTTAATCCTGAGTCTGTTGCAATAGGCGATCTGAATAACGATGGCAGGCCAGACCTGGTAGTGGCGTACAGGAGCGCAAACATCGTCTCAATCCTGCTCGCAAACAGCAGCGGTGGCTTCGGATCACCGACAAGCTTTCCGGTCCCAAACGGCGGGCAGGATATTGCTATTAACGATTTAAATCGCGACGGTCTACCTGACCTGGTAGTCGCACATACGTCTGGTGTGTCTGTTTTACTGGGAAGCAGCAGCACTGGTTTTGGACCAACGAACACACTGACAACCACTGGGTCCTCCGCGGCTGTCGTTGTCGATGATTTCAATGGCGACGGGAAGTCTGATATTGCTTCCGTGGTTGGAAATCTGAATATCATTAACGTCTATTTGGGAGACGGACAAGGCGGTTTCAGCCAGCCTACGCCTTTCCCGGCGGGTTTCGCCCCAAGCTTTTTAAGATCAGCGGACTTCAATAGCGACGGCAATGCCGACTTAGTTACCCTGAACCATCTCAGCACAGCATCGATCCTCCTCGGAAACGGATCGGGTGGTTTTGGGGTGCCGGTTACCTATGAGGGTGGCACGGGAATAATAACTCGCAAGATAACTACCGGAGATTTCAACTCAGATGATCGTCCTGACTTTGCGCTAACCGACCAGTCGGGAAGTGTTTCGGTAATTTTCAACTCATGTTCTGCCACTCCCGTTTCGCTGCCAACGTTATCCATCGGTAATGTGACTGTTAACGAAGGTGAGGCGGGAACGCTGGCTGCGACCTTCAACGTCAGTCTTTCGGCCGCCAGCAGCAAAACAGTCGTTGTCTCTTTCTATACCGCCGGACGCGATGCCTCTAAAGATGTGGACTATCAGACAAGATTAGGTGCGTTGACGTTTGCTCCCGGAGTAACTGTTCAAACAATTACGGTGCCTGTGATAGGTGATGCGCTCGACGAGTTTGACGAACAGTTCGATGTGCGGCTCGTTTATCCGGTCAACGCAGTCGTTAGCACTGGGCCAGCTCAGGGAACGATTCTCGACAACGACTTGCCGCCGTCAATTTCGATCAATGACGTGACAGTGAACGAAGGACATGTCGGCACGACTTCAGCAGTCTTCACTGTTTCTCTTTCGGGGCCCAGCGGAAAACCAGTCGGTATAGTCGTACATACTGCTGACGGGACGGCCCAGGCAGGGATCGATTATCAATCCCTTGATCTCGGTCTCTCATTCAATGTTGGCCAAACGAGTGTCACTGCAAGTGTCGCAGTGATCGGCGATAATCTCAACGAGCCCAACAAAAACTTCTTTATAAATCTAACTACCCCTGTAAACGCTACGGTTGCTGATGGCCAAGGTGTAGGCACTATTGTCGATGACGATCCTTTGCACTTGATTCTTGACGAATCAGGGCCGGCGGCCAATCAGGCGACTGCACTTGAATCGATGTTAATGGTGAGAGATCCGTTTCAGCTTCAGAGTATCGCCAACTGGCCTGACATGGGAGCGGATCGAAGGACGCGAGTGATCGTTTTTGCTTCAAGTCTGGAACTCTTCCAGGGCCAACCACCTTCGGTTGTCGTAGTGAGTCTTGTTGATAGTAGTAATCAAACGCATGAAGTGTCTGCCGAAGACGTGCGCGTCGTGCCTAACTTTCCGTTTACACAGGTGGTCTTTCCGCTGCCCGCAACCCTCTCGCCAGGTGTTTGCAAAGTGACGATTAAAGCGCACGGTCAAATTAGCAATACGGGAACGATTCGAATAGCGTCGCCATAGTGAAGGAGGTTTTCCTTGCTATATCAAATTCCTCGCGTCCCATTTCTCACAGCACTTCTTGTCTTCGCTTTTTCCGCGGTTCATGCGCAAAGCCCGCCGACTGCCCTTGTCAGCCTTAATCGGTTCGGAAACGGCAGCGGCAATCAACCCGCCTTAAATAATGCTCTCAATATAAGCGCAAATGGTAGGTACGTGGCTTTCGTTAGCGATGCGACGAACCTCGCTGCAAACGATAACAACAACGCCAGTGACGTTTTTGTTCGAGACCGGCTAATGGGCCAAACGATTCCCGTCAGCGTGAACGCGGCCGGCACAGGTACTGCGGACCAATTCTCCAGGGCGCCGACCATCACACCCGATGGGCGTTTCGTCGTCTTTATAAGTGCGGCCTCGAATCTGGTTACTGACGACGCAGCTCTACTCATTCATGAGGACGTCTATATTCGTGATCTACAGTTGGGAACCACCAAACTTGTAAGCAGAAACTTCGCCGGCACCGGGCGTGGTAACGTAGCTTCAGGAACGTTCGACCCACTGGGTATTAGCGACGATGGCCGATACGTCGTCTTCACAAGTTTTGCCACAGATCTCACTGCCATCCCTGATAATAATAGTCAGCCGGACGTATTTGTGCGTGATTTGCAAACGAATACCACGAAGCTTGTAAGCGTCAATAAGAATGGCACCGGTCCCGGCAACGATGCTTCAACGGTCGGGGTAATTACGCCAGACGGCCGCTTTGTTGCCTTCATCAGTGAGTCGCGAGATCTGACCGCAATAGACACTCCGTTCGGACAGGTTTTTGTTCGCGACCTACAAACCAACACGACAAAACTTGTTACTCCGAACTTTTCCGGAACCGGCGCCTCCAACGGAGGAGCCGATCCAGCCAGCGAGCGTAATCTGGCGATTTCTGATGACGGTCGTTTCGTTGCCTTTATGTCTGATTCCAATAACCTGGTGCCTAACGATAACGGTTCAACTCGCGACGTCTTCCTCAGGGACACCCAACTCGAAACGACTCTTATGGTCAGCGTCGGCAAAGACGGACTACCTCCCACAACAGGTAATTCAGGACGCTTCGCCATGACGCCGGATGGCCGTTATGTAACCTTCGTTAGCGGTTCTGACACCCTCGTCAATAATGACTCTAACCAGCAACAGGACGTCTTTCTGCGAGACCTGCAAACCAACACCACGACGCTAATAAGCGTAAACCAAAGCGGCGTTGCGGGTGGCAACGGAACGGCGGACGGCTTCTTCGTAAGTTCCTTTGTACGACCGGCGATTAGCGACGATGGCCGTTACGTCAGCTTCGCCAGCTCTGCCGCGAACTTAACCAGTACGCCCGACACAAACAGCTCTCTCGATGTCTTCGTACGCGATAGACAGACATCGACCACGATTCTCGCCAGCAAGAATTTTTCCGGCTTGAGTAGCGCTGATCGAGGAGCGGGCGCCGCCTTGATTTCGCAGGATGGGAGCGTGGTCTGTTACTTCAGCGGCTCGACCGATCTAGTCGGTTATGACACGAACGGTGGGATCCAGGATCTGTTTGCGTTCTTGAACATCGAGCAGCCGGGCCAGGTGCGTTTCAAGCTAGCCGTCAACGATGCTGGTGAGAATGAAAACTCCGCGACAATCACGGTGAGCAAAATTGGTCCACCGGGATCAACTGTCACAGTCGCTTACAGCACGAGTGATGGAACCGCAATCAGCGGAATTGATTACACACCCGCGTCAGGTACTCTCACGTTTGGACCAACCGAGACCGAGAAGACCTTTGTTATCTCTGCTTTGAACGACTCGTTGGACGAGAACGACGAGACGGTGATTTTGAAGCTTTCCAATGTCAATGGCAGTGTGCCCTTTGGTGAACCGGCAATAGCAGTCGTGAGAATAGTCGATGAGGATCCGCCACCAACCGTACAGATAAATGATGTGACAGTTGAAGAAGGTGATTCCTCGAGTAAGTTAGCGGTTTTCACGATCAGCTTATCAGCAGCGAGCGGAAGAACTGTAAATGTAACTGTAGCAACACAGGCCGGAACAGCTACGCCCGGGCAGGACTTCGGTGGCGGTTCGTTGCTGCTAACTTACCTTCCGGGGCAAACGGTCAAGCAGGTAGCTGTAATCGTCGCGGGAGACACTGCGGTGGAGGGTATTGAACATTTCTTCGTCAACCTCGTTAACCCGGTAAATACAACCATCATTGACGGGCAAGGTGTTGGCACCATCGTCGATGATGATGCGCTGGTTCTCCTTACGGATGCCAACTCCCAGAGAGCACTTGCGCTCAATTCGTTAACTCAAGCTGCGGAGCCTTTTTCGATCAGCAACGATTTTACGGTCAGCTCCGATCACCTGACACGCATCTCACTGTTTGCGATCGGTATGAAACTCAACTCGGGTGAGAATGTTGCCGCTTCAGTGACAGCAACGGCGGAAGACATTCGCGGAGGAGTTCACCCGCTCACCGTCGAGTTCGCGGGCGACGTCCCGGGCTTCAATTGGCTTACGCAAATTGTAGTGAAATTGAATCCGTCGATAACGTTTCCCAATGATGTGAAGATCAGGATCAGATACTTGGAAACGACAAGTAACGTGGTGACGGTGGCGGTCGAGCCTTAAGAAGAAAGCTATCCTCACTGGGCTAAGAGAGCCTGTCACAACTAAGTCGCAACCTTCGGTTCATTTTTGGCGAAACGCGTTCAATTCGATACGTCCTATTGCCTCATGTAAAAAACTACTCCAACGCTGATTCGTTGCCTCATATAAAAATCTACTCGAAATAGAATGTATGTTCATGCCCACAAGTGCGGCTTGATTTGCAGCGTTTGCTGATTAGCGTGGCGTTTTGGTTTTACCGGCCGCCTCTTGCTAGCCAGACGAAATAGTTCCTGGCGCAGTTTATCAAGCTCTCGTTTCAGGGCTGCCGGATTGAGCTGTCGATACTGGCGCTGCAATCGCTTTTTGTCAGCCGCTGTAACTTCAGCACAAGCCAGCACTCGTTGATAGGGAGTTTGCGGCGCATGGTAACGCTTCTGAACGCGGCTACCAAAACGCTCTTTGCTTTTTAGTTTCATCGTCGGTTGAAAGAAATTGGTGTACAGCCGCAGTGTCGCATACAGCTGCTGCAGCACCATTAACTCCGCCGCGGTGTCGAAGCGTTGATAACCGACTGTTTGCCGGACCACTGAGTAGTTCTTTTGTTCGACATAGCAGTTGTCGTTCTTGCGATAAGGGCGAGTGCGCGTGAAAGTGATCCGCTGTTGTTTACAGTATCTGAGTAGTTCCGTATTGAGGAACTCTGACCCGTTATCAGAATCCAGGCCACGCAAGGGAAACGGTAATCGCGCGCGCACTCTTTGAATCGCTGCAAACACCCAGACTTGAGCTTTGTTCGGCACCGCTTCAGTCTCGGTCCAGCCAGTGCAAACATCCGTCAGATCAAGGGTTTGGCAATAGTCGCCGAGTGCCAGGCCGCCATCATGGGCCACTAAATCGATCTCCGCAAAGCCGGGCTGTTGCTCGTCCCACTCCGCAAAGGTGCGAATCGGGATCTGGTGTTTCAGTAAGGTGCCCGGCTTGGTGTGCGAACGCCGGCGCAATTGTTGTTTGCGCCGTTCGGGTTGCAGCAGGCGATCGACGGTCGCGGCACTAATGCGCAGCAGTTTCTCTCTGGTGCTCGGAGCCAGCCGCAACTCGCCAAACTGCTCGAGCTTTGCAATCAGCTCCGGCAGAATCGCCACCAGTCGTTTGCCACAACTATAATTCAGCAGCTGCCACAGTTTGATTAACTCCTGCATTACTGGTTCGTCATAGACCTTCGGCTTCAACCGCTGCTGCCGCTTGTGCACATCTCCCACTACCATTCTTTTGCCGCGCAGCCAAACCTGACGTCCATGATTACGCAGCACAAACCGCGCATAGCCACGACAGTAACCAGTGGTCTCACAAAATTCATCCAGAATCTGCTGCTTTATCTTTTTACTGCCATTGCGGTAGCGCTGGACTGTCACCGCAGTGACCGCTTGTCGTTGCTTCATCGTTAGCCTCATCGCTGCCCTCCAGCCCTTTCGGACCGCGGCAGTGTCTACTTTTCGAGTAGATTTTTATATGAGGCAACGAATGCCCTTTGGAGTAGATCTTTAGTGAGTCAATTCG
>JBKPNH010000119.1:0-12600 GCA_046732535.1 Acidobacteriota bacterium
TTGATGAGCTGATTGACGGCCGCTACGTTCGTGCCGGAGCCGCGAGCGATCCTGCGCCGGCGGTTAGCGTTCAGGATGCGATGATCGTTGCGCTCTGCCCAGGTCATCGAATCGATAATGGCTTCGGTGCGTTTCAGCTCCTTTTCCATCATCGCGGACTGCTCCTCATTCAACTGAGGCATGCCGATCCCGCCGAGCAACTGGTCCGGGAGCAACTTCATGATCTTTGAGAAAGAACCGAGCTTCTTGACCTGGCGCAACTGCGAACGAAAATCGTCTAACGTAAATTCGTTCTTCTGTAACTTCTTGAGCTGCTCTTCAGCTTCTTCCTGATCGACCTTCGCCTGTACTTCTTCGATGAGCGACAGAACGTCGCCCATGCCGAGAATCCGTTGCGCAACTCGATCGGGATAAAAGGGCTCAAGCGCGTCGTAGCGTTCGCCGACGCCGACGAACTTCACGGGCTGACCGGTTACCTGTTTGATCGAAAGTGCGGCGCCGCCGCGAGCGTCGCCGTCCATTTTCGTCAGGATCACGCCGGTGACTCCGACGCGCCGGTGAAACTCTTCCGCGGAACGGACCGCGTCCTGTCCCGTCATGGCGTCGGCGACGAACAGTATTTCCACCGGGTGCGTCTCGTTCTTGATCTTGACGAGCTCTTCCATCAACTCGTCGTCGATGTGCAGCCGGCCGGCGGTGTCGATGAGCAACGTATCGAAGCCGGTCTGTTGCGCGTGTTTTTGCGCTTCGCGTACGAGCGTCAGCGGATCGTCGCTTTGCGGGTATTCAAAGATCTGCTGGCCAGTCGCCCTGGCGATGACCTTCAACTGTTCGCGTGCGGCCGGGCGGTAAACGTCAACCGAAAGCAACAGCGGTTTTCGATCCTGGTTTTTCGCGAGCCAACGCGCGATCTTTCCGGTCGATGTCGTTTTACCGGAGCCTTGCAGGCCAACCACCATCACCGTATTTGGCAGTTGTTTCGTAAAGACGAGTCGCGACGATTGACCGCCGAGTAGTTCAACCAACTCGTCGAAAACAATCTTGACGACTTGTTCTGACGGTTTGAGTTCCTGCCAGACCTGCTGGCCTTCGGCCTTCTGCTGGACCGACGCTATAAAATCTTTGGCGACTTTATAGTTGACGTCTGCTTCCAGAAGCGCGAGACGGATCTCTCTCAGCGCCGCGTCGACGTGCTCCTTCGTCAGCACGCCTTCGCCCCGAAGATTCTTTAAAGTCCGCTTTAATTTGTCCGAGAGCGACTCAAACATAACCCTAGGCGAAGTTCCGTGCTGCAAACGGAAACGGAAATGATAGCGACCGACTTTTGGGGTGTCAAGGCGAGTGGCCGCGATAACACAGCTTCTAACCTATGTGTTTTGAGAAGTTTATTGAAAACTCCGGGTTGCCGGTACATGGGCAGAAAGGGGCGTTCATATGAAAACTCACGCAAGCACCTGTACGCCTATCGTCGCATGTGTTAAATTCACCACCGAACACACGTTTGCGCGGCATCGAGAGCTGATTTGAAACGGTTCCCTCCCATTAAACAAAACGCGTTGAAAAGTCTGCTTGATTGATCTTTTATAGGAACTAAATGGATAAACGTGTCGGTCTCGGGCCCCCAGGCCGCGACCCTCGAAAGCCCCTGCGTGAGCGAGGTGTGGTTGATCTCGCCGATGCGCGCGTACGAATACGCTCGCGAGGAAAGCCAACAAACGAGTCGCTGCTCCGTGAGCTCGACGAAATTCGTTCGTTGCTGGACCAGGGTCTTTCGACGGAAGCCAAGCAACGTCTCGCAACTTTAATCTCCAACGCGCGAAATTTTCCTGCGGTGCTGGCGCTGGCGCGCTGTGCGCTGTCGACAGCGCTCGAACAACAAGGCCACTACCGCGACTCGCTCGCGGCTGTGTCCATGTACGAGTCACCCGAATCGCGCGCCAAACTGGATCCGCAGACTGTCAGCTATCTCCGCGTACAGATCGGGCTCGGTTACAACTACAACGGCGATCATCCGAAGGCGATCGCCATGTTGCAGTCGACCTTGCGCGACTACCAGGACAGCGGCGCAGCGAATCTCGGTCCGATCTATGCCGCGTTATCGCGGACATACCGGAGCATCAGTGAGTATCCGATCGCGCGCGATTTCGCGCAGCGGGCGCTGGAGAGTTTCCGGCAGAGCGGCGAGTGGCGCGGACTTGCTGAGTCGTATTTCGGCGTGGGCGTCGCCGACATTCACGAAGGCAATTACGAATCGGGCCTCGAAAACCTCGAACAGGCGCTCAAGTTGATCGGCGATCGTCCAGCGGCTTACGTTCTCGGACGCACTTACGCGAACATGGCCGGCGCTTGCTGGTTTCTCAAACGTCCGCAGGAAGGTATCGACTATCTCAAAAAGGCGATTACTTACTACGAGCGAACGGACCACAAGACAAACGCCGCTGACGGTTACAACAATCTCGGCATCAATCTTATTCTGATCGGACAATGGGACCGCGCCCAGGAAGCGTTGGAGCGCGCGTTCTCGTTGGCGAAAGAGGTCGACGAGCGCGGCGGAAAAGTGCCGATGATTCTCGATTCGCTGGGCGAACTGCACATGTTGCGCGGCGATCTCGACACGGCGAAAGACTATCTGATGCAGGCCGTTGCGCTGGCGACTGAAAACGGAAACAAGTGGTACGCGGGTCAGGCACTGAGAACGCTTGGACGTTGTTATCTGGCGATCGGCGATCCCGCGAACGCGTTAACGAAAGCAAAAGAAGCGCTGGCGTTGGCGGAGCAGATCGGCGACCGGCAGGCAATCTGTGAGTCGAGGCTCATCGCCGCGGAATCGCACCTGCAGACCGATGACCTCGACGCGTGCGCCGACGAGCTGCAACGCGTTAGCGACGCGGCAACAGACTCGGCGACCGATCTCGCGTTCACCGGAGAGTCGCACCGGCTGAACGGAATGCTGAACATGCGGCGCGGCGATGCTGCTGCCGCGGCGCAGCATTTCGGCAGCAGCGTTTCAATCTTCGACATGTTGGGCGATCGTTTTCGCGCTGCGCGCGCGCACCTCGAGTTGGGCCGCGCCTACAAGAAGATCCTGCCCGATCGCGCCGGCGAACATTTAAGCCGCGCTTTGAATACATTTCGCGAGTTGGGCGCCACGGTCGATTTTGCGCGTGCGGAAGAGGAGTTGGCCGATCTCGCCCGGGCGACGCCGGAGCGAGTGCAGGAACAGTCGGCACTTACGCAACTGTTGACGCTGCGTCTTGCTGAAGCGGTCGCGTCACGCGAGCTGTTGTTGCGGGAGCTCGCGGCCGTTATGCGACAGGAGACCGGCGCGCAGCGCGTCATCATCAGCGAACGTGGCGAACAACAGGAGCCGCGAGTAGTGGTGACGATGGGCTGTTCGCCTGCTGACAGTGCGAAGATCGCTCTCGAGCTCGATGGTCTAAGTGATGAAGCGGACCGGCAAAAATACTGTCGCAAACACGAGGTCGAATTGATCCCATTGCGGTCGTCGAATGCCCCGCCGGCGTGGTTATATTTGTCGCCGCGCAGTCGTTCGACGTTGCCGAAGGGCCTTGCGCTCGAGCCGCTGCTTAGAGTTGTCGAGCTTGGCATGGACGTTTGTGCTTTGCGAGCGGGCGCGAACAAGGGCGGCTCGCACGAGAATGCCGACGAGTTGGCCGGCACCAGTTTGATGCCAGGCTTTATTCACTCGAGCCCCGCGATGACGCAGTTGGTTGAAGAGGTCCATAAGATTCGTTCGTCGGACGTGACGGTGCTGGTCACCGGCGAGTCCGGGACGGGCAAGGAGTTGGTGGCACGCGCGATTCACGCGATCTCTTCACGGCGGGCGAAAGTGTTTGTGCCTTTCAACTGCACGGCGGTCCCGAAGGAGTTGTCGGAAGGTTATCTGTTTGGTTATCGGCGCGGTGCGTTTACCGGGGCCGTGTCGGATTCACAGGGTGTGATCCGCACGGCCGCCGGTGGCACGTTGTTTCTGGACGAAGTTGGAGATCTTCCGCTGGACGTGCAGCCGAAGCTGCTGCGGTTTTTGCAGGAAGGCGAGATTCAGCCGCTGGGTGAGCAACGGCCCAGCAAGGTGGACGTGCGCATCATCGCGGCGACCAACACGGATCTCGAAGAGATGGTGGCGCAGGGACGTTTTCGCGAAGACCTTTATTACCGGCTCAACGTGATTCGCCTGCGGGTGCCGCCGTTGCGCGAGCGGCGGTCGGAGATTCCGACGATCGTCAACTACTACGTCAATCATTACTCGGCGAAGTTTGGGCGCAAAGACATACAGATCACACCGCAGGCGGTCGACCTTTTAATGGTGAGCGACTGGCCGGGGAACGTGCGGCAACTGTGCAATGAGATTCAGCGCACGGTGGCGCGGGCCGAAGATGGTGCGGTGATCACGCCCGAGCAGCTTTCGCCGGAATTGAAACGAACCTCATCGCCGACTGCGCCGTCGGCAGCGTCCATCGCTACGATGCCTTCGTCGTCGAACTTGCAAGGTGCGGGGACGCTGGCGGATGCGCTGGCGGAAGTTGAGCGGCGGATGATTGCCGACGCTCTGCGCCGGCATAACGGGAATATCTCACGCGCGGCCCGTGAGCTTGGTCTCACGCGTCGTGGACTGTATTTAAAACTCGAGCGACACGACCTCAGCGTCAGCGCTTAAAAGATCCGCACAATTCGCGTTTTAAACTACAACGGCGGTCGTTTGCTTGCGGCGGGAGATCTCCTCAGCGATGTTGGAGATCTTGTTGATGTCGAAAGGTTTTGCGATGACCCAATCGGCGTTCACAGCATTTCTGGTCTGAACGCTGATGGCGTCGGCCCATCCGCTAACGATCGCCAGCGGGATCGTCTTCGAGCGTTCCCGAATCTCATTAACAAGCTCCCACCCGCTCATTTCCGGCATGCCGATGTCGGTGAACACCGCGTCGAACTTCCCGTCATATTGATCGAATAAGGCCAAGGCGATTTCGCCGCTCGGCGCTGAGACGACCTCGCAGCCTTCGCCTTCGAGTGCTTCGATCAGCACTTCACGGACGTGTGTTTCGTCGTCAACTACGAGGATGCGTACCTTGTCTTCGTGGGTCGCGATTCCCTCGGTGGTGAGGAGGTTCTTTGCGTTGTCGGTGGTGGCTGGCGCGACTTTCGGTAAGGAGATCCGGAATGTGGTACCGCGGCCCGGTTCGCTGTCAACTTCGATCGAGCCTTCGTGGCGGCGGATGATACCGAAGCTGACGGCCAGACCCATGCCGGTTCCGGCTTTACCTTTGGTAGTGAAGAACGGATCGAAGAGGCGCTGTTTCACTTCGGGGCCCATGCCGGTACCGGTGTCGGTGATACAGATGACGACTTTTTCACGGCTCTCCTGCGTTGAGACGCGCACTTCGCCTCCGGAAGGCATCGCGTCGACGGCGTTGTAGATCATGTTGACGAGCACTTCGCGCAGTTCGACGGCGTCGCCTTTAACGTACGCCTGGCAGTCGGCGTGGAGGGCAAAACGGATTGGTGCGAATTCCGAGCGCGACTCCCAGCGCGGGCGAGTCATTTCGCAGGCGTCTTTCAGGAGTTCCGCGACGGAGATGGTTTCAAACTCGCGGCTTGGGCGTGGGCGGGCGAAGTCCTGGATACGGCGGATGATGTGGGCGCCGTCTTCGGCGCTCTTGATGATTAGTTCGAGTCCTGCTTCGACTTTGCCGGGATCGTTGCTGTTGCGAAGGATGAGTTGGGCACGGCCGAGTATGCCGGTGAGGGTGTTGTTTACGTTATGGGCGACGCCGAAGGAGAGTTCGCCAAGGGCGGCCATCTTTTGGGCGTGAATCTCTTGCTCGCGCTGGGCGACGTGACGGGTGTGGGCCTCCGCTATTTGTTCGAGGCACTTTCTTAAGCGCTCGCGGGTGGCGTGTTGTTGTGAATTAGCGAGTAATTGGTTTGCCTGGGCGCCGATTTCGCGGCGCTCGTCGTCGGGCAACTGCTCGCACATTTCCTCGATGAGGATGAGAAGGGCTTTTCCGGCGCTTTCCCTATCTCCGCACCTCTCCGCAACGCGTCTCGCCCTTTCCAGAATGGGCTTCGCCTCCTGCCTCCGCCCCAAACGGCAAAGAATCAACCCCTGCGTCGTCAGCGCCTCCGCCAACAGAGCGTCTTCGCCGCGATCCTCAAGAGTGTTTACTGCGCTTTTTATTGAAGATTCAGCTAACTGGTAATCCTCCTGCGCGATTAGGAGTTGAGCTACCGTCTCATCAACCTGGGCTCGTTTAACCTCATCGCCGAATTGCTCGAACAGCCTC
Source organism: Acidobacteriota bacterium (assembly GCA_046732535.1). Lineage (GTDB taxonomy): Bacteria > Acidobacteriota > Blastocatellia > Pyrinomonadales > Pyrinomonadaceae > PSRF01. The sequence continues at coordinate 6,303 of JBKPNH010000119.1, forward strand.
TTGGCTCGGTGAAGATGCTCTTCAGCCTCGTCAAACCTCCGAAGTGTTAACAGCAAATATCCAAGGTTATTTTCAACAATCGCGGTGTAGCGAAGGTTGCCGAGACTTTCAAACTCTGTGAGAGCCTCGCGATAATGTCTAAGGGAATCCTCATAATGCCTTTCATCTGCCTCAGCTACTCCTAAATCTCGCAATGTTGTGGCGTGCTCAAGGTGAAACCTACCTTTTATCCAAGGGCATTCAGCCTCAACTAAGGGCCATGCTTCTCGTAAGAGCGCAATCGCGTCGTCGAGACGTCCTGCGTAATGTTCGACAACTGCCAAGCGAATCAAAGCAATACTTCGTAGTTTCGGTTGGGCAGAACCTAATGTCGTAAGTGATGAACTTAGGCTTGCTCGGGCTAGATCAAATAATCCGTGCCAAAAATAACACCATCCCAGTTCGATCCTACCTTCTGACGCCCGAGCCGAATCCCCCATCTGTTCAAATAATGCTATAGCTCCACTTAGCAATTCTTCGGCAGGTCGCTGACCTCCCGCACAATGCTTGGTACTAGCAATCAATCCGCTCAGAATGCCAGCGGTCAATAATAACTCGGCGGCCGCTTTATGAGTTAAGCCGGTCTGTTTGGGCCATTCCCCAAACATCCACCAACGCCTTAACGTCGCGACGCCGCCATCGTAATCTCCGATTTCGAGTTTTTCGCGGGCTAATGCGCAGCATGCCTCTACTCTCTCAGTTTCTGTAAGCGGAAGTGCTTGGTCTTTGCTAAGAGTTAGCTTGCTTGCCATTGCTGAGCCTAAAACTCTCTGGATATTAAATATGCAATGAAACACCAATATACATTCCTTTACCGTACTCATAATGAGTGCGTTTTTATGAATGGAATGACGATTTAGTGTTAAAAAAAAGTCCCATCGTGCAGCGCTGTGTAGATAGTAAACACCATCTCACTTTTTCACTTTTGTGAGAAGGTCGGATGGAGCCAAGCAACAAGTCTCTTTCCATCAACCACTTAGAGGTAGCACGTGTGGTTGCTTTAGGGTTGGCACGCTTGTTGTACCGGCCCTTATGTAAACTAACTGACGGTTGAAAACCTATTCTGGCAAGAACAGTTTCAAAAGCGAATTCCGCCGGAATCAACTACCCCCAGCAACGGGCTTGTTCACTAGGAGAATCACAATGAAACGCCTTACGCCCACAATTCTAGCTTCGATCTTGACGATAATGATTTCGTCCACTGCACTAGCCGGCAACATTGCAGCTGGACGAATCGCTGGTCATATCCCTATAGGTCGTGCGGCCGGCAACATTCCAGGTGGCCGGGCCACCAGTACAATCAACAATCCTGCTGTTTTCCCGACAACCACATCACGGTTCGAGTTGGGAAGCGCCGTCTCGGGAAGCTTCGCGGGGCTGATACGGATGCTGCTCGATGGCGCCGCATTGCTCTAAGTTGACCGATGAACGGTCAGATTGCGCGGTCACTTATCAAAAATCAGTCAACTTGCTGAGAAATCGCGCCTTTGCGACCACTCAGCAAGGTAACTGGCAAAGCACATACCGCAACGCGGCCTCTGACAGGAGACTTGAAATGATACCCGGAATCATTCCCACCTTTAGGTGTTGCGCGGTCTCACTGGTTTCAAGCGGACTACCACCGCTTTCAGGGTTTATTTTTCCAACGGAACTTCTCTAAACGGCACTAACCAGCGCCCTAACGAAGTTCTATAGAGTCGACCTCTTTGAGGTTTGGCGCCGTCTTAAGGTTCCGCCAGGACCGCTCATTCCGCTCCCGACTGGCGGATCGTTCCCAAAGCACCAGCCGCGTTGCCGGTGCACTGAAGGCTCCGACTTGAAGAAGTTGCACGCAGGTCGCCAACAACACGGCGACCTCCTCCCGACCCAGCGTTCCACCTTTCCCGTCCCTTGGTCGCGCCGCAAACGCGACGGCCTACTTCTCTAACGCCGACTCAATTTGAGCAATCGTCTGCTCAACCCTGCCGGCGAACGGGCTTGGTTCACTCACAGCCTGTAGTCTTCGGAGCCGGTCGACGGTTTGGCGCAACTCGTCACCATCCAGCCGCTCCCCCATCTCCTCAAACATACTCAACAACGCCCTCCTCGCCCCCTCCCGATCCCCACACCTCTCCGAAACGTTAAACGCCGCCTCGAATCGCTTCTGCGCCTCATTGAAATTCTCCAGTCGACTGAGCACGATGCCGCTTGTGGTTAATGCTTCCGAGAGAACCGCTTCTCCGTGCGTCAACTCCAGCGCTTCGACGGCGGTTTCGATGGTTTGTTTGGCTAAGGAATACCGTTCTGTAGCTATGTACAAACGCGTCAGAGTTTCATTTACCTGCGCTACTCGTAGGTTGTCTGATAATGCATCAAAGAATCTACGTGAACGCAAGAGATGCATTTCAGACTCCTCGCTAAAGCCGAGATTTAATAATAAAAATCCTAAATTGTTTTCTACAATAGCCGCCATTCGGTGGTGTCCGATTGCTTCGAATTCGTAAAGTGCATTCTTGTAATGAACTCTCGCTTGGTCACTGTATGACTCTTGGCGCTCAAAAATGGCGAGATCCTTAAGAGTTGTTGCTAGCTCCAAGTCACAGCGACCTCGCATTAGTAGTCCCGAAACCTGAAGGCCCTCTGCTTCGCGCAATCTCGCCATCGAATCCGCCAAACGTCCAGAGTCTCGCTCGAGCACACTCCAGAAGATCAGGCAATGGCTCTTGAGTTCCGCTTCATTTGGTGGGCACTGCGACATGGCTAATGAAAACGTGTTTCTCGCGAGATCAAATAGACCTTGTCTGTAATATGAACGTGCCAATTCTACTTGAGCCTCAATAGAACGACTTTTGGTCCCAAGTTGCTCGAAGAGCGCGATCGCTCCGCTTAGAAACACTTCTGCCCGCTTGTGATTAGCAGCACGTTTACTTCCAGCAAGGTAAGCGATCGAAGTGCCTAATGTAAGAAGAAGATCTGCGCCTGAATGAGGACTCAGGGACTGAAGATCGGGCCAACCTGATTCGGGACACCAAGTTTTGAGAACGAGTTCGGCCGCTTCAAAATTGCCAACCGCAATCTGTTCACGCGCAACCGCGCATAGTATGTGTACCTCTTCTCCTGGGGTGAGCGCGCCGGATAGAACTTGGGCCGGGAGCTTCAACTCTACGGGGCTGGTAGTGGAGGATAGTCCGGCAGATTCTTCAAAGACTCGTTTGGCAAGTCGATAGGCGGCAAACCACTGGTGCGCTGTGGGATATTCAGTCTTCAATTCACTTGCTCGGCGCCGTTCTTGCTCGGCAACTCGCCAGTCCCATTCGAAACGCAGCTTAACCTTCTGCTCGATGACGCTGACTTGTGAGCCATCGCTCTGCGACTCGTCCATCAAAGCAAGAGACGGTGGCTGGCCTGAGAGTTCATCGGTGAACGCTAAGTCATCCCCCTCCGGTGGGAGGTAGTTGGTGGCGAGGCGGAGGTAGCAGTCGATGATGCCGGCGTAGGCGAGGGCGTAGTTGGGGTCGAGTTCGATGGCCTGGCGGAAATGAACGATGGCTTTCTCGATGCCGCTGCGCGTGTACTTGCTCCAGTGATAGCGCCCTTCCAGATACGATTGATACGCCTCAGCACTCTCCGTGTAACGCGTGGTGATGCGCTTCTCTTCATCGCCACTCAGCTTCAGTTTGAGCGCCGCCAGCAGGTGACGCGTAATAGCATCCTGAACCTCGAGAATGTCTTTGATCTCGCAGTCGAAGTTCTCACCCCAGAGCTGCCAGCCGCTGCCGACCTCCACCAGTTCCACGGCAATCGAGATACCCGGCGGGTAAGAGGCAATTCGTCCCACCAACACCACGCCAACCCCAAGCTCTTTCCCCACCACGCGCGGATCCAACTGCTTGGACTTGTAGCGGAACACCGCACTGCGTGACATCACCCGAAGTTTGGAGACGCGCGCGAGATTGTTGACGAAGTTTTCCGTGAGCCCGTCGGCTAAGTATTCGAGACCAGAATCGCCCGTAGCATTGACGAAGGGGAGAACTGCCACAGTGCGCGGCGGCAAGACCGTACTGTCACCATCGAGACCGTTCTCAGCCTCAGCCGCGGAGTCGCCATCACCAACGGTCCTGACGTTAGCGATGAATCTGTAGCCGCGGCGGGCGACAGTCTCGATGTATTTCGGTTCGGCCCGCTCATCGCCGAGAGTACGTCTGAGCTGAAAGATGTTTTGTGTGAGGTTTGAGTCTTCGACAAACGAGTCGGGCCAGACTTCCTTCAGCAACTCGTCTTTCTCGACGAGCTGACCAGCGTTGGCGACGAGCACGATCAGGATCTCAGTGGCTTTGCGCGTGAGGGCGATCATTTCGCCGGTGCGCGTGAGGATGCGTTGGCCCACTTCGAGACGGTAAGGACCAAATTCGTAGTACAGAGTGTTGTTATGAGGCATGGTGTGGTTGCCGCTATCTTTCAGTTGCTTGTGTTTGTGACCGACGCGATTTGGATGATTGTTTCTTCGACGCGAGCGGAGAGTGGGCTTGGTTCGCTGAAGGATTGTAGTCGTTGAAGTTTTTCAGAGATCTGGTGCAATTCGGCATGCTCCAGCCGCTTCCCCATCTCCTCAAACATACTCAACAACGCCCTCCTCGCCCCCTCCCGATCCCCACACCTCTCCGAAACGTTATACGCCGCCTCGAATCGCTTCTGCGCCTCATTGAAATTCTCCAGTCGACTGAGCACGATGCCGCTTGTGGCTAATGCTTCAGCCAATACCGCCTGACCATCCGTGACTTCAAAAAATGTGAATGGCGTTGTCAATAGCCTGTTTGGCGAGCTCGTATTTATGAGTCGCTATGTAAAGACGCGTGAGCGTTTCTTTTACATATGCCGAGTGAAATGTGTCTGAAAGCGCCTCGAAATAACTCAACGATCGCAGTAGATGCTTCTCTGACTCATCCATGCGTCCCAAGTTTCGTAACAGTAAGCCGAGGTTATTCTCTGCAATAGCAGTCATTCTATGATTGCCGACAACTTGGCACTCATAAAGCGCCGTCTTGTAATGAAGCAGCGCGTGATCAACGTATGATTCACCGCCTTCGTAGGCTGCGAATTCTTTCTGTGTTGCAGCGGCTTCAATGTGATAAATACCTGTGGCTAACAGCCCGCCCACTGTAAGGGCGGCTGCTTGATTAAGCTTTGTCATTGACTCGACCAACCGTCCCGAATCTCGTTCCACCGCGGCCCAGAAGACCAAGCTCAGACTCTTCAGCTCCACTTGATCGTCTGGCAGTTTCGATAAAGCTGTCGAAAAAGTATCGTGCGAAAGATCGAATAGACCCTGCCGGTAAAAACAACGGGCCAGTTCGATTTGTGCTTCGACTGAGCGATTTTTTGCGCCCAGATTCTCGAGTAATGCCACGGATCCTGTGAGAAAGGCGTCGGCACGGCGGTGTCCGTGAGGTGTCATTCTGGTTATCGCCAAACGACCAATAAGCATACCCAGCGTTAACAGGAGATCCGCCGCAGTTGAGGGCGACAAAGATGCTAGGTTTGGCCAGCCGTGCTCTGGATACCAAGGTTTTAGAACGAGTTCGGCAGCGTCGATATTTCCAACCACCATCTGTTCGCGTGCGACTGCACACAGTACTTGCAATTGTTCAGCGGCTGTGGGTTCACCTAAAACGATTTGACTTGGTAAATTAAGGTCTTTTTGCGTGCGCGTATCAGGTGAAGTTCCAATCGACTGTTCGAAAAGGTCTTTTGATAATCGATAGGCGGCGTACCACTGGTGAGCCTTGGGGTAGTCAAGTTTTAATTCATGCGCTCGCTGGAGTTCGCGTTCTGCCCCCTTCCAATCCCACTCGAAGCGCAACTTGAGTTTCTCGTCGGTGTCGTCGACAGGATGATCGGCTCCCTGGGATTCATCTACCCCGACAATCTCCTCTTCCGGGGGGAGGTAGTTGGTGGCGAGGCGGAGGTAGCAGTCGATGATGCCGGCGTAGGCGAGGGCGTAGTTGGGGTCGAGTTCGATGGCCTGACGGAAGTGGATGATGGCTTTCTCGATGCCGCTGCGCGTGTACTTGCTCCAGTGATAGCGCCCTTCCAGATACGATTGATACGCCTCGGCACTCTCCGTGTAACGCGTGGTGATGCGCCTCTCTTCATCGCCACTCAGCTTCAGTTTGAGCGCCGCCAGCAGGTGACGCGTAATAGCATCCTGAACCTCGAGAATGTCTTTGATCTCGCAGTCGAAGTTCTCACCCCAGAGCTGCCAGCCGCTGCCGACCTCCAC
>JBKPNH010000120.1:0-4985 GCA_046732535.1 Acidobacteriota bacterium
GTCCGATACATTTCATGCATTAACCTCCGGGCGACGAAATCACTGCATTCGTCTTATCTGTGTTGAAGCTCCACCATCCGGACTAACACGTCTCCGTTGCCACGGACGGTAGTCTGATCTTTTTCCTTAACCGTCGAGTACCTCGTTTTCACTTCTTCTCTCTTGGCCGTGAGAAACTTCTTGATGGCTGTCAGATTGTCACCGGTCAATCCCCCGTCGGGATGCTTGAACGCTTCAGCCTTTGCCTTCTCCAGTTCCGGTACTGATGAAATTGACCAAATAATCCAGAAGTTCTCGGTACCTTTCTCGCCTGAGAAAGTGTTCAAGTTGGTTTTCACCTGCTGATTTGCACCGAGAGTGGCTGAACCGTTGTTTGTCGACGGCGTTGGGTAAAGGATCGTGAAGCTGGCTCCATTTGGCGAGGGCTGTCCTTCATTGAACAAGTATAGAAATCCCGGCTCGGGGCTCGACACGATAAGCCGAAACTTATCACCGGTATTAAAAGTCTCTTTTCCAGACGACAAATAGGGCTCCTCATATCGCTTGTTGCCGTGCATCCTCTGCACTTCCAACGAATAGTTGAATGAACGCTCTGGAGGAGTGGGTTGCGGATCGGCTGTGTTCTGATTGCCCGGTGTTGTGCGTTGACTGTTGAGATAAATGGCTACGCCAACACCGACCAGAAGAATCAGGAGACCACCAATAATGAACTTCAGTATTCGAGGCCGCGGCGGCGGGGGCTTGATGATTGGCGGCTGAGAATCAGTCAGAGCACGCGCCAACTGATTGCAAAACTCAGCGGCACTTTCGTATCGCGCAGAAGGATCAAACGCCAGTGCACGCAGCAATATCGCTCGAGCTTCAGTCGACAGATTTGGCCGGAGATCTGCCGGGTTAAGACGCACACCTTCACGCTGCAATTCCAGCAATTGCGGCCCAGACGACGCACTAAAAGGACGCCGCCCCGTAATCATCTCGAAGGCGACTACGCCCATTGAGTAAATATCGCTTGCCGCCGTGATTTTTTCTCCACCGCGAAGCTGCTCGGGAGACATATAACGGAAGGTGCCCACCGATACCTGCTTCGCCGTACTCGGAGCAACGACGGAGTCTTTCACTTTGGCGATGCCGAAATCCACCACTTTGACGAATTCCGTGCCGCCCCTTAGAAGTTGAAGCAAAATGTTTTCAGGCTTGAGGTCGCGATGAAAAATTCGTTCTTCGTGGACATGATCGAGTGCGGGCCCGATCTGCCTAAGAATCGACGCAGTACGTTCGAAATCCATGCCCTCTTCCGGAATTTGCGAGCGCAGCGTTACACCATCCACGTGCTCCATCACGATATAAGGCTTGCCCTCGTGGTCGCCGGCGCCAAGAACGCTTACCACGTTGGGATGACTGATGCGTGCCAACGCTTCGACTTCCTGCCGAAACTTTGTCACCACATATGGATCGTCGAGCGACGCTTGTAGGAGAACTTTAATCACCACGCGCCGCTGGTGAAGCTTCACATCGCGGGCGAGATATACCTGACCCATGCCGCCATGGCTGAGTTCGCTCTCCACGAAGAAACGCCCGTCGATCGTCTTTCCTACGAGGCTTTCGCTTTTCTCAGGAGTCGGAACGTCGTTTAGGTTGGTGTTCGATATGACTTTGAGGCCGAGTTCGAACACGGGCGATTCCAGAAAACCGTCGGCTATGTCGTCGGCGTGCAGCAGCGACATCACCTCGCGCATGAGGATCGGATCGTTGTTACAAGCCACCGCGAGAAATGCGCTGCGCTCAGACTTCGGTATCGCTAATGCCGAGTTATAGATTTCCTGAATGCGATCCCAGAGGGGGCGCTCCATTCGATTTGTCTCCCAGGGTGAGAACTCGAGCGGCGAAGATTGTTGAGCGCAGAGATCTTGTAGCGCCTTAGGTCTTAGTATGGCGGGCAGCATTTTATACACGCCACCTACCTCTGACAACAGTTATTGGACGCGCACTTGAGGCTTTTCGGGCCTCATAACGTAATGGTTTCGCTGACCGGTTCATTACCATTACCGAAACAGAAACAGTTTTTTCGGATAACCCGGGCCGGGTTTGCTGGTAAGATGACATTCCGATCCAGGAATCTACTATCAGCCGCTCGCGTGCGCCTCTGTATACTGCGATGGCTCGTGACCACGAAATCACCGACCTGTTAAAGGCATGGAGTGACGGAGACTCTCAGGCGCTCGAGAAACTCATTCCGCTGGTCGACGCCGAGCTAAAAAAGATCGCCCATCATTACATGTTGGGGGAACGCCCGGGCCACACCTTCCAAACCACGGCTCTCGTCAACGAAGCTTTAATCAGACTCCTCGGCGGCAAGAGAATAGATTGGCACAGTCGTAAACATTTCTATTCGCTGGTCGCGAGGCGAATGCGTCACGTTTTGATCGACTATGCCAAAAGCCGTAGAGCGGGTAAGCGCGCTGGCGACGCCGAACATATCGATCTCGAAAATGCGGTTATCTCTCCTGAGATGTCCGAAGAGCTGACCTTGCTGGACGCTGCTTTAAAAAAGCTCGCCGAGGTCGACGAACTCAAGGCCGCCATCGTCGAGCATCGCTACTTCGGAGGTTATACCGTTAAAGAAGTGGCTGAGCTGCTGGATATATCCGAGGCGCGAGTTGAACGCGAGTGGCGCTTTACGCGGTCGTGGTTGAAGCGAGAGATAACTAATATGTCGTCGTCTGGGATCAATCCTCTTAGTTAGGCAGCACAAGATGACAGGCACCCTACCCGGCGGATTTCTCTTTGACTACGGAGGCACGCTTGTCGAGGAGATCAGTTTCGACGTGCGTGCCGGCAACGAATGGGTGCTCTCCCGCTCCAGTTATCGTCCACCGAATCTTGGGATTGACGATGTAGTGATGCGCGCACAGCGGATCACGAGCGAGGTCTCAGATCGGCGCGAGGAAACGCACCTGGAGACACCGTGGCCAGCCCTGACGAAATTGATTTACGATTTTCTTGGTGTTCGATTTGATTTGCCTTTGTCTGAGTTGGAAATCGGATTCTGGAAGGCGTCGGTACGTACGGAGCCGATGCCCGGAGTCCGTTCGGCGCTTGAGCGATTCCGTGAGTGGGGTATTCCGCTTGGCGTTGTTAGCAACACATGCTTCAGCGAGCCCGTCATTCGTTACGAACTTGGCAAGCATGGACTCGCAGAATATCTGGACGTTGTGGTGGTGTCTGCGGAATACGCTGTGAGAAAACCGAACCCACTTCTCTTTGATACCGCCGCAGCGAGATTCGGAAAGCTCGCAAAGCCGATTTGGTTCGTGGGCGACCGCCTCGACACAGACATCGCCGGCGCTAAAGCCGCTGGTATGACGGCTGCCTGGTTCAATCGATCCAACACCAGGGATCCGGCGCGCACCGCGGACTACGTTTTCGCTGACTGGAAGGAACTCGTTCTACACTTCTCGATGCCGGAGATGAAGTCTAGATAAAAAGATCGCGCCATCGTTAAGAGGCGCGATCTTTATCGCTAGAACCAAAATGCTTTCGGTCTTCTCTCTTTATTGCTTCTCGCGCCTGTAGCAGGTCTCAACGCCTGCGTCGTTGAGGCAGATGAAATCCTTGCCGTATTCATCCTTCTTAAAACCGAATTCCAGCGATTTTTTCGTCGGGGTGTTCGTCTGCGACCTGTTCGAATTCGGGAAGCACGAATACGTGTTTTTCCAGAAATCGCGCGAGGGGTTCAGAAAGATTGTCGTACCGTCAACCATGTAGCGGCCGTTGATCTCGTTAAAAAGGCCCGTTGTGCAGCCGAACATAGTCGATTCCATGTAGCCTACGAATGTGTAGGTGCCGTCTGCCGCAAACTTGTAAGAGAACAGTTGACCGCGATTGTTCTTTGTCTGGCCGGTGACGGTGTTGACCTCATTGATCATTCCTAACCCACCCGTTTGCCAGTAACCGACAACGGAATTCTGCGCGGTTGCCGTTACCCCCTGCGATACGATGATCCCGAACACCAAAACAAAACTAAGTAGAGTCTTCTCCATAAGTTTCTCCCAGTCAAATGACTCGATCGGCGGAGCGAAGCTCGCCGTTACCAAATAACGCGCACAAAGCTATGAAAAAGTATCAAGAGTAGTCGGCCTCTGAAACGTGACGATAGTCACAGGGCATCGACTGCAAACGGTCGCACTCCCAAATTGAATTCGCGAAGTCGCACTGGATAACGAAACTTAGCCTGAAAAGCTACCAAATAGCCATTTTCGCTACCAAATTTTTCTTGCCTACCGTTACTAGCTTCAAGTAAGGTGCGCACTTTGACTCAGCGGCTCTAAGAGTCGAATCGCCCACAATCTGATTGGGTTTGCGGACAGCAGTTCTCGCAGCCTATTTGAAAAAATTGAACTGCCCAGTTTTGCCTATTCCCCTGTAACGAATTACCTCACTGCGGCAAACTTTCTGGCGTCTCTCCTACCGCCTCAAAAACTAATAGCCCAGCGACACGGCGGCCTCAGGGTCGTCTTAATCAGACACGTGTGCTCCCGACTACGATTGGAGCAAGCGGAAAGGGACACAATGAATGGCGAGGTAGTTCGCATGGCTTCTAAAGTCGAACCGTTGCAAACGGCAAGAGAACTCAAGCAACACCAGAGCCAACTTGAACTGGGGCATCTTGCAGCGAAAGAACAACTGGTCTCAAACGATCGTCGCTCATTGCTGGGAATCCTGACTGGCCTGATTGGTCTCGGAATCACCAGCTTACTCGGGGTCACGCTCGGTCGTTACAGTGTTGTTCCGGCCTTGGCCGCTGCGAATGTTTCAGACTGGGTTGACGTTGTACGACTGGACGCAATTCCAGAAGGCAAGCCAAAGAAGCAAACGGTCCTGGTAGCGCAGAACGCCGGCTGGGGTCGCTTCACTTCTGAACAAGCCGTGTGGCTAATAAAGAAGGGCGACCAGGTTACGGTCTTCTCTTCCGTCTGTCCTCATCT